>CAMAWD010000012.1 GCA_945861785.1 Rhodoferax sp. OV413 | reverse complement strand
AGGGCGCCCGCACCGATGCCGACGCGCTCAAGTACCGGGCGAGTTACCAGAACGCGATCCGTGCGCTTGCCAAGGGGGCCAACGGCGCCGGCGCATGCGAGAAGAACGACGGCATCTCGATCAAGCTCAGCGCCCTGCACCCGCGTTACGAAGACGCGCACCAGGCGCGTGTCATGGCCGAGCTGGTGCCGCGCGTGTGGGGACTGTGCGAACAGGCCGCCAGCGCCAACATCAACCTCACCATCGACGCCGAGGAGGTTGATCGCCTGGAGTTGTCGCTCGTGGTGTTTGACGCCCTGGCCGGCCGGGTGGCGCGGCAGTGCCCACGCTGGAGCGGATTCGGCCTGGCGATGCAGGCCTACCAGACGCGCGCGCTGGAGTTGATCGCACATGTTGCCGGCTTGGCGCGCCAGCACCACATCCGGCTGATGTGCCGGCTGGTCAAGGGGGCCTACTGGGACGCCGAGATCAAACGCGCCCAGGAGATGGGGCTGGCGCATTACCCGGTGTTCACCCACAAGCACCACACCGACGTGGCCTACCTGGCCTGTGCGCGCGCACTGCTGGAGGCGCCGGACGCGGTCTACCCGCAGTTTGCGACCCACAACGCCGCCACGGTCGCAGCCATCCTGCAGATGGCCGCGAAATCCGGCGCGCCGTTCGAGCTGCAGCGCCTGCACGGCATGGGCGAAGGTATCTACCGCGAAGTCCTGAAGAACCCGTTGATCGCCTGCCGTGTCTATGCACCAGTGGGCGCCCACAAGGACCTGCTGGCCTACCTGGTGCGCCGGCTGCTGGAGAACGGCGCCAACTCCTCCTTCGTGCACCAGCTGGCCGACGAGTCGGTGGGCATGGACGAACTGCTCATTTCGCCTTTGCGCCTGGAGGCGCAAAGCGCGCTGCCACTGCCACCCGACCTGTTTGGCACCGCACGGCGCAACAGCGCCGGCCTGGACCTGACGGTGGCGTCGATGCGCGAGCCGCTGCTGGCGGCTTACCGTTCGGTGGTGGCGCCGTTTGTGCCGCAGGCCGTCCTGGCTGCCATCCCGGACGCCGTGGCCGGCAGTGTGGCCTGCTACAAAACCTGGAGCAGGACCGACGTCGCAGACCGTGCGGCGGCGTTGCGCAGCGCCGCCGATGCACTGGAACAGCAAATGCCGCGCTTTTGTGCGCTGCTGGTGCGCGAAGCCTTCAAAACCTGGGGCGATGCGGTGTCCGAGGTGCGCGAGGCGGTGGACTTCCTGCGGTACTACGCCAATGAAGCAAGCCGCATCATGGCCCCGATGGCAATGCCCGGGCCGACCGGCGAGTCGAACGAATTGCGCCTGGTGGCGCGCGGCCCCTGGGTCTGCATCAGCCCGTGGAACTTCCCGCTGGCAATTTTCATGGGGCAGGTCGCGGCGGCGCTCGCCACCGGCAACACCGTGCTGGCCAAACCGGCCGAGCAGACGCCGGGCGTAGCGCTGGAGGCGGTGCGCCTGCTGCATGCTGCCGGTGTGCCGCAGGCTGCATTGCAACTGCTGCACGGCCCCGGCGACACGGTCGGTGCGGCGCTGGTGGCCGCGCCTGGCGTGGCCGGCGTGGTGTTCACCGGCTCCACCCAGGTTGCCAGGATCATCAACCGTGCCCTCGCTGCCAAGGACGGCCCGATCGTGCCGCTGATCGCCGAGACCGGTGGCATCAATGCCATGGTGGTCGACTCCACCGCCCTGCCCGAGCAGGTCAGCGACGCGGTGGTGCAAAGCGCGTTTCGCAGCGCCGGCCAGCGTTGCTCGGCGCTGCGCCTGCTGTGTGTGCATGCCGAGATTGCCGACCACGTGATCGAGATGGTCCGCGGTGCAGCCAGGGAACTGGTTGCTGGCGACCCGGCCGACCTCGCGACTGACGTCGGTCCGGTCATCGACGCAGAAGCATTCGAGGGCATCGGCGGCAATCTGCAGCGCCTGCATCGGGAGGCCAAACCCCTGCTGGGAGATGCAGCGTCTGCACCGGTGGCCAGCACCACGGCCCACCTGCTGGCGCCCCAGGCCTTCGAAGTTGCCCGCATCGCCGACATGCAGCAGGAGATCTTCGGCCCTGTGCTGCATATCGTGCGCTGGAGCGGCGACCCGCTGGACGTGATTGCGCAGATCAACGCGCTGGGGTATGGCCTGACGATCGGTATCCAGACCCGCATCGACAGCCGGGCCCAGGCGCTGGCACGCGCGGCGCATGTGGGCAATGTCTACATCAACCGCAACCAGATTGGTGCGGTGGTGGGGGTACAGCCATTCGGTGGCGAAGGCCTGTCGGGCACCGGCCCCAAGGCCGGCGGGCCGCACTACCTCTACCGGTTCTGCGCCGAGCAGACCGTCACCATCAATACCACGGCGGCCGGCGGCAACGCGGCACTGCTGGCGGGTTGAGGCTCAGCCTGCGGGCGTTCGGGGTCAGACGCTACAGGACCGGGCCATCAAAATTCGCGGGTGGGTAGAGCCGGGTCATCCAAAGGCCCGACAACGCGACGACCAGCCCGCAAGGCACCAGCAAGCGCCCAGTCGAGTTTAACGCGGCTTCAGGCGAACACGCGTTGCGCGTGGATGCCCAGCCCCTGGGCCACGCTGGAAAAGCGGTTGCCGCGCACCACCTGCGCCTGCGGAAAACACGCCGCGATGCGTGCCGCCAGCGGCAGCAGGCCGGTAGAGCCGCCGGTGAAATACAGCGCGCCGACCTGTTCGCGTGCAATACCGGCCTGTGCCAGCGTCTCGTCCGCTGCGGCCACGATCTGCCCGAAATCGGAGTCGATGGCCTCGATCACGTCCGACGCCTGCACCAGCACCTGCAGGCCCGCATCGACCAGCGACAGGTCGATCCGGGTGTCGCCGCCTTCTGCCACCGCGATCTTTGCCGCCTCGGCCTGGCCAATCAGCGCATGGCCCAGCCGCTGCTGCACCACGTTCATCAGCCGGGTGTGTTGCCGCAGGTCGGCGTAGAAACTCTTCATCTGCTTGAGCTCGGCCACCCGGCCAGCCCCGTAGACGGTGTTGATCAGGTGCCAGGTCGCCAGGTCGAAATACACCTTGCTCGGCACCTCGCGCCCGGTCGGGCCGACACCGCCGTAACCGCAGGCCGGCAGGATGTGCGCCAGTTCGATGTGGCGGTCGAAGTCGGTGCCAGCCACATGCACGCCGTGGTTGGCCAGGATGTCGGCGCGCCGGTCCACCCGCAGGCGCTGCTGCGGCCCGACACGCACCAGTGAAAAGTCTGAAGTGCCACCACCTATGTCGGCCACCAGCACCACCTGTTCGCGGTCGATGGTGGTCTCGAAATCCAGCGCCGCAGCGATGGGCTCGTACTCGAAACTGATCTCGCTGAACCCCACGTTGCGCGCTGCCTGCGCCAATGCCTTCTGTGCCGCGGCGTCGCGTTCGGGGTCGTCGTCGACGAAGAACACCGGGCGCCCCAGAACCACATGGGTGAGTGCCCGCCCGGCCTCGCGCTCCGCCGTGGCCTTGAGGTGGCGCAGGTAAGCACCCACCACATCGAGGTAACGCACCGAGCGCCCGCCGCCGACGTCGGTGGCCTGGTCGGCCAGAGTGGAGCCCAGGATACTCTTCATCGAGCGCATCAGGCGGCCCTCGATCCCTTCCACATAGGCGGCGATCGCGGCGCGACCAAAGTGAAGATGGGGTTCTTCAAACGCTGCCAGGCCCTCGACCGCGTAGAACACCGCCGTGGGCATCGTGATCTGGCCGTTTTCGAGTTCCACAAGGCGCACGCCTTCGCCCTTCTGCGGCAAGGCAATGGCCGAGTTGGACGTGCCGAAATCGATGGCGCAGACGGCTGGCATGTGGTGGTAGGGTGGCCACCGGCCCCGCAGGTGCTGCGGGCCGGGTTGGCGCAGGGAAAGAGCGCGATTCTAGTGCAGCCCCAATGGGATACTCCCGGGGCCATGCCACCAACACGTGCCCCCGTCTCCAATCCGTCGCCGGCATGACGCAAAACAACCTGCCCACCCTGCGCATTGCGATCGGATTGTCGCTGGGTGCGGCGTTGTCGCTGGGCCTGGCCCGTTTTGCCTACGGCCTGTTGTTGCCACCGATGCGCGCCGACCTCGGTTGGTCGTATGCGCTGGCGGGCGCCATGAACACCAGCAATGCGGCAGGGTACCTGCTCGGGGCGCTCGCCACACCGGCGCTGTTGCGGCGCTTCAGTCCCGGCGCGGTGCTGATGGCTGGAAGTATGCTGGCCAGCGTGCTGATGGCGCTGAGCGGCCTGTTCACCGACACCACCATCTGGCTGCTGCAAAGGCTGGCCGTGGGTGTCGCCAGTGCCATGGTGTTCGCCACCGGCGGATTGATGGCGGCGCGTCTCGGTGCCACCGACCCGGCACGCGGTGGTTTGTTGATCGGGGTGTATTACGGCGGCACCGGCCTGGGCATCACCTTGTCGGCGCTGGTGATGCCGGTTGTGTTGCAGGCGGCAGCCAGCCAGCCGCATGCCTGGGCCTGGGGTTGGGCGGCGCTGGCGGTGTTGTGTTTTGCCGGCGCTGCGGTGCTTCGCTGGCCGTTGGCGCAACTGGCCCGCCTTGGCGGCCAGGTGGTGGGCGCCAATATGCCAGGTGCCGCACCCGCGGCGCCGCTGCAGGTGCGGCGTTTCGCATGTGCGCTCGCCGCCTACGGCATGTTCGGTGTGGGTTACATCGGTTACATGACCTTCGTCGTGGCCCTGCTGCGGGAACAGGGCCAGTCGGCCACCCGCATCACCGTGTTTTATGCTTTGCTGGGCGTGGCGGTGATGGTGTCGCCGCGCCTGTGGGCCTGGCTGCTCGACCGCTACCGGGATGGTCGGCCACTGGCGTTGCTCAATGCGCTGCTGGGCGTGGCCACCATCCTGCCGGCGCTCAGCAATGCCTGGGCGCTGGTGCTGCTGTCCGGCCTGTTGTTCGGCGCGGTGTTCCTGTCGCTCGTGGCATCCACCACGGCGCTGGTGCGGCACAACCTGCCGCCGGCGCAATGGGCCGCCGGTATCGCAGCCTTCACGATCGTCTTTGCGGCTGGCCAGATCGTCGGGCCGACCATGATCGGCTGGGTGTCTGACGGGCCGGGTGGCCTGGCCCGTGGATTTGTGTTGTCGGCGGTGGCGCTGTGGGCCGGTGCTGCTCTGGCGCTGGGGCAGAGGCCCTTGCGCCAGCCAACAAAGGGGTGACGCCACCACCACCCACAATACGCCATGTCTTTTGAACCTCTGGGCCTCTCCCCTGCGCTGCTGCTTGCCGTCCGCTTGCTCGGTCTTGAAGCGCCGACCGCGGTGCAATTGCAGGCCATTCCCCTGGTGCTGCAGGGCTGCGACATGGCGGTGCAGGCGCAGACCGGCTCCGGCAAGACGGTGGCCTATGTACTGCCGCTGCTCCAGCGCCTGCAGAGCGGCGGCGCACACACGCCGCGGCGGGTCCGCGCGCTGGTGCTGGTGCCCACGCGGGAACTGGCGGCCCAGGTGGGTGAAGTGGTGCGCAGCCTGGCGCAGCACCTGCCGCAGGCCCTGAAGGTCGCGGTGCTGTTTGGCGGGGTGTCGGTCAATCCCCAGATGATGGGTCTGCGCGGGGGCGCCGACGTGGTGGTGGCCACGCCCGGGCGATTGCTCGACCTGCTCGGCCACAACGCGCTGCGCCTGTCCGACGTGCAGCTGCTGGTGCTGGACGAGGCCGACCGGCTGCTCGAGCTCGGTTTTGCCGATGAAGTCGGCCCGCTGCTGGCCCTGCTGCCCGCGCAGCGCCAGAACCTGTTTTTCTCCGCGACGCTCGGCCCGCAGGTGCAGGCCCTGGCGGCTTCGCTGTTGCGCGATCCGGTGCGCGTCGACGTGCCGGACGCTCCGACCGGCCAGCAACCGGTGATCGAACAACGCGTGATCGCCGTGGATCCGGGCCGGCGCACCGAGTTGCTGCGCCATCTGGTGCAGGAGCAGGGCTGGCACCGGGTGCTGGTGTTCGTCGCCACACAATACGCGGCCCAGCACGTGGCCTGGAAACTGTACAAGGCAGGCCTGTTTGCAACCCCTTTTCACGGTGGCATGGCCCAGGGTGCCCGGGCCCAGGTACTGGCCGAGTTCAAGGCCGGCCAGTGGGATGTGCTGGTCACCACCGACCTTGCTGCGCGCGGCATCGACATCGCCCAGTTGCCGGTGGTGGTGAACTACGACCTGCCACGTTCCGCCATCGACTACGTGCACCGCATCGGCCGTACCGGCCGTGCCGGCGAAGACGGCCTGGCGGTCAGCTTCGTCAGCGCCCAGACCGAGGCGCACTTTCGCCTGATCGAAAAGCGCCAGCACATGGTGTTGCCGCGCGAAACAGCACCCGGATTCGAGCCCGGGCAGGAGGAGTTGCCACCCGATCTGGCACCGGTGCCCGGTACTGGAGGCATCAAAGGCAAGCGCCCCAGCAAGAAGGACAAATTGCGTGCCGCAACGGCGCGCGCCCTGGCTTCTGGCTGAGCCGGCCCACCCGGGCCTCACAGGCGACCGCCCAATGCGACCGCGCCGGACGCTGCCGGCTTATGCCCCGTCCGGGGTCGCTGGTGGTGTGGCCGGTGGGTCGGTCTCGGCGGGTCGTTGGGGTCACGGGTCGTTGGGGTCAGGTCTTGTATTGCAACATCACGTGGCATGGGTCGTTGGGGTCAGGTCTTGTATTGCAACATCACGTGGCATCGCTGGCACCGCGGGCGGGGCAAGGTTTGGTTTTGCTGGACGATGAAAGAGGTTCTGCTCTGCATTGCCACCCCGAAGGCCTTGTTGAATGATCGTCTGACGGATCGCTTTGGCAGGGGCGGGTCGTTGGGGTCAGGTCTTGCATGGTCGCTGGGGTCAGGTCTTGTATTGCAACATCACGCGGCATCGCTGGCACCGTGGGTGGGGCAAGGTTTGGTCTTGCTGGACGATGAAAGAGGTTCTGCTTTGCATTGCCACCCCGAAGGCCTTGTTGGAAATGTTGCAATACAAGACCTGACCCCGGCTTCACAAGACCTGACCCCGGCTTCTGACCCCGGCTTCACGGCTTGCGTGATGAGTATTGAGACCTGACCCCGGCTTGCTGCACTCGGCTTGCTGACCCCGGCTTGGGAGGAGTTGCCACCCGATCTGGCACCGGTGCCCGGTACTGGGGGCATCAAAGGCAAGCGCCCCAGCAAGAAGGACAAATTGCGTGCCGCAACGGCGCGCGCCCTGGCTTCTGGCTGAGCCGGCCCACCCGGGCCGCAGAGGCGACCGCCCAATGCGACCGCGCCGGATGCTGCCGGCTTATGCCCCGTCCGGGGTCGCTGGTGGTGTGGCCGGTGGGTCGGTCTCGGTGGCTTGCACCGGGCGCGGCGCGCGCACGCCCGGCTTGGCCAGGATCTCAAGGTAGAACTTTTCTGCGCCATCGGCCGCGGCAGCGTCGATGCGCGACTTGATCTGTGACTCCAGCACCACCTCGGCGCTGTCCTGGGTCAGGCCGAACCGGCAGTCGAAATCCCAGAACTGCGCGCCTTCGGGCACCGGCCGGCGGCGTTCCCGTTGCAGGTACTTGCGGATGTCGTGTTTGATGGCGTCCAGAACCCGGTCACGGTTCTTGCCTTCGATATGGATCTGAAAAGTTTTGCGCATCGCCCATGGTAGCGCTTGCTACAGTCACGGTTTCCATCCGACGGGGGACACACCATGGCACATGCACATGTCTGGGCCGGCAAGGTGCTGGCGCTGGTCAAGGCCGGCAACACCGCAGCGGCCATCGCGCAGATCAAGGTGGCGCCCAGCGTCAAGGACCTGCTGGCGCTGCGCAAGGGGCTGGCCGACGCCGGGCTGGCCGGGCGTTGGCGCGATCTTGACGCCGCTGTGGCCGACAACCTGGCGGCCCTGGCGGCGCCACGCCTGCACCGTTCGCCCTGAGAGGCAGCCCGGACCATCGGGGCCGAGCGGGAAGGCCATGGGGTGCGCGTGAACTGGGGTTGGTGGCTGGCGTGCCGTATTGCCGGTTCGTCAGCCTCAGTGGCCTTGCGCCACGGCAGGTGCGACCAAAGGAGCCGGCGACTTGCGCACGCGCCGCAGCAACCACTGCACCAGATCGTCCACATAGGTAAACAGCACCGGGATCACCAGCAGGCTCAGGAAGGTGGAGGTGATCAGCCCGCCGATCACCACGATGGCCATCGGCGCACGGAAGCTCGGATCGTTGCCCCAACCCAGCGCGATCGGCAGCATGCCCGCACCCATGGCGATGGTTGTCATCACGATCGGCCGGGCCCGTTTGTGGCAGGCATCGAGCACCGCCTGCACCCGAGACATGGCAAGGTCGCGCCGCGCCATGATGGCGTATTCGATCAGCAGGATGGAGTTCTTGGTGGCAATCCCCATCAGCATGATCAGGCCGATCATCGAGGGCATGGACAGCGCGGTCTGGGTGATGAAAAGCGCCAGGATGGCGCCTGGCACCGACAACACCAGCGCGCCCAGGATGGTGGCGGGCTGCACGAAGTCCTTGAACAGCAGCACCAGCACCACGTAGATGCACAACACGCCGGTCAGCATGGCAAGGCCAAAGCTGTTGAACAGCTCGGTCATGGCTTCGGCATCACCGACCGTGGTCTGGGTCACGCCGGCCGGCAGGTTCCTGATGCTGGGCAGCGCCAGCGCCAGCGCCTGGATTTCACCCAGCGGCTGCTGGTTGAGTTCGATCTCGAAGTTGATGTTGCGCTGGCGGTCATAACGGTCGATCTGCGCCGGCCCGCTGTCGATGGCGAAACTGGCGACATTGCCCAACTGCACCGGGCCGTGTTTGCCGGGCACCGACAGGCGCGACAGCAGGTCGAGGTCGGTGCGGGCGTCAGCGGCGAGTTTCACCACCACCGGCACCTGGCGTTGCGACAGGTTGAGTTTGGCCAGGCCCTGGTCGTAGTCGCCGGCGGTGGCAATACGCAGGGTCTCGGCGATGGCGGCCGATGTGACCCCCTGGTCGGCGGCGCGCGCAAAGTCGGGTCGCACGATCAACTCCGGGCGCACCAGGCTGCTGGTGGAGGTGACGCTGCCGATGCCGGGCAGGGCGCGCAGTTCGCGCTCGACCTGGCGTGCATGTTCGAGCAACACGCGGCCGTCCTCGCCGGCCAGCACCAGCACGTACTTTTCGGAAGAACCACCGAAACCGACGTTGACACGCGCCCCGGGCAACACCACCAGGGCCTCGCGCAGCTGGCCTTCGATCGTCTGTTTGCTGATGCCGCCGCGCTCACTTCGCGGCGTCATATTGATGGTGAGCGTGGCCTTGCGAACCTCGGACGCACCGCCCATGGCAAATGGATCGCCACCGGTGGCGCCGCCGCCAACCGCTGTGTAGACCAGTTTGACGTGGGGGTTCTTCTGCACCAGTTCACGCGCCTGTTCGGCTGCGGCCAGCGTCTGGCCCAGGGAGCTTCCCGGCGGCAAGGAGATGTTGACCTGGGTCTGCGACAGGTCGTCGGGCGGGATGAAACCGGTGGGCAACAAGGGCACCACCGAGAACGAGCCGACCAGGAACACGAGGGCGGCCAATGTGGTCAGGATGCGGTGCTTCAGGCACCATTGCACCCAGATCATGTAGTGGCGCGACCAGGCCGGCTCGTGGTGGCCACTCTTGGGCGGCTTGAGGATGTAGGCCGCCATCATCGGCGTGAGCATGCGGGCCACCACCAGTGAGAAGAAGACCGATATCGCTGCCGTCCAGCCAAACTGCACGAAAAACTTGCCCGGCACACCGGCCATGAAGGCGGTGGGCAGGAACACCGCGATCAGCGTGAAGGTGGTTGCGATCACCGCCAGACCGATCTCGTCGGCGGCTTCCATCGCCGCCTGGTAGGGCGTCTTGCCCATGCGCAGGTGGCGCATGATGTTCTCGATCTCGACGATGGCGTCGTCCACCAAAATGCCCACCACCAGGGACAGGCTCAGCAGCGTCACGACGTTGAGCGTGAAGCCGAACAGGTACATGACTGCAAACGTCGGCAGTACCGACAGCGGCAGGGCAGTGGCGGCCACCAGCGTGGCGCGCCAGTTGCGCAGGAACAGCCACACCACCAGCACCGCCAAGGCCGCGCCTTCGTACATCAGCAGCATCGAGCCGTCAAAATTCTCCTGCACTGGATCGACGAAATTGAAGGCCTCGGTGACCGTGATGTCGGGATGTTTGAGCTTGAGCGTTTCCAACGCGCTTCTTACACCGGCCGCCACATCGATCTCTCCGGCGCCACGGGTGCGCGTGATCTCGAACCCCACCACCGGTTTGCCGTTGAGCAAAGCCGCGGAGCGCCGCTCGGCCACGGTGTCAGCCACGCTGGCGACCTGGTCCAGGCGGATGCGCCGCCCGTCGGCCAAAGCAATGTCCATGCGGGCCAGTTGGTCGGCCGAGTGCACTGTGGCGAGCGTGCGCACCGACTGCTCGGCGCCGCCCACGTCGGTGCGCCCGCCCGACGCGTCCTGCTGGATCTGGCGCAACTGGCGCGAGATGTCGGCGGTGGTGGCACCCAGCGCCTGCAGGCGGGCCGGATCGATCTCCACGCGGACCTCCCGCGTGACGCCGCCCACCCGCGACACCGCCCCCACGCCGCGCACACCCAGGATGGCCTTGGTCACGGTGTTGTCGACAAACCAGCTCAGCGCCTCGTCGTCCATGCGTGCCGACGCCACGGTGTAGGTCAGGATAGGGGAGCCCGAGAGCTCCATCTTGGCGATCACCGGGTCGCGCATGTCGGCGGGCAGATCGGAGCGCACCCGCGAGACCGCGTCGCGGACGTCGTCCACCGCCTGCTGTGTCGGTTTTTCCAGCCGGAACTCCGCCGTGATGATGGCACTGCCGTCCTGCAGCTTGGTGTAGATGTGTTTGAGGCCCTGCACCGAGGCGATCGAGTTCTCGATCTTGCGTGCCACCTCGGTTTCGAGCTGCGCCGGCGCCGCGCCAGGCAGAGACGCGCTCACCGTGACCGTGGGCAGGTCGATGTCGGGGAACTGCTGCACCTTCATCGCCTTGAAGCCCATCAGGCCCCCGAGCGAGAGCATGATGAAAAGCAGCACCGACGGGATCGGGTTGCGGATGCACCAGGCCGAGACGTTCATTTAGCCACCACCCGCACCGTGTCGCCATCACCCAGGAAGCCGCCGCCCGAGGCCACCACGCGCGCGTCGGGCGCCAGGCCATCGACGATCTCGATCCGGTCGCCGGAGCGCCGTCCGACACGCACTTTGGTCTCGGTCACTTTGGAGTCGGCGCCGACACGCAGCACGTAACTGAACCCGTCGCGCAGCAGGACCGCGCTTTGGGGCAGCGTCAGGGCCGAACCGACGCCGATATCGAACTCTCCGCGCGCGAACATGCCGGCCTTTGCCGCGCCGGGCTGGGGCAGGTCCACGTACACCAGGCCGTTGCGGGTCTGTGGGTCTACCGTGGGCGCCACCATCCGGACCTTGCCCTTGATGGGCGCCACGTTCGGGGCTGTCACCAGCACCGCCTGCCCGGCCTTGATCGATCCGAGGTCGGCGGCAGGGACTTCGGCGCGCCATTCCAGGCGCCCCTGGCGGATCATGCGAAACAGCTCCTGCCCGGCAGGCAACACCGCACCGACCGTGGCGCTGCGGACCGAGATGATTCCCTGGTCCGGTGCCAGCACCTGGGTCTGGGCCAGGCGCAACTGCTGCACCTTCGCCATCGCCTGCTGGGCTTCGAGCCGCGCCTGGGCGGTGTGTTCGGCGGTGACGTACTGGTTGATCTGCTGGGTGCTGAGCGCGCCAGAGGCCTGCAGGTCGCGGGCGCGCTGGGCGTTGGCACGGGCCTCGGCCAGGGTGGCCTCTGCCTCGGAGACGCTGGCCCGGACCTGCGCCATGTCGGCCTGGATGGTTTCGGGCGCAAAAACGGCCAGCACCTGCCCGGGTTTGACCACATCCCCAACATTCACCAGCACCTGCGCCAGGCGCAGCCCATTGGTTTCGGTGCCGATGCTGGCCTCCTGCCAGGCGGTGACATTGCCGTTGGCAGCGATACGCACCGCGATGCTGGCGCTCTGGGCCTGGGTCACGGTGACGGTCAGGGCGGCCTTGGCGACTGCTGCGGGCTTCTTGTCGTCGGTCGCACGGGCATGCAGTGCCAGTGCGCCGAGGGTCGACAACAGCGCCAGTGCGAGGGTTGTCCAGATGGTTCTGCGGGATGGGGTCATGGTGGTCGTGTGGTGCGCGGGGCGATGTCAGGGTTTCGGGACGTCTTCGGGGGCCGTGCTGGCAATCGACCAGCCGCCGCCGAGCGCGCGGTACAGCGCGATCCACGCGGTGACGCGTTCACGCTGGAGGTCGATCAGGGCGCTCTGTGCCTGCACTGCGCTGCGCCGTGCGTCTTCGAGCTCGAACAGACTGGCCAGCCCGCCGTTGTAGCGGGCCTGGGTCGCCATGAACGAGGCGGTGAAGCCGTCCGTGGCAACCTGCGCATCAGCGCTGCGGTCGGCGCTGCTTTGCAGGTTGACCAAGGCGTCTTCCACTTCGCGTACTGCGGTGCGCAGGCGCGCGGCATACAGGGCTGTCGCCTCGGTGTGGCGGGCCTGCGCCGAGATCAGCCGGGCGTTCTGTCCACCACCGTCATAAAGCGGGAGCGTCACGGTCACCGGGCCGATGCTCCAGGTGCTGCCCGTGCTGTTGCTGTTGGCGCTGGAGAACCGCGCCGCGCCGATGCTGCCCCCGAGGCTGATGCGCGGCAGGCGCTGGGCACGCGTCTGCGTGATCTCGGCGCCCGTGGCGAGCACCTCGCGCGCGGCGCTCTCCACATCGGGCCGTTGCGCCAGCAACTGCGCGGGCACCACCTGCACGGCAATCTGCGCCGGCCGAGGCAAACGCGCCGCGCCGCTTTCGAGGCGCTGGCGCAACACCGGTTCGTCCCAGGCAATCATCGCCGCGAGCGCCTTGACGGCCAGGTCGCACTGCCCGCGTTGCTGCGTGAGCAGGCTGCTGCTCTGGGCCGCACTGGCACGTGCCAGCGCGGCACTGGCTGGCGCCTGGAAACCGGCCTGGGCCGCCAGCGCCGTGAGGCGTGCGGTTTCGCCCCGGGAGCGGGCGTCGGCGCGGGATTGCAGCACCTGCGCCTCGCAGGCGCGCAGGCTGGTGTACTGGGTGGCCACTTCGGCGGCCACCGCAACCCGGGCGTCATGCCACGCAGCGGCAGCACCAAGCAGGCGTTCCTGTGCGGCGTCGCGGTTGGCGCTTGCGCCACCAAAAAGGTCGATCTCCCATTGGGCCTGCAGCCCTGCCGACAGGCTGGTGGCAACCGGCATGTTGACATCCTGCTGGCCGCGGCTGGCACCGGCGACAGTGTTGAGTGTCGGGCCCAGTGCGGCCTGCGTGCCGGCCAGGGTGGCACGCGCCTGCGCAATGCGGGAGCGGGCGCTCGCCACTGTGGGGCTGGCCTCCTGGGCGCCCGCCACCAGTTGGCTCAGCAGCGGGTCCTGGAACTGCGCCCACCACTGGGCGAGTTCGCCCAGCGCGCCGTTGTGCGGGAGCGGGGTCTGCCATGCCTCGGGGGCCTGCACGACAGGGCGCGCGCGTTCGCCGGCCGGGGGCGCAAGGTTGGCGCATGCAGCCAGCGTAAGGCTGACCACCAGCATGGCGGTGTTGCGAAGGGTGTTGCGGATCGGGTCTTTCATCGGGCGGGCGTCTTGCGTGGACGCATGGTGGCTTGGCGGCGTTGCGCTTCGGCGGCCACCATCGCGGTGGCATACATCACCAGGCGATCGGCCCACAGGTCGAGCGACTCGGGTTGCGTGTTCAGGGTCGGTGCAATCGTGTCGGTCACGTCGCGGCCCACATGCATGTGCACGCCGAGTCCGGCAATACAGACGGCAAGCCGCTGCACATCGTCGTCGGCCTTCAGCAGATGGAAGTGCCGGCACAAAACTGCCACCAGCGCGTCGTGCATCGGGCGGATCCCGGTGGCTATTTCCTCTTCCCACAGGCCGGTGGGTTCGATCATTTCGCGCGCATGCAGCTTCATGCACTGGCGCGCCATGTCCCCCTGCCTGAGCGGCTCCAGAAAACTGGCGTACAGCGCCCGCAGGGCGTCTTCGAGCGAGAGCCTGGGGTCGGCATAACGGGCGATGTCCTCGGTCGGAGAGCCCTGGGACTCGAAGAACACCGCGCGGTACAGCCCCGCCTTGTCGCCGAAGTAGTAGCTGATCGCAGCAATGTTGGTTTGCGCGGCTTCGGCGATTTCGCGTGTGGATGTCTTTTCGAATCCCTTCTGGGCAAACAGGGCCAGGCCGACCCGCAACAGGCGCTCACGCGATAACTCGCCGTCCTGGCGCAATGGCCGGTGGCTGTCTACGGTTTTGGCAGTCATGGGGCGCATGCTACCAAATAAATCAAACGATTGATTTACTTACGACGTGCAGGCCCTTTCGCCCGTGGACAGCGCCTGCATGAACCGCCAGGCCATCCACACGGCCAGCAAGGACAGCAGCGCGCCGCCGCCGTACAGCGCCAGCGCGGCATGGCGCACCACATCCATAGTCAGTTCCCGGTCCAGGCCGATCGCGTTCCCGGCCAGGCCGGCCAGCGCAGCGCTGGTGGCGCCGCCCAGGCCCTGCAAGGTCGGGATCGCGCCTGCGGTTTCGTCCTCCTGGCCCGGCTGCACGCTGGCCATGATGCGCTGGTTGATGAACATGTTGCACACGCCGAAGCCCACCCCCACCACCACCAGCGATGCCAGCACCAGTGGCAGCGGCTGCGAGGCGGTGCTCAGCGCCAGGCCCGCCAGACCCAGTGTCAGGAGGGCCGGCCCGGTGACGATGGCCCGGCCCTGAAAGCGTGGCGCCAGGTGCGACATCAGGATGGCGGTGACGGACCATGCCAGCGCATGCGTGGCGCCGAAGTACCCTGCCCATGTGGGGCTCAGGCCGCGGTAAATCTGCAGGATGTAGGGCCCGTACACATAAACCGGCGCCTGCGCCAGCGGCATCAGCAGCAGCACCCACAGGCCCAGGGACACCGGGTGACGCAGTCGCGGAAAGCAGGTCGGGAACAGGTGCGGTGCGCGCCGCCTGTCGATGGCCAGCACCAGTGTGATCAGGGCGATGCCCACCACAAGCAGTGCGCCGCCCTTTGCGGCTGTGTCGGGCCGGTCGGCGGCGCCGATGGCCATCACACCGAGAGCCAGCGTCAGCAGCCGGCCCCAGGGCGCCGGCAGTCGCGGCCCGGCCGCCTGGTTGTGCTGCGCCAGTATTTTCGAGCCCATCGCCAGCATGGGCAAGGGCAGAGCGGCGGCGCCGATGAACGCAGCGCGCCAGGACCAGACCTCGGTCAGCCAGCCCCCGGCCAGAGGACCAAGGAAGATCGCCACACCCCACGTGGCGGCCTGGATGCCGAACACCTTCGGCACCTGGGTGTTGTGGAACAGTTCGCGCACCAGCGCATAACTCAGTGCCACCAGCATGCCTTCGCCCAGGCCCTGCAGCGCGCGCCCGACCAGCACCCAGGCGATCGACGGCGCCGCCGCCGCCGCGAGGCTGCCCAGCGAGACCAGCAGGCCTGCGCCAACCATCGCCCGCCACGCGCCGAACCGCGCTTTGGCCCCGGCCATGGCAACTGCCCCCAGGATGGTGGTGACCAGGTAGACCGTGGTGGCCCAGCTGATGCTGTCGGCCGCGCCGAGGTCCTGGACCGCGCTGGGCATGACCGTGCTGGCCATGTACCAGATCATGGCGTGCATGCCGACACCCAGGTTGACCAGCAACAGGGGCCCGAGGTCGGCCCTGCCCAGCGCGCCTGCCTTACGCGGCATCCGGAGCGTGCCCCTGCGGATTGTGTTCCCGGGCCGCGCGCCAGTGCTCAACCGGCATCGATACCCAACGCGCGCACAAAAGGCACCCACCTTGCGCGTTGGGCCTGCCCGAAGGCGTCTGCCTGCTCGGGTGTGGTCGGGCCGAGCACCTCAGACGCACCCAGCGCCAGACGGTCCTTGATGGTCTGGGTGGCCAGCGCCTTGTTGAGCGCATCGTTGAGGCGGGTGATGGCCTCGGGCGGCGTCCGGGCAGGAGCGAACAGGTTGTTCCAGGTGGTGGCCTCGTAATTGCTCAGGCCTTGTTCGGCGAACGTGGGCACGTCCGGGTGGGCTGGACTGCGTTTCTGCCCCGAAACCGCCAGCAAAGTGGCGCGCCCCTGGGCGGCGACCGGAGCGGAGGACACAAAACCGTCGAAGAGCAGGTTCACATGGCCGCCGGAAAGGTCGACCAATGCCGGCCCATTGCCTTTGTACGGAACGTGCAGCAGCGAGATGTCGGCTGCCTTGGCGAATGACTCGCCCACGATGTGACTGATCGAGCCCGCGCCCCCCGACCCGTAGGTCACCTTGCCGGGGTTGGCCCGGGCATGGGCGATCAGTTCCTTGAGGCTCTTGGGCATGCTGGCGCTGGCCACCAGCACCAGCGGCGTGCGCGCCACCAGGCCAATGGAGCGGAGGTCGCGCTCGACATCGAAGGGAAGTGTCTTGTACAGGCCGACGTTCATCACCAGTTGTGAACTGGTGCCCAGACCGATGGTGTAACCGTCCGGTGCCGCCTTGGCCACGGCATCGGTGCCGACCGAACCACCGCCGCCGGTGCGGTTCTCGACCACGACGCTCTGGCCCAGTGTTTCGGCCATCTGGCGCGCCAGGTCGCGCGCGATGATGTCGTTGGCGCTGCCGCTGCCAAAGGCCACCACCAGCCGGATCGGTTTGCTGGGGTAGGCCTGGGCACGCGCGGGCAGGGCCAGAAGTGGCAGCATGCTGGTGCCGGCCAGCGCGCCAAGGAGTGCGCGGCGGTTGGGGCTGTGCGTGTGGTCTTGCATGGTAGTCTCCAGGGTGGGGGATGGGTTTCAGGGTGCGCTGCACAGGGCCAGCAGCGTCACCGGAATGTGAACCGGCATGGACAGCAGGATTTGCGCCATGCCCTTGCCAAGGGGGTCATTGCGCATCGAGCGCATGCCGCCACCGTCCAGCGCCTGTTCACAGACAAAATTGAACGCATGGACACCGGGCACCTCGTACCGCGTCACACGGCCCTTGACCAGATGCGCCAGGTAGGCCGCGACGGCGGCTTCGGTGAGCTGCGCGCGCAGCAAGTGCAGCAGCAGGGGTGTGCGCGCGATAACGCCGATGTTGGAGATGTCGCCCTTGTCGCCGCTGCGGGCCCAGGCCAGGCGGATCAGCGGCACCTCGCGCAGTTCACTGGCGGGAGTGGCTTCTGTCGTGGCACCTTGCACCGGCGCCGATGCAGCAGCCACGGCATGGACAAGCGGCGTCTGCGGCCCTGCTTGCGCAACGGCGATGTCGGCGCCGTCGATGTGCACCACCGGGCACAGGCGCGACTTCGGCAGCAGGAACGCATATTGCCGTATCGACGGCGACGCGGATGCACGGCCACCGCCGGAACCGGTGGTGCCAGGCGACCAGGAGGTTCCCGCAGGCGCCACTTCGCGGGCCAGCAGGTCCAGTGCTTCTTTGCGCTGGTGCGTGGCAGTTATCCGCAGGATGGCTTCGCGGGTTTCCAGGGCGCGGGCATGCGGGCCGTAACAGGACTCGGCTCCCAATACCTCGATGCGGGTGGCCGTGTACGGCGGCAAGCCGGCCCGGGCGAGCAGCGCGCTGGTGCGCTCGATGATCGCCGCCCCGGTGCGCCGCGCCTTGGCCACGGCGTCGAATCCGACGATGGTGAGTTGGGCCGAGGTCTTGAAGCCTTCCATGTGCGTGGCGCTGACCTTGTAGGTGTCGGTCGGTGCGCGCCCCCGCGCACCACGCACCGCAACCCGGTGTTCCCCGGCCTGTGCCAGCACGACCTGCGTGAAATCGCAGACCACGTCGGGCAGGATGTAGCTGGCCGGGTCGCCGATCTCGTAGAGCATCTGCTCGGCGATCACCGCCGGCGTGACCAAGCCGCCGGTGCCAGCGGGCTTGGTGCAGACAAAACTGCCGTCGGCGTGGCACTCGACGATCGGGTACCCGATGCCGGCCCAGTCGGGCACGGTGTCCCAGTCGGTGTGCAGGCCGCCGGTGGCCTGGCAGCCGCACTCGATGATGTGGCCGGCCAGGCTGCCCGCAGCCAGGTGGTCGAAGTCGGCCGCGCCCCACCCGAACTCGTGCATCAACACCCCCAGGGTCACCGCCGAATCCACACAGCGCCCGGTGATGACCACCTGCGCGCCGGCGTCCAGCGCCGCTTTGATCGGCAGGGCGCCGAGGTACGCGTTGGCGGTGAGAACCTGCTTCGGCAATGCGGCGCCGGTCTGCATTTCGCGCACCGGCTCGGCTGCCTCGCGCAATTGCGCCAGCTGGGGCATCACGTCGTCACCGGTGACGATGGCAATCTTCAGCGCCACGCCCTGCTCTGCGGCCAACGCGGCAAGTGCCGCGGCGCACGCCTGCGGGTTCACGCCGCCGGCGTTGCTCACGACCCGGATGCCACGGGCCACGACATCGCGCAAAACCGCCTTCATCGCGACCGATACGAAATCGGTGGCGTAGCCCATTTCGGGCTTCTTCAGGCGGGCGCCGGCGAGGATCGACATGGTGAGTTCGGCCAGGTAGTCAAACACCAGGTAGTCGATCGCGCCGCTTTGCACCAGTTGTGGTGCCCCCACGCTGCTGTCGCCCCAGAAACCCGATGCGCCACCGATGCGCACGGTCCGGTGCAGCTTGCTGTTGTTTTGCTGGTCTGTCATGGCTTTCCTCTTCGTTGGAATTGTGCGGCGCGCACGTCAGCTGCCGGTCCACACCGGCTTGCGTTTCTCGCGGAACGCGAGTTGGCCCTCGGCGGCGTCCTGCGTCAGCGCGAACAGGCCGATCTGGCTCTCGGTGAAAGACATCGACTCCTCGAATGCCATCGCTTCAATCTTCTTCATGGTGTACAGGCCGCGCCGGATCGCCGCCGGCGACTTGTCGAGCATGCGGCCGAGCAGCCATTCGACGCCGGCGTCGAGGTCTTCGCTGATGTTGTTGATCAGCCGGTACTCCAGTGCCTGCACTGCCGTGATCGGCTCACCGGTCAGGCACATCTCGGCCAGCACGCGGCGCGGCAGCAGGTTGCCAATCACGCTCAATACCTGCGCCGGGAAGATGCCGACCTTCACCTCCGGCAGGCCGAAAATCGCCTGCGGGGTCGACACCGCCATGTCGCACATGCCCATGATGCCCATGCCACCCGCCATGCAGGCGCCATTGACACGCGCGATCAGCGGCACGGTGGACTGTTTGGCCTGGCGAAACAGGTTGGCGAAACCGGCATGTGGCTCCGAATAGTCGAACTTGAAGGACTTGCCGCTTTGCAGGTCGGCGCCGGCGCAGAATGCCCGGTTGCCAGCACCGGTGATCACGACCGCCCGCACGGTGCGCTCCCGGTTGGCACGCGCCAGTGCCTCGCTCAGGCCGGCCAGCACACCGGGGCTGATGGCGTTGCGCCGCTCCTCGCGGTTGATCGTGAGCCACATCACAGGGCCACGCATCTCGCTCAAAAGTTCGGCCGGGCTGCCTGTGGATGCGGGTGCAGCTTCGGGCGCTGGTACGGTGTTCATGGTTTTCCTTGGTGGATGGGTACAGGGTGTTCAGGCGCAGATTCAAGGCCGCCAGGGTTTCGTAACCCAGCCCGAGCCGCTCCATGGCCTGGGGCCGGACGTTGTAGGTGAGCACATCGGCGCCGAGATCTCCCGGCATCGGGTGGGGATTCGGATGCAGTCAAAGGCAGACGGACCATCAAGTTCTGTTGATGGATTCTATGGGTCACGCCCAGCCCGGATCAAACCGGGCAGGGGCGGGTCATCCCAGACAACGCACGGTGCCGTGTTCGATCAGCGCACCGATTGGTGAACGCGCAACCCGGCGATGCAAACACGCGCCGCGGGGCGGGTTCAAGCCGCGGACGTTGGCGTGAGCGACACCACGGTGCAGCGCATCTGGCAAACGCATGGTCTCAAGCCGCACCGGGTCAAGGACTTCAAAGCCGCTTGAGTTCCAAACAGAACGAAGCACGACACTGGCGGTCTTGTCGGGTTGTTATTTGATCGTCAGCACTATGCTGTCGAGTAGATTCAGCAATGACACTGTCACGAAAGCGCTCGTGCAAGGCCAGCGGCGTTGACACGTCTGTTTTGATACCGGTTAGATCCTGAATTTCAATCTGGATGCTGGCCAAGCTGAAAAGAGTGGTCTTGCCCTTGATGGGGTCCACCAGGATGCTCGTTGTCCAGCAAGGCTTCAGGGGCCGTCGGCTGGTTTTTCAGGGTCTGTGCGGCCTGGCCGGGTACCGAGAACTCAAAACCATCGCTGCGCAGGGATTGTCCGCTCACCTCGACTTGAATCAAACCGGGCGAACCGGTAGCCGCATCGCGCACCTGCATCACCACCACCGAGCCGCTGGCAGCAATGGCCGCGACTGGGCGCGCCTGAGAGCCCCCCGCGCTTTGCGAGCTTACCTTTGGCCTAGGGAAGCTCATAGGACTCGTCGGAATTGTCAAAGTAAACCCGGTCGTCGGCAGGTTAAACGCCGGTGTCAGCACTGCAACTGCGACGAACTGGGTTTGTGTTTGCGTTGATGCTGGTGTGAACGTCGTGCCATTACTTTGGGGTGATGCCGCCGCCGGTACTGGTCGGGCTAAAGGTTCCGTTGACGTTCAGGGTGCCAAGAATCAAGCCACCAACCCCGTCAGTCACCGTGACGTTGTTGCCGTCCAGATTGACAGGACCAGCAAAATTTTTTAGTAGCACCAGCCAGACCGCTGGAGATTTCGAACACAGCAGCCCACACTTGGTGTTGGGCGCTCCGGACGAGTTTGTAGACGTGGTTCATGGTGTGGCTTTGTTCTCTGCGCCCAATGGCGCGTGTTGGGCGATGACCGCAATGCGGCTTCGCAGGTTTTTGAGTCGGTGTTGGTACAGGGCGTCAAACGCCACCAGTCCTGGCAGCGCGTTGTCGAAATCCGTGTGTTGCTGCAGGCCTTGGAACCGCTTTGCCAGGTAAGCGCGCAGACCAGGTTGTGCGGCCGCGACCTCGGCCAAAAGCTCCCGGCGGCCGTCAACCAGGTTGATGATGTCTTCAAGGTCATGGCTGCTCAAGATGTCGCTTTTGCCGCGTGTCTCAAAGGCTTCAAATTTGGTGCCTAAAAAGGCAGGCGCAGAAATCAAATTGACAGGCTGGCCGCTGGGGAGTGTGATTGCAAGTGCCGAAGCCGCAGCCTCGCCATACCAACGGTTGGAAAATCCCAAAACAGCTTCATCTGTGGGCATGAGATCAACCGCCACGCCGCCCACTCGCCAGCGGCAGACGGGTGCGTCTTGCGCCAGATCGCGGGCAAATCCAAGTGCTGCGAACTGCTTTTCAACGGCGTAGTAACCCTGCAGGGCGGCGACTTCAACGATCAAGTCCACGTCGTACGTGACGCGGGCGGGTGCTGCTGTGGGGGAGTCAATCAGCAAACTCGCTGCACAGCCACCGACCAGCACCACCGCATGGCAAAGGCTTCCCAGTGCCTGTGCCACCACCTCTACACGCTGAACATTGGGGTCGTTGGGGTTCACAAACGGGCCTCAAAAAGCTGTTGGGCCAGGTTGCGCTCGCGCGCGTTACCGCTGCGCAAGGCATCAAACAGCGCGAGGTTTTCATACAAAGCGGGGCTTCGCAAGGCGGCCGATGGCACGCTGGGATAAAGCGGTGTCAAGCCTATGCCGCGCCGGCTGCCCAAAGCAGACGGCCACACAGGTGGCGGGTCAGCGGAAGGAGCGATGTGGGCACTCAGCGGTGCGGCTGCATAAGCCGTTGGCACGCCAGCCACCATGGTGGTGCGCGCGGGTGGGAAGGCGTATTTGGCGCCTGAGAACAAGAACTCTTTGAATGCCGCCTTGATTAGCAGGGGGCGTTTGCCGTCAAAAGCCATCAGCCGTGCCTGCTCAGCGCGCTTGAGCGCACCATGCACCTCAGAAACTGACAACTCGGCAAACGCTGCAAGCTGCGCATAGGTGGTGGCCGCGTCGCCCCAAGCCGCCAGCGCCAACAGGACGTACAAATCCTGCGGCTTCAGCGTGGGTTGACGATTGACGTTTTTGGGCATTGGTGAATTGTCACTCTAAATTTTCGCAATTCGCGAAACAAGAAAATTAAACCACGCACAACCCGCCGGGTGTTGGGCGCTCCAAGGCCAGCCCACACACCGGTTTGTGTTGGTCCAGAGCATGGCGCACAGTGAGGGGCTTGAGGCGCGCATCACCCGCTTTGACGCGGAGTTGCTGCGCTCTTTGATGGAGGCGGGTTACGCCTTACCCTTGCGGCTGCTGCAAACCTTGCCCGGAATTGACCTGATGGGGGCGGCCATGCTGACCAAACATGGGTTCGTGCCGACTCGCGCCTGAGCCGCTGACAAATTGGGGTTGGTCGTGCCAGTGGCCCGCTGAAGAACGCAAACGCCGAATAGTCTTGCCCCAGGCTTGTCCCCAGTGACTGCAACCGGTTGGCGCTGTAGCGCACTTTCTGAAAACTGCCCTGTGTTTTGGCGGTGGCCAGGTCGCTGGGAATCAGGCTGGCAGGGGAGCCGTTCAGGTTGAGGTTGACACTGGTGCAGGTGGCGTTGGCGGTGGTGTCCCCGGCTTGCTGACTGCCAGTGACGGCCATGCCGGGGATGTCATTGGCGATGAGCAGGGCGCGCTCAAACTGCAGCAGGCTCAAAGCTTCGTTGGGCGGCATGGCAGCGTCCAGCAGGCCTTCTATGCGCTGGGCCAGATGGGGGTGTGCCGGGTTTGGTGGCACCCTGGCTGGTGATACGAATGCTGCCGCGCTTGGCAACAAGAATGTCAAAGCGCACCGTGCCGTCAGACACGTCTTGCGATGGCAGGGTGACTTTGGCCAGCCAGCCTTTGTCTCGAAACAGCGACTCCAGCGCGTTACCGGCTTGGCGCAGGTCGGCCAGGCCCACGGGACGATCCAGCCATGGCTTTAAAGCGGCTTGCAAATCCGCGTCTGCCAACTGGCTGTTGCCGGTAAAGGCAAATTTACGCACCGTGGTTTGTGGGCCAAGGCCGGTGTTTCAGCGAAACCTTCGCCCGCCCGTCGTGGCGCGCCGCTGTGGGAAACCTCCAGCCCAAAAGGCGTGCGCTGAAAGCCGGGGAGTTTCTGCAGCCAGTCCACCGTGGTGCTGCGCCGGACAGCCGTCTATGGCTGGCCCAGCAGCTGGTCCTTGGTCAGAAAGTACTTGCGGGCATAAGCCACCAGTTGACCGTCGCTGGGGTGGTCCACGGTTTCGACCCCGATGATCTTGTCTACCAGGCCGTGGTCATGCACATGGATGTGCTTGACGAACTGCAGCTTGGCCTGCGCCGGCCCGACGATCAGGATCTCCTGGGCGCCCTCGAGCGCATGCGCGACGGCGTGGTAATACGCCTGGTCTTCGCCCTTGCGGCCAGTGCCCACCACGCCGCTTTTGGCGTGCAGGTGCTGGTGCGGACGCGCCGGGTGAACCACCGACTTTTCGACATCGTCCGGGCTGATGTGCATCACGTGGGCTTCAGAGTGATCGAGCCAGACAACTGCGTGGTAGTGGGACATGGGCTGTTTTCCGTTTTCTGATTGAACAAGCCTCCAGCGTAGCGATTTGCACAATCAGGGTATTGACCAATGTCATGGCCTGCGGCCGTGGTCCACCGACCGGTGTCGGCTGGCGCGCCACGCCGCAGCCTGGGCGCAGGCGGCGCCGATCACAAAACCTGTCAGGTGGGCCGCGTACACCACGTTGAACCCCCAATTGGGGTCGTACCCGATGGGGTGCGTCCATGCCTGCTCGCTCAGCAACTTGACCGCCATCGTCACCAGCAGCACCCAACCGACCGGTCGCGTCGAGGGGTGCCGCTGCGCATGGCGCCACAATACGCCGACGGCGGCGCACAACAGGCCCGACAGGCCGCTGTAACCCGTCACCTCGGGCCACCACCACAGTGCCGCGGTGCCCAGGGGCCAGCTGAGCATCCATGCCGCCACGGCCGCGCGGCCGGCTTGCAGGTAGGTCCCCAGGACTGCGAGCACCCCGAGCGCCGCGAGATTGCCCACCATGTGTGCGCCCGACAGGTGGGCCAGGCTCGCTGACCAAATGACCCAAGGTTGGCGGTCCCAGGTGCCGGCATGCCAGGCCAGGACGCCGGACAGGTCGAATACCCAGACCGCAGCACTTGCCAGACCGAATGACGCACAGGCCGCAGCCCAGAGCCAGTCAGGGTGCACGTGTGCAGAGTGGGGCCGCATGCGCATGGGACAAGCAGGGCCTGGCAGGCCGGACTGTGCCTGCTGCGCCCCTACTTGATCAGTGCCTGCACCGGTTTGAACATCGGGTGCTCCGCCGTGCGGAGCCACTCGAAGGCCACCATCTCGGTGGTTACCAGTTCCGCGCCGTTGCCGGCCAACCGGTCGAAGGCCGCGTCGCGGTTGCGTTCCGTGCGCGAACCGCAGGCGTCGGTCACGACCCAGACCTCGAACTCCTGCTCCAGCAACTCCAGGGCGGTCTGAAGCAGGCAGACATGGGTTTCGCAGCCAGCGATGACGATGCTGTTGCGCTCCGGGCGGTCAGGCGGCGGCACGGCTTTTTGCAGGTGCCTGGGCAGGCTGCGCGCATTGCCACCGGTGGCTGCCTGCCGCTGTGGCGGGCGCAGCCAGTCGACCAGCCCGTCGGGGCAGGCGCTGAACGCCATCTTGGCGAGTGTGCGGCCCTTGCATTCCGTGATGATGGTGCGCAGCTCCGGCATGTTTTCGCCCAGTTTCTCCGGGTTCTGCTCGGTTCCGAACAGCGGCACCTGCATGGCCTGGGCCATCCGGGCAAGGCGCACGGCATTGGCCAGCACCTGCGTGCCTTCGAAGATGGCGGGCATCAGCCGTGCCTGGTAGTCCACCAGAACCAACTGGCATTCCTGGTCATCGAGCAGCATGGTGCTTGTTCTTCCATATGTTGGGGGGCGCCCGGACCTGTTGCCCGCAGGGTTGCTGCGTGCAGGCCGGGGTCAACACAGAAGTGTAGATGTGTCTGGGCCGGGCACGGGCAGGTCGTTGTTTCGGCCGCAGTGCAAAGCCCGGCAGCATCGCCATGCACAACGTGCCGGCTGGCAGCCACCGGCTGCGTGTCTGGCACCCCCGCCTGCCAGTCGGCGCCCCGGCGGCATCGAGACTATCCGCTCTGCGCTGGCACACCACGCTGCTTGCCCTGGCCCCCGGCCCCTGAGCCGACGGCGGTCATTGCGCTGCGGCCCGCAGCCGGCTTGGTTTCGCCATGCGGCGGTGGGCCTGCCTTAATGTGCCTGTAATGTGGGGCGTGCAGACTGCAAGTCCTTGCTTTAACCGTGGCCCGCGCAATGCCCGATATCGACACCAGCCTTTTCCTGTGGATCAACGCCACCGCCGCATCGCCGTCCTGGTTGGTGCGGTTGGCGCGGTTCGCATCGGGCGAGTTGCCCCAATGGATGGTGGCGGGAGCGGTCGGCGCATTGATTGTGGGCGACGCACGCATCCAGCGTGCGGTGTTCCGGATCCTGTGGGCCATGGCCATCGCCTGGGTGATCGCGCGCCTGGGCCAGCAACTGTTCCCGATGCCCAGGCCTTTTGTGGTCGGTGTGGGCACATCCTGGACCACCCATGGCCCATCGCCCGGTTTCCCCAGCACCCATGCCAGCGTGGCATTCGGGTTTGCGGTTGCAATGGCGGCCTCGTCTGGCCGGGTGGTGGTCTCCCTGGTCGCGGCGGTATTGGCTGGCATGGTGGGCTGGAGCCGGGTCTGCCTGGGACTGCATTTCCCGATCGATGTGGCTGCCGGGGCAGCGGTTGGTTTGGTGGCGGGCTGGCTCAGCGGCATCGGCCCGCCAATGGTTTTGCGCACGCGGGTGGCCCATGAGTAAGTTCCTTGCCAGCCTGGCTCCGCGGGTGGTGGGGGCATCCTCGCCCGACCATCAGTTGCGTGGTGCCGGCTTACAACGAGGCCAGGAACCTCGGGCCGTTGTTGGAAGTCCTGACCCGGCAACTGGCCATCTCGACGGACCGCTGTGTCGTGGATGCCGTCCGGTCCTTGCCCGAGCGCAACCGCTTCATGAAGGGTTTGTATGCATGGGTCGGGTTATGGCTGTGCCGGCTTATCCGCGCCTTAAGTGCATCTGCCGAAAGTCCCCGCCTATCCCGCCAGGCCGGCCAGGGTCTGCGCCGCGTCCGGCCGTTGCCGGCAGTCGGCGATGTATTGCCGGATGATGTCGGTGAAGCTCCCATCGGGTGCCAGTCCCAGGTGTTTTGCACGCTGCGCGCTGGCGCCGGCGGGCCAGTTGGCCACAATGCCGGCAATGCGCGCGTCGCGTTCGAAACGCACCAGCGCGCGAACTTTTGGGCCGGCCACTTCTTCCAGCGCGTCGAGCATGTCGCACACGCGCACGTTGAGCGCCGGCAGGTTCAACGCCAGCCGCCCGCCGAAGGCTTCGCGACTGGCCTCGAACACTGCGATCAGGCCCTCCACCGCCCGTGCGGGTGAGGACATCGGGTGCGACACCTGGTCGTCCACCGGGCAGACGGATAACACACCTGCCAGTGGCTCGCGGATGATGCCCGAGAAGAAGGACGAGGCCGCGCCGTTCGGTTTGCCCGGCCGCACCGTCACGGTCATCAGGCGCGCGGCGCGCCCGTCGATGTAAGCCTTGCGCGTGTAGTCGGCCACCAGGTGTTCACACACCAGTTTCTGAACACCATAGGATGTCTGCGGGGCGGGCAGGGTGTCGTCGGCAACGCGCGCCGCAAGCGGCACGCTGGCGTCGGGGCCGAACACAGCGACCGAGCTGGAAAACACCAGCCGGGCCGGCACGCCCGACGCCTGTCCCGAGGCGCGCAGCGCATCGAGCAGGGCGCGTGTGCTGTCGATGTTGGAGCGCATGCCGAGGTCGAAATCCAGCTCGCATTCGCCCGACACCGCCGAGGCGAGGTGGAACACGCCGTCAAACGGCTCGTGGTGCAAGTCGTCGCACTGCGCAAGCAGGGTGCCGGTACGGCCCTGCACGCGGGCGTCGGCCAGCAGGTCGGCCGGCGGCGCGATCTGGTCGGCCAGCACCAGTGTGCGGATGGAACGGCCGTTCAGCTGGCCGCGTGCGAGCAGGGTGCGGGCCAGGCGCGCGCCGACGAATCCGCCGCCGCCGGTAATCAGTATCTTCATGGTGTGGGCTCCTGTTTCATTCAATCAATGCTAAAGCGCAGGGTCTAGTATGCCGGGCATCGCAATGAACCCCGGCACATGCCGCAGGTTCCAGATCCAGCGCTGCAGGGCCGGGAATGCGATCAGGTCGATGCCGGCCTCACCCGCCAGCGCGGCATAGGGAAAACATGCGATGTCGGCAATCGTCGGGTGGCTGCCTGCCAGCCACTCCTGTGCGGCGTATTGGTTCTCGGCCAACTGGTCGTCGAGCAGGCGCAGCACGGCGCGGCCGCCTGCCTGGCAGCTGGCGAGGTCGGCAGCGTAACCGAAACCGAGGTGCAGGCGCGCGGCCGATACGGTACGGGTGATGTCGTCGGCCGTGGCCAGCCACAGGCTGATGCGGCCGCGCGTCGGCGCATCGGCCGGGTACCAGCGTCCGTGCGGGTCATAACGGCTGGCCAGGTAGACCAGGATGGCCTGCGCGTCTGGCAGCAGGAACGCGCCGTCCTGCAGCACCGGCAATTGGCCGCGCGCATTCACGTGGTCGATGAAGTGGGCCGACCTGTGCGCGCGACCGGGGTGAAAGTCCACCGGGATCCGGGTGTACCCCAGCCCCAGCCAGTTCAGCAGCAGGCGCACCTTGTAGCAGTTGCCGGAGAGTTCGTAGTCGTACAGCTGCAGCGCGTGGGCAGGGCCGCCGGTGGTCATCAGGTCTCCTCCATGTTGCGCATCATTGAATTCGCCCTTGGGGCGGCCCGGCGCGGCGCTCATTCCGCAACGTCTGTATACACGCCAAACCGCATGCCACGCGCCTTGAGCCAGCGCCGGTAGCTGACGGACGCGAGGTCACACCGCATGTGTGTCTCGAGCACGCCTTCCAGGGGTAGCCGACTTGGCCGCTGGCTCTCGAGGATCGGCTTGTCCTGGCCGAAGATCATGTGCTGAAAACCGATCAGTTCGGCATCACCCAGCTGCTCTTCGAACAGCACGAGCAGGCAATGCGCCACCACATGGTCCTCGTCCAGCGGCTGGATGAACAGTGCGATCACGTCCAGCGCGCCGGGGCGGTTCGGGCACGACTTGTAAAGCGCGGCACTGAACGGCTGCATCACCCGGTAGCGGTACTGCGCATCGATGCCGCCGGCTGCGGAGGCCGAAGCCTGCGGCTGGTAGAAATGGCAGTCCAGCGCCCAGAGTTCCTGCGTCTGCGGGTCGGTCTCGACGCTGTACGGCGCCACGGTGGTGTGCGGAACCTTGCCCAGCGTGCCGGTATGCACGTACGGGAAATGGCCCATGTCCAGGAAGTTCTCCACCACGCGCAGGCCGGAGGTGGCCACACCGATGCCGCCGCAGTCCACGATGCGGCGGCCCGGCTCGCCGAATTCCGGCAGCGCGAACAGCGGGCGCCCGGGTGTCGCGGCGCTGCAGACCCACAGGTAGCCGTAACGCTCCTGCACCGCAAGGGCCCGGCCGTGCACCCGGCACTGCGGGCGCCCGGCGGCGTCACGCCACAACTGCAGCGGCGCACCCAGCAAGCGTGTGGGCACTGGGGCCTGGGCCGAACTGTGCAGCAGGCGGCTGGCCGGGCCCACCGTGAGCCAGTCCTGGCGTACGTTGGGGTCGTCGGTGGTGAAGGGCATGGTGCTGCGTGCCGGGTTCAGCCGATCGCCGATTCGGCATCGCTGCGAAGGCGGCGCAGCGCGGCAAACAGACCCGCATGGTGCTTCGTTGCTGGAAGTTCGTCCGTCCACGCATGCACGATGACCTGGTCGTCTTGCGTCGCCTGGAGGAACATGCGAACAGCCTGGCCCGCCATTGCACCGGTCCAGGCGGCCGGACCGTCGGGTTGGAAGTCGCGCTGGTGCAGGCAGGCGTGCAGCGCCTCGCGGCAGGTGCCGATCGCAAAGGAGCGCAGGAACCGGCCGGGTACAGGGGCAGGCAGGCTGGCCCCCGGTGGCGGGGTCACTGACGCAGCCGTACCAGCGGCCAGGCGCACCCAGACCATCTGGCCCGATTCGGCGGTTTCGCACACACTGGCATGCGTCTGGCCAGGCAGCCGGGCCAGGTCGGCCAGTGCGGGAATTGCCTCGCACCGGCCAGTATCGGGCGCGAATTCCCAGCCGTGGTAGGCGCATGACAGGCGTCCACCAAGAATGCGCCCCAGGCTCAGGCGCACGCCCCGGTGCGGGCAACGGTCCCGCCAGATCTGGGCAACACCGTCCGTGCTGCGCCAGGCCACCAGGTCTTGGCCCAGCACCCGGGTGGCCAGCAACCGCTGGCCCGCGCCCAGCAGATGGGCAGGGACAACCGGGTGCCAGTCTGGGGTCTTCAACATGCGGGGATTGTCCACAATCGGGCCGCGCATGCTACGCTGGGGGACGGTATGACGAACAACGCGCAACCCGCCGCAGGCCAATCACCCCGGCCTGACAGTAACAGCGGTGCAACGGCTGATGCAGACGCAAGCTGCGCAATGCTTTCACAATGCGGCTTTCAACCGGGATGCGTCATGAGGCTGCAAAGCTGCCCGAAAGTGTTCAGCACCGAAACTCGCCTCGCGAAGCGCAACCAGAGAGGCGCGCCAATGGGTTCTGGCGATCTTCCCCCATGGCATGACAAACCGGGGGCCGGTAGTCCCGTGTGGGATCAGGCCGCTGCGCCGAACGCACCACCGACCTGATCCTGCGACGCCGTTGGAGTGCGGTGCACCAAACACCTCCGCTGCCGAGAGGGCCGACCAGTTGTCGCAGCGAGGTAAAGGAGGAGCCCAAAGGGCGGGGGACACGAGCGGCGGCAACTGGTCGGCCCTCTCGGCTCGCCAACCAAGGCCCCCGGTCCCAGCCGGTGGTGGCGCTGGAATCCACCATCATCGCGCATGGCATGCCGTATCCGCAGAACGTGCAGACCGCACTGCGGGTCGAGGCCGAGGTGCGTGCCCATGGCGCCGTGCACCGGGGTGCGCCACAGAGTTTCGATGTGTCAGCGGACTTGCAGGAGCTGGCGCATACACCGGTTGCCCGCGTTCTACCCCGCGCAAAGCGAGTTTTCGGTCGACTACCGGCTCGACGATCCGCAGGCGATCGCGCGCGCCATGCATGCCAAGTGAACGCTGGGCCTGCAGGGCGGCATGGTGGTGGCCAACCCGGTGCCCGACGCGTAAGCGATGCCACCGGAGCAGGTGCACGCAGCAATTGAACAGGCGCTGTGGGAAGCCGATGCGCAGGGCATTGGCGGCAAGCTGGCGACCCCGTTCCTGCTCGCTCGCGTGGCCGAGTTGACCGGCGGCGACAGCCTGGCCACCAACATCGAGCTGGTGCTCAACAATGCCCGTCTGGCCAGCAGCATCGCGGTCCAGTTCCGGAAACTGGGTGGTTATGATGGCAGCTTGCATGCGCAGCACCGCGTGTAGTCCCTGGCGGGCGCTGCCGCGTTATCGGGTAAGCCCGGATTGCTGCCGGGGCCCTTGCGTCGCTAAGCTCGCTTGCCCTCAATCCGTCGCCGTTCGATAAACCTTCCTGCAAACCTGAAAGAGTCCGACCATGAAATTCAAGCCCCAACTCGCCGTGCTGGCCCTGGCAGTGACCGCCGCCATGCAGGCGCATGCCGAGCCCGCCATCATCTATGACCTTGGCGGCAAATTCGACAAGTCTTTCAACGAGGCGGCCTACAACGGCATGGAGCGCTGGAAGAAGGAAACCAGCAAACAGTACCTGGAGTTCGAGGTGTCCAACGAGTCCCAGCGCGAGCAGGCGATCCGCCGCATGGCCGAAAAAGGCGCCAGCCCGATCATTGCCATGAGCTTCAGCATGGCGTCGGCTGTCGACAAGGTGGCCAAGGATTTCCCCAAGCTCAAGTTCGCGATCATCGATGACGTTGTCAAGCAGCCCAATGTGCAGTCGGTGGTGTTCAAGGAGCAGGAAGGCAGCTTTCTGGTCGGCATGATGGCCGCCATGGCCAGCAAGAGCGGCAAGGTCGGGTTTGTTGGCGGCATGGACATTCCGCTGATTCGCAAGTTCCAGTGCGGGTACGAGCAGGGCGCCAAGTTCGCCAATGCCAAGGCCGAGGTGTTCGCCAACATGACCGGGACCACCGGCGCGGCCTGGAACGACCCGGCGCGCGGCGGCGAATTGGCCAAGGCCCAGTTCGCGAAGGGCGCGGACGTCGTGTTTGCTGCCGCTGGCGGCACCGGCATGGGCGTCTACCAGGCGGCCAAGGACGGTGGCAAGCTGGCCATCGGGGTCGACAGCAACCAGAATCACCTGCAACCCGGCACCATGCTGACCTCCATGCTCAAGCGGGTCGACGTGGCGGTGTACGAAGTCTCCAAGAACCACAAGCCCGGCGTGTCGGTGCTGGGCCTCAAGGAAGATGGCGTGGGTTTCGCGATGGACGCCAACAACGAGAAGCTGGTGCCGGCAGACATGAAGAAGAAGGTCGACGCCGCCCGTGCAGACATCATCAGCGGCAAGATCAAGGTGGCCGACTACATGGCCGCCAACGCCTGCAAATACTGACAGCCGATGACGACCGTGGTGTCTCGCCGCCCCACGGTCGAGATGATCGGTGTCCACAAGCGTTTTGGCGCGGTGCTGGCCAACGCGGACGTGCACCTCAGCGTGCAGCCCGGCACCGTGCACGGCATCGTGGGCGAAAACGGCGCCGGCAAGAGCACCCTGATGTCGGTGCTGTACGGCTTTTACAGCAGCGACAGCGGAACCATCCGGGTCGACGGAAAACCGGTCACGATCCGCAATTCCCACGAGGCAATTGCCCTGGGCATTGGCATGGTGCACCAGCACTTCATGCTGGTCGACACGCTCACTGCGCTGGAGAACGTGATGCTCGGCGCCGAGCCGCATGTGCTGCTGCACAAGGCCGAGGCGCAGGTGCGCAGCAAACTTGCGGCGCTGATGCAGTCCACCGGCCTGCATGTGGACCTCGACGCGCTGGTGGCCGACCTGCCAGTCGGTGACCGCCAGCGACTGGAAATCCTCAAGACCCTGTACCGCGGTGCGCGCATCCTGATCCTGGACGAACCCACCGCCGTCCTCACCCCCCAGGAAACCGAGCAGTTGTTCGGCGTGCTGGCGCTGCTGCGTTCGCAGGGCACCACCATCTTGCTCATCACCCACAAGCTCAAGGAGGTGATGCGCCTGTGCGATTTCGTCACCGTGATGCGCGCCGGGCGTGTGGTTCAGGATGTGGCCATTGGCGACACGTCGGTCGAGTCCCTGGCCGAGGCGATGGTCGGGCGCAAGGTGCAGATGGGCCGCCAGGGCGACACCAACAAGCCGCCCGGAGACGTGGTGATGCATGCCAGCGGCATCGTGGTGCGCGACGCGCTCAAGGTGGTGCGTCTGCAGGATGTTGGTATCGCCCTGCGTGCTGGAGAAATCGTCGGTGTGGCTGGTGTATCGGGCAACGGCCAGAGTGAACTGCTCGAGGTCCTGTCCGGCCTGCTCGCACCCAGTGGCGGCGCGCTGCAGGTGGCGGGCGCAACATTCAAGCCCGGCGCCTGGTTGACGCCGCGCACCGCACGCAAACTGGGCGTTGCCCATGTGCCGGAGGACCGCCACGAACGCGCCATGGTCATGGGTTTCGAGGCCTGGGAATCGGCTGTGCTCGGTTACGAGTGGTTGCCGCTGTATTGCCGCCAGGGCTGGATGAACCATCCGCACATGCACACTGCCACGGTCGACATGATGCAGCGTTTCGATGTGCGCCCGCGCAATGCGCACCTGCTGAGTGCGAGTTTCTCGGGCGGCAACCAGCAAAAGCTGGTGCTTGCGCGCGAACTCGGCCAGGCGCCCCGGGTGCTGCTGGTCGGGCAACCCACCCGCGGTGTGGACATCGGCGCCATCGAATTCATCTATTCGCAACTGCGCAGCATGCGGGACGCCGGTTGCGCGGTGCTGGTGGTGTCGAGCGAACTCGACGAAATCCTGGCGCTGGCCGACCGTGTCATCGTCATGAACCAGGGGCGCATCGCCGGCGAGTTGCCGATCGCGCAGTGCACCGAGGCCAAGCTGGGGATGCTGATGGTCGGGGGAGCAGCGTGAGCCGCCGGGCCGCTCCCAAGGCGAATGGCACCGCAATGCGCAGCATGGAGGTTTCCCCATGAGCCTTGCCGGCCAGCCATTGCCGCGCTGGGCCGATCTGTTTCTGTTGCCGGTTGTCAACCTGGCGGTGGCGCTGCTGGCCGCCGGCGCCATGGTGGCGCTGGTGGGACAGAACCCGCTGGAGGTGATCCGGGTGCTCATCCACGGCGCGTTCGGCACCGAACGTGGCCTGAGTTACACGCTGTACTACACCACCACCTTCATCTTCACCGGGCTTGCCGTGTCGGTGGCTTTCCATGGCGGCCTGTTCAACATCGGAGGCGAGGGGCAGGCCATCCTCGGAGGCCTTGGCACCGGGCTGGTTGCGTTGTGGTTGTCCGGCACGCTGCCGGCCTGGGTGATGCTGCCCCTGATGGTATTGGCGGGTGCGCTGTTCGGGATGGTGTGGGCCGTGGTGCCGGCCTACCTGCAGGCCTACCGGGGCAGCCACATCGTGATCACCACCATCATGTTCAACTTTCTTGCCAGCAGTTTGCTGGTGTACCTGCTGGTCAACCATTTCAAGGTGCCTGGCAGCATGGCGGTCGAGACGGCCGCGTTCGCGCCGTCGGCCAAACTGCCCAGCATGGTCGACTTCATGGCGCTGTTCGGTGTCGAGTGGCCGGCCTCACCACTCAACACCAGCCTGTTCCTGGCCTTGCTGGCCTGCGTGGCGGTGTACCTGCTGCTGTGGCGCACGCGGGCCGGTTACGACCTGCGCGCCACTGGCGCCAGCGCCAGTGCCGCGGCGTATGCCGGCATCAACCCCAAGCACCAGGTGATGGTGGCGATGGCGGTCTCGGGCGCACTCGCCGGCATGGTCGGCATGAACGAGATCGCAGGTGTCACCGGGCGCCTGATGCTCGAATATGTGAGCGGTGCGGGGTTCACCGGCATCGCGGTGGCGCTGATGGGGCGCAACCATCCGTTGGGCATCGTGCTGGCGAGCCTGCTGTTTGGCGCGCTGTTCCAGGGCGGTGCCGAGGTGAGTTTCGAGGTCAAGGGTTTCAGCCGCGACATGGTGGTGATGCTGCAGGGTTTCATCGTGCTGTTCTCCGGCGCCATGGCCTATGTGCTGGCCCCCTGGGTCACATCGGCGATCGGTGCCTTGCGTGGCGCACCCAAGGAGTCAACCCGTGGATGACGCGCTGATCGGCGCCTTGCTCGCCTCCACCTTGCGGGTGTCCACGCCGCTGATTCTGTGCGCTCTCGCGGGTTTGTTGTCCGAGCGCGCCGGCGTGATCGATATCGGCCTGGAGGGCAAGATGCTGTTTGCCGCATTTGCGGCCGGGGCCGCCGGTGTCACGTCAGGCTCCACCGCCGTGGCCCTGCTGGCGGCGCTTGGCACCACCGTCATGTTGTCCTGGCTGCATGGTTTGGCCTGTGTCAGCCACCGCGGCGACCAGGTGGTCTCGGGTGTGGCCGTGAACATCATCGCCGTCGGCATGACGGCCGTGCTGGGCATTGCGTGGTTCGCACAGGGCGGGCAGACACCGCCGGTCACCTCAGAGGTGCGCCTGCAGGCCGTGATGCCGCAGGCGGCCGGCTGGTTCACGGGCATTGCGGTGCTCGGGCCGATCATCGGCGACGGGCTGCTGAGCCACAACATCATGGTCTACGCCACGCTGGCGCTGGTGCCTGCGGTCTGGTGGCTTTTGTTCCGCACCCGTTTCGGCCTGCGCCTGCGCGCGGTGGGCGAGAACGCGCACATGGTCGACGCAGCCGGTGTGTCGGTGACGCGCATGCGTTATGCGGCGCTGACTCTCAACGGCATGTTGTGCGGCCTGGCCGGAAGTTACCTGGTGCTGGCGCAGAACGCGTCCTTTGTGCCGAACATGACCGCAGGTCGCGGCTTTATGGCGCTGGCGGCGCTTATTTTTGGCAAATGGCATCCGGTGGGGGCATTCTGGGCCTGCCTGTTGTTCGGTTTTCTGGACGCAGTGGCGATCCGCCTGCAGGGCGTGCAGTTGCCGGGCATCGGCGAGGTGCCGGTGCAGGCGGTACAGGCCTTGCCCTACCTGTTGACGGTGGTTCTTCTGGCCGGTTTCATCGGCCGTACCGTGGCGCCCCAGGCGCTGGGCAAACCCTACATCAAGGACCGCTGAACCATGGCCCATGGCGCAACCCCCGCCCTGACGGGCACCCAACGTGACGCGCTGTTCGCCGCGGCAGTCAAAGCCATGGGCCAGGCCCATGCGCCGTATTCGAAGTTCCTGGTCGGCGCGGCGGTGCTCGATGCGCAGGGACGCATTCATGCCGGCTGCAATGTCGAGAACGCCGCCTACCCGCAAGGGGTGTGTGCCGAAGCCGGTGCGCTGAGCGCGATGGTGCTGGCTGGCGGCACCGAGGTGCGCGCGGTGCTGGTGGCAGGGCAGGGTGATGGCTTGGTCACCCCGTGCGGCGGCTGCCGCCAGAAAATCCGTGAATTCGCCGCACCCGACACGCCCGTCCTGATCGCCAACGCGCAGCAGGTGCGCGCCGCCTTCACGCTCGACCAGTTGTTGCCCCACAGTTTCGGGCCCGACCACCTCGCCGCGCGCAGCGCGAAGGTACACCAGTGAGCACCCCGCGGCCACCCGACGCCACTGCGGCAGACGTGGGCGACGCAGTTGTGGCGCTGCGTGCCCGCGCGCCCGGCGTGTTGCCCCGCGTGGCCGTCGTGCTCGGTTCCGGCTGGGGCGGCGTTACAGACCACATGGCCGGCGCAATCCGCATTCCTTATGCCGACCTGCCGGGTTTTCCGCAGGCCAGCGTGGAGGGGCACGCGGGTGAACTCTGGCTCGGGCGTCTGGGCGCCGTCGATGTGGCGGTGATGGGCGGGCGCAAACACGGCTACGAAACCGGGACGGTGGACGGCATGAAGGTTCCGCTGCGTTGCCTGCATGCGCTGGGTTGCGAGGTGCTGGTCCAGACCAACGCCGCCGGCAGTCTGAATGCCGACATGGGGCCGGGCAGCCTGATGCTGGTGTCCGACCATATCAACCTGCCGCAACGCTCGCCGCTGGTGGGGGAGTGCGGCTCGGAGCGTTTTGTCGGCATGGCCGACGCCTACGACCGTGCCTTGCGCCTGGGTGCGCGCCGGGTGGCCACGCGCCTCGGTGTGCACCTGCATGAAGGTGTGTACCTGTGGTGCTTCGGCCCGCAATTCGAAACCCCGGCTGAGATCCGCGCGTTCAAACTGCTGGGCGCAGATGCCGTTGGCATGAGCACGGTGCCCGAGACCCTGATTGCGCGCCATGCCGGCATGCGCGTGCTGGCGCTGTCACTGATCACCAACATGGCCGCCGGCCTGTCCGATGAGCCGCTCAGCCATGCGCTGACCCTGTCAGCAGCCAAGGCCGCGAGCGAACGTGCCGGTGGCCTGCTGGCCGCAGTGATCCGATCGATTCCACTGGGAGGCGCACCAGATGCCGGACCAAGCTGATTCGCTGGCGCAAGCACGCCTGGCGCTGCGCTGCCTCGACCTGACCAGCCTGAACGACGCCGACACCGAGGCCGATGTCGCCAGCTTGTGCGCCCGGGCGCACGGACCGTTCGGTGACACGGCGGCCGTGTGTGTGTGGCCACGGTTCGCCGCTTTCGCCCGGCGCAACGTCCCTGCAGGCATTGCAGTCGCCGCCGTGGCCAACTTCCCCGACGGCAGCGCCGACCTTGCGCGCGCCGTGCGCGATACCCAGGAAATCGTGCGTGCCGGTGCGCAGGAGGTTGACGTGGTCTTGCCCTATGCGCGCCTGATGGCTGGGGACGAAATTGCGGTGCGCGCGTTGTTGCAGGCCGTGCGCACGGCCTGCCCCGGCCTGCGCCTCAAGGTGATCCTGGAGACAGGTGCGCTGCAGACCGAAGCCCTGGTCCGCCGTGCATCCGAACTCAGCATCGAAGCGGGCGCTGACTTCCTGAAGACCAGCACCGGCAAGACACCGGTGAGCGCCACGCTGGATGCGGCACGGGCCATGTTGCGTGCCATTGCGGCTGACCCTGTTGCTGCTGCACGGGTAGGTTTCAAGGCCTCAGGTGGTATCCGGACGGTTGCAGAAGCCACTGCTTACTTCTCTCTGGTGCAAGATATCCTGGGCCCACTGGCCTTGATGCCGGCGCGCCTGCGTATCGGCGCCAGCAGCCTGCTGGGCGACATCGAGGCTGTGCTGGGCGGGGGCGCGGCACCCTTGGCGGCGCCCGACCGGTACTGAAACCAGACATGCTCGCCCAGGAAGTCATCCGGCGCAAGCGTGACGGCCAGGCGCTGCCGGCCGCCCAGATCGACGACTTCGTGCGCGGCCTGGTCGACGGCGGCTGGAGCGACGCCCAATGCGCCGCGATGGCAATGGCCATTTTCTTGCAGGGTTTCTCCACCACCGAGACCGTCGCCCTGACCCGAGCAATGACCGATTCGGGCGAGGTGATGGACTGGGCCGGCGCCAAGCTCGGCGGGCCGGTGCTGGACAAACATTCCACCGGCGGCGTGGGTGACAAGGTCAGCCTGATGCTGGCCCCGATCGTCGCCGCCTGCGGTGGTTTCGTGCCCATGATTTCCGGCCGCGGCCTGGGCCACACCGGCGGCACACTCGACAAGATGGACAGCATCCCGGGTTACCAGACCGCTCCGGATACCTCGCGACTGCGCGCTGCGCTGCGCGGTGCCGGCTGCGCCATCATCGGCCAGACCGCCACACTGGCGCCGGCCGACCGGCGCCTGTATGCCATCCGCGATGTCACTGCCACGGTGGAATCGATACCGTTGATCACCGCCAGCATCCTGTCCAAGAAGCTGGCCGCCGGGCTGCAGGGCCTGGTGCTGGACGTGAAAGTCGGCAACGGCGCGTTCGCCGCCACACCCGGGATGGCCCGGGCGCTTGCCCAATCGCTGGTGGATGTGGCCAACGGCGCCGGCCTGCCCACACGGGCCTTGCTCACCGACATGAACCAGGTGCTGGGCCACAGTTGCGGCAATGCGCTCGAAGTGCTGGAGGCGCTCGACTTCCTGACCGGCGCCCGCCGCGAGCCACGCCTGCTGGAGGTCACCCGGGCCCTGGCGGCAGAGATGCTGGTGCTGGGCAAGCTGGCGTCCGACACGGCGCAGGCACTGGTGCTGGTCGACCGCGCGCTGGCGGACGGCTCGGCGCTGGAGCGATTCGCACGCATGGTGGCAGCATTGGGCGGGCCGGTGGATTTCGTGGAACGTGGCACCCACTACCTGGTGCCGGCACCGGTACAACGGGTTGTTGTCGCGCAGCGCAGTGGCTGGGTTCAAGCGATGGCGACGCGTGACATCGGCTTGCTGGTGATCGAGCTCGGCGGTGGCCGGCGGGTGGCCAGCGACAGCGTCGACCACCGCGTGGGGCTCACCGAGGTGGTCGGTTTGGGCCAGCGTGTGGAGGCGGGCGAGCTGTTGGCAACCGTGCATGCCGCAGACAACACGCATGCCGACCTGGCTTGTGCCCGGCTGGCACAGTTGATCGTGCTCGGCGACGCACCCACCGTGGTCCCGGCCGTCCTGTCGCAGCGGATAGGCCTTTGAGCATGTGTTGTGCCGGACAAGGGGTCGGGGTGCGGCAGCAGCGGACTTGCCCATCCTGCCGTTGGCAAAGCGCCGAGGAATGGCCGTTGCCATGAACACCTTGCCCATCCTGTATTCGTTCCGGCGCTGTCCTTATGCGATCCGGGCGCGGCTGGCGTTGTGCCAGGCGGGTGTGCCGGTCGAACTGCGCGAGGTGGACCTGAAACGCAAACCGCCGGCCCTGCTGGCTGTGTCATCGGCTGCCACCGTGCCAGTGCTCGACGCTGGGCCAGGTGCGGTGCTGGTGCACAGCCTGGACATCATGCGTTGGGCCCTGGCCCAGAGCGACGGCGACCGCTGGCTCGCGCGCGGCGACGCGGGTCTCAACCAGCGGCTGGTGGACACCAACGATGGTGACTTCAAGCACGCACTGGACCGCTACAAATACGCCAACCGGCATCCTCAACGCAGCCAAGCCGCCTACCGCGATGAGGCCGTGGCCTGCCTGATCGAACCGCTGGAGGCGGCACTGGCCAGGGCCGACTACCTCGGTGGCAGTCTGCCGTGCTGGGCCGACGTCGCCGTGTTCCCCTTCGTGCGCCAATTCGCTGGCGTGGACCCTGCCTGGTGGCGCGAGGCACCCTTGCCGGCCATGCGGCGTTGGCTGAACGGCTGGCAGGACAGCGCCTTGTTTGCGTTGTGCATGCACAAATACGCAGTGTGGACGCCCTCGGACGAGCCGACGCGATTTCCGCCTTTGCGGCCCACCTGAGGCAAGCTCCCGGACAACTCCCAACCGAACCCCCTGCAACGCGCCACGAAACAACGCTTCGTTCTCGACCCCGACTCCGTGTTTCTCAACCACGGTTCCTATGGCGCCTGTTCCCTTGCCGCTGACCCACGCAGCTCCCGCTCGACCTGACTGCGCTGGATGCGGCGCTGTCAGGTGGTGTTTCGCCGTTGGCGATTCACGCACTTCGGTGATACCTGCAGGTTGCAGGGCGGCGGCAGACTTCCGGCCAGGTTGGGCAGGTCGGCGATGGGTTGCGGGCGGGTCTGTGCTGGTGCCTGCATGCATCTCCGTGGTCTGCACTTGACCGGCTTGGTTGGCAGCAGTGTTTTTGGGCCAGCCCCGTCGCCCGGGCGTGCCTCGCCGCTCTGGATGGCTGCTGTGAACGGGCAAGTGAGCTGAAATTCAATGGCTATACTTGACCATCTGAATAGTCAACTGGCAATCCAACTTCACGCACCATCATGCAAGTCAGCGTTGCACAAATCAAGGCCAAGTTCTCTGCCATCGCCCAGCACGCTGATGCGGGGGAAGATGTCATCATCACGACCCGTGGAAAACCGGCCTACCGCCTGATAGCCATTGTCAACACGCCGCAGCGTGCACCATTTCCAGACATCACCGCCATCGCCATGAAATCCAGGCCCTTCAAAGCCACGGACAAGGGCGGTGCCCAAAGCGCTGGCCTGGGCGGCTTTGTGGCCGACTGGCGCGCCGCCAATGAGCGCTTCTAGCGGTGGCTGACAGGGTGTACGTCGACACCAGCGTGCTGGTGTCTGCGTTCAGCAATGAGCCCCTGCAAGCGGTGGCCATGGCTTTGCTCCAAGCCCCGCGTTGGCAACAGGTCTGCGTGAGCGACTGGACGATGGCCGAATTCGCTTGCGCCTTGCAGGCCAAGGTGATGCGTGGCGAAACGCCGCCGGAGGTGGCCCATGTGGTCGGTCAGACACTCAAGGATCTTGTTGGCCAGGGCGCGCTGCATCGCATCGCGGTGCTACGCGAAGACTATGCCGCCATACAGCGCACATTGCCTCGCCTGAGTTGCCTTGTGCGCGGCGCCGATGCCCTGCATCTGGCCGTGGCCGCGCGCAGCGACATCACCCATTTTGCAAGCCTGGATAAAACACAGCGATTTGCTGCCAGCCAATGGTTGGTGGGCATCGAGTGCGTCCCTCGGGCCTGAGTCGGGTTTGGGCCATGCGCGTCACACGGGTCCTGGGGTCAGGTCTTGTATTGCAACATCGGGTCCTGGGGTCAGGTCTTGCGGGGTCCTGGGGTCAGGTCTTGTTTTGCAACATTGGCGTACATTGCAACTCCCAGGCTACGGCCCGACAGGCCTGTTTGATGCAGTTGGAGCCTGCAACGGGACTCGGGTAGTGACTGTTTCATCCGCCGGCTGGCCCATCGCGAGAAATGTTGCAATACAAGACCTGACCCCTGACCCCGCGCGGCCTGAAGAAGGGCCTGCGCGGGCGTTTTGGCGTCTACATTGCGCCGCTGATGGAGGAACTTGGCCTGTGTGAACTCGAGCACAACGCGAAGAACAACCGCATGCGGGCGAGGTAAGGCCGGCCGCCGCTGGGGCAGCGTACGGATGCGCCGGGCCAAAATCGCGCGGCAGCACCGATGTGGCGAGGGCGACCTGGCTGCAGTTCGGCCGCTTGCGCGTCACGCCCCGTCAGCGGCAGGTCGCCGGATTGCCGACTATGCCTGGGATGCAGGGAAGGCGAATTCCCCCGGTGCAAGGTCTATCCCGGACCGGCCGACACAGCTGCGGGTTGGCGGGCGAATCGCGCCGTGAAGTCCAGCATCCGCGAGCGGTTCTTGCCGAAATCGAACAGGCCCAGCAGGGAGCGTGAGCGAAAGTCGATGCGCCCTGAGTCTGGATCGATCCTGAAGTCGACTTCGTCACGGAAGCCGGACGCGGTCGTGAAGATGGTCCCGATGTCGAGGGCGCCGTCGCGAACTATCTGCGCCTCTGGAAAACTCGCCAGCGTCGACTTCAAGGCCTTGACGCCGTCTTCCAGCGTGCCGCGATATCGCAGTGCAGGCAGTTCGGTGCTGCCCGCCGAACTGACACAGTTGGTAACCACCGTGCAAACCAATGCGGCACTGGTTGCCAGTCCCCCTGCGGTTGGTGCGCCGGGCACCGGTGTTCTGGCGCAGCCAGCCAGCAGCGCAGCGACGGCGAGCGCCAGGAACGCGGGAGCGACCCCCGTCCGTGCCATGGCGGCGCCCGGCACCGCAGCACGGCTCTTTGCACGATGTGCCGGCGCCCTTGCGCCAGCCGAAGCCGCTTGTTTGTGTTGGTGCATCATGCAGGCATGGTAACGGTGTGTTGTATCCACAGATTGACAGGTGCATTGTCGACGGCTTGGCCGGTATCGGGCAGCCGCGCGCGGCACGGTGCGCGGGCATGCGCAGCATATTGGCCAAGCCAACCTGCCGGCTGCCTTTTTCAATGGCCATGACCCCAATTGGCAGTGGTCAGGCGGTCGGAGCCACAGCATGAAGCACTGGCCTGTTTCAGCCACCATTGCCTTGCCCCTGGGTTTTTGCGCCTTCATCCTCACCGTGTGGATCGTCCTGCCTGCGCCGCACCATCTGGTGTGGCAACTGGCGGTGGGCGCGAGCGAATGGGGGCTCTGGTTCGCGGCGATGGGCCTGGCAGGAATGGCCCTGGGCATCGCGTCGCAGCGATTGCGCAGATCGACTGCAGCGGTCTGCGCCATGGTGCTGGCGGCCTGTGCCGCTGGTTTGGGTGCCTATCCGCTGGTATCCGCGCTGCAGGTGGCCAGCACCAACGAAGTGCCACTGTCGTTGGCGCGGTATCTGTGGGGGGTGCTGGACAAGCCGAAGGGCGCCGCACCGCAGACCGTTATCTACCACCAGGTGGCGGGCCAGGCACTTCAGCTCGATGTGTTCCTGCCGGCGCCCGGCAAGCAGGGGGCACGCCCCGCGGTCATCGTGGTGCATGGCGGGGGCTGGGACAGCGGCAACAAGAGCGACTTTCCCGACTGGAACCACTGGCTCAATCAGAACGGCTACGCGGTGTTCGACATCCAGTACCGGCTGCACCCGCAGCCCAATTGGCAGACCGCCACCGGCGACGTCAAGTGCGCCGTGGCCTGGGTCAGGAAAAACGCCGCGGTGTACGGCGTCGACCCAGACCGTCTGGCACTGCTCGGGCGTTCCGCCGGTGGCCACCTGGCCCTGCTGGCCGCCTACACCGAGGGGGTGGCGGAGTTGCCGTCCAGCTGCCCGGGGCTGGCCGGTGACGGCACGGCTGTGCGCGCTGCCGTCGGTTTTTATGCCCCGGTGGACATGCTGTGGGACTACGACAACCCGGCGAACCAGCAGGTATTGGACGGGCCGGCCACGCTGCGCCGCTTGCTGGGCGGAACGCCGCAAACAGCGGCCGGGCCCTATGCAATCGCATCGCCGGTCCGCCATGTACAAGCCAAGACGCCGCCAACCTTGCTGGTGCACAGCGGCACCGACCAGCTGGTGCGGGTAGAAAATATGCATCGGCTGGCCCAAGGCCTGTCCGATGCGCGGGTGCGCCACCGCAGCCTGCTGATTCCCTACGCGCAACACGGGTTCGACTACAACTTCAATGGCTGGGGATCGCAGATCGTCCAGCCAGTGTTGTTGCAGTTTCTGGGCGAGCACTTGCAGCCGCGTTGACACTGCGGGCGACGCCGCCGACGGATGGTGCTGGTCTGCCGCACTACCAAGCGTTCGCCGTGAGCAGCCCGCCGATGTCTGTGGCGTCGGCCGAAACAAGCCCTGGCACCCCCATGTCGGCGCCCGCTTGGCCAGCGCCGAATTGCCGCAGCAGCTGTGCATAAGGCTCCAGAACGCTGGACGCGCTATGCACCGGCAATTGAAGCCAGTCGGCGAGTTCTTCCCTCGACACTTGCCCATGTGTCTCAAGTGCGCGTGTGATGCGGGTGAAAGCCTGGCGGTTTGCCCGCAGCAAATGGTCGGCCCGTTGGAGCTGGAGTTGCAGCAGGTCTTCGATTTCACAATTGGTGGGATGCACATCGGTGTTGATGTTCTCCCCGCTCTCGCTCGCTACGTCGACCTTGCCCAGTCGGGAGCCCAGGCCCAGTTGGCGCACATACCCGGCGGTGAATTGGGTTGCTTTCTTGATGTCGCTTTCTGATCCCGAGGTGCGCGCCTGCACGCCAAAGACCAGCGTTTCGGCTGCGAACCCGCCCAGGCAGACACACACCTTGTCGAGGATGTTTCGTCCTGATTCTGCGTCGACCGCGCAGTAGCTGTTGTACCCCCCTTTGAAAGACGCGACGTTGATTTTCAGCTCTTGCGGGGGGTGGCCGTACAGCGCGCAGTAGACAAGCGCGTGCCCGGCTTCGTGCACGGCAAGCAGTGCGCGGAAATTGGCATCGGTGCGCTGCTTCAGCCCGTTGAGTTCAAACGCGACCGGGCAAAGATGGCGTGCGTCCCGGAAGTGGCACAGCAGGTTTTTGCGCTGCGCATCCACGGTGATGGCAAGCACGTCTCCTGTCTGGGCGCCATGTTGCAGTGCCCAGAGGGTGAAACTCACCAGCGGCGCGCTCAAGACGGCATGGATGGAGGAAAAAACCGGCCTGGTGCCCTGGGCAGGAAACACCGAGTTGGCATAGATTTCAGCCATCAGTTCCGGTGCAAGCGTGAACTGGATTCCGGATACGTTGCGAATATCGGTCAGATAGCGCTGGCTCGTCACCGCAATCAGCTTTTCGAAGGTGGCGCGGCTGAAACTGGCAAAGATCACATGGTTGTTGCCCAGTCGGGCGATCTGTTCGGGCTTGAAGCGCTGGCCCAGCGCGCGCTTAACGTCAATCATGGACAAGGCCTTTGTCTGCACATGAAAGATGTCCGCATCGGTGTCGCAATCGGTGATGCGTTTGGCGGTGTCTTCGTACATTTCGTCCAAGTTGCCGCACACGAAGATCAACAGCCTGGAGTAGTCGGTATCCCAGTGTTGCTCCTGCTCCCGGAAAACGCGGGTCCGCCCGTGAATCTCGTCGAGGGTCCAGCGCATGATTTCCATCACAGGTTCCTTGAGTTTCAAGGACTGTTTGAAGTCCGCCGCCTCATGCGGGGACAAGTTGTATGCCGGCGCATCTTTGCCCTTGGTTTTGAGGCCGTCGTCCTTGCGCGATTTCTTGCGGTCTTCGTAGTACAGGGCGTCGGCGATGGACCGCTCCAGTTCGGCGATGAACGCGATCGAAGGTGACAGACGGCCATCGGACAACAGGGCCCACACGTCCATGTAACGCTCGACCTTGATGTCCTCGCCGAGGGCATCGATGGTGCGAAAGCGCTGGAACTCGTCGAGAACCAGAATGCCGGGAGCGCCTTCTTCGATGCCGGACTCGCAGAGCAATCCCGACAGGGTGTTGCCCGACGCGTAGCCGTTCGAGAATCCATCCATCTGGACTTCGACGAAACGATCGTAAAAACCCAGTTTGCGGGCCATCAGGCGTGTGAGCTGGGTCTTGCCAGTGCCGGTCAGGCCCCACAAGCAAACAATGACGGGGCGGGTGATGATTTCCGGCAAGACGTACCAGGCCCGAACCGATTCGATGGCACGGTCAATGGCGCCATCGATGCCAACCAACTCGGCCTTCAGTTCACTGGCAATTTCTGCCAGGCGAAGGCTCCGCACAGCGATGTGCTCGCGCAGGTGTTCAAAATTCTTGTCCATGAAGCGCCCTCTCTGGGGCGACGCAGTGTCGGCCCAGAAACAAAAAACCCCGGCAAAAAAACCAGGGTCTGTGACACACGCGTGTCCCATTGGCGCTGGCTGCGATGTGGTGCGTGCACATCCAGCCGGGGGCGGAGGGATGTGTGGCTAGGTTGGGTTACACAATGACATGGTGGGAAAGTTCAAGAGGCGCGTCGTGCAAGGTTGTTCGTTGCACGAAGGTCTCGAATCGGTGGGGTCGCAATTGTTGTCCGGCATCCAGGTCGAGATCAACTGGTTTTTGCAATTGGGCCATCAAATGTTGCTCCCGCGCATCACCGCGGGCAACAGGATTTGCGTGGCCGTGTCCCGACCACCGGCCGGTCACGCAGAAATCCGGCGGGCCAGCGTCTACACCACCGGCCGAGGGTCGATCGCCCTGGCTTTTGGTCCGGCGGTGGCAGAACGACGTTCGTCGAACAGGGCCTGCCCGGTTGTCTGGTCGAAGCCTGGTTCGCCGTCATCGGCCCCAAAGGCATGGGCGCTGCCAAGGTCAAACGGGTGCACGATGGCGTCGAGGCGGCATTCAACGCCGCCGCTCTCAGGGAAACCATGGCCAAGCAGGGCAACACCATCAACACCAGCAGCGTGGCATAGGCGCAGGCGGGCTTTCGCTCCGAGATGGCAAAATATGTGGCGCTGGTGAAGAATGCGGGGGTCCAACCGGAGTAGTCGGCTGCCGGTTGGCCGGGCATCGCAGCCGCATGACCCTGCATTCAATAGGTTTTGAAATCGAGAATGCGGATGGATGGCCGTCTTTTTACTACGATCGGGCCGTTAACTGTGATACTCGTAAGTCAATTTCCTTTGGAAAGACCATGAAAAAATTCCTTTCTCTTCTCGCGGTGGTGTTCACACTCGGCTTGTCGACTGTTTCGATGGACGCTGATGCTGCCAAGCGATTGGGTTCCGGCAAGTCCACGGGCATGCAGCGCCAGGCCACACCGGACAAGGCGCCCAACCAAGCCGCAGCCGCACCTGCGGCCGCCGGCGCGGCTGGCGCTGCCGCCGCAGCACCCAAGCGCTCCTGGATGGGCCCGCTGGCCGGTCTCGCAGCAGGCCTTGGGCTGGCGGCACTGGCCTCACACCTTGGTTTCGGCGATGAACTGGCTTCCATGCTGATGTTCGGCCTGCTGGCTGCGGCGATCATGGTAGCCGTCGGGTTTTTCATGCGCAAGCGGGCAGCCGCTCGGCAGCAAGCGATGCCGGCCGGGGCAGACGGCATGCAGTACGCGCCAATCGGCGGGGCAGCGCCAGCCTTGCCAGACGTTCCCGCCTACAAGACATCCCTGCCACCGGCAGGTGGCTCAATGATCGGCTCCGGGATCGGTTCCGGGATCGGCTCCAATGTGGCGCCAGACACGGTCAGCCGCATTCCGGCAGACTTTGACGTGGCAGGTTTTTCGCGCAATGCGAAGGTGAATTTCATACGCCTGCAGGCTGCCAGCGATGTCGGCAACCTGGACGACATCCGTGAATTCACCACCCCCGAGATGTTTGCCGAACTCAAGACAGAGCTGGCCGAGCGCGGCGGTGCAACGCAGCACACCGACGTGGTCAGCATCGAGGCCGACGTGATCGATGTCGAGGAAGGTGCTGATCGTTATGTGGTCAGTGTGCGTTTCATCGGAAAGATTCGTGAAGAGGCCGGAGCATCGGCCGAGCCGTTCAGCGAAATCTGGCATTTGGTCAAGCCACGCCAGGGTGCCGGCGGCTGGTTGCTGGCAGGGATACAGCAGGCGCAGTAATCCTGCGTGCTGCCTGAAAACCGGCCCCCGACGCGCAAGTGTCGGGGGCCTTTTTGATGTCTGGAATCCAGCTAGCGTCGAGAGGTTGGGGCGTCAGATTTGTAAATGCACCGTCACCTTGCTCCGGCAGCCGATAACAACATGCCGTTGTCGAGCAAGGATTGCACGATGTCGGCCTGGCGCCGGTCGCGCCTGCGTTTGGGTTCTGGCCGGTTCGGAGCTTCGGCCGCCATCCAGCGCTTGAACTGCACGAAGGTTTCGGGGGCGATGGTGCGCATCAAGCCCATGCGGCCCGTGGCGGAAATCACAATCTGCTCAAAGCGCGGTGCGCTTGTCAGCACCGATGCCCGCAAAGCCTGCACCGGCCACAAGTCGTCCTCATCGGCCGAAAAACGGAATGGATGGGGGTCGTCGCCCACCGGCTGGCGGCGCAGGAAATCCACCTCGAAACCTTTGGCATTGATGGCGGTCTCGTTCTGCCCTTCCTTGCGCTGGAATGTGGCGTCTGCCCCCTGCAACACGCGCAGGATCGACGTACCGAGCTTGTTGATGTCGGTCATGAAACGCACCCGCCGGCGCGCGTCCCACAACAAGTCGATGGCCTGCAACACGGTGATCACCATGGCTGGCACACGTCCGATTTCCCGTGCCTTGTTCAGCCGCTCTCATTCAAGTCTCTTTCCAAACCGCACGGCATCCAGGATACCTTCGTAATAACCGGCAATCCTGCCCGACTGTGCAAACCCGAGCCGTTGGTAGAACGCGATGGCCGCCAGGTTGTCGGCCCGCGCCTCAAGCCGAATGTCGAAGATGCCCGCCGCTCGTGCAGACTGCTCCAGCCAGGCCGCCAGCCGCGCGCCCAGGCGCTGGTGGCGTTGGGCTGGATCGATGGCGAGCAGAGCCAGGTGGCCTGTCTCGTCGCCGTAGTGCATGATGCCGAAGCCCCGCACCTGGTCGCGTTTCAATACAACGGCAACATTCGTCGATGGGTCGTGGATCGCTTGCAGCACGCGTGCTGCTGTCCAACTCCAGCTCAGGCCAAATTCAATGTTGTCGCGAGACAGTTCGGCTATGTGCCGGGCTTCTTGCGGCACGGCAAGGCGGATGTCGGGCACGGCCAGCATGGCAGGCGCCCGATCAGCCCCAGACCCGCTCCGCCACCCGCATCATGTTGCCCCCCAGCACCAGCGCCGCTTCATCGGCGCTCATGCCGGTGCGCTGCAGCGCATCCCCCAGCACCTGCCAGCTGTCGATCGGCGGGTAGGTGGAGCGCGCGATCGCGCTGCGGTCGTATCCGGCCGACCTGGGCCACCAGTAGGTCGGGTCGTAGTCGCCCGGCGGGTCGTCGTTCAGGTTGGCCTGCGGGAAGCTGATGTCCAGCCCGATGCCGGCGTGTTGCACTCCCACCAGATCGGCCACGTAGGCGGCATGGCGGGCCACGTCGTCGGCGTCCGGCTTGTCGGTGCCAAGGAACTTCGACACCCCCGATACACACACCACACCGCCAGTGGCGGCGATGCCCCGGATCTGTTCGTCGGTGACATTGCGGCCGTGCTCCACCAGCGCCAGCGGGTTGGAGTGGCTGAAGATGACCGGCGCGGTGGAGGCGGCCATGATGTCCAGGCTGCACTTGCGCCCGGTGTGGGAACAGTCCATCAGCACGCCGGCGGTGTTGATGGCGGCCACGATCCTGTGTCCCAGCGGTGTGAGGCCCTGCACCTCATCGTGGCAACCGCCAGCCACGCTGTTGTTGCGGTTGTAGGCCAGGTGCATCTGGCGCACACCCAGGCTGCGGTACATGGCCACCATCTCGGGCTGCTCCAGCAAAGGCATCGCACCTTCGAGGTCGAAACCGATCGCGAGTTTGCCGGCTGCGGCGGCATCGCGGATGTCCTGCGCGCTGTTGACCAGCACATAGCGCTGCGGGCTGGCGGCGATGGTGGCGCGAAAACCGGCGATGGTGGCCATCACCTGCGACAGCGGGTTCATGTCCATGCCGATGTTGATCGACACGTAGTTCACGCCCGCAGCGTGAAACTGTTCGATCGGGCTGAAATCGGCCTGCGGATGCAGGGGCAGGCAGGCGTGGGCTTCCCATTTGATCATCGTTATCTCCTTCAGGGGGTTCAACAGGCAGGGGCCGATCGCGGGGTGTGAAACTGGCAGTGTCGCCGGGCTCAGGCGGTACCGGATGGCACGGCCTCGCGCCGGAACCCGGTGGATGCGACCATCAGGTTGCGGGTGTAGTCGTCTTTCACCTGGCTGGCCGCCAGGTCTGCGGACGACAGCAGCTCCACGGTGCGGCCGCGCTGCATCACCATCAGGCGTTCGCACATGTGGGTGACCACGGCCAGGTCGTGGCTGACCATGATGAAGGTCAGGCCGCGTTTGCGGCGCAGGTCTTCCAGCAGGTTGAGCACTTCGGCCTGCACCGACGCGTCCAGGGCCGAGGTGGGTTCGTCGAGGAGCAGGATCTGCGGCTCCAGGATCAGCGCACGTGCGATGGCGATGCGCTGGCGCTGCCCGCCGGAGAGCTGGTGCGGATAGCGAAAACGAAAACCGGTGCCCATGCCGACTTCTTCCAGCGCGCGTTCGATACGTGTCTCGGCGTCGCCGATGTCGTGGATGGCCAGTGGTTCGGCCAGGATGCGGTCCACGGTCTGGCGTGGGTGCAGGGAGCCATACGGGTCCTGGAAGACCATCTGCACCAACCGGCGGAAAGGCTTGCTGCCGGGTACGGGTTGCACGCCTTCACCGACAAGCTGCACGGTGCCGGATTCGCGCGGTGCCAGGCCACAGATGCCGCGCAGCACCGTGGACTTGCCCGAACCGGATTCGCCGACGATCCCGAAACTCTCGCCTGCGTTCACGCGAAGCGAGGTGTCGGCCACGGCCACGAAGCCGTCGTAGACGATGCGCAGGTTTTTCAGCTCCAGCCCCACACCGACACCTGTGCCTGCCTGAGTGGTGCCCATCAGGAGCCCTCCGTGCCGCGCGCGGCGCAAGCCGGCTTTCGTCGCAGTCCGGTCATGGTCATGGTCATGCCGCCCACTCCGGTTGCCGGTCCAGCGTGGGCAGTGGATGGCGATCATCCCCCAGGCGCGGCAGGCAGTTGAGCAGGCCGCGGGTGTAGGGGTGTTTTGCGTCGGCCAGCCCGCCGGCAGAGACTTCTTCCACGATCTTGCCGGCATACATCACCAGAATGCGGTCGCAGAAGGTGGACACCAGGCGCAGGTCGTGCGAGATGAAAATCAGGCCCATGCCACGTTGCACCACCAGCGCGTCGAGGATGGCCAGCACCTGCAGCTGCACTGTCACATCCAGCGCACTGGTGGGTTCGTCGGCAATCAGCAACTCGGGGTTGGCGATCAGCATCATGGCGATCATGGCGCGTTGCCCCATGCCACCGGAGACTTCGTGCGGGTAAAGCCCGTACACACGCTCGGGCTGGTCGATCTGCACCGCCACCAAGGCCGCCAGCGCCTTGGCGCGGGCCTCCTTGGCAGATATTTTCGTGTGCGCCCGAAGCGTCTCGACCACCTGCTTTCCGATGGTCATGACCGGATTCAGCGAGTATTTGGGGTCTTGCAGGACCATGGCGATACGCCCGCCGCGCATCTCGCGCCGCTGGTGGGGTGTACAGCGCAGCAGGTCGACACCATGAAACTCGAGCCGCTTCGCGGTGACAAGTCCTTCGGGCGCGGTGAGCCCCAGTATGGCGCGGCCAGTCTGTGACTTGCCGGAACCGGATTCGCCCACGATGCCCAGGCGCTCGCGGCCCAGCGTGAAAGACACGCCGCGCACGGCCTCGGTCCGCCCGCCGTCGCGGTTGGGGAACGACACCCGCAAGTCCTCCACCATGAGGACGGGGCCGCTGTTGTTGGTGCTGTTGGCGCCGACCATCACTTCACGCCCTTCGGGTCGAGCGCATCACGCAGGCCGTCACCCAGCAGGTTGAAGGCCAGGCTCACCAAAAAGATGGCAGCACCGGGCGCGGCAGCCACCCACCACTGGTCAAGTACGTACAGGCGGCCGTTGGCGATGAGTGCGCCCCACTCGGGCATGGGCGGTTGCGCCCCCAGACCCAGGAAACCCAGGCCCGCAGCGGTCAGGATGATGCCTGCCATGTCGAGCGTGACACGCACGATCACCGAAGACACGCACAGCGGCATGATGTGGCGCAGCACGATGCGCCAGGGTGACGCGCCGATCAGTTGCACCGCGGCGATGTAGTCGGCCTGGCGGATGGTGAGGGTTTCGGCACGTGCGATGCGGGCGTAGGGCGGCCAGGAGGTGATGGCGATGGCGATCACCGCGTTTTCGATGCCCGGCCCGAGCGCGGCCACAAATGCCAGCGCCAGGATCAGGCGCGGAAAGGCCAGGAAGATGTCGGTGATGCGCATCAGGATGGCATCGAGCCAGCCACCGGCATAACCGGCGACCGTACCAACGACAAGCCCGATCGGTGCCGCCAGCACTGCCACCAGCGCAACCACATACAGCGTGACACGCGAGCCGTGGATGATGCGAGACAGGATGTCGCGCCCCTGGTCGTCGGTGCCGAACCAGTGCGCACTCGACGGCGGCAGCAGGCGGGTGGTGCGCAGGTCGCCGATATAGGGCGAATAGGGTGCCAGCAGGTCGGCAAACAGGGCCACCAGCACCAGCGCAATGACGATGGCCAGTCCGACCATGGCCAGCCGGTTGCGCGCGAAGGTGCGCCAGGCGCCGTATGCGCGTCCGAGCGAAGCCTGGCGGCGCGAATGCGGTCGCTCGGACATCAGCCACTCGTGCAGGCTCTCTTTGCGGGCTGGTGCGAGGGGGCTGTTCATCGGGTGCGCGTGCGCGGATCGAGCAGTTTGTAGAGCAGGTCCGACAACAGGTTCAGGCCGATGAATATCGAGCCGACCACGATGGTGCCACCGAGCACCGCATTCATGTCCGCGTTCTGCAGGGAGTTCGTGATGTACAGGCCCAGGCCCGGCCAGGCAAATACGGTCTCGGTCAGCACCGAGCCCTCCAACAGACCGGCATACGACAAGGCGACCACGGTCACGAGAGGCACCATGGCGTTGCGCAGGGCATGGCGCCAGATGATGCGGGTTTCCGACAAGCCCTTGGCGCGCGCTGCGATCACGTATTCCTGCGCCAATTCGTTGAGCATGAACGAGCGTGTCATGCGGCTGATATAGGCCAGGGAAAAATAGCCCAGCAGAGAAGCCGGCAGGATCAGGTGCGACAACACGTTGCGAAAGGCGTCCCACTGGCCCTGGCGCGCGGTGTCAAGCAGCAAAAAGCCGCTGACCAGCGTCACCGAATATTCATAACTGACGTCGATCCGCCCTGGCCCTGCGATCCAGCCCAGTTTGGCGTAAAAAAGAACAAGTCCCATCAGGCCCAGCCAGAAAATCGGCACCGAATAACCGATCAGGCCCATCACGCGTACGATTTGGTCGACCATTCCCCCGCGGCGCACCGCAGCCCAGACGCCGAGCGGAATTCCGAGACCCGCGCCGATGATGATGCCAAGAGTGGCCAGCTCGATCGTGGCCGGGAAGGTGCGCCGGATGTCCACCATCACCGGGTTGGATGTGAGCACCGAGGTGCCGAAGTCGCCCTGGGCGATCTTCTGGAGATAGATGCCGAACTGCGCATACAGCGGCTTGTTCAATCCCATCTCTTCGCGCACCCGCTGCACCACATGTTCGGGTGCACGGTCTCCGACGACTGCCAACACCGGGTCGATCGGCATCACCCGGCCGATAAAGAAGGTCACCGCGAGCAGCCCCAGGTAGGTCAACACGATGACCCCCAGGAAATTCACGCCACTCTTTGCCGCGCGCTTGAAATGGGCGCCTCCCGACTTGGCGGGAGGCGACTGAACTGCTGCGTTCAAAGCGGAATGGCTGCTGAAGGCTTACTTGGTGACCTTGAACATGTAGGTTGCGTCCGACGTCGGGCCGATCTTGAAGCCCTGGACGTCGCTGCGGATGGCGGCGGTCTCGATCTGCTGCCCGATCATGACGAACGGGCTGTTCTTTCGGTGGTCGGCCTGCAATTCGGCGTACATGGTTTTGCGCTTGTTGGCGTCTCGCTCCAGCACGGCCGCATCGGCCTTCTTGGTCATCTCGGGAATGTCCCAGGCATTGCGCCAGGCCAAGGGTTTGGACTTGGCGTCGTCCGCATTGCTCGGGTTGCGCGCAAAGGTGTCGGCATTGGTGTGCGGATCCCAGTAGTCGGCGCCCCAGGCGCCAATGTAGATGTCGTGCTGGCGTGCGCGGTACTTGGTCAGTGTCTGTTTGCCGTCGCCCGGCAGGATCTCGATATCGATACCGGCACGTTTGGCGGTCTGCTGGAACGCCTCGGTCATGCCCTGGATGGGTTGCGTGGTGCGCATGTCCATCGTGATCTTGAAGCCGTTCGGATAACCGGCCTTGGCCAGCAATGCCTTGGCCTTGTCGACATCCAGCTTGTACGGATTGTCGGTGCTCGCACCGAGCAGGCCGACCGGCAGGAAGTTCTGGTGCACGATACCGACGTTCTTGATCATCGTGGCGCCGATGGCGTCGTAGTCAATCAGCCACTTGAAGGCTTCGCGCACTTCGGGTTTGGCCAGGATCGGGTTTTTCTGGTTCAGGCTGAAATACCAGACCGTGCCCTTGGGAGTTGCGGTGGTCTTGATGTCCTTGTTGCTGGCCAGGGCCGCCAGGTCCTGGGGTTGCAGGTTGCGGGCGATGTCGGCATCGCCTTTTTCCAGCATCAGGCGCTGGGTTGCTGCTTCCTTGACGTGGCGGTAGATGACCCGCGCCAGTTTGGATTTTTCACCGTAGTAGTTGTCGTTGCGCTCCAGCGCGATGACCTCATTGGCGCGCCACTCGCGCAGCTTCATCGGGCCCGAACCGGCATAGTTGGTCTTGAGCCAGCCATAACCCATGTCGCCGTTGACCTCTTTGGACACCAGCAGCTTCTTGTCGAGGATGGATGCGATATTGGCGGTCAGGCAGTTGTAGACAAAGGTCGGTGCGTAGGACTTGTCCGTTTCCATCGTCAGCGTGAGGGGGCCGGTCTGCTTGATCTTGTCCTTGGCGTTGTCCTTGGTCAGTCCGAACTGGGTCAGGATGAATGCCGGCGTCTTGTCCAGGATGACTGCGCGCTGCAGGGAATAGACGACATCTTCGGCGCTCAAGGCGTTGCCGGACGCGAACTTCACACCGGGACGCAACTCGAAGGAGTAGGTCTTGCCGTCGGGGGAAACCGACCACTTGGTGGCGACATCGGCGACCAGCTTGGAGGGGTCGTTGACGTCGTAGCGCATCAGTCGGTCATAGGAGTTGCCCATGACCTCACCGGCGGAGATCTCGAATGCCTCGCCCGGGTCCATCGTGATGATGTCATCGATGGCCCAGGTGATGACCAGCGTGTCTTTGGGGGTTGCCGCCAGCAGGTTGACGGGCAATGCAAAGGCGGTTGCCACGGCCAATGCCGTGGCAGAACGGACGAAGAAAGCTTTCACGTGATTCTCCTAAAAGATGGAAACCATTCGGGTTGGACAGGATTTATATTAACCCACTGGCTGGCAAGAAACGTGCGCATTGCAGTGGTGCATTGCGCACGGAACCTCGGCCTGCCACCTGCCGCGTGCACCAAATTCTGGCGCTGCGGGGCGTTCAACGCCATCGGTGTTTACCAGTGTGCATGAGCGTGCGGGCCAGGCAGCCGGATTTTCAGTCGGCCTACAAGCTGAACACCGGCTTGCGTTCACCCACCAGCAGGCCCCGTGCGTTGCGGATTTCCTGGGCGCGCCAGACACGCAGCTCCGCGCGTTGTGCGTCGTCCATCCAGCCCAGCTGCTCCAGCACCTCGACCGTGGCGGCGAAAAGCGCCGGCTTGTTGGCATCGATGATCTTGATGGCAAAAGCCTCGCCCCGGCTCTTGCTGCCCACCACCTGGACGCCGTCCGCGCCCACCTTGGTGACCCAGTCGCCACGCCCGGCCTGCATGAACGCGAGGTCATTGCGGCCGGTGCCCGAGACAAGGTCGGGGTGGGCCGTCATGGCCTCCCCGAGCAATGCAAAACTGGCGCCGAACTCGCCGTCCTGCGCGCCACTGGCCAGGCGCGCATACCCCAGCGCGAGATTGGCCAGCGGCAGCGCATAGTTCGGGGCCGAGCACCCGTCGATGCCCATTTTGAAATCGGCCGGATCCATGTCGGTGGCCCGTGCCACGTTGCGCCGGATGGCCACCTGCAGCGGGTGGGCCGGGTCGATATAGTCGTCCAGCGACAGGCCATGCTGCACGCAGTACGCCAGGAAACCTGCGTGTTTGCCGCTGCAGTTGTTGTGGCGTTCGTCGTATTGGTAACCCGCCGGCGGGGACTTCTCCAGCGTGCCGAAAATGCTCGGCACATGGCAGCCGCAGCGCAGGGCCTTGTAGTCCAGGCCCGCCTTGCCGAGCATGGTCTGGGTCTGCGCCACGTGTTTGTCTTCGCCGTTGTGGCTGGCGCACAGCATTGCCACTTGCTGCGGGCCGAAACCGAAATGTGCCGCTCCGCCGGCCTGCATGAAGGGCAAGGCCTGCAGCGCCTTCAGCGTGGAACGCGAAAAGGTGAGCCAGTGGGCGTCGCCGGCATGGGCCGTGAGCTTGCCGTGGCGATTGACCACGGCAACAGCGCCAAAATGCAGGCACTCGGGAGTGCCGCCGCGGCTGAGTTCTATGAGGGGCGTGAGGTTCATGGCTTGCATTCTGCCTGCTGGTCGCTGCAGCCCAGTTCCCTGGCCTTCTGCACGGCGACCACGCGCTGTCGCGGGATTGACCCGGAGCCTGTGGCCCGAGTCGCAAAATGCAGCCATGTCCGATATCCCTTCCCCCCTGCAGTGCCAGATCGTGGTGTGGCATGTGAACCCCGGCGACACGGTGCGCGCCGGCGATGTGCTGGTCATCGTCGAAGCCATGAAGATGGAGCACGAGGTGCGCGCACCCCACGCGGGTCGCGTGTGCGAGTGTTTCTTTGCGGCGGGTGAAACCGCCGCCGAAGGCGACATCCTGTTGCGGGTCGAAGCCCTCGCCCCGGGTGCGCAGGCCGCCGCCGGGGTGCCCGAGCCGGTGGCGGCGCCGGCGTTGCCATCCGGCGCCTCGCGGCCCGACTTGCAGCGCGTCGTCGACCGCCATGCCTTCACCTTTGACACCAGCCGGCCAGAGGCGATGGCCAAACGCCACGCCCTGGGCCTGCGCATGGCGCGCGAGAACATTGCCGACCTGTGCGACGACGGCAGTTTTCTGGAATATGGCGCGCTCGCGGTGGCGGCCCAGAGCACCCGCCGCAGCGCCGACGACCTGGTGCGCAATACGCCGGCGGACGGCATGGTCACCGGCATCGGCAGCATCAACGGCAGGTTGTTCGGCGCCGGGAAGGCGCGCGCCGTGGTGATGTCCTACGACGCCACCGTGCTGGCCGGCACACAGGGCAAGCGCAACCACCAGAAGACCGACCGCATGCTCGGCATCGCGCTGGCCAACAAGCTGCCGGTGGTGCTGTTCGCCGAGGGTGGTGGCGGCCGGCCGGGCGACGTGGACGTGCCGACCGTGGCCGGTTTGTTCGTGCCGACCTTCGCCAGCTTTGCACGCCTCAACGGCCAAGTGCCGGTGGTGGGTGTGGTGGCGGGCCGGTGTTTTGCCGGCAATGCCGCGCTGCTGGGATGCTGCGACGTGGTCATCGCCACACGGGGCAGCAACATCGGCATGGGCGGGCCGGCGATGGTCGAGGGTGGCGGGCTGGGGGTCTACACGCCCGAGCAGATCGGCCCCAGCCCGGTGCAGTTCACCAATGGCGTGATCGACCTGCTGGTGGACGACGAGGAGCAGGCGGTGCTGGCGGCGTGCCGCTACCTGTCCTTTTTTCAAGGGCGGGTCAAGGACTGGCTCGCCCCCGACCCGGCGGCGCTGCGCCATGTCGTGCCTGAAAACCGTTTGCGCGCCTACGACACGCGCCAGGCCATGGCCGGCCTGGTCGACCAGGGCAGCCTGCTGGAGTTGCGCAGCGGGTTCGGCTTGGGTATCCACACCGCGTTGGCACGCATCGAAGGCCGCGCCATCGGCCTGCTGGTCAACAACCCGCTGCACCTCGGTGGTGCCATCGACGCCGACGCGGCCGACAAGGCGGCGCGTTTCATGCAGCTGTGCAATGCGCATGGCCTGCCGCTGGTGAGCCTGATCGACACGCCGGGTTTCATGGTCGGCCCGGAGATCGAGGAACAGGCCCAGGTGCGCCATGTGAGCCGCATGTTCATCGCCGCAGCACACCTGCGCGTGCCGTTTGCGGCCATCGTGCTGCGCAAGGGGTATGGCCTGGGTGCCATGGCCATGGCCGCCGGAGGGTTCCACGAACCAATGCTGATGGCCGCCTGGCCGACCGGCGAATTCGGCGGTATGGGCCTGGAGGGTTATGTGCGGCTCGGCTTTCGCAAAGAGCTCGAAGCCGTGCCCGAAGGGCCGCAACGCGATGCGCTGTTCGCACAACTGGTGCAGGCGCGTTACGACATGGGCAGCGCGATCAACATGGCGGCCACGCTGGAGATCGACGCGGTGATCGACCCGGCGCACAGCCGCGACTGGCTGGTGGGGGCGCTGGAGTCGGCGGCGCAGCGCAGCGCGTTGCCGCATGTGCCGGCGATCGACGCCTGGTGAGTCACGCGCCTGGCCGAACTCAAGGGCCTGGCAGGGTCCATGCCGAACCAAGGCATCCCGATCAACACCCTGGGTCTGCAGGAGGCCAAGGACAGCTCCGAAATCGAGAACATCGTCACCACCCATGACGGGTTGTTCAAGGACGATGTTCACCCCGAATCGTTTGCCAACCCGGCCGACATCGCAACGCTCATGCGCGACCTGGAGCGCTTCATCGACCAGGACGAACTGATGGCCGTGGATCCGCTGATCAAGATGGCGCTCATTCATCACCAGTTCGAGAGTATCCATCCGTTCTACGATGGCAATGGGCGCACCGGCAGAATCATGAACGGGTTGTACCTCGTGAAGGAAGGGTTGCTGGGCATTCCGGTTCTGTACCTGAGTAGCCAGATCGTACGCACCAAGGCGGACTCTACCAAAGGATAACCATGTCTATTGAAGTTTATATATACTGCCATATCAATTAATAGATTTCAACCAAAGGGGCGGGCATGGACCCAGTAAGAAACCCATTTGCTCCGGGTGCGGGATCTCGACCTCCGGAGCTCGCCGGTCGGGAGACGATCCTGCAGGACGCGGAGATCGCTGTTAAACGGGCTTTGATCGGCAAGCCGAACAGATCACAGATGTTGCTCGGTTTGCGAGGCGTCGGCAAGACTGTGCTGCTCAACAAGATCGAAGAAATGGCCGAACACGCTGGGCACATCACTTCTTTCATTGAGGCGCCGGAAGTCAAATCCCTCAGCGAGTTGCTTGTTCCAAAGATCAACCAGGCCCTTCGAAAACTGTCGTCAAGTGCGCAAGCGAAGGCAAAAGCGCATCAGGCACTTCGCGCGCTTCGTTCGTTCGCGTCAATTTTCAATTTGTCCTACGGCGACGTTTCGATGTCGGTTGATCCTGAAGTCGGGGTGGCCGACAGCGGCGATCTGGAAAGCGACCTGCCTGAGTTGTTTGTCCGTATCGGGGAAGCCGCCAAAGCTGCAGGCAAAGCATGGACGCTGCTCATCGATGAGGTTCAGTACTTGCGCCAGGCCGACCTCGCCGCGCTGATCGTGGCGCTGCACAAGATAAGTCAAAAGGACCTTCCAGTACTGTTTTTTGGTGCTGGCCTGCCGCAGGTTGCGGCGTTGTCGGGCGACGCAAAGTCTTACGCGGAGCGACTGTTCAACTATTCGGCCGTAGGCCCGCTGCTGAGCAACGACGCGAGAACCGCCATCAGACAGCCCGTCGAAGACGAGGGCGAGCGAATCAGTGAAGAAGCCTTGAACGAGATCGTGCAAAGAACCAATGGCTACCCGTACTTCCTTCAAGAATGGGGCTACCAGTGCTGGAACATCGCGCAGGGACAGCAGATAGAACTCGCCGATGCCACGGCCGCTGCAGGACACGCTACCCGTCGCCTGGATGACGGTTTCTTCAAGGTGCGGTTTGATCGGCTTACACCGAAGGAGCGTGAGTACGTCATTGCCATGGCGCAGTTGGGCCCCGGTCCGTATCGATCATCAGACATTGCCGCCGCGTTGGGCGAGACACATCAAAGCCTCGGCCCTCGCCGTTCGCAGATCATCAGCAAGGGAATGATCTACAGCCCATCGCATGGCGATATCGCGTTCACTGTTCCCATGTTCAATGGGTACTTGATCCGCAACTACGTGATGAATACCGGCAATGACCAGGGCATTCCGAGTACTTCCAAGGGCTAGTGTTATTGAGCGCGCCGAGAGCGTGGCATTCGTGTGTTGCATGTAGGCAAACCATCGCAGCGAAATCCTGTCGGTCAGCGGCTGCGCATCCGCCTCCGCTTCACCTGGTAAGCTGCCAGCGCAAGTGGCACCCATCACGCCATCGCCGGGAATGGACCCCACCCACCACTACTACACCCAGTTCGCGGCCGAGTTCTTCAGCTCGACCGTCGGCGTGGACATGGCCCCCATCCGCCAGCGCTTCATCGCACAGCTCCCCCCTGGCGGCCACATCCTCGATGCTGGCTGCGGGTCCGGCCGAGACGCAAAAGCCTTCTTCGAGGCCGGGTTCCGGGTTACCGCCTTCGATGCGTCCGCCGAGCTGGCACGGCTGGCCAGCGCCCACTGCGGGTTCGAGGTCGCGGCCCGGCGGTTCGAGGATGTCGACGAGGTGGCGCAGTTCGACGGCATCTGGTGCTGCGCCAGCCTGCTGCACGTGCCCCTGGCCGCGATGCCCGACACCTTGGTGCGGCTGTGGACCGCGCTGCGCCAGTGGTTCGGCGCATGGCCCGATACCCACCCCATCGACGTGTGGCTCACCGACGACCAGCGGCCCGACCGCACCGAGCGCTGGACCAATGTGCTGGCCACGCGCCGTCCTGCGCCGAGCCAGCAGCGGCTGGTGACGGGCGGCGCCGACGACCACTTCCTACCGCACCTGTCGCAAGCCTTCACCTGGGCTACGCAGACGGATCTGGCCATCGCGTTCGTCAAGACCACGGGGCTGCGGCTGCTGATGCCCGACCTGGTGTCGATGGTCGATGACGGTGCGCCGCGGCGCGTGCGCGTGCTCACCAGTGACTACCTCGACATCACCGACCCCGAGGCGCTGCGCCTGCTGCTGCTCCTGCAGGAAAGGGGCGCCGAGGTGCGTGTTTACACGACGCAGGAGGGCAGCTTCCATCTCAAGGCCTACCTCTTCGCCCGGCTGGAGCAGCAGGTGCTGGTGGCGGGCGCCGCGTTCGTCGGCTCCAGCAACATCAGCCGGCAGGCGCTGCAGGACGGTCTGGAGTGGAACTACCGGGTCGTCTATCCTGGCGACGCCGGTTTTCTGGAAGCACGGCAGCGCTTCGAGGAACTGTTCGGCCACCCGAAGACGGTGGCGCTGTCCGACGCCTGGATCGAGGCCTACGAACAGCGGCGGCTACTGCCCACGCGATCGGTCGCGCCGGGCAGCCATGAACAGGAGGCGCCGCCCGAACCCTCGACGGTCCAGCACGACGCGCTGGCAGCGCTGGCCGCCAGCCGAGACGCCGGCTACCGGCGCGGCCTGGTGGTGCTGGCCACGGGCCTGGGCAAGACCTGGCTGGCCGCCTTCGATGCCGTGCGCATGGGTGCGCGGCGCATCCTGTTCGTCGCGCACCGCGAAGAGATCCTGGGCCAGGCCGCGGCGACCTTCCTGCGCATCCTGCCGCGCAAGCGCGTGGGCTACTACACCGGCCGCAGCCGCGATGCCGATGTCGACGTGTTGTGCGCATCGGTGCAGACCTTGGCGCGGGCCGAGCACCTGGAGCGCTTCGCGCCGCAGCACTTCGACTATGTGGTGGTCGATGAATTCCACCACGCCGCCGCCGGTACCTATCGGCGGCTGCTGACCCACTTCGCACCCGCGTTCCTGCTGGGGCTGACGGCCACGCCGGACCGCACCGACCAGTCCGACATCCTTTCGCTGTGCGACGACAACCTGGTCTACAGCTGCCATCTGTTCGCGGGTATCCAGGCCGGGTTGCTGGCGCCGTTTCACTACCACGGCATCCAGGACGAGTCGGTCAACTACAACGAAGTGCCCTGGCGCAATGGCCGCTTCGACCCCGAGCAGCTGTCCAACAAGCTGGCCACGCTGGCACGCGCGCGCCATGCCTTGCGGGAGTGGCGTGCCAAGGCGCAGCAGCGCACGCTGGCGTTCTGCGTCTCGACACGGCATGCCGACTACATGGCCGAACAATTCACACGCAATGGCGTGTCGGCGGCTGCGGTGTACGCAGGCTCCACGCTGGGCCGGGCGCAAGCGCTGGAGCAGCTGCATGCCGGCACGCTGCAGGTGGTGTTCTCGGTCGACCTGTTCAACGAAGGTGTCGACCTGCCCAGCATCGACACGGTGATGATGCTGCGGCCCACCGAATCGAAGATCCTCTTCCTGCAGCAGCTGGGCCGCGGTCTGCGGCGCAGCGAAGGCAAGCAGCAGCTGGTGGTGCTGGACTTCATCGGCAACCACCACAGTTTTCTGCAAAAGCCGCAGGCGCTGTTTGGTGTGGGCGCCACCTACAAGGCATTGGCGGCGTTCGCGCGCAAGGCAGAGCGGCAGGCGCTGGACCTGCCGGCGGGTTGTTACGTCAATTACGACCTGGTCATCATCGCCTTCCTGAAGTCGCTGGACAGCACCGGTCCGCAAAAGGACTATGAAGCGCTGCGCGACGTGCTGGGGCGGCGACCAACACTCAGCGAGTTCTACCGTGCAGGCAGCAGCGTGCAGGCCATGCGGCTACAGGCCGGGCAGTGGTTCGCGCTGGTGCGTGAGATGGGCGACCTGACCGAGCAGGAAGCGGCAGTGCCGCTGCAATTCAAGGCCCTGCTGCGCGAGGTCGAGGTCACGGCGATGACCCGGAGCTTCAAGATGGTGTTGCTGGAGGCACTGCTGGAGCTCGACGGGCTTCGGCAGGCGGTGCCGCTGAGCACGCTGGCGCAGCGGTCTCGCGGCGTGATGGAGCGGCGCCGGCCCTTGCTGGCCGACCTGCCCGACGAAGTGCGCGCTCTTGCCGCCACGGACGCTGCGTGGGCTCGCTACTGGCGCGCCAACCCGGTCAATGCCTGGGCCGGCGGGAACCGGCCGCTCGGCACGGCGGCGCCCTTCAGGCTGGAAGGAACCACCTTCGCGCTGGCGGAGAGCGTGCCGGCGGGGATGGTGCCCGCCCTGGCCGCGATGTTGCAGGAACTGGTGGACTACCGCCTGGCCGCCTACGAGGTGCGACTGGAACCCCAGCCGGTGGGCAACAACGTGGTGCCGTTCCCAACCCGGCAGCGCGACACCGGGGAGTTGCCCTACTTCCCGAACCTGAAGATCGCTTGCGGGCACTTCAAGACCGGGCGCACCGACTCCGAAGAACACCGCGTGTTACCGAATTCCTACGGGCCGCTGGACCCGAGCCGCCACTTCATCGCGCGCGCCACCGGCAATTCCATGGACGGTGGCAAGAATCCGGTGCGCGACGGCGATTACCTGCTGCTGGAGCTGATCAGCCCGACGCGCGCCGGCTCCATCACAGGCAATGTGGTGGCCATCGAGCGGCAAGACGAGGCCGGCGACAACCAGTACCTGCTGCGTGTGGTGACCAAGACCCGCGATGGGCAGTACGTGCTGAAGGCCAACAATCCGGCCTACGAGGACATGCCGGCCACCGACGCGATGCGCACACTGGCGCGCCTGCGCGGCGTGGTCGACCCGCTGGACCTGGCCATCGGCCAGACATTCCAGCGCGAAGAGATTCCCGGGCTGTTCGGGGAAAAATTCAACCCGGGCAATTGGAACGTCGGGCATGTGACGCTGAACGACAAAAATGCGCATGTACTGCTGGTGACCCTGAACAAGCAGGGCAAGGCCCAAGAGCACAAGTACCTGGACCACTGGATCGACGAGCACCATTTCCGTTGGCAAAGCCAAAATGCGACGACGCCGGACAGCAAGCGGGGCGGGGAGATCATCGAGCATGCGCGGCGCGGGATCGCCATTCACCTGTTCGTGCGGGATGGGAGGCTGGCGGGTGGGAAGGCGGCGCCGTTTGTCTACCATGGGCGGGCGACGTATGCGTCGCATCAGGGGAGTGGGCCCATGGGTGTTGTGTTCGGTGTCTGACGGCCGATAGTGGCTGCCGCCTGCGCAGCCGACGGGTGCCGCAGCAACAGGCGCTCGAGCGCGTTCAGGCAGTCGTAGCTGGGCCTGAAGTCGGCGAACAGCGCTGCGTTGTCGGGGGCGGCCGCCTTGCCGTGCCACTGGGCGCGGAACTGGTCGAAGATCTCGCCGAAGCTGCGCGCGCCGTCGATCAGGCGCAGGATCTGCGCGCCGTAGCGGCCCGGATCGACGGTCACCGACACGCCCGAATGCTGGTGGTTGAGCACGAACGGCTGGCCGCGGCTGGCGCCGAACACCTGGGCCATGATCTCGCCGGTGATCGGCTCGTGAAAATAAAACGGGATGCTTGCGGGGTCGCCGTACGGCGCGGTGCAGGCGGCATCGCGGGTGACGTACAGCGAGTGCGTGATGATGTTGCCGACCAGCAGTTCGGCGATCTCGTACTGCCGGCGCAGCGGCAACTGGCGCAACCGGGTGACGAGGTCCGGCGGCCTGGGGCCGAGCACCATGTGCGGCAGGTAGGGCGCGCGGCCGCGCTGCACGTCGGTGAATGCCAGGTGCATGCCATGCCCGCCGGTGTCGGGGCTGCCGGCGAGCCAATCGAACAATTCACCCACTGAGTACGAGCGGTCCTGCGAGTGCAGCAGCAGGTCGTACAGGCCCGCGTCGCCGGCCTTGTGATCGCTGTGCAGGTCCTCGCCGCGCTTGAACCAGTTGGTCGGCGGCAGGCTGGCCAGGATGGCGCGCGTGTTGGCGATCTGCCCCTGCATGTCGTCCTGCGGGGCGTTGACCAGGCGCATCAGCGACTGCATCTGGTACACGCCGGTGCGTCCGGCCGTGCCGTACACCATCAGGCCGATCGCTCCTGCCGGCGCCAGCACGCCGAGAAGCGCCTTGAAGCCGAGGTCGGGGTCTTCCAGATGGTGCAGCACGCCGCTGCAGCTGATGTAGTCGAAGCGGCCCAGGCCGAGCTCCGGCAGGTTCAGCAGCGAGTCGTGCACCCAGGTGATGTTGTCCAGGCCCCGGATGCGCGCGCGCTCTTTGGCGATTGCGATGCTCGCCGCGCTGATGTCCAGGTGCACCACCTGCGCGCCGCAGTGGCGCAGCTGCTCGGCCAGGAAGATCGTCGGGTCGCCGGTGCCGCCACCCGCCACCAGCGCGCGAAAGCCGTTGCGGAACGACTGCCTGCCGGCGAAGCAGTAGTGGTTGATCATGGGCAGGTCTTCGAGCCAGGTCTGCGCCAGGCGCCTGCGGTCGTCCTCGGGGTCGCAGGCCGGATAGGGCAGGGCCTCGTACTGTTCTCGAACCAGCGGAAGGTAGTTGTCGGGTTGGCGCATGGATGGGGCCGGAGCGGTCGGTGAAGGTGATGGCGCGATCCGGTGGATTATGGCCGCGCACAGCCGGTGCCCTTGTCTGCCAAAATGGCGGATTGTCCAACCGGAGAGAACCATGCCTGGATTGCTGCCCAATGTCGACCCCGCGGGGTTGCTCGAGTTCTCGGTCGTGTACACCGACCGCGCACTCAACCACATGTCCCAGAGTTTCCAGGGTGTCATGCGCGACATCTCCGGCATCCTCAAAGAGGTCTACCACGCGCGCTCCGCAGTGCTGGTGCCCGGCAGTGGCACCTTCGGCATGGAAGCCGTTGCGCGCCAGTTCGCCAACGACAAAAAGGTGCTGGTGATCCGCAACGGATGGTTCAGCTACCGCTGGACGCAGATCTTCGACATGGGGCGCATTCCGGCCGAGTCCATCGTGCTCAAGGCGCGCCGGGTTGGTGACGGACCGCAGGCGCCGTTTGCCCCCGCCCCGATCGACGAGGTGGTGGCCAGCATCCTTGCCAACAAGCCCGATGTGGTGTTCGCGCCCCACGTGGAAACCTCCTCCGGCATGATCCTTCCCGACAGCTACATGCGGGCAGTGGCGGATGCGGTACATGCCGTTGGCGGCCTGTTCGTGCTCGACTGCATCGCCTCCGGGGCGATGTGGGTCGACATGGTGGATTGCGGTGTCGACGTGCTGGTGAGCGCCCCGCAAAAGGGCTGGAGCGGCTCGCCGTGCTGCGCGATGGTCATGCTCAGCGAACTGGCCCGCGCGCGCATCGACAGCACCACCAGCAGCAGTTTTGCCTGCGACCTGCGCAAGTGGATGCAGATCATGGAAACCTACGAGGCCGGTGGCCATGCCTACCACGCGACCATGCCCACCGACGCACTGACCCGCCTGCGCGAGGTGATGCAGGAAACCCGGCAATATGGATTTGCCAAAGTGCGCGCCGAGCAGCAACTGCTGGGCGACAAGGTGCGGGCGCTGTTCGAGTCGCACGGCATCCGCAGCGTGGCTGCAGCTGGCTTCCAGGCCCCGGGCGTGGTGGTCAGTTACACCGACGATGCAGACATCCAGTCGAGCAAGAAGTTTCTGGGCCAGGGCCTGCAGACGGCCGCCGGCGTGCCGCTGCAATGCGACGAGGGGGCCGACTTCAAGACCTTCCGGGTCGGCCTGTTCGGTTTGGAAAAACTGCACAACATCGATCGCACCGTGGGCCACCTGGAAGCGGCGCTCGGCAACATCCTGCCGTCTGCGGCGCCTGCCGCCGCATCCCGTCAGGCGGCGTTGCAGGCCTGATGCGGTCTGCCGTGGTGCCGCTGACCCTCACTTCCTTGCCGTTGTTTCCCCTGGGAACCGTGTTGTTCCCCGGTGGCTTGCTGGCGCTGCGCATCTTCGAAGTGCGTTACCTCGACATGATCGGCAAGTGCCACAAGCACGGCGTGCCCTTCGGTGTGGTGGCGCTCAGCCAGGGCGCTGAAGTCCAGCGCCCTGCGGGCAGCGGCCCGCAGGGTGACGGGTTTGCCAACGAGGCGTTCGATGCCGTCGGCACCCTGGCCACCATCACCGCGTTCTCGGTGCCACAACCGGGTTTGATGGTGGTGCGTTGCACGGGGTCGGAGCGGTTTGCGGTTGGTCGCAGCGAAAAGCTCAAACATGGCCTCTGGGTGGCCGATGTCTCCCGCCTGCCGTCCGACCAGGCCGTTGCCGTCCCCGCCGACCTGAAACACGTCGCCGCCGCCCTCGGCAAGCTGATCAGGACCCTGCAGGACAAGGGTGTTGCGACCGCCGACTTGCCGCTGCAACCGCCCTACCACCTGGACGACTGCGGCTGGGTGGCCAACCGCTGGTGCGAACTGCTTTCGCTGCCGCTGGACGTGAAGCAGCGCATGATGGTGCTTGACAACCCGCTGCTGCGCCTGGAACTGGTGGGCGACATCCTGGAGCGCAGCGGCATTGCAGGGTGAGGGCCCGACTGCGCTGCGTCTGCCGGGTGCCCCGACCGGGCTCAGGCCGTCGACACTGCCTCCAGGGCCAGCCGTCCGGCAGCCGCGCAAACCGCGCTCACCGCGGTGCCCCAGGCGGTGTCGAGGGCGGCCAGGCTGACTGGCCAGTCACGCAAGGTGGCGAGGTTCGTCAGGTCGTAGGTGGCGTAGGCAAAAAAGCCGAACAACGCGCCCTGGAGCGCCGCGGTTTTCCAGTCGCTTGCCAGGCCCCCGTGCAAGACGGCGAACCACACCAGGCCGATTGGATACAGAAGGTAGAAGGCCAGCGCCACCGCAACCCTCGGGTGTTCGGCCATCAAGTGCCCGATTCCCTGCTGGTACAGCGGCTTGGCAATCACACCGAGCCACAACAGGTCAAGGACCAGCATCAGGACCAGGGTGGCGAAATAGGCGGCGAAGTATTTGGTCATGGCGCCATTCTCGTTGCTGAAGCAACGGGCAACAAGGCTCGGGACTGGTCGTGCAGGTGCTTGCGCGCGTGCCCCCGCATTTGACGGCGTCAACACAACTGCAAGACACTGGGCGCATGTCCGAACCCACCATCATTGCCATTCTGGGCGCCGAATGTACTGGCAAGAGCAGCCTGGCGCAAGACCTCGGCGCCGCCCTGGCGGCCTCGGGCCACGACGTGGCCGTGGTGCCAGAGTACCTGCGTGTTTTCTGCGACACCCACGGGCGCACGCCACGTGTTGATGAGCAGCGCGCGATTGCCCGTGCGCAAACCGCCCGGATACTGGCCGCAGCCGCCCGCCATGCGTTGGTTCTTGCCGACACCACGGCCTTGGTGACAGCGGTGTACAGCGATCTGGTCTTCGGTGATGCGAGCCTGTACGACGAGTCCGTGCTGGCACACCTCGCCTGCCGCGTGAACCTGCTCACCGCCACGGACATCCCCTGGGTGGCCGATGGCATCCAGCGCGACGGCCCGCATGCCCGCGAGCGGGTGGACGGGCGGCTGCGTTCGGTGTTGCTGGAGCGGGGCCTGCCGTTCTCGGTGCTTGTGGGTGACCAGGCAACCCGTGTGCACTCGGCGCTGCGTGCGGTCCTGCGCTGTACCGGGCCAGCGCCCACCACCCCGGACGAACCACGCTGGCGTTGGGTCTGCGGGCACTGCGGCGATGCTGCCTGTGAGGCTGCGGCACCGGAACCGCCGCGCTGATTCAGAGCGGTGCGCGGTCGATTGGGCCGGCCGCCAGGTTCGGAGCTCAGAAACGCGGCAGGTCGGCGAATGCCGGGTTGGAGGCTTGCCCGCCCCGCACCAGTTCGCGCCCGTATTCGGCGCAGCGCACCAGGGTCGGAATCACCTTGCCGGGATTGAGCAGTGCCAGCGGATCGAAGGCCTGCTTCACGCCCAGCATCTGCGCGTTCTCCGCCGCGCTGAACTGCACACACATGGAGTTGAGTTTTTCCACACCCACGCCGTGTTCTCCGGTGACCGTGCCACCCATGGCCACGCTGGTTTCCAGGATTTCGGCGCCGAACAATTCGCAGCGGCGCAACTGGTCGGGGTCGTTGGCATCGAACATGATCAACGGGTGCAGGTTGCCGTCGCCCGCGTGGAACACGTTGGCGCAGCGCAACTGGTACTTTTTCTCCATCTGCTGGATCGCCAGCAGGATGTCGGCCAGGCGCTTGCGCGGGATGGTGGAGTCCATGCACATGTAGTCGGGGCTGATGCGCCCGCTGGCCGGAAATGCGTTCTTGCGCCCGCTCCAGAAGCGCAGGCGTTCGGCCTCGTCGCGGCTGACCGCAGTGGCCGTTGCGCCATGCGCTGTCAGCACCTCGCACATGCGACCGATCTCTTCTTCGACCTCTTCGGGTGTGCCATCACTTTCGCACAGCAAAATGGCCTCGGCGCTCAGGTCGTAACCGGCGTGCACGTAGTCCTCGACGGCAGCGGTCATGGGTTTGTCCATCATTTCCAGCCCGGCCGGGATGATGCCGGCCGCGATCACGGCGGCCACCGCATCACCGGCCTTTCGGATGTCGTCGAAGCTGGCCATGATGCAGCGTGCCAGTTGCGGTTTGGGCACCAGCTTGACGGTGACCTCGATGGTCACCGCCAGCATGCCTTCCGAACCCACGATCACTGGCAGCAGGTCCAGCCCCGGGCTGTCGAGTGCGGTGGAGCCGAACTCGACCGGTTCGCCGCTGATGGTGAACCCGCGCACCTTGAGCACGTTGTGCAGCGTCAGCCCGTATTTAAGGCAATGCACACCGCCGGAGTTCTCTGCCACGTTGCCGCCAATGGTGCACGCGATCTGGCTGGACGGGTCGGGCGCGTAGTACAGGCCCAGTGGCGCGGCCGCTTCACTGATGGCCAGGTTGCGCACGCCGCACTGAACCAGCGCGGTGCGGCTGGCCGCGTCCATACGCAGGATCTTGTTGAACTTGGCCAGGCTCAGTGTCACGCCCAGGGCATGCGGCATGGCGCCACCGGACAGGCCGGTGCCGGCGCCGCGGGCGACCACCGGCACCTTCAAACGGTGGCAGGTCTGCAGCACGGCGCGGACCTGCGCCTCGGTCTCGGGCAGCGCCACCACCAGTGGCCGCTGGCGGTAGGCCGTCAGGCCATCACACTCATAGGCGGTGGTGTCTTCGCGGTTCCACAGCAGTGCGTGGGCCGGCAACACCAATTGCAGCGCCCGCACCACCTCGGACTGGCGCGCGGCACGGGCGAGTTGGTCGGCATGGGTGGGGGTAACGGGTGCATTCATGGGGGTCGGCTCGCCGTGCAGGAGATGTCGGTCACTGTAGCCCAAGGTGCGCGTTGCGGCTTGAAGAATATTTCAGCCATGCGTGAATACAAGACCTGACCCCGTCGCCCGCGTCGCCCGGATGTCAACGTCAACGCGCCGGCATGGCCGGGGCTTGTCTTCGTGGAAAATTTATGTAATAGTTAAATCAATTAAAGAAATAACTGATTCATACGGCATCCAATGTTCGCCATTCTCATCACCACCTTGCCAACCCAGCCCAGCGCCGTCCGCTTGCGGGTCTGGCGCGCGCTCAAGGCCTTGGGCTGTGTGGCATTGCGTGATGGTGCCTATGTGTTGCCAATTGCCCATGCGCCGGAGCTCGACGCGCTGGCGCAGGAGGTTCGCCAGCACGGCGGTGCCGCGTCGGTGCTGGCGCTGGCGCCGCGCGACACCGCGCAGGAGCTGGACTTGCTGGCCCAATTCGACCGCAGTGCGGCGTTTGTGGCCTGGCAGGAAGGCGCGCGGTCCTTGCTGGCAGAGTTGCCTCAGCTGCGCGAAACCGAGTCGCGCCGGCGCGCGCGCCAGGTGGGTGACGCGCTGGCAGCCCTGCAGCGCATCGACTACTACCCGGGTGCGGCCAGCGCGCAGGCGCAGGCGGAACTGGCCCAGTTGCGGCACGCGGTCGATACGCATTTTTCGCGCGGCGAGCCGCAGGCGGTGGAGGCCGCTTTGCCGCTGCTCAAACGCACCGGTTTTCAGCGCAAATGTTGGGCCACGCGGGCCCGGCCCTGGGTCGACCGGCTGGCCTGCGCCTGGCTGATCCGGCGTTTCATAGATCCCGGCGCGCGTTTTGCCTGGCTCGACGACACGCTGCAATTGCCGCGTGGCGCGATCGGGTTCGACTTCGACGGCGCGCGTTTCACCCATGTGGGGCAACGTGTGACCTTTGAAGTGCTGCTGGCCAGTTTTGGGCTCGACGCAGACCCGGCCCTGCAGGCGATAGCAACCACCGTGCACTACCTCGACGCAGGCGGCATTCCGGTGGCACAAGCCGCCGGCCTCGAAGCCGTGCTGGCCGGCCTGCGCGAAGTGCATACCGATGACGACCAACTGGCCCACGCGGCAGGCGCCATCTTCGACGCCTTGTATGCCTTGCCGGCACCCACCACACCAGGAACGCCCCGATGACCACCCCGCCCCCGTCACCCACACAACGTCCCGCGCCAGTTTCTTTCGCCGAGGCATTTCGCTTCTGGCTGCGCCTGGGTTTCATCAGTTTCGGCGGCCCTGCCGGTCAGATCGCGATCATGCACACCGAGCTGGTCGAACAAAAGCGTTGGATCAGCGAAAAGCGTTTTCTGCATGCGCTGAACTACTGCATGGTGCTGCCCGGGCCGGAGGCGCAGCAACTGGCCACCTACATCGGCTGGCTGATGCACCGCAGCTGGGGCGGCATCGTGGCGGGCGGGCTGTTTGTGCTGCCGTCGTTGTTCATTCTGGTTGCGCTGTCCTGGATCTACATGGCGTTCGGGCAACTGCCGCTGGTGGCCGGTATCTTTTATGGCATCAAGCCGGCCGTCACGGCGCTGGTGCTGCACGCTGCCCACCGCATTGGCAGCCGGGCCCTGCGCAACGCCTGGATGTGGGCCATTGCGGTGGCGGCATTCCTGGCCATCTTCGCGTTGCAACTGCCGTTTCCGCTCATCGTGCTGGCGGCGGCCGTGATCGGCATGGCGGGCGGGCGCTTTCGGCCCGATCTGTTCGTCGTGGGTGGTGGCCACGGCGGCAAGCTCTCCACCTACGGCCCGGCGGTCATCGACGACGACACCCCGACACCCTCACACGCACTCTTTTCCCGCAGCCATCTGGTGAAGGTCTTGCTGGTGGGACTGGGCCTGTGGGGCCTGGCCATGGTGGTGCTGGTGGCCACTGCAGGTCTGCAGGGCACACTGACGCAGATGGGCTGGTTTTTCACCAAGGCGGCATTGCTGACCTTCGGCGGCGCCTATGCAGTGCTGCCCTATGTGTTCCAGGGCGCGGTGGAGCAACAGCAGTGGCTCTCGGCGACCCAGATGATCGACGGCCTCGCACTCGGTGAGACCACGCCCGGGCCTCTGATCATGGTGGTGGCATTTGTGGGTTTTGTCGGCGGATGGCTCAAGCAGATTCTGGGGCCGGACGCGCTGTTCCTGGGTGGCGCGCTGGCCGCCACGGTGGTCACTTTCTTCACCTTCCTGCCCTCGTTCATCTTCATTCTGGCCGGTGGCCCGCTGATCGAAACCACGCACGGCAACCTCAAGTTCACCGCGCCGCTGACCGCCATCACGGCGGCGGTGGTGGGCGTGATCCTGAATCTGGCGCTGTTTTTTGCCTACCACGTGTGGTGGCCGCAAGGGTTTTCCGGACGTTTCGACGCAGTGTCGGCTGTGATCACACTGGCCGCCGGCATCGCGCTTTTTCGTTACAAGGTGGGTGTCATGCCCCTGCTGGCAGCCTGTGCGCTGGCGGGGCTTGCGGCCACGGCCACCTTCTGAACCACCACACCACGAGGAGACCACCAGTGACCACACCAGATGACCCGAGCGAGCCTTTTGGCGCAGACCAGGCGGACATCGCCGCAGCATGCCTCATCGACGTCCGGCGACCACCGGCATTCGGCAAGTCGGCCCACATGTTGCCCACTGCCGTATGGCGGGATCCGGCCCACGTCGAGGACTGGGCGCAGGTGTTGGATCCAGCCAAAGACTACGTGGTGTATTGCGTGTACGGCCACGAGGTCAGTCGCAGCGCCGCCTTGCGGTTGCGTGCGCTGGGCCTGAAGGCGCGTTTCCTGCGCGGTGGCATCGACGCCTGGCAGGCGGCGGGATTACCCCTTGTGGACAAGGGAGAAGCAGCATGAAATGGGTCACCCGCGAACGCCCCAAGATCGACCGCATCGCCTGCCCCTGGCTGGTGGCGCGGTTCATCGACGAGCAGCCGGAGTTCCTGTTCGTTGCGCCAGACCAGGTGCTGGAAACCGCACGCAAAACCGGCGCCATTCCGTATGACGTGCCCGGCGTGGAGCTCACACATGTGGGCGAACTCTGCAGCTTCGACACCATGCTGGACAAATACGCGCTCACCAATCCGTCCTTGCGGGATCTCGCAGTGATCGTGCGCGGCGCAGACACCGACCGGCTCGACCTGGCCCCGCAATGCGCCGGCCTGCTGGCGATCTCGCTCGGCCTGTCGCGCAACTTCAGCGACGACCACGAGATGCTGCGCCATGGCATGGTCATGTACGACGCACTGTTCGCCTGGTGTTGCCAGGCACGCGGAGAAACCCACAGCTGGAACTACTGAGCGGTGGCCCCGATACTTTTTTGCAGCCACTGCACAAACGCCGCGCATTCCCAGCGGTCCATCACCCCGGTGCGCCAGCACAGGTAGTGGGCGTGCGGGCTGGGCACCGCGCGGTCGAACAGGCGCGCCAGCGCCTCGAAGGTCAACAGGCACTGGATCGGGGGAATGCGGTTGGTGCTGGTGGCCATGGGGCGATTGTCAGGTCTCCCCGGGGGTGGCCGATATAATCCCGCACCATTTCGCCAAGCCCCCTGCCGCGGGGGCGTCCACTGTGTCCGACCGCCTTGCCGTACTGCCCCAATACCTCCTGCCCAAGCAGGCCCTGACCCGCTTTGCGGGGTTGGTGGCGTCCACCCGGGGCGGCCCGCTCACCACGCGGCTTATCGCCTGGTTCGTGCGCCGCTACAAGGTCAACATGGCCGAGGCAGCCGACCCGGACATCCGCAACTACGCCACTTTCAACGAGTTCTTTACCCGCGCACTCAAGGTCGGCGCACGGCCGCTCGCGCGTGCCGATCTGGTCTGCCCGGTGGACGGTGCGATCAGCCAGTTCGGCCGCATCGAGCGCGACCAGATCTTCCAGGCCAAGGGCCACCACTATTCCACCACCGCCCTGGTGGGTGGTGACGCGGGGCTGGCGGCGCGTTTTGAGGACGGCGCGTTTGCGACCATCTACCTGAGCCCGCGCGACTACCACCGCATCCACATGCCATGTGCCGGGCGGCTCACGCGCATGCTCTATGTGCCGGGCGCCCTGTTCTCGGTCAATCCGACCACGGCGCGTGGTGTGCCCGGCCTGTTCGCGCGCAACGAGCGCGTGGTGTGTGTGTTCGAGTCGCCGCGCGGACCCTTTGTGATGGTGCTGGTGGGCGCCACGGTTGTCGGCAGCATGGCCACCCCATGGCATGGGGTGGTGAACCCGCCGCGTGCGGGCAAGCTGCGCGACTGGTGCTACGACCAAAATCCGGTCGAGCTGGCGCAGGGGCAGGAGATGGGGCGCTTTCTTTTGGGCTCGACGGTGGTGGTGTTGTTCCCGGAGGGCGGGACCACGTTCAACCCGGCCTGGCAACCCGCGGGCGGGGTGCGTCTGGGCGAACCGATGGCCGAACGCAACGCCCCGGGCTGACACCGCTCCCGGATCGACCCGCCAGCAGTTGCGCACCAGGCAACTGCTGGTGCGCCAGGGCCTGGCCTATGCCGCAGGAGGCGCCGGTGACCAGGGCGATAGGGTGGCCGATGGCGAACAGCCGAAACGTTGCCTGTAGTAGGCGGCAAACCGACCCAAGTGGATGAAACCGTGTTGCAGCGCCAGGTCGGTCACAGAAGCCTTGCTGCCTTCCTGGGCCGCGCGCTGCAATGCTGCGCGAACCTGGTCCAGGCGCACGCCGCGCACATAACGCAGAGGCGATGTGTCGCAGTGTGTGCGAAACGCGGCCGCCAGTGCGCGGACAAGGCTAGACTGTAGACCCGCGTCAACATTCCCCCCAATTATTCCTTCAGGAGCATTCCATGAGCAACGTACTCGCCTCGTTCGCCGCCGAACTGGCTGCCGGCACCATCCGCGTGGTGGACCTCACCCAGACCCTGTCGGAAGATTTTCCGCCGCTGGTGCTGCCGCCACAGTTTGGCCAGGTCGCGCCCTTCAAGATGGAGCGTATCTCCAAGTACGACGAGGCCGGCCCGGGCTGGTACTGGAACAACTTCACCTGCGGCGAACACACCGGCACCCACTTTGACGCGCCGGCGCACTGGATCTCGGGCAAGGACCACGCGAACAACACGGTGGACACCATCGACAGCCGCAACTTCCTTGCCCCCGTGGTGGTGGTCGATGCCAGCGCCGAGGTGGCGAACAACCCGGATTGGTTGTTGACGGTCGAGCACCTGGAGGCCTGGGAGGCGAAACACGGCCGCATCCCCGCAGGGGCCTGGGTCGCATTCCGCACCGACTGGTCCAAGCGCATCTCCGACCCTGCTTCCTATACCAACATGAAGGAAGACGGCGCCCACACCCCAGGCCCGACGCAGGCGGCGGTGGAGTTCCTGGTCGGGCGCAATGTGCACGGCTTCGCGGTCGAGACCATCAATACCGATGCCGGGCAGTCCTATGCCTGGCCTGTCGCCTACCCTTGCCACACGCTGATGCACGGTGCCAACAAGTTCGGTCTGCAGTGCCTGAAGAACCTCGACCAGCTGCCGGTCACCGGCGCCATGATCGTGTCGGCGCCGCTCAAGATCAAGGGCGGCTCAGGCAGCCCGCTGCGCGTGCTGGCTTTGATCCCGTCCTGAACCGGCTCCGACCCGATGGCTGAACGTTCATTTGCCGCGGAGGTCCAGCAACTCCGCGCCGAGCCCGGCACGGTGTTCCACGGCGAGGGCATCCTGGCCGTCACCAAGGCCCTGCTCGAATGCGGGGTGGGTTATGTGGCGGGTTACCAGGGCTCGCCGATCTCGCACCTGATGGACGTGCTGGCCGACGCCCAGCCCATATTGAAGGAGCTGGGGGTGCATTTCGAGGCGAGTGCCAGCGAGGCAACGGCTGCCGCCACGCTGTCCGCATCGGTGATGTACCCGATCCGCGGCGCTGTCACCTGGAAGTCCACCGTGGGCACCAACGTGGCATCCGACGCACTGGCCAACCTGGCTTCGGGCGGGGTGACCGGCGGGGCGCTGGTCATCATCGGCGAGGACTACGGCGAGGGTTCGTCCATCATGCAGGAGCGCAGCCATGCGTTCGCCATGAAGTCGCAGATCTGGCTGCTCGACCCGCGCCCCAACCTGCCCGCCATCGTGCAGGCGGTGCATGACGGTTTCGCGCTTTCCGAGGCGAGCCGCACGCCGGTGATGCTGGAGCTGCGGGTGCGTTCCTGCCACCTGCATGGCAGCTTCGTGACCCGGCCCAACCTGCCCCCGCCCTACACCCTGCGCGAGGCGCTCGAATCGCCGCTGCGCGACACCAGCCGCATCGTGCTGCCGCCCGCGAGTTACCTGCACGAACACGAGAAGATCATCGACCGCTGGCCGGCGGCGGTGCGTTTCATCGAGGAGCGCGGGCTCAACGAATTCTTTGATGGCGACATTGCCGAGCTGGGCATCGTCATGCTCGGTGGCCTGTACAACAACGTGCAACGCGCGCTGATGGGCCACGACATGGCCGACCTGTACGGCAAGTCACGCATCCCGCTGTACGTGATGAACGTGGCCTACCCGGTGATCGACTCCGAGCTGCAGCGTTTTTGCGCCGGCAAGAAGGCGGTGCTGGTGGTCGAGGAAGGCCAGCCCGATTACCACGAGCAGGCCATCCACGCGGTGCTGGGCCGCGCCGGTATTCGCACAGTCGTCCACGGCAAGGACATGCTGGCCCGGGCCGGGGAGTACACCGTGGCCGAACTCAAACGCGGGCTGGCGGTTTTTCTCGAAAAATACCGACCTGCCGCGCTGGCCAAGGCAGTGCCGCTCGGCATGCCGATGCGCAAGGACGCCGCAGCCGTGGCCGCCAACGCCGCGCTGGCCGTGGCACGCGCGCCGCAAGCCGCGCGGCTGGCGGTGACATCACCAGCCGCCGCCGCTGCGGCCGCTGCGCCGATGCGACTTGCCGCGCCCGAACTGGCTGCCGTGGTGCCGGCCCGGCCGCCGGGTTTTTGCATCGGTTGCCCCGAGCGGCCGATCTTCTCCGCCATGACCCTGGTGCAGGAGCAGCTCGGCATGCACCACATCTCGGGCGACATCGGTTGCCACCTGTTTGCCGCCATGCCGCCATTCCACCTCGGCGCGTCCACCATGGGGTATGGCCTGGGCGCGTCCAGTGCGTCGGCGCTCAACGTGGCCGCGGGAAAGCGCTCTATCGCGATGATGGGAGATGGCGGCTTCTGGCACAACGGGCTGGCCAGCGGCATCGGCAATGCGGTGTTCAACAAGGCCGACGGCGTGATCGTGATCGTGGATAACAACTACTCGGCCGCCACCGGCGGGCAGGACTTGCTGTCTTCCCGCGGGGACAACGCCAACCGCAGCACCCAACACCCGATCGAGGCTGCCGTGCGCGGCGTGGGTGTGCAGTGGGTGCGCACTGTGGGCCATACCTACGATGTCAACACCATGCAGGCCACACTGCACGAGGCGCTGACCACCGACTTCAAGGGCCCCAAGGTGGTGATCGCGCAAAGCGAATGCATGCTCAACAAGCAGCGCCGCGTGAAGCCGCAGATCGCCGACGCAGTCCAGCGCGGCGAGCGTGTGGTCAAGGAGAAGTTCGGTGTGGACGCCGCCGTGTGCAGTGGCGACCACGCCTGCATGCGCCTGTCGGGCTGCCCCTCGCTCACGCTCAAGAACAGCGGCGACCCGCTCAAGCCCGACCCGGTGGCGCAGGTGGACGATGGCTGTGTGGCCTGCGGGCATTGCGGCGAAGTTGCCGACGCGGCCGTGTTGTGCCCCTCGTTCTACCGCGTCGAATGGGTGCGCAACGCCAGCGCCTGGGAGAAGCGGCTGGACGGCTGGCGCCGCAAGGTGGTGGGCTGGTTCCAGGCGCGCCAGCAACGTGCCTTGGCCCGCCGCGCGTTGTACGTGGAGGCGCAATGAGCGCAGATGCCACGGCGACGCGGGTACTGGGAGCCGACCCGAATCGCCCGATCACCATCGCCATCCTGGCCATGGGCGGGCAGGGTGGGGGGGTGCTGGTGGACTGGATCGTCGACCTGGCGCAGCACAACGGCTACCTGGCGCAGGCCACCTCGGTGGCCGGCGTGGCGCAACGCACCGGTGCCACCATCTACTACATCGAACTGCTGGCGCACAAACACGTTGCGGACCACGGCGGCGCGCCGGTGCTGGCCCAGATGGCGGTGCCGGGCGAGGTCGACATCGTCATCGCGTCCGAACTGATGGAGGCCGGGCGGGCCATGCAGCGCGGGCTGGTCACGCCCGATCGCACGACGCTGATCACCTCGTCGCACCGCGACTACGCCACGCTGGAAAAAGTGGTGCCGGGCAACGGCATTGCCGACACCACTGCAGTGCTGGAAGCCGGCCACCAGCACGCGCGGCGATTCCTGCACGACGACATGCAGGCAATTGCCAAGAAGAACGGCAGTGTCCTGTCGGCCTCTTTGTTCGGCGCACTGGCCGGGTGCGGGGAGCTGCCCTTCGACGATGCCGCCTTCGAGGCCACCGTGAAACGCGCCGGTGTAGGGGTGGACGCCAGCCTGCGCGCCTGGCGTGCCGGACTGAACGCCGTGCGCAGCCCGGTGCAGCGCGACGCGCCCGCCGACCCCATGGCCACTGCGCCCCGGCCGTTGCCGGCGCGCGCTGCCAGCCCGCAGGTGGAGCCCTTGCGCGAGCGCATCGAGCGCGAGTTTCCGGCACAAGCGCATGCCATGCTGGGCGCCGGCCTGCAGCGGGTGCTGGAGTACCAGGACATCGCCTACGGCACCGAGTACCTCGACCGCGTGGCCGACCTGCACGGCCTGGCGCTGCGTTGTGGCGGCGCCGCGCACGGCCACGCTGCCACGGTGGAGGCCGCCCGCTGGATCGCCGTGGCCATGGCCTACGACGACGTGGTCCGCGTGGCCGACCTCAAGACCCGCGCCGGGCGTTCGCAACGCGTGCGCGAGGAGGTGGGCGCCGGCGCCGACGAGGTGGTGGGCACGGTGGAGTTCTTCCACCCGCGCATGGAGGAGATTTACGGCCTGATGCCCAAGGGCCTGGCCGACTGGATCGACGCCACGCCGCCGCTGCGCGCCATGCTGGCCAGGCGCGTCGGCAACGGCCAGCGGCTTCGACCGCACACGGTGCGCGGTCAGTTGCTGCTGCAAGGCCTGGCGTCGCTGCGCCGCTGGCGCCGGCGCAGCCAGCGCCATGCTGTCGAGATGGCGCACATCGCGCGCTGGCTCGACACCGTCAAGAACCTGATGGGATCCGACTACGCCCTGGCCCTGGAGCTGATCCGCTGCCGCCGCCTCGTCAAGGGATACAGCGACACCCATGCCCGTGGCGAGGCCAAGTTCGACAAGCTGTTGCGTGCGGCGACCCTGCTGCAGGGCAGGCCCGATGCGGCGGCGGATCTTGCGGCGCTGCAGGCCGCCGCGCTGGCCGATCCCCAGGGGCAACAGCTGGCGCAGCGCTGGCAGTTGTTGGGGCTGGCGGCGTAGCGCACCAAAGCTGTTCGGTTGCAGGTCGCTTGTTGCCCATGCTGGTCAACAGGCGATGCACCGTAGCGGGATCGCGCTGTGCCTGGTTGGCCAGATCACTCAGCCGCCAGCCGATCTGGGTGTGGGTCGACAACAAACGGAGCAACACCACCGCCCTGCGCAGGGACCGGGTGACGTTGGGGGGGCGCCGGATTTCACGGGCATAAATTGCATTTCATGAAAGAATGGTTTCAACCCGGCACCTTAATTGAAACCCAGTCGGTACGATGGCACCGGCCAATACCCCTATCCCCCCATTCCAATGACGAGACCGCCATGACACCCAGCCCGCTTCGTTCACTGTGCCGCAGCTTCGTCGCGATCACGACCATGATCACGTTCGCGGCTGCCATGCCGGCAGCCCATGCCCAGTCCTATCCCACCGGGCCAATCAAGGTGGTGGTGCCTTTCCCCGCGGGTTCCGGTGTGGATGGCGTGGCGCGCGCCGTCATCGCGCGCATGGCCACCGGGCTGGGGCAACCGATCGTGATCGACAACCGCGGCGGAGCGGGGGGCAACATCGGCACCGAATTCGTGGCGCGCGCGCCCAAGGATGGTTACACCCTGTTGTTCAACGCCACGCAGCTGGTTGGCAACCCCGGCATCAGTGCAGTGAAGTACGACGCGGTGAAGGATTTCGCGCCAATCTCCCTGGTATCGCGGGTGTCGGCCATGCTGGTTGTTCCGCCCGACTCACCTGCCAATACGGTGCAGGATCTGATCGCGATGGCCAAGGCGAAACCGGGGGGCCTGAGTTATGCGTCGGGCGGCAACGGAGGCATCGGCCACTATTCGGGTGAACTGCTCAAGTCCAACGGCGGCAACCTGAACATCGTGCATATTCCCTACAAGAGCGCGGCCGAACAGGTCACCTCCGTGATGACCGGCCAGACCCAGTTGGCCTTCCCGGCGCTCCAGATTGCACAGCCCCAGGTCAAGGCCGGAAAACTCAAGGCGCTGGCTGTGACCGGGGCCCGGCGCAGCGGGATCTTCCCGGAGGTGCCGACCATGCAGGAGGCGATGCGCCCAGGGTTCGTGCTTGACGCCTGGTACGGGCTGCTGGCGCCGGCCGGCACACCAGCGGCGGTGATCGAGCGGCTCCACGCCGAACTGGTCAAGGTGTTGGCAGACCCTGCCGTGCGCCAATCCCTGATCGGCGCGAGCCAGGACGTCGTTGGCAGCACGCCGGCCGAATTCGCGGAGGTGATTGCGCAGGACCTCAAATTGTGGACCGACCTGGCGGTCAAGCTGGGCGTCAAGGCCGATTGACCGGCCGGCGCACCGACTGAATCGTCCAGGTTGCACGCCATGCAGATAAGGGCCGTCCGCACGCTGTGTTTTTCGCAGCCCATGATCCCCATCCACGCCAGGACGTTTCCCGGTCAGCTGGAACTGCTGCTCACGGTGGTGGAGGCAGACGATGGCACCCAAGGGTATTCTCTTGCGCGCGCCCATGGCGGGCAGTCGGCCCGTGTGATTGGCAACCAGATCGACATCACGCTGCAACCCCTTGTGCTGGGCTGCGACCCGCTGGCCCCGGTGCCGATCTGGGAGCGCATGGCGGCCATGGAGCCGGCGGGTTACGTCAGCGTGTTCGCGATCAGCGCCCTGGATGTGGCGATCTGGGACCTCGCCGGCAAACTGCAGGGCGTGGCTGTGTCGCAACTCTGCGGTGGGCGGCGAACCTCCATGCAGGCCTATGCGAGTTCAACCCATTTCGATGACATTGACGGGTATGTGGCAGACCTGCGCTGCGCACTGGCGCAGGGTTTCAAGGCCTACAAGGTGCATCCGTTCTACGACCCGCAGCGCGACATGGTCTTGGCCAGGGCCTTGCGGGCGGCGGCCGGCCCTGGCATACGTCTGATGCTGGACGCCGCCAAGCGTTATGCGCAGGCGGATGCGTTGTGCGTCGGCGAGGTTTTGCAGGACCTGGGTTACCACTGGTACGAGGAGCCACTGCCCCAGCAGGACTGGGCCGGTTATGCGCGCTTGCGCAAGGCCTTGCAGATCCCGGTCATTGGCGGCGAGACCCTGCCGGGCCTGCACCACGCGATGGTGAATGCGCTTGACGCAAATGCCTATGCCGCGGTGCTGTGTGATGTCTACTGGAAAGGCGGTATCACCGGCTGCCTCAAGACCATCGCACTGTGCGCGTCGCGCGGCGTCGATGTCGCCTCGCACCACGGCGCCAGTGCGCTGATGAACCTGGCCAATTTGCAGGTTTTGTGTGGCGCGACCAACGTCGACATGATCGAGGTGCTGTTCCCCGAAGCACCCTACCAGTACGGGCTGACATCGTATCTGCGCGTCGGCGCCGATGGTCTGGTGCATGTGCCCGCGCAAGCAGGCTTGGGCGCCGAGCCGGACTGGCGCTACATCGAGGCGAATCGCACTGGGTGAACCGGGCCCGGTGTGGGCGAGCCGGCGAGGCCGGGGCGAGTGGCTGCGCGAATGTCCCGCGCCGAAAAGGCCACTGCGGATCAGGAACGCCTGGATGGAGCGGATCTTGATGGCGCGACGTGCTGCACAGCAGGTGTCTCAGGCAACGTCAACCGCCTTGGCGGCACGCATCCGCGCACCCTCGCGGCGGATGCCTTCCTCACCCCTGCGCAGCGCCTCACGGCTGGTGTGCACCGAATACGAACCCAGCACCAGGGGGTGGGGATGCGGCACCGCCGAGCCAAGCACGAATTCGGCGTCGCCGATGGCGCGAAAGTCGATGGCCTGGGTGGATGTGTCGTACACCGCCAGATCGCCGGCAGCCAGGAGCGCCGAGCTTTGCAGCTGCCCGCCGCTCACGGCCACCCAAGCGACCGAATGGCCTTGTGGTGGGTCGTAACGCCAGGTCTCGCCATCGCGAAGGACCACAGCCAGGTAGTTCATCGGTGAGGTGGGTGCGATCGGGCTGTCCACACCGCCATACGCACCGAGCACCACCCGCGCCGGCCCGCAGCTGGCGATATCGTGCGGGGCAAGGTACTGGCTGAAAGCCGGCGCATTCTCCAGGGCGGGCGGCAAAGCCACCCAGAGCTGGAAGCCGCGCACCCTTGGTCCCGCAATCGGGCCACCGGTGTGCCAGACGCCACCGCCGGCCTGCGTCCATTCGACGCCGTGTTCGGGCAATACACCGTGTTTGCCGGTGGAGTCCTCATAACGCGTGCTGCCCTGCTGGATCAGGGTCAGGGTGGCAATGCCGGAATGCGGGTGCATGCCGAACCCGCTGAATGCCTGCGGGTCGGTGTCGAACAGGTCGAGGAAGACGAAAGGCTTGAGCGACTCGCCGAGATCGGACGGGCTCACCAGGCGCGTGATCGGCCCGTGCGTCTGGCCGCGTGTCTGGTGCACGATGCGGCGCTGCGAAACGGCTGCTGTTGGTGTGGTGGATGCGTGCATGGGATTCCTTGGCCGAAATGTCGACTCGCTGCATCCTACAAGCTTGTGGCGGCCACCGCCCAGCGCAGCTTGGCAGATGTCGAACGCGGGTTGGCGCGGCGCTCGTCGAACGAGGCCCGGATCGCGTCTGGCGCCACCCGCGCATAGATGCCGCTGCGCTCCCCGCTCTGAAAAGCCTTCTTGACGCGCCGGTCTTCGCCGGAGTGAAAACTCAGTATCGCCACCCGCCCACCCGGGCGCAGGCAGCCGGGCAACATGTCGAGCAACCGGTCCAGTACGCCGAATTCGTCGTTGACCGCGATGCGCAGTGCCTGGAACGTGCGTTGCAGCGACTTGGTGGTTTCGACCAGGCGTTCCGCCTCGGGCATGCGTTTGGGCAGGGCTGTCTGCAGCGTCTGGCGCACCAGGTCGGCGAGCTGGGTGGTGGTCTCCAGGTACTGCCCCTGCAACGCGGCGGCCAGCGGCACGGCGAATGGCTCGTCGGCGTTGTCGCCCAGCAGGTCGCGCAGGGCGGCCCGCGTGACCGACAGCAGCAGCTCGGACGCCGATTGACCGGTGCTTGGGTCGAGCCGCAGGTCCAGCGGCCCGTCGGTCTTGAAGCTGAAACCGCGCGCCGGGTTGTCGATCTGCATCGACGACACGCCCAGGTCGGCCAGGATGAAGTCGAAACCGCCCCCGGCTTCGGGCAGCAGCGTGGCAATGCCGGCAAAGTTGATGCGGTGCAGGACCAGCACCGAGGCGTCAAAACCCAGGGCGCGCAGGCGTGTTTCGGTGCGGGCGAATTCCACCGGATCGACATCGGTTGCAAACAGCTTGCCGCCCGGGGACAAACGGGCCAGCAACTCGCGGGAATGGCCGCCGTACCCCAGTGTGGCGTCCAGGCCCACTTCACCAGCTTGCGGGGCGAGGATGTCCAGGATCTCCTGCACGCAGATCGGGCGGTGCATGCCGGCGGGCGTCTGCCCGCGCGCCATCACCTTCTCGATGGCCTCGGCGTGGGTTGCCGGGTCGAGCTCCTTGTACTTCTCCGCGAAAGTTTTCGGATGGGTGCCGGCATACCGGACCCGTCGGCGGTGGGGGGGGGATGCGTCGGTCATGGCCCGATTGTCGGGCCGGGCCGCACCACTTTGCCAACGGCCTGCGGGTTTTGCCTGCGGGTGCCGCTCTACAGCACCTTGCCTGGATTGAGGATGTGTTTGGGGTCGAGCGCCTGCTTGATGGCCCGCATTGCGGCCAGTTCAGCCGGGCTGCGCGAGTGCCCCAGCACCGCGCGTTTGTGCGTGCCGATGCCGTGTTCGGCCGACACCGATCCGCCGTAGCGCCGCACCAGGTCGTACACGGCGGTTTCGATTGCGTGGGTGGGTTGTTCGCTGGCGCCGGGCAGGTGCGCGATCAGGTGCAGGTTGCCGTCACCCAGGTGTCCGTAGACCAGCGCGGTGCAACCCGGCCAGCGTTCGCGCAACAGGGTGTCGCATTCAGCGGCGGCGCGCCCGATATCGGCGATCGCAAAACTGACGTCGAAACCGATCAGGCCGGGCATCAGGGTGGGGAAGTTGCCGGGTGCATCACGCACCGCCCACAGGGCCAGGGCGTCGGCCTGCGAGTGTGCCACCGCGGCATCGTCGATCACCCCTTCGGTGAGCATCTGCTCCAGGAAGCCGTCGAACGCGGCCTGGTGGTGCTCGGCGTCGGAGCCGGCGTTTTCCAGCAGCACGTGAAACGCGTGCGGGCCGGACAGCGGCGCCCGCAGCCCGGCCACATTGGCCATGACGAAGTTCAGGTAACTCGGCCACATCACCTCGAAGGCCGACACGCCGCCACCGAGTTGCGCCTGGGCGCGTTGCAGCAGGGTGGTGACGGCGTCGAAGCTGGGCAGGCCACACCAGGCGGTGGCCACGGCCTTGGGCCTGGGCCGCAAACGCAACACGGCCCGGGTGATGATGCCCAGCGTGCCTTCGCTGCCGGCGAGCAGGTGCTTGAGGTCGTAGCCGGTGTTGTTCTTGACCATCTTGTGCAAGCCGCTGACCACGCTGCCGTCGGCCAATACGGCTTCGATGCCCAGCAGCTGGTCGCGCATGGTCCCGTAGCGGATGACGCGGTTGCCCCCCGCGTTGGTGGCGAGGTTGCCGCCGATGGTGCAGCTGCCACGCGCCCCCAGGTCGAGCGCGAACAGGAAACCGGCCCTGTCGGCCGCGTCTTGCACTGCCTGCAGAACCGCACCGGCCTGGACGGTGATGGTGCCCGAGACCGGGTCGATCTCTTCGATGGCGTGCATGCGCTCCAGGCTGATTGCCACGTCTTCGGCGCGGCAACAGGCGCCGCCTGCCAGGCCGGTGAGCCCGCCTTGCGGCACCACGCTCTGTCCGTGGGCATGGCAGATTCGCAGCGCCTCGGACAATTGCGCCGTGCTGCGCGGGCGCAGCAGCGCGCGCGGCGTGGCGTGGGGTGCGCCGCTCCAGTCGTTCAGCCTGCGGCCATCCAGCGCCGTGCCAGTGACGACGACATCGTCCCCCAGGGATGCAAGCAGCGCGGCGACCGACTCCAGGTGTGCCATGGGTAGCTCTTTTATGTGGCGGCCAGGGCGTGCCGGTTCAGGCGCCCTGGCCAGGCTGGCTGCCTTGCATGGCGTCAGCGAAGCCGCGCAGCGCCAGTTCGATGTCGTTGGCGACCACGACCATGTCGTAACCGTCGGCCAGCGCTTTGCGGGCTGCCGCGAGGTCACCGGTGAATATCCCACACGGCAGGCCGCGGGCGTGGGCTTGTTGCTTGATCTGCGCACAGTCGACCGCCAGGCCGGCCGGATCAGCCGTGCCGCGCGACAGGGCCAGATCACCGGTGCCGATGAAGATGAAATCCAGGCCGTCGACAGCGCAGATCGCGCCCGCATTGGTGACTCCCAGGACCGTCTCGATCAGGGCACCGAGAGCCAGGTGTTGGTCGGCCTCGACCATGCCGGCGACGCCATGCATCAGTGGGCGCACTCCGCCGGCCGACCGGCGCCCGAGCGGAGGGTACCGGGCAGCGTCAACGATGCGTCGCGCGTCGTCTGCGGTCTCCACCAGGGGCACCAGCACGCCGGCAGCGCCCGCATCGAGCGCCTGGGCGATTGCCGGCAGCGAGCCGTCACAGGTGCGCACCAGCACCGGCACCCGGTGGTTCACGATGCCGATGGCTGCTTCCAGCGTGTTGCGCTCCCAAAGACCGTGTTGCAGGTCGAGCACCACGATGTCGGGTTGGGCGTGGGCCGCGATCTCCGCCAGGGGAACGCTGCCCAGAGCCAGCCAGACCAGCCGGTTGGCTTGCCCAGGGCGCAGCAATTGGCGCATCGGGCGGTGAAACATGGAGGGTGCAGCTGACATGGTCGAGGCGTGTAAATTCTTGGAAATTGCCGTTGACAACAATATACTGTATATATTAGTATTTCGTCAACGTTGAGTGCGTCGGAATGGGCGGTATACGTAATTTCGCATTTTTGGCGCTGAGTTTAAGAATCTTTCAAACATTTGACCGCCTTAGTCCACTACAAACCAGTTGAAAACGTTTTTCCGAGGGAAATTGGTTCGTGATCGATATACAGTTTGATGGTGGAGTCTTGGAGGAGTCCGCGTTGGAAGCGGTCGTGGCGCCCCCGCGTCCTGTGCTGCGCGAGAGCCTGAGCACCCGCGCCTACGACGCGCTGCGCGAGCGCCTGCGCCGCGGGCAGGTGGATCCGGACGATCGCCTGGTCGACACCGAGATCGCCCGCGAGTTGGTGGTGTCGCGCATGCCTGTGCGTGAGGCGCTGCTGCAACTGGTCGCCGAGGGTTACCTGGTGAGCACCGCACGTGGGTACCGGGTGCCGACCTTGACGCACCAGGACGTGACCGAGATCTTCGAGGTGCGCCGTTTGTTGGAGCCGCGTGCGGCTGCATTGGCTGCGCGTGACCTGCAGAGCGACGCTGCACGGCGTCTGACCATGGCCCTGGCCGAGGCGCGCGACGCGGTGGCCCGGGGTGACTTCTCAGGCCTTTTCCATGCCAACGTCGACTTTCGCGAGGCCTGGCTTGGCGCAGTTCAGAACACGCGGCTGGCGGCCACGATCTCGCGCTTCATCGACCACGTGCAGACAGTGCGTTACGGCACCCTGCGTGACCCCGCCACGCAACAGGTGGTGATCGATGGCCTCACCGAACTGCACGACGCGATGTTGCGCCACGACTCGGTTCTGGCGCAAGACAGCATGCTGCGCTTTATCCATGCCGCCGAGCGCAGTTTCGCGGCGCAGGCGGCGCGAGCGCTCGCCACGCCGTGATGCCGATGGCCTTGCTTTTCCCCCGTCCCGGCCGCCCGGCCGTTGTTTGTCTTACCTAGGAGTCGACCCCATGAAAATATTCCTGACCCGAAGCATCGCCGCCGTGGCGATGGCCTGCGCCAGCCTTGCAGCACAGGCCCAGGAGGCGGTGATCAACGCGGTGCACTTCACACCGGCGCAGAACAGCTACGCCAAGAGCTTCATGAAGTACGTCGAGGCCGTGAACGAGAAGGGCAAGGGCGTGGTGCGCATCCAGGTGCGTGGCGGCCCCGAGGTGATGCCGCCGTTGCAACTCGGTGAAGCGCAGAAAAACGGCGTGATCGACATGGTCAATGCCGCCCCGGGCCTGTACCTGAACATCGTCCCCGAAGGTGAGGTGTTCTCGGCCACGTCCAAGAAACCCTGGGACCTGCGCGCCAATGGCGGTTGGGACATGGTCAACAAGATCTTCGCGCAAAAGGCCAATGCCCATATCCTGGCGCACGTGGATGGCGGCACGGGTTTCCACATCTTCACGGTCACGGAGCCGGTGCGCACGGCCGATGGCGGTGTCGACTGGTCCAAGCTCAAGGTGCGCGCGGCACCGCTGTACCGTGAATTTTTCGAAGCCATCGGTGTGACGCCGATCGTCCAGGGCCCGGGTGAGGCCTATACATCGCTGGAGCGTGGCCTGGTCAACGGAATGGGGTATTCGGTGCTGGGGTATGCGGCTTTCGGCTGGGACAAGTTCACCAAGTACCGCATCGACCCGTCCTTCCTGCACACCGACGTGCTGATCACGATCAACAAGAAGAAGTGGGACAGCCTGACACCGCAGGCGCAGAAGATCCTCAACGATGCCGCGATCGAGCATGAGAAGGCGAGTTTTGCGGCCAATACCATCGCCACGCAGCAGGAGGGCGACGCGATGATCGCCAAAGGCATGAAGGTCGTGGAATTGACCGGCGAGGGCCGCAAGAAGTACCTCGAGGCCGACTCGCGTGCCAGCTGGGAGCGTCTGACCAAGCGCGACCCGGCCAATGTCGCCGCGCTCAAGCAGAAGTTTCTCGACTGACAACTGTCCCTCGGCCTGCGCGGCGATGTGCGCGCAGGCGGAGCAGCTTGGCCCATCCCATACCCGCCCCGGGGAATACGCATGAATCCAATCTTTTCCGCAGTGGAGCACCTCGGTCGCTGGCTCGCGCGCCTGGCCATGGTGCTGCTTGGCATACTGGTGGTGCTGGTGGTGGCCGACGTGGTGGTGCGCACGCTCGGTTTGCGTCCCTTGTCGTGGGCCTCGTCCACGGCCGAATACATCCTGTTGTATGCAGCCTTCCTGCCCATGCCCTACCTGGTGCGCCACAAGGGCCATGTTTTCGTGGAGTTCCTGCGTGCGCCGATGTCACCTGCGGTCAAGCTGGCGGTCGAGCGTTTTGTGTACCTGATGTGCATCGCCATCTGCATCTACCTGGCCTGGGTGGCCACGCGCAACGGTTGGGCAGCGTGGCGCGAAGGCAGCTACGAGACCCGCACCTTCGACATGCCCAAGTGGCTGGTGTTCCTGCCGATGGCGCTGGGTTTCTGGCTCGCCACCATCGAGTGGCTGCGCTTCCTGCTCGGGGCGGACTCGCTCTACAACATCGATCCGCTCCAGATGGACGGGTATTGAGATGCGCAGCACCGAGGTTTGCACATGACCTGGCAGATACCCCTGGCCCTGATGGTGGGCATGATCCTGTGCCTGATGGGCGTGGGCCTGCCGGTGGCCTTCGCGTTTTTCCTGACCAACATCGTCTGCATCTACATCTACTTCGGCGGCGCCACCGGGGTCGAGCAGATGGTGTCCAACTTTCCCAGTGCGGTGGCCGTCTATGGGCTCACGCCGATGCCCCTTTTTCTGATCATGGGCAGCCTGTTCTTCCGCTCCGGTCTGGGCGAGAACGTGTTCAAGGCGCTGGACATGTGCATCGGAAACCTGCGCGCGCGCCTGTCCTACCTGGTGGTGCTGGCCGGCGCCGTGTTCGCTGCACTGTCGGGGTCGAGCCTGGCCAACACCGCCATGATGGGCACCAGCATGGTCCCGGAGATGCTGCGCCGCGGCTACAAGCCGCACATGGCGTTCGGCCCGATCCTGGGTGCCGGCGGGCTGGCGGTGATCATCCCGCCCTCGGCACTGGCCGTGCTGCTGGGTTCGCTGGCCCAGATCGATGTCGGTGCCTTGCTGATCGCCGGTGCCATCCCCGGCCTGTTGCTGACGGCGATGTACATCGGACTCATCGCGCTGCAGGTCCGGCTGGATCCATCGGCCGCGCCGCAATACGAAGAAGGCCCGCGCTACACGCTGGGCCAGAAGCTGGGCGCGCTGGGGGCCAACGTCGTGCCGATGGGCGTGATCATCTTCCTGGTGGTGGGCACGATCATCCTGGGCATCGCCTCGCCGACCGAATCGGCGGCGTTGGGTTGCGCGGGTGTGATCGGGTTGCTGTTCGCGTTCGGCCGCTTCCGGATCGACATCCTGTGGAAAAGCCTGGAAGACGCAATGAAGGTCACTGGCATGACCTTCCTGATCATCTCCGCATCCAGCACCTTTGCACAGGTGCTGGCCTTTACCGGCGCCAGTTCCGGTTTCATCAACTGGTCGTTGTCGTTCCAGCTCACGCCGCTGACCGTGTTGCTGGTGATGGTGGGCATCCTGCTGATCCTGGGGATGTTCATGGACCAGGTGTCGATGATGCTGATCACCCTGCCGATCTTCGTGCCGCTGGCCATCAGTATGCAATTCGACATGGTGTGGTTCGGCCTGATCATGCTGCTGGCGCTGGAGATCGGTTTCACCACGCCACCCTTCGGCATGTTGCTGTTCATCATGCTGGGCATCGCGCCCAAGGGCACCACCTTGCGCACGGTGTCGATGGCGGCCATGCCCTACATTGCGTGCACCATCGTGCTGGTGGCGCTGATCATCGCCTTCCCGGGCATCGCGCTCTGGTTGCCTGGGGTCTTGTAACTCCCGCAACCGGCATGCGCATGCCCAGACTCCGCACCTGCGGCTGCGCCGACGCTTCGGGCAGGCTGTGCACGGGCGAACCAGGAACACCCGCCACTTCGAGACGCTGGACCCAGCTGCCGCGGCCGGCCCCCAGCAACAGTTGCGCCAGCAGGGGGCAGCAGCCTTGCCCCACGACCTGCAGGCCCGCCAAGGGTTTGCCGGCCTCATGCACCGACGACTCCCGGCATGCCCGTGTGGGCGGTCGGCGCCACATGGACCTTGAAGCGCTCGGGTTCTGGTGCAGCCAATTGCACGAGGGAGACAGATTTGTCTATCGTTTCGAGCGGACCTCCTGGGCGGGTGTCTTTGTGCCCGCGAAAACACCTGCTGCGATCGTCGCCCGCCTGCACAAGCTGGTCGTGGACGCAGTCGCCAGCGATGCCATGCGCGCCCAATCTCAAGCACCCCACTCTCAAGCGCCCAAAGGCAGGCCCCCAAGGAACCTGGCCACTGTCTCGGCAAACGCCTGCGGCAGTTGGTCCGGCAAAGGCACCATGCCGCCCTGGATCTCCGCCAACTGGCTGCCCGCAATTTCACGCACCACCCGCGCGGTTGCAGGGTAGGCGTGCGGGTCGGCGGTGGCGGCGACCACGAGTGTCGGGCAGCTGACCAGTGGTGAGCGTGCCTCCATCGGGTAGGCGCCGACCACGCGGTGGCCGCCACCCGCCAGTGGGCCAGCCTTCAATGCGTCGGCCAAGAAACGCTCCAGCAGGTCCATGTCGCCCGATGGGTAGAACGGCTGGCGCCGCTGCCAGAGTTCGGTCAGGTGGCCGCCGTCGGGCCGGCGCTCCACGTCGTCGATGACGCGTTTGCCCTCGTGCGCGGCGCGGCGTGCGGCGTCCACATACGGGCAGGACGACAACACCAGTGCGGCCACCCGGTCGGGGCGGCTGGCTGCCATCTCCATGGCGATCACGGCGCCAGTGTGGTGGCCCACCACCGCGACGCGTTCGTGGCCGAGCGCATCCAGCAGATCGAACGCCGCCACAGCCCAGCGCCCGATGCTGTTGTCCTCAGGCGGCAGTGGCTGCGAGTCGCCGAACCCGACCGTGTCCATCGCGATGGCACGCCACGACGGTGCCAGCAGGGGCAACACGTCGCGGTACTCGTCCCAGGAGCGCGGCGTCTGGTGCAGCAGCAGCACCGGAAAGCCGCTCCCCGCGCTGGCGACATGGATGCGCCCGGAGCGGGTTGCGACAAATGCCCGTTCGACGGCATGTTTGGAGCGGGGCAGGGGCGAGGAGGATGGGTTCATGCTGGTGTGTGTTGGAGCGTGGATGTGGGTGTGGTCTTGCCGTATTCCCTGCTCAGGCGCTTGCGGTGTCCGGCGCGATGTCGAGCACCACACGGCCCCGCGTGACTTGGCCACGCTCGAGTTCCGCGTGTGCGGTGGCGGCCTGCGCCAGCGGGTACACGTGCGCCACAGCCGGCAGGAACACACCCTGGGCCGCCAGTGCCGCGACTTCTGCCAGCACGGTGGGCCGGTCGGTGATGGCCGCACGGGTCACGCGCACGCCGAACTCGGCGCCGCGGTCGACAATGGGCGCCGCAGTCAGGTACACCAGATGTCCGCCAGGGCGCAGCACCGGGTACGAACGTGCGTGGGTCTCGGCGCCGATCAGGTCGAACACCACGTCCTGGTCGCGCAGCGCGCCGAAGTCGTCGCGGTCGTAGGCAACTGCGCGTGTCGCGCCCAGCCCGACGACGTAGTCGCGGTTGTCGGCCCGGCAGGTGGCGGACACGTCGGCGCCGAGGTGGCGGCACAGCTGGACCATCAGGCTGCCGACGGCGCCGGCGCCTCCGTGCACCAGCACCCGCATGCCGGGCCGGACCTGCGCGGCCTCCACCACAGCGATCCAGGTGCTGATGGCGGGCTGCATCAGCGCTGCTGCCTGGTGCGTGGACAGGCCCGGCGGGCGGATCACGAGCCGCTGCGCCTCGCAGACCACGAACTGCGCGCAGGTGCCCTGGGCCAGCTGGTCTGCCACGACACACACCGCGTCGCCGAGCGCGAACCCGGCCACACTGGAGCCGAGCTTGTCCACCACGCCGACACCGTCACGTCCGGGCGTCTTGGGCAGCACGAGCGGAAAAAACTTTTGCAACATGCCCGCGCGCAGCTTGGTGTCGACCGGCGCGAGGCCTGCGGCAAACAGGCGCACACGCACCTCGCCCGGGCCGGGCTCGGGAACCGGCAGCTCCACCCGGCGCAATACCTCGGGGCCGCCGTACTGGTGGTACTGGATGGCCTGCATCTTCAATCGCCCGGGTGGCGCTGTTTGCGCCGGCGCTGGCTCAGCCGACCGCATGGTAGTTGCCGTCGGTGTAGACCAGCGACTGCGTCTTGGTGTGCGAAAAATGCACGTCCAGCACGGTGCCGATCACGATGTGGTGGGTGGCCCAGTCGTGCACATGGGACACCTCGCATTCGAAGGTCACCCGCGAACCCGTCAGCAGCGGCACCTCGGTGTCGTCCACGCGGCGCCAGTTGCCGTAGATGAAACGCCCGGTGCCACGCACGTCGAGTTGGCCGCCGAAGGCCTTGGCCACGTCGAGCTGGTCGGCCGCCAGCACGTTGACCGAGAAACGCGCGGGCACCACCAGGGCGGTGGCGATGGACGCGCTGCGGTTGACACACACCAGCAGCGAAGGCGGATCGGCGCTCAGCGAGGTGACGGCTGTGGCGGTCATCGCCACCGGCGCGCCGTCCGGCCCGTAGGCGCCGATGATCGTGACACCACCGGTCAGCGCGCGCATACCCTGCTTGAAACGCGCGCTGCCCGAATTGACGGTCTTGGTTGTCTTGGGGCTTGTGGTCATTGGAGTCGCTCCGTGCTGCGTATTGCGGTGCTTGTCAGATACCTTCGCCCTGCGGGCTGCGGTGCGAGCCCCTTGGGGGCGGCCCGGCGGTGCTTTTGGGCCGATGCTCTCAGACCACACGCAAGCCGGCCTGTTTCAGCAGCGGCAGTACGCGGTCGCAGAAGAAGGGCAGCTCGTAGTTGTAGTTGACAAAGGTCAGCGCCGCGCCGGCGTAACCTTCGTTCGAGATCCGAACCAGGTCGTCGACGATTTTTTCTGGCGTGCCCACCAGCGGGTAGGTGCCGGCGCCACCGGCGAAGCGCTTGCGGTACAGGTCGAAAGCGTCATTGTCGTGCGAATTGGCGAACTCCTTTTTTTGCGCCATGTGGTTGTCCACCGCAGCCTGGTCCGCCTGCGTCACCGCATAACGCTCGTAGTATTCGTCGGCTTCGTTTTGGGTCTCGCGCGCCACCACATGGCACACGGTGTAAATGCCGACCTCGCGGCCCTGCAGGCGCGAGCGCTCACGGATGTCGGCGATGTGTTTGCGCCCGTCCTCGATGTTCGAGAACGGAGAAAACAGGAAGTCGCAGTTTTTCGCGGCAAAGTCGCGCCCGGGCGCGCCAAAAGCGGCGTTCATGGTCAGCGGGCGCGGCACCTGGATGCTGGCCGGGCGGCTCACGACGCCCTTGAGCTGGTAGTGCTGGCCCTCGAAGTCGAAGGGCTGGTTGCCGCCATAACAGCGCTCGATCACCTCCACCCATTCGGCGGCCTGGCTGTAGGCGTCGCCGCTGAGCTTGGCCCCGAACATCGCGAACTCGTCCGGGTTCCAGCCGCAGACGATGTTGAGCCCGGCACGTCCGCCGCTGATGTGGTCCACCGTGGCAAGTGCCTTGGCCGCGTACACCGGGTGCACGATGGGAACATGCACGGTCATGAACAGCCCGATGTTCTTGGTGACCGCAGCCAGGCCGGCAGCCCAGGTGAAGGTCTCGAAGGACCACTCGCGCACGTGGTTCTTGCCGCCAAAACCACGCCACCGCGCGATCGGCAGGAAGAATTCCAGCCCGGCCCGGTCGGCGATACCGACCGCAGTGAGGTTGTCGTCCCAGCGCGCGCGCCAGCGTTCAGGCACGTCGGTGATCGCCAGGCCGCCATCGGCATTGGCCGAGAAGACTCCCAGTTTGAATTTGTTGGGCCCCTTGAGGGGATGCACTTGGCTCATGAATTTTTCCTTGGTTCGCGGATTTTCGGCGTTATGCCGACGCGAATGGTGGTTTCTGGCTTGTATTCTCGCGCCGGTCCGTGATTTGGCTGGTGCCACGGGTTGGCTCAGCCCGGTGACCGGGCGCAGGACGCCTTTTTGCACTGCCACCAGGGTGGCGGCGGTTTCGCCGACTGTCAATTGTTCGAAGTCGCCGTCGAGGTGGTCTCAAACGACTCCGGCAACGTGACCTCCAGCAACGCAAGGTCGGTGCTGCACCGGTTCAATGCGTAGGCCATACCGCCCGGGATCGTGATGCTGTCGTCGACACCCAGAATCTGCGCGGCCCCGTCGATGTCGATCGTGACGCTGCCGGCCAACACGAAGTAGAAGCAGAACTCCGTGTCATGGCTTTGGGTTGTTGCGTTGGTTCCGGCCAGCGGCCGCACCACCCGCACGCCTGCCAGGCCAGCGGTGGCGTGGCCGATGCCGGTATCCCGTGCCTCGAAGCCCGGCACGCGCCAGGGCGCCCAGGCACCATCGGCCGCCACGTGGAACACGAACCGCTGTCCGCTGAAATCCCGCCCAGGCTGCAAGTCCGCGTTGGGCAGCGGCAAGGAGCGGTCGGCGATGGTGATGTGTTCGGCCGGGGTGCAGATTTCGACCACTTCGGCGCCGGGCGAACTCTCCATGACCCGGTGGCGGATCATGGGTGGCTGCAAGACGCAGTCGCCCTCGCGCATGACCAGTGGCGCGCCCTGGCCCTCGTAGGCCACACGCACCCAGCCCTTGCGACAGAAGATGGCCTGGAAGCGGATCTTGTGGAAATGCACGTAGTCAGCCACCGGGCCGCCTTCGAGGATGCGGATATGGGAGGCGATGAAAGCGCCGCCCAGCCGGTCGGGAACCAGGTCGCGGTACCGCATGCCTGCGCGGCCCACGCCCCAGGCGTCGGCGCCGGCCCCGCGCGTCAGCACCAGGGCCTGGCGGGTCGCGGGTTGGCGCATCGGCGGGTCGGCGGCCACCAGGTGGATGCGCAGGCCGTTGGGCGCGGTAAGCTGCGTGGCGCCGGCCGCCGCAGGGTCGTCACACAGCAGGTAGAGGTCGGTCGCACCGCCGGCCGCGCCCTGCACCAGCCGCAGGGCGACGCCATGGGCCGACAACATCGCAGTGGTCGGGTTGTCGGCCGGGAAGATCGCGTCGACCTGAAAGCCCAGCGTCTGCACCAGGAAAGACAGCGTGGGCTCCAGTGTCTGGCACGCCACCAGTACCTGGGCGCTGCGTACGCCGGCACGTGGAAGCTGGAGGTCGGGCGGGTTGGATGCGGGTTGTGCCATGGGTGCCTTGTCGGTGCGCGGGCTGCCAGCTTAGCCGGCCGGCCGTGTGCCGCGTTGTCAATTGGTTTACAGCAGGGCGACAAATGGCCAAAAATGGTCAAGTCCGCGACAGCAGTTCCAGTTGCGCGGCGTCCACCACCACCACCAGCCGACCCGCGCGCGTGATCACCTGCTGGCGTTCGAGTTGCGTGAAGATCTGCGACACGCTGACCCGTGACAAGCCGCAGATGCTGCCCATTTCCTGCTGGGTGAACGAGATCGAGATTGCGGTGCCGTGTTCGTGGGGGGCGCCATAACTGCCGACCAGGTCGAGCAGGTGCAGGCAGACCCTGCGACGGCTGGAGTTCGACCCCTGCGCCGCGACATGGCGCAGCAAGATGCGAAAACGCATGCTCGACAGCGCCTGGTGCTGGCCGGCCAGCACCGGGTCGCGCGCCAGCGCATCCAGCATCGCCACGCTGGGCACCAAGCAAACGACGGCATCGGACGCCGCCACCGCCGAAACCGCATAGGTGCGGGTCGCGCGCAACGCGCAATCACCGGCGAGACCGTTGGCGCCAACGATCATCAGGTGGCGCTCCTTGCCGTCGAAGCCGAAGGAGGTCAGCCGCACGCGCCCTTCCTGGACCACATACACGGTATCGGCCGCCTGCCCCTCCAGGAACAGTGTCTCGTCCTTCCCAAACTGCCGCGTCCTGGCACCGCGGGTGACCGCTGCCCAGTCGAAACGCAGTTTCGTCAGCCAGGCGGACACAATATGGGCGCTGTCGTCCGGGGCGCCCCGGGTTTCGGCTGGGGACTTCATCTGGGCTGGGGCGTGTCGCATGCGTGGGCGCAGTTTAGCGGCCGGCACCCGAACGTTTGCCAGCGTTGTAAAGCAGCTTGCAACCGGCGCCCGGGAATCCGACTACGATGGTTGGCAATCCCGACCAACTCCGGAGTGACCATGGACCGTATCGCAGGCTATTTTTCGACCACCTATACAGAAGCACGCAGCAAATTTCTGGCAGCTGTGGCGCAGGGCGGCGCCCGCCTGCTGTCCAGCCACACGAACCCGGCCAAGGGTCCCAACGGCGAGGACTGCGTCACCGATGTGGCCTGGATCGGCCCCCACGATGCCAGCAAGCTGCTGATCCTCGTGTCGGGAACCCATGGGGCAGAAGGTTACGCCGGCTCCGGCTGCCATGTGGCCTGGCTGCAGGAGCGCTGGTTCGAACGCGTGGCACCGAAGGACACCGCCGTGTTGCTGGTTCATGCCATCAATCCGCACGGCTTCGCCTGGGGGCGGCGCGTGAACGAAGACAACATCGACCTCAACCGCAACTTTGTGGACCATGACCGCCCCCGCCCGGAGAACACGGATTACGCGGCCATCGCCGAACACATCGACCCCGCCGACTGGGCCGAGCCGGGATTGACGGCGCACAACCGGGCGATTGCGCAATTCCTGGGGCGTGATCGCCACGACGTGATGTGCAAGGCGATGCATGGCGGCCAGTACGTGAATCCGCGCGGCATCTTCTATGGCGGCATCCAGCCGGCCTGGTCGAACCGCCTGTTTCGGGACATCGTCGCGAAACACGCGGCAGCGGCGCGGCATGTGGCCATCATCGACTACCACACCGGTGGTGGCGTGTGGGGCTATTGCGACCTGTTCATCGACGACGACCTGGCCGGCAGCCCTGCGCGCAACTGGTTCTCGCAGGTCAGCGTGATTTCCGAGGACAAGGCCGCGAATGGCAAGAACGCACAATCGGAAACCCCGGGCAACCTGTTCTACGCGCTGCCCGAAATCCTGCCAGGCAAGCAACTCACCCTGTGCCTGGTGGAACTGCGTACCGGCGAGACCGGCGGGCATGACATCGTGCGCGCCGAAAACTGGCTGTTCCAACATGGTGATCCGGACTGCGCAACCGGGCGGGACCTGCGCGCCCGGATGCTGGAGCGCTTCTATCCGGCGCGCCGTGAATGGCGTGTCATGGCGGCCTACCAGTCCAACGCCATGCTGGTGGAGGCGCTGTGCGGCCTGTCCGCCCTGTAGGCGCCGGGAGCGACTTGCATTAGGGTTATCACTAGTCTTGCGCCGCCGGGCAATGTAAAGCGACTTACACACAGGGGTGCATACCGCAGCTACGATCAGGCAATGAACGATCAAACCCCCCACGCCAATACGCTGGATTGCCTGCGGCAGCTGATTGCTTTCGACACCACCAGCCGCAACTCCAACCTGCAACTGATCGACTGGGCAGAAGCGCACCTGACCCGTTTCGGCGCCCGGATCCGGCGCAGCTACAACGCCGAACGCACCAAGGCCAACCTGTTCGCCACCTTCGGCGAGGGGCCGGGTGGGGTGGTGCTGTCAGGGCATACCGATGTGGTGCCTGTCGACGGCCAAAACTGGACCACCGACCCGTTCCAGGCCGACATCCGCGATGGCCGCCTGTACGGGCGTGGCGCCTGCGACATGAAAGGTTTCATCGGGGTGGTGCTGGGCCAGGCCGAGCACTTTTCCCGCGCGGCCTTGCATTCTCCGCTCCATGTGGCGCTGAGTTACGACGAGGAGGCCGGGTGCCTGGGCATTGCACCGCTGCTGCACGACCTGGCGGAAGCCGGCATCCGGCCCGACGGATGTATCGTGGGCGAACCGACCAGCATGCAACTCGTGACCGCGCACAAGGGCGGCCAGATCTACCGTTGCACCGTCAAGGGCCATGCCGCGCATTCGTCGCTCACGCCATCGGGCGTCAACGCCATCGAATACGCTGCCCGGGTGATCACCTTCATCCAGGACCTCTCCTGGCGCGAAGAGGCGCAGGGTGTGCGGGTCGATGGGCTGGATGTGCCTTTTTCCACCATCTCCACGAACGTGATCTCGGGTGGCAGCGGGCGCAACATCGTCCCGGCGCAATGCGAGTTCTTCTTTGACTACCGCTACGTGCCCGGAGCTTCCCCGGATGGTTTCATCAACAGCATCCGTGCCTATGTGGCCGAACATGTGGAGCCGCGCATGAAGCGCAACCATCCACACGCCGGCGTCGCGTTCGAACGCATCGGCGCCGTGCCCGCACTCGATCCGGATGAACAAAGCAGCATCACCCGGCTGGCACGTTCGCTGCTGCGACCGGGCCCGTCGGCCAAGGTCTCGTATGGCACCGAGGCGGGTTTCTTCCAGCGCGCCGGCGTGCCCAGCATCGTGTGCGGCCCCGGCAGCATCGAGCAGGCCCACAAGCCCGACGAATACGTAGCCCTGGCCCAGTTGCACCAGTGTGAACTCTTCATTGGCAAGTTGCTGGCGCGGCTGGCCGAAGTGCAGCCGGCATGACGGCGCCCGCGCGGCGTTGGTGTGTGCACCCGCACGGTTTGATCCCTGTTTGAAGGAGTTTGCAATGTCTCAGGCATTTCGTATTTTGCGTACAACCGGCGTCGCCCTGGTGGCAGCCTTGTGTTACTCGCTGCCAGCCCTTGGCCAGGACTTCAAGGTGGCCATGAGCAGCCCGCCCACCTCGATGGACCCGCATTTCCAGAACATCACCACCAACGCCAACGTGATCGAACACATGTTCGAGCCGCTGGTGATGCGAACCGCCGACGGCAAGCTGGCGCCGGGGCTGGCCGAGTCCTGGTCGCTGATCAACGGCCTGACCTGGGAGTTCAAGATCCGCAAGGGGGCGAAGTTCAGCGATGGCAGCCCGGTGACGGCCGAGGACGTGGTCTATTCACTGGACCGGCCGGCCACGGTCAAGAACAGCCCGGCAAGTTTCACCTTGTTCACCAAGGCCATCATCAACAAGAAGATCATGGATGCGAACACGGTGCGCCTGACCACCGGCCAGCCCTCGCCGCTGATGCCCGACGACCTGGTGTCGGTCATCATTGTCAGCAAGAAGGCCACCGAAGGCCTGGCCAGCGACGACTTTGCCAGCGGCAAGGGCATGGTCGGCACCGGGCCCTACAAATTCGTCAAGTTCCTGCGCGATGACCGCATCGAGATGGAGCGCAACGACAACTACAACGGCCCCAACAAGACACCCTGGGCGACGACCACGATCCGTTTCATCGCCAACCCGTCCACGCGACTGGCGGCGCTGCTCGCCGGGGACGTGCAGGCCATCGAAAACGTGCCCACACCCGACCTGGGCCGTGTCAAGACCGACCCCAACCTGAGCCTGGTCACCAAGACCTCGCAGCGCATGGTGTTCCTGTTTGCCGACTGGCGCGACAAGTCCCCTTTCCTCACCGACAAGAGCGGCGCGGTGCTGCCTGCCAACCCGCTCAAGGACGTGCGGGTACGCAAGGCCCTGTCGATGGCCATCAACCGCGACGCGATCCGCGAGCGTGTCATGGAAGGCCTGTCCGAATCGACCGAAAACCTGGTCGTGCCCGGTTCGCCGGGTTTTGTCGCCACACTCAAGTCACCGAAATACGACGCCGAAGGCGCGAAAAAGCTGCTGGCGCAGGCCGGATTTCCGAACGGGTTCGGCCTCACCGTGCACGGCCCCAACAACCGCCTCGTGAACGACGAGAAGATCGCCCAGACCGTGGCCCAGATGTTCACCCGGATCGGTGTCGACACCAAGGTCGACACCATGCCGATGGCCGTGTACGCGCCGCGCGGCGGCAAGTTCGAGTTCTCCGTGGCGCTGATCGCCTGGGGCGGCAGCATCGACCTGACATCGCCGATGCGTGCGCTGCTCGCCTGCGAAAACCCGGCCAAGGGAATGGGCGTGGTCAACTGGGCCAAGTACTGCAACCCCAAAATGGACGAGTTGTTGTTCAAGGCCCTGGAGACCATGGACCCGCCGGCGCGCAACAAGATGCTCCAGGAAGCGGCCGCGATGATCAGCAACGACGTGGCGCTGATTCCGCTGCATTTCCAGGTTTCGGCCTGGGCGGTCAAGAAGGGCCTGACCTACGAAGGGCGTGGTGACGAACGCACCTACGCCTTCAATTTCAAGCCGGCCAAGTAACACCCGCATGGCCGGTCCGCGCGCAATCCGGCATGGCGCATGCCATGGCCGGTGCGCACCTGCAGGCGCCGCTGGCCCATGATCGCTTTTGTCGTCCGGCGCGTGTTGCAAAGCGTCTTCGCGCTGCTGGTGATGTCCTTGCTGGTGTTCGTGGGTATCTACGCCATCGGCAACCCGGTCGACATCCTCATCAGCCCCGAGGCCACCCAGGCCGAACGCCTGGCGACGGTGGTGTCCTTCGGCCTGGACAAGCCGATGTGGGTGCAATACGCGCTCTTCCTGCAGAACGCCCTGGCCGGAGACCTTGGCCGCTCCTTCGCGTATTCCACGCCGGCGCTGACACTGATCGCGCAGCGCCTGCCCGCCACGCTGGAGCTCGCCGTGGTGGCCATGCTGGTGTCGGTGCTGCTGGGTGTGCCGCTGGGTTTGTGGGCTGGTTTGCGGCGTGACGGCCTGGCCGGCAAGGCCATCATGGGCCTGTCGATCCTGGGGTTTTCGCTGCCCACGTTCTGGGTCGGCTTGATGCTGATCATGCTGTTTTCGGTCCAGCTGGGCTGGTTGCCGTCCAGCGGACGGGGCCAGACGGTGGAGTGGCTGGGCATGAGCCTCAGTTTCCTGACGCTGGACGGTCTCAAGCACCTGGTGCTGCCCGCGCTCAACCTGTCGCTGTTCAACATCGCGCTGGTGATCCGCCTCACCCACGCCGGCACCCAGGAGGCGATGCTGCAGGACTACGTGAAGTTTGCACGCGCCAAGGGGCTGGCCAACCGGCGCATCATCGGTGTGCATGTGCTCAAGAACATCCTGATTCCGATCGTGACCGTGATCGCGCTGCAGTTCGGCGCGCTGATTGCATTTGCCATCGTCACCGAATCCATCTTCGCCTGGCCGGGCATCGGCAAACTGATCATCGATTCGATCCGGGTGCTCGACCGGCCGGTCGTGGTCGCCTACCTGTTGATGACGGTGGCGCTGTACATCGGCATCAACCTGGTGGTGGATGTGGCGTATTCGCTGCTCGACCCGCGTGTGCGCCTGTCGGATGCCAAAGGTTGATGCCTGTGGCCGACCTTGACACACCCTTTCGGCGTTTTGTGCGCGCCTACCTGGCCAGCAAGCTGGCAGTGGCCGGCCTGGTGCTGCTGGCACTGGTGTTGTTCGCGGCCATCGCCGGGCCGTTTCTGGCGCCCCAGAATCCGTACGACCTGATGGTGCTCGACGTGATGGACTCGCGCCTGCCGCCCGGCGAAAAGTCGGGCGACGGCAAGATGACCTTCCTGCTGGGCTCGGACGAGCAGGGGCGCGACATGGTCTCGGCCATCCTGTATGGCGTGCGCACCTCGGTGCTGGTGGGTGTCGTCAGCACCGCGATTGCGCTGGCCATCGGGCTTTCGCTGGGCCTGTGGGCGGCCTACCTGGGCGGCCGGGTCGAGGGTTTCATCATGCGCCTGGTGGACATACAGCTCTCGTTCCCGCCGATCCTCATTGCACTGATCCTGCTGGCGCTGACCGGCCCGGGCCTGGGCAAGATCATCGTCGCGCTGGTGGCGGTCAAGTGGGCCTACTACGCGCGTTCTGCGCGCTCCATCGCGCTGGTGGAGCGGCGCAAGGAGTACATCGAGGCCGCGACCTGCCTGGGCCTGTCCACCAGCCGCATCATCTTTCGCCATCTGTTGCCGAACTGCCTCACGCCGCTGCTGGCGGTGACCGCGCTGCAGGTCGCCTCGGCCATCACGCTGGAGGCCACCTTGTCCTTCCTGGGCCTGGGCCTGCCGCCGACCTCGCCCTCGCTGGGCCTGCTGATTTCCAATGGGTCGCAGTACCTGATGTCGGGCAAGTACTGGATCAGCGTGTTCCCCGGCGTGGCGCTGCTGGTGGTGATCGTGGCCATCAACCTGGTGGCCGACCAGCTGCGCGATGTGCTCAACCCCCGGCTGCAGACGCAGTAGGCCGCCATGGGCGCATCTGGCAGCAAGCCTCCCACCCTGGTCGTCGACGGCCTGACCACCCGGTTTGCCACGCGCGGGGGCACGGTCACCCCGGTCGACGGCGTGTCGCTGTCGATCCAGCCAGGCCAGGTGCTGGGCCTGGTTGGGGAATCGGGCTCGGGCAAGTCGCTGACCGGCTATTCCATCATGGGCCTGGTCGACGCGCCGGGACGCATCGAATCGGGCAGCATCCGGCTCAATGGCCGCGAGTTGTTCGGCCTGCCGGCCGAGGAGATGCGCAAGATCCGCGGCAACCGCATCGCCATGATCTTCCAGGACCCGATGATGACGCTCAACCCGGTGTTGCGCATCGATACGCAGATGATCGAAACCGTGCTGGCGCACCAGCAGGTCAGCCATGCGCAGGCACGTTCCATGTGCCGCGACGCGCTGGCGCGGGTCGGCATTGCGTCGCCCGACGAACGCCTGTTGTCCTACCCGCACCAGTTCTCCGGTGGCATGCGCCAGCGTGTGGCGATCGCGATTGCGCTGCTCAACCGGCCCGACCTGATCATCTGCGACGAACCCACCACGGCGCTGGATGTGACGATCCAGGGGCAGATCCTGTACGAGATGCAGAAGCTGTGCGCACAGACCGGCGCCGCGCTGATCTGGATCACGCACGACCTGTCGGTTATCGCCGGCCTGGCCGACACGGTGTGTGTGATGTATGCGGGCAAGATCGTCGAGAGCGGTACCGCGCAGCAAGTGCTGGAACAGCCGCGCCACCCCTACACGCACGCACTGGTCGCGTCGGCGCCGTCGCGCAACCCGCGCGGGCAGCCGCTCAAGCAGATTCCCGGCATGACACCGTCGCTGATCAACCTGCCCAGCGGGTGCCCTTTTCGCGAGCGTTGCGAGCGCGCCACCGACAGCTGCCGGCAGGCGCCGCCGCTGCACAACGGCGAGGGCCGCACGCTGCGCTGTTTCCACCCGGTGGGCGCCGCGCTGGAGCCCCGCGCATGACAACACAGGGCTCGGCCACGCCCATCCTGGAGCTGCAGGGGGTCAGCAAGCGTTTCGTCAAGCCGCTCGACACGATCGACAGGATCAGCAACCTGCTTGGTGCTGGCCTGCGCGAGGAGGTCGTGCATGCGGTGGACGGGGTGAGCCTGGCCATCCTTCCGGGCGAGGTGGTCGGCCTGGTCGGCGAGTCGGGCTGCGGCAAGTCCACGCTGGGCCGCATGGCCGTGGGCCTGCACGGCTTGAGTACCGGGCGCAGGCTGTGGAAGGGCGAGGACATCGGCCCGACGGCCAGCCAACGCACCCGCCGCGACCTGCTGGCCATCCAGATGATCTTCCAGGACCCCTACGCATCGATCAATCCACGCATGCGTGTGCGCGATATCGTTGGCGAGGCGCCGGTGGCGCACGGCCTCATTCCGGCGCGCGAGCAGGACGCCTGCGTCGAGCAACTGTTGCGCCAGGTCGGCCTGGATGGGTCGGCCATGCGGCGCTTTCCACACCAGTTCTCGGGTGGCCAGCGCGCGCGTATAGGCATCGCGCGGGCGCTCGCGGTCAGGCCCGAATTCCTGGTCTGCGACGAAGCGGTGGCGGCACTCGATGTGTCGATCCAGGCGCAGGTGCTTAACCTGTTCCTGGAACTTCGCAGCGCGTTGAACCTGACCTACCTGTTCATCAGCCATGACCTCGGGGTGGTGCGCCACCTTTCGGACCGGGTGGTGATCATGTACCTCGGGCGGGTGGTCGAGTCGGCACCCGCCGACGTGATTTTTTCGCGGCCGAACCATCCGTATACCCAGGCCCTGCTGCAGTCCGAACCCAAGCTCGAAGTTGGCAAACGGGTGTTCATTCCGGTGCAGGGAGAGATCCCCTCGCCGCTGAGCCCGCCCGGGGGGTGCCACTTCCATCCGCGTTGTCCGCAGGCGATGGCGCAATGCGCAACCGAACGCCCCGTGCTGCGCGAAGTGACGCCGGGGCACCTGTCGGCATGCCATTTGAATGGTGGTGGTTGATGTCGGATTGTGTTCTTCGATCATCTGAGTGCCAGCCGGTTGGCGGGCCGGTGAGGCTGGGGCAGGCGCTTGCGCGAATGTCCCCCGCCGTACGCCTGCGGCTCCCGGCTCCTCCTTTATTTCGCGCAAACGCCCGCCCCAACCTCGCCGGCAACAAGCGTGGCGGGTA
>CAMAWD010000011.1 GCA_945861785.1 Rhodoferax sp. OV413 | reverse complement strand
GGGCAAAGCGGTACCCGCGAGGGCGGCACGGGCGAGGGCGCGTCTGGCTCGGTGCTACCGCGCAATGCGCTCGGCGGTGGCGTGGTCGCAAAAGTTGTTGTTCAAGCGCCAGCACCCGAGCCACCCAGGCGTTTCCCGGCGCACACCCTGTGGGCGGTGCTGATCGCGCGCATCTACGAGGTTTTTCCGCTGGTGTGTCCCTTTTGTGGTGGCAACATGCGCATCCTTGCGTTCATCACCGAGGGGGTGCAGATCAGGCGGATCCTGGAGCACATCGGTGTGGACGCCCTGGCGCCGCCCATCGCCCCGGCGCGCGGGCCGCCGCTGTGGGACGAGTGTGACGCACAGGGTGCAGATGGTGCCGGGCAGGGGGCCCCAATCGACCCGGACTGGGGCATATGTCGAGCTCGGCATAGGCCCCACCCCCGCGACTTCGCTTTTTCGGACACGATCCGCTTCCTTTTGTAAGCTCTCAATTTGCTTTCAAATTTGCGCAAGCGTTCTAGCCATTTGATTTCTCCCGGTGATAGCTTGGTGAAGGGCCGGCGGAGTCTGAACTCCGCGAGGCCAGGGTGCTCCGGCAGCGCCAAGCCAGTGATCTCATCGACCGGCTGCTCGCCGGCATCGGGTAGCGGACATGTCGAAAGTGCATCCAGTTGCCCCATTGCCGTCTACACGGTAAAATTCCAACTTCGTATTCCTACTTTCGGACACACCATGCACATCACCGAAAAGGGCCAAGTCACCATCCCTAAGCACATCCGCGTCGCGGCAGGAATCGCGCCCGGCAGCGAGGTGTCGTTCAGCCTGGAAGGCAGCAAGATCGTGATGACGCCCATCGGAACTGGCGTCAAGGATGACCGTCGCGGGAAGCTGCGCGCTGCGGCTGCCCGAGTCCGAGTCAGTCTGAGTCCGGAGTTCAGGCAACTCGGCGCCACTGAAATCATGACCTTCATTCGTGGCGATGATGCCGCGCCACCTCGTTCGCGCCGTGGTCACCGCTAGCCTGGCGAACTACGATGGCAGCGCCGGGTTTCTGGTCGACACCAACGTCTGGGTTGACTGTATCGACGAAGGTAGTCCGTGGCATGCATGGGCTGTCGAGCAGCTTCAGAGTTGCAGCGAACGGTCGCCGTTGCATGTGAACTTGATCATCTACACCGAGTTGCTGGTTCCCCGCCCTGATGTTGATGCGCTGGACGCGTTGCTTGACGTGTATGACACCTTGCGCAGCCCCCTACCTTGGGCCTGTGCATCGTTGACCGCCACGGCCTTCTCCATTTATCGGCGCAGGGGAGGCTTGAAGCACAAGCCCTTGCCAGACTTTTATATTGGCGCTCATGCCGCCGTGACCAACCTCAGTGTGCTCAGCCGGGACCCGACCCCTTACCGAAGTTATTTCCCACGTTTGGTCGTGATTTCGCCATGAGATCTCACGTGCTTCGGGTTGGGCCTCGTTAAGTGTGTGGCGCCACCGTTAAGGAAACCCTGGCGGCGCTAGCGCTCGAGCCGCATGACGTGTTCCTGTCCGCAATGCTGACAACCTCGCTGCAGTTGGCGATCCAGGCGACTTACTCACCGCCGCGCACCTCTTGCGTGTGAGCCCGCGCCTATGGACAGCGACTTGCCGCCGAACGCTCAAACTCCCCCGGGGCGGCCACCGGCTGTGGTTGAGCTGTCGGTATCGGCCTGCGCATGGTGGCTGGTTAATTTGAAAAGTGTAACGCTACGAGATACAATCAATCGTGATTAAGTCATTCGGACATAAGGGGCTGCAAGCGTTCTTTGAGCGTGGCACCAAAGCAGGTATTCGGCCTGACCATGCCTCCAAGCTAGGTCGTTTGCTGGCGAGTCTGGATGTGGCTACCTGTGACCGTGATATGAATGTTCCGGGCTGGGGCTTGCATCCGTTGTCAGACGATTTGAAGGGCCATTGGGCCGTATCTGTCAATGGCAATTGGCGACTGACATTCACTTTTGAGGGAACAGACGCTGTGCTGGTTGATTACATGGATTACCACTAGGAGTGACGCAATGACCCGTATGTTTAACCCACCACACCCCGGCTTGACGCTGCGTGATGACGTGTTGCCTGCATTGGGGCTGGGTGTGACCCAAGCTGCAGATCAGTTAGGCGTGTCGCGTGTCGCGTTGTCACGCATGCTGAATGGCCGCGCTGCTATTTCACCTGAAATGGCCCTGCGCATAGAGGCATGGCTAGGCGTGGAGCGTGGAGGCGACGCACGCGTGTGGCTGGCAGAACAAAGCGCCTACGACGTGTGGCAAGCACAACTTCGATTCAAAGCCAAACCGATGCGCGTTCAACCCGCACCAGTAATGGCAGTCTGAATATTTTTTACCCCAGCCACCAACTGGGCCCGCGAACCGAAAAGCCGGACACCCTCACCTGAAGTGGACCGATCTTGTCGTCAAATCGGGTGGCTTGTTTTGAGGGAAATGGCAGGCCGAGCCGAACCTGCCATCCGGCATCTGCGGGTAGCAATAGCTATATCGCCACGGGCTTTACCATGACGCGCTTGGCGTTTTTGGCCAACACGATGTCCAATGTCACCAATCCTTCTGCCTTCGCTTCCATGGCACACGCGAGGTGCAGTGCGTCACCGGCACGAAGTCCGGCGGATGCATCCGTTGTCAACATGGCCGCCTGGTGAAACGTCATCGCCTCCACCGGTAGCAATTGCAAATCGTTTGCACACATTCGTTCAAACTGGAGCCATGTGGTCTGTGCCTGTGTCTCAGTCAATTGCCCGGAGCGTTGTTTGATCCCCATGGCGCTCGCAAACTCGGTAACGCGCCATGCAGCCGATGCCAGGTCATCAGTGCAACGGGCATACCATTTGATAACGGCGGCGGTTTTTGGCTCATTGGTGCACAGTGCCACCAGTAAAGCAAATCCATTTCTAGCGTCCGGCGCGTGTCAAGGTAGTTGTCGCCTCATTTATGCAGCCATCGGCTGTATAACTTTTTCCAAATGGGCCTTGATGACGCAATCGCGCTCGGGGATTTCAATGCTTGCAGACGTGCTGCAAAAAATGTATTGCTGGCGTGAGTGCAGCACGCGCAAAATGTGGATCACCTCGTTGCCGACCTGGTACACGACGATGTAGTTTGGATGCACGACGTGTTCACGCGTGCCAGCCACGCGACCAAGCCGGAACAGATACGGCATAAGCGGAAGATTTTCAGCAGACTGGATGACGGTGGCGAGAAGGCTTTGCGCCGCTGCTGCGTTGCGCTGCTCGATGAAATCGATGATTTCCACCAAGTCGGTGGTCGCTTCGTCAGACCACGGAACGGTTTGCACGGGATTTTCGGCGCTCCTCGAGCATGGCTTGGACCTTAGCCATGGCGGCATCATGTGGCAGGCGTGGCTTTTCGCTGAGCAAGGCTTCCTCAACCTTGCCACGAAACCACTGGTCGTAGCTTGCTTGCTGTTCTTCGGTCTCGAACTCGGAAACGATGGGGGAAAGCACTGCACTCATGGGGCAAAGATTAGCACGCTGCGGGCGCGCTGCCAACTGTCTGTCGGCACTGCACAAGCATGACTTTGGGCATTCCATTGGGACGTTTCAAGTCCCTCTTGTGCGCATTTCAAGGCGTATTTCAATGCGTATTTCAATGCGTATTTCAATGCGTATTTTATTGATATTTTGTCTGTAATGAAAGATAAATTAGCCAATTTTGACCAAGCAAGAGTATGGGGACTCGGGATGGTGGCGCCTTCGGGGCGTTGGAGCATCCCGATCACGGTGGCCTGCTCGCTGTTGTCGCGGGTGCGTGGCATTTTCGGCTCGGCATGTGCTGCCTGCTCGATGGTGGTGACAGCGGCTTCGACCTCTGGATCGACGTTGTTACTCTCGTCGATTTCCGCAGCGGTCGGGTCCTCGGTGCCGATCTCGTCGGCAAGGACCTCGCTCGCGGCGGTGGGGCCGCTGAACGCGGGGCGTTGCGCACCCAGTGCGTCGGAGCCCTCGGTGGCGACGATCCAGTTGGTGCCGTCGTTGATGATCAATGCCCGGTTGAACATGGCGTCGATTACCTTCTTGCGAGTTCCTCCCACGACAGGTGTGCGCCCATGACTCAGCGGACCCACCGGCGGGCATCTTTGAGAAGCAACAGCAATTGCTGGTCGCGCAACGGTGAGGCGTTGAAGCCGAACTTGCCGCAAAAACTTCGCCGCTTCGTCGTCGATGGGGTGGGTCAGCATCGCCCTGATGCCAGCCTGCTCTGCAATCAGCATCATGCGGCGGATGGCATCCTGCAGGAGACCAAATCCGACGCCACGCCCCTGATCCTGTTGCGACACTGCCAGTCGTGCCAGGATCACGACCGGCACCGGGTACTGCCCCATCCCTTTGCGAATGCGCTCGGGTGTATCCAGGGTATCGATCTGGCCGATGGTCAAGCTGAAATAGCCTGCTACGCGGTCGCCATCAGCGACTACAAAGGTCTTGGCCGATCCACTGCCTTGGGCTTGCCGAGCGTGCCGCAGCAGCCAGTCATTCAGGGCTGGTTTGCCGCAGTCAAATCCTTCGAGCCGATGTTGCAATCCCAGAGATTCTGGGCCGCACAAGCTCATGGCTTTTCCCAAGGGGCTTTGCGGGAGAACAGATCGCGCAGACCCTCGTTGGGTTGTTCTGGCCGTTCCAGCAGATCCATCAAGGCCCGGTACTGGGTGCCGTGGACCATGAACAGACGCTGGTCGAGCAAAGTCTGCTCGGCGGCCAGGCAGGTGCCGTCGATGGCATCTCCGGCGATATTCCGCTTGACCCGTCCGACCTATTGGCAACCTCAATCGATTGGCGCTGGTTTCAGCTTGCCTTCAACTTAGTAGGGGGGCGGCCAGCCTTTTTACGGCGGTGAACTGACCGAGTTGTCCCTAGTCTCGGGGCCCGATACCCCTCCTGGACCGGACCCAAGGCCTGGCACCATCCCTGAACCCGGCACCCTCGCCCTTCTTGCCCTTGGCCTAGCCGGACTGGGCTACTCGCGCCGGCAACGGTAGCAGCTCGCGGCGCGCTCCGACTTCCTTCATTTGCTTTCAAGTGCGCGCCAGAGTTGCCCGGACATGGCCGGGTCAAACTCGCACACTACGGCGAAAATGGCGCGAAGCAGGGCCACCTCTGAAAGGATTTCCCGCTTTCGCCTGATTCGGTGCATCCGGCGACAGGCTACTGCGGGTCGGTAGTATCGGATCTCCAGTTCCTGGCAATACCGACCTCAAGCGGACCGAAGCGCGCCAGTATTTTTGCCGACCCAGGATGACACCATGACTACTTCGATCAAACCGTTGATGCGTCCTCTCCACCCCCCGATCGAGCCGTACCACACCGACATGCTCGACGTCGGCGACGGCCACCGCCTGCGCTACGAGGTGTCCGGCAATCCCGACGGCCGGCCGGTGCTGTTCCTGCATGGCGGGCCGGGCAGCGGCTGCAAGCCCGAGCAGCGCGGGTTCTTCCACCCTCAGCACTGGCGCATCGTGTTGTTCGACCAGCGCGGCGCGGGCGGATCGACGCCCACCGGCTCGCTGGTTGCGAACACCACGCAGCACCTGGTGGCCGACATCGAGACCCTGCGCTGCCACCTGGGCATCACTCGCTGGTTGGTTTTTGGCGGCTCCTGGGGATCGACGCTGGCCCTGGCCTACGCGGCTGCGCACGCGCAGGCCTGCGCCGGCTTGATCCTGCGGGGCATCTGGCTTGCGCGGCGGCAGGACATCGCGTGGTGGATGCACGACGTGCGGCGTGTCTTCCCCGAGCACTGGGAGGCGTTCGTCGGCCATCTGGACCCGGCTGAGCGCAGCGACGTGGTGACTGCTTATGGCCGACGCCTGGCCGACCCCGATCCGGCCGTGCATATGCAGGCCGCGATCGCCTGGCGCGGTTTCGATCAGAAGTTGTCCACCTTGCTCCCTGCCACGGAAGAAATGGCGCCGATGAGCCCGCAGACCTTGGCTGTGGCACGCATCGCGCAGCACTATGTGCAGCATGGAGCGTTTCTGGCCGAGGGTGAGTTGTTGCACGGGGTGGATCGGTTCCGGCAGGTCCCGGGGATGATCGTGCACGGGCGTTACGACATGATCGCGCCGGTGGATGGCGCGATCGCGCTGGCGCGCGCATGGCCCCAGGCACGGCTGGTGATCGTCGATGATGGGAGCCACTCGACGGGGGAGGCGGGGGTGAGGAATGCGCTGATGGGGGCGGTGGACGAGTTTGCGAGACATGCCTGACGGCTGGGTACGTTACCCGTCCGGCCGTGCCGGCCGAACTTCAAGGAAATGGCTTCTGTGCCAGACGTTGGTATTGGTCCGGGCTCCGTCCAACCGCCGGTTCAGGTCGTGGCTTCGCACGATCTAACCTTTTTCGTTAGAGCATCCGCTTGGGGCTGGGCTTTCTCCAGTGCCTTAACGCGCTCATTTAGTCGCATGATGTTCTTCCAGTTTTGTGATGCGTAGGGTCAGTTCGTCAATCTCCGCGACGCGGGCCAGCGCACCGATGGCGGCAAGCAACTGGGCACCCTGTCCTGGCGCAAGCTCACCAGCAGACACGGCAGACAGCACGGCGCGACCCTGGGCAGTCAGGGTGCCTGTCCTGGCAGATCACCCCGCGCGTGCTGATGGAGGCGATTTCCGACCCGGACCCCGCCGCCGCGAAGCGGTCCTTCGAGGCCATGATGACGATGGGGAAGATCGATATCGCGGCGATTCAGAAGGCGCGCCGGGGCTAGTTCTCCCCCTGATACCCCGAAGCCTCCACGATCGGCTTGAAGCGCGCATGCTCCGCGCGGATGAACTCCTGGAACTGGTCCAGTGGCAGGAACGCAGGCACATTGCCCGTGGCCGCATAGCGCGCCTGCACCTTCGGATCGTTCATGGCCGCACCGACCACATCGGCCAGCTTCCTGCGGATTTCCAGCGGCGTCCCAGCCGGGGCGACCAGGCCCCACCAGATGTGCAGGTCGGCCTGCGGCATGCCGAGCTCGCGCAGGGTGGGAACGTCGGGCAGCTGCGGCACGCGGTTCGGGCCGGTGACTGCAATGGCGCGCATCGTGCCCTGCTGGATCTGCGGCAGGAAGCCGCCGAGGTCCATTGATGCCACCTGCACGTCGTTGCGCATCAGCGCCATCAGCATTTCCGGGCCGCCCTTGAAGGTGATGTTGGTGGGCTTGATGCCGGCGGCGTTGAAGGTCGCCACGCCTGTGAGATGGGACGTGGTGCCTAGGCCGACCGCGCCGGAATTGACCTTGCCGGGATTGGCCCGGGTCCAGGCGACGAATTCCGCCATGTTCTTTGCGGGCACCGCGTTGCCTATCACCACCGCATTGGGCGACGTGGTGGTGCGTGCGATCGGCGCGAAGTCCTTCACTACGTCGTAGGGCAGGTTCTTGTAGAGATAGGGCGTGGGGCCGACCACGCCGATCGATGTCAGCAGCAGCGTGTAGCCGTCAGGTGGTGCCGCCGCCACGAAGCGCGCGGCGATGGTGGTGCCGCCGCCGGGCTTGGGCTCCACCACGATCGGCTGGCCGAGCTGGCGCGTGATCTCTTCGCCGATGATGCGCGTGAGCGCCTCTGCCGGGCCGCCGGGAGCGCCGGCGAAGGCGATGTGGATCGGCCTTTGCGGCCAGTTGGCCGGCGCGGTCTGCGCCGGCGCATCGGCGGTCACGCCCAGCAGCGTGCCGGCGGCCAGGGCCAGGATCAAACGTCTTTGTTGCATGTCAGTGTGCTCTGTTGGAATGTTGAAGTTGCTCATGTGTGGCGCAGGCGCGTGTCGCAGTGGCCGCAAGGCAGCGGGTGCCGCACTGAGACCTGCGACCCGGGGTCTTCTCAGTCCTGCGTCACGCCAGCAGCCTGCACCACCGGCCCGAAGCGCTTGACCTCCGACTTGGCGAAGGCGTCGAACTCCGCTGCGGCCATCGGCTCGGGCTTGTTGCCCCAGCCTTCGAAGGAGGCGCGGATGTCCGGCATGGCCAGCACCTTGTTCAGGGCCGCATTGAGCTGTTCGACCACCGGCTGCGGCGTGCCGGCGGGGGCGAAGATGCCGGTCCAGGACATCAGCACCACGTCGATGCCGAGCTCCTTGAGCGTGGGTACTCCCGGCAGCGCGTCCAGCCGGTTGCGGCCGCCCAGTGCAAGGGCACGCAGCTGGCCGGATTTGACGAAGGGCGCCACGGAGATCGAGCTGTCGAACATCATGTCGACCCGGCCTGCGATGGTTTCCTGCAGCGCGGGCGCGCTGCCGCGGAAGGCGATGTGCGTCATCTTCGCGCCGGTGGCGCTCTTGAACATTTCGCCGATCAGGTGGGTGGAAGTGCCCGGGCCGGGCGATCCGAAGTTGATGCCGCCCGGCTTGGTCTTCGACAGCTCGACCAGCTGCTGCGGCGAGGTGATCGGCGAGCTGGCCGGCACCAGCATCACGCTGCTGCCGGTGCCCAGCATGCCGACGCCGACCAGGTCGCGGCCCATGTCGAATTTCAGGTTCTTGTAGACCGACTGGTTGATGGCCTGCGAGCCGCCCGCGATCAGCAGGGTGTAGCCGTCCGGCGCGGAGCGCACCACCGATTCCGTGCCGACATTGCCTGCGGCACCGGTCTTGTTTTCGACGATCACCGCCTGGCCGAGAATTTCTCCCAGCTTCTGCGCGATCGGCCTCGCCATGATGTCGATCGGGCCGCCAGGGGCGAAGGGGACGACCAACTTGAGGGGTCTTGCGGGGTAGCTTTGCGCGGCAGCGCCAGCGGCGAAGGCGAGCGCGGCCAGGCCCAGGAAAAGGCGGTTCTTCATGCTGCTGTGTCTCCGAGATGAATTGTCATGGGCGCCATGGCGAGTTGCCGCGTGCCGCAAGGGATGATAGGGAGGCTGCGGGCTGGCAGCCAGCTGTGTTTCAGTCCTGCGGGTGTGCTGAAACAGCACGAATGCATTTCGCCTCAGCCAAGCTCGCGCAAATAGACGCTCAGCTCCGCAACGAAGAGCCGAGTGCGCTGCATCTGCCGGCCTTCCGGATAGAGGATCCACATGCCCGGCAGCTCGCCGTCCGGATACACGTTGGCGAATTCCGGCAGGACCCGCACCAGTCGCCCGGCCGCAAGGTCATCGCGCACGGCGGTCTGGCTGAGCCGCACGATGCCCATGCCGCGCCGCGCGAATTCAAGCAGCGGCAGGTAGCTGTTGGCCAGCAGCAGTTGGTTGATAGGTTGGCGGATCACCTTGCCGTCGCGCAGAAATACCCAGGCACCGCCGGCATTCTGGCTGTGCACCAGACAGTCGTGGCTGGCCAGTTCTTCCAGCCGCTGCGGTGTGCCGCGGCGTGCGAGGTAGGCGGGCGATGCGCACAGCACCCGCTGCACGGTGCGGATGCGCACGCCCATCAGGCCGGAGTCCGGCACCCGGCCGGAATGCACGGCCACGTCGTAGTCACGGTTCTCCGGCGTGACCAGCGCATCGGCCATCGTGACCACGTAGCGGATTTGCGGATAGCGCAGCGAGAAGCCTTCCAGGAAGGCGGGCAGCAGCACCGTCCCTACGTACTCGTTGACCACCAACCGCAGCAGTCCGGAGGGTTGGTCCTGCAGCGCCGACAGCTCATCGGCCAGTCGTTCATGGCCACCGAGCACGGCCTTGGCCCATTCCAGCGCCAGGATGCCGGCCTCGGTCAGGTGGATGCGGCGGGTGGTACGGTCGAACAGGCGTGCCCGCAGCGCTTCCTCCAGCGCCGCGATCTTGCGCGTGGCCACTGAAGGGACCATGTGCAGGTTGCGCGCCGCCAGCGCGATGGTGCCGGCCTGCGCCACCGACACGAACAGCTCCAGCAGCTCCAGGGTGACGCGCGGCGCGCCCTGGTCGTAGGGCGATACGGGGGGCGGAGGGTCCGTCGGAGAGCTCATGGTGGGAGGGGCGAAGCCCGGGAGTGAAGAGCGATTGTTGCTGATTTTGCACAGCCACCATCGCGCCCAGGGGCTGGATCGTCGCCCGCATGCGGCCTAAGATGCCCGTTCGCTTCCCAATAAACAGCTGGAGACAAACCCATGCAGTGCCAAAGGCTTTCCGCCTTGCTTGCCGCCGCCGCGCTTTCGCTCGCCGCATCTTCCATCCTCCCCGCAGCGCACGCGCAGGCTCCGGCCGGTGGATTTCCCAACAAGCCCATCACCATCGTCGTCCCCGTGACGGCCGGCGGCCCCAGCGACATCATGACGCGTGCCATAGCGCAGAAGCTGTCGGCCGAGCTGGGTGGATCGGTCGTGGTGGAGAACCGGGCCGGTGCCGCCGGCCTGCTGGGTCTGAAGCATGTGCTGGCCCAGAAGCCCGACGGCTACACCTACGTGATGGCCGGCTCCAACGTGCTGGCATCGCTGCCGCACATCGACCCCAACGTCGGCTACGACGTGGCGCGCGACATCGAGCCGATCAGCCTCATCTCTAAGACCGCGCTGATCCTGTTCCAGTCGCCGGCACTGCCTGCCCGCACGCTGGGCGAGCTGGTCGCCTACGGCAAGGCCAATCCCGGCAAGCTGTCTTATGCCAGCGCCGGGCCCGCATCCACCGCCCACCTGAGCGGCGAGTTCCTGGCCCAGGTGGCGGGGCTGGACATGGTGCATGTCCCCTACAAGGGGTCGTCGGCCGCCATGCCCGACCTCATTGCGGGCCGCACGCAGCTGTTCTTCGATGCGGCACAGAGCATGTCCTTCGTCAAGGAAGGGCAGTTGCGGGCGCTGGCGATCAATACGCCGCGGCGCGTGCCAGCTTTCCCGGACCTGCCGACTTTTGCCGAGGCGGGACTGCCCAGCTTCACCATCGAGCTGTGGTTCGCCCTGGTCAGCGCCAAGGGCGTGCCGCCTGCCATCGTGCAGCGCATGAGCGACGCCCTGCGCAAGGTGCTGACCGATCCCGAGCTGGTGAACCGCTTCGCTGGCCAGGGCGTGCAGTTGCAGTGGACCTCTCCGGCGGAGCTGGTGGCCTACACCGGCGAACAATCGGCCAAGATGAAGAAGATGATCGTCGATCGCGGCATCAAGGCGCAGTAAGCGCCGCTCACGCAACCCACAAGGACATCCTGCCATGGAACTGGACATCCACTACGTCGACGCGCCGCTCGGCCACGAAATTCGCGGCGTCGACCTGCGCACGGTGGACGACGACACCTTTCGCGCCATCGAGGACGCGTACGACCGTTATGGCGTCATCGTCATCCGCGGCCAGCTGTGGACGCCGCAGGAGCAGGTGGCTTTCAGCAAGCGCTTCGGCTCGCTCGACCGCTTCGTGCTGGACCGCTTCAACATGAAGGAGCTGCCCGAGATTTTCGTGCTGTCCAACATCATCGAGAACGGACAGCCGATCGGCATGAACGATGCCGGCCGCTACTGGCACAGCGACATGTGGGTCACGGAGAAGCCGCCGCGCGGCTCCATGCTGTATGCGCTGGAGGTGCCGCACAAGGGCGACGAGCCGCTGGGCAGCACCTACCTGGCCAGCACCTCGCACGCCTATGACACGCTGCCGCAGGAGGTGAAGGACCGCATCGAGGACCTGTCCGCCGTGTTCTCCTCGCAGCTGTATGCCGCGTATGTGGGCCACGACACGGTCAAGGACGTGCATACCCGCGAGATCGTCGCCGCCCGCCAGGCGGTGGCCGACCGGCGCATGACGCACCGCCTGGTGCGCAGGCATCCGGTCACCGGGCGCAAATGCCTGTACGTGGTGGAAGGTGTGATCGACCAGATCATCGGCGTGGAGCCAGCCGAGTCGAAGGAGCTGCTGAACTATCTGCTCAAGCACATCACGCGCCCTGAGACCGTGTACTGCCACCGCTGGAAGGTGGGCGACGTGCTGATGTGGGACAACTATTCGGCCGTGCACCGGGCGACCGGCGATTTCGAGCTGCCGCAGCGCAGGCTGATGCACCGCACCACCTTGAGCGCGCCGAATGCAGCGGGCGCATCGGGTGAGGCAGGCGCAGCAGCCGCGGCCGGCACGGCAGGCGCACCGGCCATGGCCGGCGTCTGCTGAGGAGAGTGCGCATGGCTGCCCTTCCTTCCGCCGGTAGCTCCGCCCGCGTGACCGGCCTGCGCGTGCGCGCGGTGCACCTGGAGGTCAAGCAGGCGCTAGAGACTGCATCGGGCTCCTTCTCCACCTGGCCGGTGGTGCTGCTGGACGTGCAGACCGATGCGGGAGTGACAGGGCACGCCTTCCTCGGCTGCTTCCTGCCAATGGTGCTCAAGCCGATGGTGTCGATATTGAACGACCTGTCGCCGCTGGTCGCCGGCGAGTCGCTCAGCCCGACGGCGATCGACCGCAAGCTGCGCGCGCGCATGCGCCTGATCGGCGTTCACGGCTTTCTGGCCAGCGCCATCGCGATGGTGGAGATCGCTGCCTGGGATGCCCTCGGCAAGGCGACGGGGCAGCCCGTGGTTCGCCTGCTGGGTGGCGCCCCCAAGTCCTATCCCATGTACAAGACTGTCGTCGCCATGGATCCCGGCAAGGCCGCTGAGCTGGCGCGGCAGGCGATCGATGCCGGTTATGGCGGCCTCAAGCTCAAGCTCGGAGCACCCACCTTGCGCGCCGACATGGCGCTCATCACCTCGGTGCGCAAGGCAGCCGGGGATGACTTTCCCTTGATGGGGGACTTCAACCAGGTGCTCTCGGTGCCGGAAGCCGCCGAGCGCATCAGCGTGATCGATGGCGAAGGCCTGGTCTGGCTGGAAGAGCCGGTGGCGGCGCGCAACTATGCCGGCTGCGCGCAGCTTGCCCGCACCGCCCTCACGCCGATCCAGATCGGCGAGAACTGGCTCAGCCTGGAGGACGCGGCCGACAGCCTGGCGGCCCAGGCCTCGGACTATGTGATGCCGGACCTGGTGAAGATCGGCGGTGCCTCTGCCTGGCTGAAGGCCGCCACGCTGGCCGAGGCGCAGGGCGTGCCGGTGTCGGCGCATTCCTTCCCCGAAACCTGCTCGCACCTGATGCCGGCCACCGGCAACGGCCACTGGCTTGAGCATGTCGGCATGGCCGATGCGGTGTTCCGCCAGCCGATTCGCCCAACCGATGGCCGCTACCAGTGCAGCGAGGCGCCGGGCTTCGGCATGGAGTGGGATGAGGACACGATCGGGCGCTTTTTGGTTTCCTGAAGGCGCGGGATCTCGACACCGGCAACGACAGCACGACAACAACGGCAACAGCAGCAATAACAACGACGACAAGGACCCATGACCACGCCCTCCCAGCCCCTGCGCAAGATCCCGAAGATCAAGTCCATCACCATGTCGGGCTACCAGTACGGCCCGCTGCCCGGCAAGTCCTACGGCAACGCCCGTGCCATGGGATTCGCTCCGCGCTCCTCGGTGGTGGAGGTGCAGACGGATGAAGGCATCGTCGGTTACGGCGAAGCATCGGGCAGCCCGGCGATCGCCAAGGAATACCTCAAGACGCTGGCGCCGCTCTTCATCGGCCGTTCGGTCTACGACTTCGAGCAGGTGCAGTCCTTCGTCTTCAACAAGATGTACCACTCGGGCGTGCAGAACGGGCTGACCGGCGCGCTCGCCGGCATCGACGTGGCGCTGATCGACGCCATCGGCAAGACATTGGGCCTACGGGCCTGCGACCTCATCGGCGGCTGCGGCGCGACCCGGCTGCCGGTGTATGCGTCCACCGGCTACTTCTCCGACGATCCGGAGAACAGCTACGAGGACATGCTGCGAAAGGTCGCCGGCATGAAGTTCCTGGGCGCCAAGATCAAGATCGGCCGTGGCATCAAGAGCGACGTGGAGCGCACTCGCATGGCCCGGGAAATTCTCGGCCCGGACGTGCTGCTGATCGTCGACATGAACGGTGCCTACACCGGCGACGTCGCGCTGGCATCGATCAATGCGATGGCGCACCTGGACATCCACTGGGTGGAAGAGCCGCTGCCGCCCTGGGACCTGCGTGCCTACACCGAGTTGCGTTCGCGCTCGCCGGTTCCGCTTTCTGCCGGCGAGGCGCACTACACGGCGCGCGAGTTCAAGGCGCTGATCGACAACCGCTGCATCGACATCCTGCAGCCGTCCATTCCCTACTGCGGCGGGCTGACCGAGGCGCGGCGTATTGCCTTCCTGGCACAGGCCAGCAACCTGCGCATCGCACCGCATGTGTGGGGCAGCGCGCTGGGCCTGGCGGTGGGCTGCCACTTCGGTGCCGCGCTGCCGGGCTGGCCGCACACCGACCATCCGGCTTTCCCGTCCTTTCTAGAATACGACGTGGGCGCGGGCAATCCGCTGCGAGACGACATGCTGGTGACTCCCATCCGCATGGAGGACAGCCATGTGCACCTGCCGGAAGGGCCGGGGCTGGGCGTGGAGATCGATCGCGATGCGATAGAAAAGTACCGAGTCTGCTGACATGACCCTGGACATCCAAGCCCTGCACCCTGTCGTGGCCGCCGAGATCCGCGGCCTGGACCTGTCGCGCCCGCTGGACGATGCAATCCAGGCCGAGGTGCGCAGCGCGCTCGACCGCCATCAGGTGCTGGTCTTCCACGGCCAGCCGCTGGACCAGGACCGCATGCTGGCCTTCGCATCGCGCTTCGGCCAGCCGGAAGTGTTCGTCGATGCCAGCACCGCGCAGGGCAAGGTGCCCACGGTGCTGCGGCTGACCAACCTCGACCGGCAGACCAACCAGCCGATCGGGCCCGGCCCCGACATGGCGCGCATGTCGCTGGCGGAGAACTGGCATTCCGACAGCTCCTATCGGGCCGTGCCGGCGTACACCACGCTGCTGCACGGGGTGGAGATTCCGGGCCAGGGCGGCGACACGCAGTTCACCAGCATGCACGCCGCCTACGATGCGCTGCCCGATGCGCTCAAGCAGAAGATCGAGCCGCTGTCCGCCATCCACAGCTGGACCTACCAGCGCACGCTGTCGCCCGGGCGCAAGCCGATGACGGACCAGGAACGGCTGACCGCGCCCGATGTGCCGCACCGCCTGGTGCAGCGCCATCCGGATACCGGGCGCAAGCTGCTGTACATCAGCAGCTCGGCGCATTACATCGAGGGCATGCCGTTCGAGGAAGGCCGCGCGCTGCTGCAGGAGCTCAAGACCATCGCGACCCGGCCCGAGGCAATCTACACGCACAAATGGCAGCCGGGCGATCTGGTGATGTGGGACAACCGGGCGACGCTGCACCGTGCCGGCGGCTTCGACTACCAGTCGACCACACTGCGCCGGCTGCTGCACCGGATTGTGATCGGCGGCGACGCGGCGGCTTACCAGCGCGCGGGCCAGCAGGTGGCAGCCGCGCCCGCGATGTGAGTTCAGTTACCAGCAAAAGGAGACACAGATGAAGAAATTTCTCGCCGGCATGCTTGTCGCATCCCTGATGACCGTCACCGCCTGGGCGCAGGACGTCTGGCCCAGCAAGCCCATTCGCATCATCGTCCCGTACTCGGCGGGTTCGGCCGCCGACGCCGCAGCGCGTATTGCGGCTGAAAAACTCACGCCTGTGCTCGGCCAGCCGGTGGTGATCGAGAACCGCGCCGGCGGTGCCGGCGCCGTGGGCATGCAGGCGGGCGCTGCGGCCAAGCCCGACGGCTACACCTTGATCGTCTCGCCCGGCTCGGCCATGTCGGCCGCCATGGCGCTGAGCGCGTCGCTGCCCTACGACCCGGTCAAGGACTTCGTGCCGGTGGGGCTGATCAGCACCGCGCCGGTCGGGCTGGTGGTCGGCAAGGACCACAAGGCCAACACCATCCAGGAATTCATCGCCATGGCCAAGGCGGCGCCCGGCAAGCACAGCTACGCATCCAGCGGCGGCGTGCTGGAACTGGTGGTGGAGGCGCTCAAGCAGAAGGCCGGCATCGACCTGCTGGGCGTCACCTACAAGGGGCCGACCGAAGGCGCCATCGACGTCATGTCCGGGCGTGTGGACCTGCTGTCCGCCAGCCTGTCCTCGGTCGCTCCCAACGTGCAGGCCGGCCGCATGAAGGCGTTGGCGGTGATGAGTCCGCAGCGCTGGTCCGGCATGCCGAACGTGCCGACCATGATCGAGGCGGGCTACAAAGACTTCCAGGTCGTCGGCTGGAACGGACTGTTCGCGCCGGCGGGCACACCCGCGCCCATCGTCAACCGGCTCAACGCCGAGCTCAACAAGCTGCTGCTGCTGCCCGACGTGAAGAAGCAGTTCGATACGTTAGGATTCGAGGTGGTGCATCTCACTCCGGCGCAGTTTACCGCCTTCCTGGCCGACGATATCGCCCGCTTCGAAGGCATCAGCAAGGCCGCCGGCATCGTCAAGAAGTAGCGAGGGATTTATTTAATGACTCTCCGTGGCAAGGCCTGCATCGCAGGCGCATTTGAACACCCGAACCCGGCCAATCGCGGCGGCATGACCAAGGTGATCGAAGCGGTGCGCCAGCTGCGCGGCGATGCGCAGCCGGCGGTGCAGGTGTTCCCCCCGGCGCGCTGACATGATCAACAAGATCGCCGACACGGTGGCACAGGCGCTCGGCCAGGTGCCCGACGGGGCCACCGTGCTGATCGGCGGCTTCGGCACGGCCGGCATCCCGGACGAGCTGATCGACGGGCTGATCGAGCAGGGCGCGCGCGACCTCACGGTGGTGGCCAACAACGCGGGCAACGGCTACACCGGCCTGGCGGCGCTGCTCAAGACCGGCCGGGTGCGCAAGATCCTGTGCAGCTTTCCGAGGCAGTCGGATTCCTGGGTGTTCGACGAGCTGTACAAGAGCGGCAAGCTCGAGCTGGAAGTGGTGCCGCAGGGCAACATCGCAGAGCGCGTGCGCGCCGCCGGTGCGGGCATCGGCGCCTTCTACACCGCCACCGCCTACGGCACGCCGCTGGCCCAAGGCAAGGAGACACGCCATTTCAACGGGCGCGACTATGTGCTCGAATACCCGATCCATGGCGACCTGGCGCTGGTGCGCGCCGAGCGCGGCGACCGCTGGGGCAACCTGACCTACCGCCTGGCCGCGCGCAATTTCGGCCCGGTCATGGCGACGGCCGCGAAGCACACGGTGGCCACGGTGCACGAGATCGTCGAGCTGGGCGAGCTCGATCCGGAGTGCATTGTCACGCCCGGCATCTTCGTCGGCAGCATTGTCAAGATCCCGTACGTGCCGACCCGGCCCGGCGGCATGGGCAAGGGGACCTGATGGGCTACACACTTCTCGGCCGCGACGCGCTGGCCGCGCGCGTGGCGCGCGACCTGGAAGAAGGCATGGTGGTCAACCTGGGCGTGGGCATGCCCACGCTGGCCGGCAACCACATACCGCCCGGGCGCGAAGTGCTGCTGCAAAGCGAAAACGGCCTGATCGGCATGGGCCCGGCGCCGGCGCCCGGCAAGGAAGACTACGACCTGATCAATGCCAGCAAGCACCCGGTGACGCTGCGCAAGGGCGCGGCCATCGTGCACCATGCCGACAGCTTCGGCATCATGCGCGGTGGTCACCTGGACGTCGCGGTGCTGGGTGCCTTCGAAGTGTCGATCGAAGGCGACCTGGCCAACTGGAGCACAGGGGAAGACACCATCCCCGCAGTGGGTGGTGCCATGGACCTGGCGGCCGGCGCGAAGCAGACCTGGGTCATGATGAACCTGCTGACCTCCGGCGGCAAAAGCAAGATCGTGCTGCGCTGCAGCTTCCCGCTCACCGGCCTCAAGTGTGTGACCCGCATCTATACCGACCATGGCACGCTGGCGCTCACGGCCGAAGGCCTGCGCGTGATCGATCTGGTAGACGGGCTGGATGCCGCACAGTTGCAGGAGCTGATCGGCCTGCCGGTGTCGGCGGCCGCCTGAAATCGCCCGAGCTTGCCTTCACCAGGGCGGCACCGGCGGCGTGCATGCGGCCGGTGCCGTTTCGGATGCCATGTTCATTCCTTCGTTTGTGCGGGCCGCAGGTGAGCGGTGGCCTGTTCGTCCACCATGTGCCATATTTCCTCGGCCATCGGGTTGCGAGATTCTTCGAGGATGTGGCCTACCAAGCCCACCGCTCGGGCCATGACGCCCAGCCCGCGGCAGATCTTCCAGTTGAAACCCATCTCGCAGCACAACGCGCCGATGGCGCCCGTGGCGTTCATGGGCAGCACCTTGCCGCTGCTGCGCGACGCTTCGTCCGCCAGGGCTGCCATCAGCTTCAGGTACGGTCCGTCGAAACCCGTCTCCCGCGCGATCTGCGCCAGCCGAGGCGCGCGCGGGTCCACCGGCTTGTGAAACGGGTGACCGATGCCGGGAACGATGCGTTTGGATGCCTTGAACGATTCGACCACGGGCCGCGCCAGCGCCGCGAAGTCGGCATTGGCATCGGGCTGCGGCATGGCTTCGGAGAGCACCTTGGCGGCTCCCTCGATGCTTCCCACGAACACCGTGCCGAGCCCGTTCAAGCCCGCGGCGACCGCGCCCTGCAGCGACTCGGGGGCGCCCAGGTATGTCAGCCGCGCCACCAGTGCGCTGGGCGTGATGCCATGCTCGACCAACGTGACCGCCATGGCATTGAACATGCGTGACTCGTTGGGATTCGGCAGTCGGCCGGTAAGCTCGAGGAAACCCATGTCGCCGAGATTGACCTCGCCGAGGATCTCGTCCACGAAATTCCTGCCGAACAGGGTGATGCTGGAGGCATCGCTCCAGCCGATGTCGCTCGTGATGGGCTTGCATTTTCTTGCCATGAAACCTCTGCGGTGTTTGGGAGTTGGTTGTCTTGATCAATACAAAAACAAGAGTCACCTCGTCAGATTCAAATAATCTGATTGATTATTCAAGTTTAAAGAACAAACTGGACAGTGCCAAGTTTTCCGTTTGAGTTCACGCCGCCAACCAATCAATGGCAGAGGGCGGGTCGTGTCTGCGATATTTGATCATGATTTTCTGGAGGTCAGGCGCAAAAGCGGGAACCGAGAAAAATGCCGGGAGGGTGGAGCGCAGGGCGCTGGCCACGATCAGTCCGGATGGTGGCATTGTCGGGTTCACATTGTCGGGTTCATAGTGCGCAGCCAGCTGCGAAAGCAGCGCCGAACCTCTGCGGTGTGATTGATGGACAGGTGCTGCAACAGGCCCTGAGCGATGCATCCGGGCTGGACATGGACGTGGTAGGCGCGCAGCTTGCGGCGAACGGCTTGGCGATAGGTGTCTGAGGTTTTGTGCAGATGCTGATCACCACTGCCACGTCGCTACAGAAGCGCACGATGTGCCCGACCGGTCGCCACATCAGATTGAGCACGCGGTAGCGCACCGTGACATCGCGCTCTCCATAGACTGGACTGGGGGCGCAGACTAAGGCCGAGTCGTCCTGGGCGAGATTTTTGAGACGAACCTTTGTGCCGTAGATTTTTGGTCGCCCCTTGCCGCGATGCGCCGGTTGACCCACGCCTGCGCCCGTGCATTGGCAGTTGCCAGCATGGTTGCCTGCCGGGCGGCCGCTGTACACAGGCGATCCGCCCGCGGCGTGATGCCCACCCGCCCGAGGTCCAGCCGGTCTGCATCCCAGCAGGTGAGCACCGTGGCATCGCCCTGGCTGCGGCCGTCGCTGTGGTACCGGCAGGCATGCGCCAGCAGGTCCATCTCCTCGTCGGTGGCTTCGAAGAAGCGCCCCTTGAGCCGGCCGGCCAAGTCGGCGCCCCGGGCGCCATGCCCATCGTCCACGTGTTCGTTCACACGGCATGCATCGTGGAAGAACGCGAAAAGCTCGACAACATGCCGGTTGGCCCCGGTCAACGGTGCCAGCATCAGCCCATTCGCCCGCACCCGCGCCCAATGCGGCGCCCCATGGTGCCCGTGCCAGTCGATGGCGAACTGGTTGCGCAGAAAGCGCAGCAGCGGCTTGCGGTCAATGGATGTCACTGGCCGATTTTGCCCGGCTTGGCAGGCATTTTTGGGTGTTCATTTAATTAGACAGTTGATTTATACATCAATACTGCTACATTACATCCAAATCACCGCCCATCCATGACCGACCCCAAGACATTCGCCCTCGACGAACTCTGCACCCTGAGCGACACGTCCAGGCGCACGGTGCGTTACTACATCCAGCTCGGCCTGGTAGACAGGCCCATTGGAGAAACCCGCGCCGCGCACTATGTCGGCCGGCATCTGGAGCAGTTGCTCAAGATCCGCCAGTTCACCGATGCCGGCGTGTCGCTGGAGCGCATCCGCGAGGTGCTCTCGGGCGAGGCGCCTCCGGTGCCACCGCGCCAGAGAAAACCGGGCTCGGTGCAGGTCAAAAGCCACCTGTTCATCGCCGACGGGGTCGAGTTGCAGATCTCGCCGGAAGACGCCGGGCTGACGCCCGAGCAGGTGCGCGCATTCGTTCGCAAAGTCATGCAGGCATACCAGGATCTAAACAAGGAGTCCCAATGAACACCAGCGTCCAGACCGAAATCACCCAACTGCGCAGCGCCGACGGCCAGGCTGCCACGCTCAAGTCCGTCCATATCGAGGGCCGACTCGACGGCTTGATGCTGGTCATGAAGTCCAGGCAGTCCTACCGCAACGACGGCACGAGCAACCTGGAGGCGGTCTATACCTTCCCATTGCCCTGGGGCGCCACACTGATGGCCCTCAACGCGGAGATCGGCGGCCAGCGCCTGATCGGCACAGTGATGGAAAAGAAACAGGCCAGCGCCCGCTACGAAAAGGCCATCGACGATGGCGATACGCCCGTCATGGTCGAGCAGTCGGCACCTTGCTTGTACACGGCCAACCTTGGCAACCTCAAGCCCGGCGAGGATGCCGTCGTCGAGATCGAGCACGCGCAGTTGCTGCGCTTCGAACAGGGGCAGATCCGCATCACCGTGCCCACCACCGTGGCACCGCGTTATGGCGATGCCCATGCTGCGGGTGGCCTTGCACCGCATGAATCCGTGAATGCAAGCCTTCTGGCGGAATACCCGCTGACCGCAGACATCCTGCTCACAGGCGATGTCGCCCGTGGCGCAGTGCACTCGCCCAGCCATGCCATCGTGACGACGGCGCGGGACGACGGCACACTGGTGTCCTTGAAGCGAGGCGGCTTCCTGGACCGCGATCTGGTGCTCCTGATCGACGGGCTGCAGGGTGCGTCTTTCGCCACCGTGGTGCCGGACGGTGATGCTTTCGCGGTGCTGGCCAGTTTCTGCCCGGATGTGAAGTCGCAGGGCAGGGCACCCCTGCGGCTCAAGGTCCTGGTGGACTGCTCCGGCTCTATGGGCGGCGACAGCATCGAGGCGGCCCGCAGCGCCTTGCACGAGGTGCTCAAGGAGTTAGAGCACGCAGACCACATCAGCTATAGCCGCTTTGGGTCGGACGTCGTGCACCACCTGAAGGCCATGCAGCCCTGTGATGTCGCCACGATCCAGGCGGTGGCGAGCCTGGTGACGCAGACCGACGCCGACCTGGGCGGCACCGAAATGAACGAGGCCTTGCTCTCCACCTTTGCGCTGGACGCCGGGCGCGACGGCGGCAAGTCAGGGCCGACTTCCGAGGCCTTGGCGCGCCACACCGATGTGCTGCTGGTCACGGACGGTGAGATCTGGGGGGTGGACGACGTGCTGAGCTCCGCCCAGACGTCCGGCCACCGGATCTTTGCCATCGGAGTGGGCAGTTCTCCGACCGAAAGCCTGTTGCGCGAGTTGGCGGAAAAGACCGGTGGAGCTTGTGAGCTGGTGTCGCCGAACCAGGATATCGCCGGCGTGATCCTGCGCATGTTCCGCCGCCTGCGTGCACCTCGTATCGCGGGTGTGAAAGTGGACTGGGATCAGGATGTGCTGTGGCAGTCTCCGGCGCCGGAATACCTCTTTGGTGGCGACACAGTACACACCTTCGCCAGGTTGCAGCAGAACCCGGCCCGTCCTCCCGTGCTTTCCTGGACCGGCGGCGAAATCAGGGAGCGGGCCTGCGCCGCCAAGGTGGAGCTTGGCGCGGGTGACACGCTGGCACGGATGTGCGGTGCGGCGCAACTCGCTAGCCTGTCGCAGCACACGGTGGAACCGGACGTGCCGACCATCCACGCCGAGCGCCTGGCTCTGGCCTTGCACTACCAGTTGGTAACAGACCAGACCAACCTGATCCTGGTGCATGTGCGCGAGGAGGGGCAGAAGGCCGTGGGCCTCCCGCAGCTCGAACAGATCGCGCACATGCAGGCGGCTGGCTGGGGGGCTGCGGGTTTGGTGAAGGCGGCAGCGATGTTGACACCGCCCCAGAGGCCGGTTTTCAGCATCAAGCAATCCAGTGCGCCTGAAGTCAACTTCCGTGAGGAAAGCTCCAATTTGTTCGCCAGTTACGAGTCTCGCGCAGTCTGGCGGGATGGAACCAGTGCGTCGGCTTCGATGATCGACTCCTCATTCGACGCGTTAGACATGGCGTACGAAATTCAAGCCTTCCTTCGCAAGCAAGACCGGCCAACTTTTCAAGTGGGCTCAACCTCCCCGATGGAACTGCTGCAGAGCCTCAAAGCGAGCCCGTTGTCCATTCAGGGGCCGTTGGTTTGGGCTGCGGAGTTGGACACTCTCGGTGTACCGCAACCGCTTGCCAGCATCATCGAGGCGATGGTGCTGGAGTTGGGCTCGCGCGAGCAGGCCTGGGGCATCGTGCTGCATTGGCTCGGGCAGGCCTTGGCCGGCGAGTTCACCCTGTCGCGACAGGCCGCGCGGCTCGTGCGCAGCAGCATCAAGCCGGTGGATGCCGCCACGCTGCAGCGGTGGACCGACGCACTCGCGCTGGCCCTGGGGCCGGTGCAGGCCAACGCATGGGGCAAGGCCAACGAAACCGCGTGACCCAAGCCGCCGGCCCCCATAATGCCTGCAAAGAACAGGCAAGGCCCTACCCATGAGCGACACCGCGCGGTTGTACCAGTACAAGGCCCTGTTCGAGTCCAGGCGGCTGGTGACACGGCAAGACCTCCAAGCGCTGGGTGAGGTGTCGCTCGCCACATTCAAACGCGACATTGCCAAGCTGCGTGACCAGCTCGGCATGCCGGTGCAGTTCGACCGCGATCGCGGTGCCTACTTCCTGGACCGCAGCGATATCCGCACGGAGTTGCCGGGCCTGTGGTTCAGTCCGGAGGAACTGGTGGCACTGTTGACCATCCAGCGGCTGATTGAACAGCTCCAGCCTGGCTTGGTGGGTCTCAAGCTCAAACCCCTGCAAAAGAAACTCACCGACTTGCTCAAAGCCAAGGGTTTCGGTGAACCCGAAATCGCCAGCCGCGTGCGCATGAGTTTTGCTGGCAAGCGGCAGCTCGAGCTCAAGGCGTTTCAGGCGGTGGCGCTCGCCACGATTGCACGCAAGCGCATTGCGATCTCCCACTTCAACCGCCAGAATGGCGAGTCCATCCAGCGCACCGTCTCGCCGCAGCAGATGGTGCATTACCGAGACAACTGGTACCTGGATGGGTGGTGCCATCTGCGCAATGGCGTGCGCAGTTTCTCCATCGATGTGATCGAAGACGTGCAGATGCTGCAAGAACCCGCCTTGGAGGTGGAGCCAGCCGAACTGCAGCGCATCACCCAATCCAGCTATGGAATCTTCGCGGGGCAACCCACTGCGTGGGCGACCCTGCGGTTCAGTGCACAAAGGGCGCGTTGGGTGGAAGGCGAGATGTGGCACCCTGAGCAACTTTCGTCGTACGAACAGGACGGCAGCTATCTGCTGAAGTTCCCCTATTCAGATGACCGCGAACTGCTGGGCGACATCCTGCGCCATGGTGCCGACGTGCAGGTACTCGAACCAGCTGCCTTGCGAACCAAGGTCCAGAAGACGCTGCTTGAAGCGGCAAGCCGGTACCTCTGAGGCTCACTTTCCGGCTCCGTCTTCGCCTGTACAAAACAGCAGTGCGGCGGTGTCACGCCATGGGCCTGTGGGTCGTCATGATCGGTGTTGTGGGTGGCCGATACGGCACCCTCAGATCGGGGCCCGGACTCGATTGAAGTCGGTGTATTTTTGAACCCTGAACGACACTAAAAAAGTGTCTCAAAATAGTTCAAATCAAGAGCGATTTCAAGGAGATTTTGGTTGACTTTCAAAGGCCAATTTTTTATAATTCAAGCACGCCGATTTGATGAGCAACTTGCAGGGCGTGTAATAAGTTCTTGCTAAAGCGCGAAGCCCGCTTTGGATATTTCGAGCCCGCTGCAAACAGGAGTTTGCAGACCGTTCGAGACACTTGAAGTGGGCTTTTTTTATTGTGCTTCCTGAAATGGCCCCAACCCCGGGCCGTCGCCGGATTTGATCGACAGATTGCCAGGGCGATACACAAATACTGGCTAAAGAAGCGGCTCTCCGACCTGTCGGAAGGCCATTTTTGATAGTGACTTTTGGAGAGCTTCACATGACCTTTTTCCGCCTGCCCCTGATGCGTTAACCGCGCACAAAGTCCCGAGCGATTGAGCCGCGTGGGCGGAGCCATGCCCAATTCCGGGTGTGGTCTCCCGTCGCGCAGGGGAGAGCTTTGCCTGAAGGGTTCTGAAAGTCCCGATGGCATCGACTCCCTCAGTGCGACACACGCGGTGCGCGGACTTTGAAAAGGAGCAGGTCATGTCCACGACGACAGCGTTTGTAGAGTCAGTGTCAGAGGATCCATTTGTGCGGGACTTGCACCGCAGGGCAGTGCGCTTGTTGAACGATCCATCGCTGGATCGCCAGCAAAGAGAGTTCCATGTGAGGCGCCTGCAAAGCATCTTGCTCGAGCACCAGGCCAAGCAGGAGGCGAAGGCGGCACAACTGGCACAGAAGAAGGCGGGGCGCGAGCAGCTGTCACGCACCCATCGCAGCCAGGGGGTTGCAGACCAGAGCCAGGTGGTGGCTCGGCGTCGCGAGTTTGGTCCGATCGCAAGGCGGACCGCCGAGCCGGTTCTCAAGGAACCGGTCGAACTGCCGACCAAACCGGTTGTCGTTGTCGGCGACACCATTCTGACCGGGCGCAGCCGCCCGGTGTTGACGCTCAGGAGAGCGTGAACCACGCGGGGGTGGGAGATCCCACCCCCAAGTCCACGGGAGCCCATGACGGGTTTCCGTTTTGCCGGTTCAGTCAGGCAATAGCAGCCAAGACAAAAGGGAATTGAATGAAAGTTTTCTACCGCCAGGAGCAAGCCGCCCGTACCCAGTCGTTCAGCCCGTCCGCCTTCAAGCCCGCGCTGGTGCTCGACGATTGGCGCAGGCATCCCGAGTTCAACATCGAGGTTATCGGCTTCGAACCAGTCAGCCCCGACCAGTTGGCACTGGCCCACAACCCGGAGTTCGTGCGCGGAGTTTTGTCGGGCGAATTGCGCAACGGGTTCGGGAACACGGATCCCGGGGTGGCCGCGTCGCTCCCCTATACAACCGGCTCGCTGGTGGCGGCTGCCGAACATGCTCTATTGCACCGTGAAGCGGTCTGCTCCCCGACCTCGGGCTTTCACCATGCCAGTTATGCCAACGTCGAAGGGTTCTGCACCTTCAATGGGTTGATGGTGACGGCCGTGGCAATGCACCAGCAGGGACTGGCGCAGCGCATTGGCATCATCGATTGCGATGTGCACTGGGGCAACGGCACCGACCAGATCATCCGCAAGCTGGGCATCGGTTGGATCGAGCACCACACCATGGGTTCTCATTTCCACGGGCGGTCAGACGTAGGTAACGGCGAGTTCGAGCGCTGGCTCAACCAGGCCATCGACCGCTGCATGGACTGTGATCTGGTGATCTACCAGGCGGGTGCCGATCCGCACGTGGACGATCCGCTTGGCGGCGTCCTGACCACGCAGCAGATGAGCGCGCGGGATCGGCTGGTCTTCGAGCGTTTGGGCCAACGGCCCTTGGTATGGAACCTGGCCGGCGGCTACCAGGTGGTCGATGGCGACGACCTCAGTGACGCTCAAAAGATCGAACCGGTGCTGGCCCTGCACCGCGAGACCGCGCGTCTGCACTGCGAGATTCTTGGTTAGGCCGTACGGCAGACCATCCGCCGTCTATTTCAACATTCAACGAGGAGAACCCATGAAAGCAATCATCACCCAAACGGACGATTTCGCCCGCGAGGCAGAGGTCGAAGCCATCACCGCCCAGCCGGGTAGCTACCGCCTGCAGTTCAACAGCCAACTGGCGACCGCCAGGGACCCCGCAGCCTGGCAACGCAACTTCGCTCTGGTGCTGCAGAAGCACGAGTTGACGGCGCTCAGGGACCTGATCGACGCGGCACTTTGACCCACCCCGGGCGCTATCGCATTGCTGAGCGCGATCCCTCTATCGGCCATGCATTCCAGGCTCACTCTGTGAGCCCGCCATTTGCGATCCTGCAAACCTGTCTTGAAGGAAAAATTCATGGTTAAAAAGCGTGAAGTGATTGACGTCGAAGCAACCGTGGTCGAACAGCATGGAAAGACCTTGTTCGACCGGGTGACCAATTTCTTGACTGACAAGGATTGGAGTTTCCATGTCATCGATGAGCAGAAATGCCTTTCTTTCGGCCTGCGCCTTCGCGACTCAAGTGTGCGGGTGCTAGTGGATGCCGCGGAGAACGAGGAGTGGTCGCGGATCCTGGTCTATTGCACCTACCCCACCTATGTGCCTGCCCCCCGGCGCGAAGCGGTTGCAGATGCGATCTCGCGCATCAACTACGTGAACTATGTCGGCAACCTGGAGATGGACATGAAGGACGGTGAGTTGCGCGTGCGCACCGTTCTGGAGGGCGATAGCCTCATCGGCGAGCCCATGATCGACCGTGCGATTCGCAAGAGCCTGGACCTGGCCGACCAGTACCAAGCTGCCCTGCTGTCGATCGCCTTTGGCAATGCGTTGCCGGCTGACGTTCTGGCGATGGCGAGTCATGGGGAGGGTGCGACGCTGCAGTAAAGGCGGGTCGACTCGGACCGAATTTGAGCATCCAAGGGTTGGCCACCCGCTTCCCAACGGAAGCAATCCGCCGGGGGGATTTGTTCCGGATTGCTGCCCCCGACACACCGTCGAATGCAGCTAAACAGGAGATGCCACATGGCACATGAAATGGTTATCGCGTCCCGTGACAAGGACGCTGTCGACGTGGCGGCGCGCATCTGCAGGCTGTTGCAGGTCACGGCAGGGTACCTGGGGGTCCACCCCCTCCAGCATCCCATACACCCCAGTGGGTCTGAGCGATGAGCACCACCATGCCCACTACAGAGCCCTCCTACCTGCGGCAACTCGGTGTTTTCGGTTTCGATCACTTCGAAGTGGTCATCCTGGCCGCACTCGTGACCGAAGACCCGTTGCTTCTGATCGGCCGCTCCGGCACCGGCAAGACCTTTCTGCTGAACTCCCTGTCCGAAGCCCTGGGGCTGGCGCACCGACACTACAACGCCAGCCTGATCAGCTTCGACGACCTGGTGGGTTTTCCGTATCCGGATAACGAGAACGCGAGTGTGAGGTTCCTGGAGACGCCAGCAACGGTGTGGGGTGCGGAGTCGGTCTTGATCGACGAGATCAGCCGCTGCAAGCCCGAGCACCAGAACCGGCTGTTCTCCCTGGTGCATGAACGCCGTATCCAGGGCATTGCGCTCAAGAGCCTGCGTTTCCGGTGGGCGGCCATGAACCCGGCCGCAACCGACCAGTCGGATCTGGAGAGCTACACCGGCTCCGAACCGCTCGACCCCGCGCTGGCCGACCGCTTTTCCCTGTTCGTGCGCGCCGTCGATTGGGACGACCTCAACGAGGAGGAGCGCAACTGCGTGACGTCTCCAGCCGGGGAGGGCAAGCTCGCCGCCGTGAACGAGCGCCTCCAGGCGCATATCCTGGCCTGCCGGTCGTGCTTCGTCACGCGGTTGGAGAGCTGTCCCCAGGGCGTGCTGGACTATGTGACCACCGCCGTCACGGCACTCAATGGCGCCAAGGTGCGGATCTCGCCGCGCCGGGCACGGCTGATGGCGCGCAGTTTGCTCGCCGCCCACGTGCTTCAGTCGGGTTTCTTGGAAAAGACCGCGCGCCTCATTCTGGAATGCAGCATGCCCCACACCACTTGGGGCACCGAGATCGCGAAGAGTGTGCTCGATGCCGCCCATCGCCTGGGCTGGAAGGCGGCCTCCAAGAGCCCCCAGCGCTGGGTCGACATGATGTTCGCCGAGGCGCGCCTGGCGCGCAAGCTGGAGGTGCTCATCACGCACTGCCCGTCCGCAGACGAGGGCACACAGGCCATCGCTCAGGTTCTCGCCAGTGAAAACCGTGAACGCGCCGCCGCTTTTGCGTTCGCACTGTACCCGGCGGCGGTGATGGGCAAACTCCCCATTGGTTCCGAGGGTGCCAACGATCTGGGCCGCATCGCCAGCCCGATCCTGAGTGTGGACGCCGAGGTCACCTGGACGGAGCGCGGCTCGCAGCAGGCAGCCCATCACCCGGGCTACGACGCCTATGCCGCAGTCCTGGCCAGCCTGAGCGGCGCGCGGGCGCAGCGGGCGCGCCAGTTCTTCTGTTGGTGCCTCACGGAGCAGATCCGGCTGGACGACCCGGTCGCGCTCGAAAAGGAGATCGACGCCTGCGCCAGGCTGCTCAAGAAGCAGGTCGCCACATGATCCCGCAGCACGCCCCCATGCCCGACCGACACGCCAATTCCGGCTACGGCCGGCCCTCGCGGAGCCGGCGCGAACGGATCACTTCATCGCTGCTCGGCCGGGATGACGGTGAGATTCGCTGCCCCCGGGTCATCCGCATCGGTTTTGACATCCGCCAGGGCGAAGATCCGCTGGAGCGATTGCATGATTTGCTCATTGACGAGGGCTACCAGCGGCCGGAAGACCTGCGCCACCGCTTCGAGATTCCGGATCGGCCCTACATCTGCCGCCCGGCCACCCATGCCGGGTGCGCACTGGATGCGCCACCGGCCGAGGTGTTGCGCCAGGCGCTGATGCTGGGTTTGTGCACCGCACAGTTGTTCGACCCTGCCCGACCCGTCATCTGGACGCGCAGCAGCCTGTCCAGGGTTGTCGACCTGTTCGATCTGCAGAGGTTCTACCAATGACACCCGCACTCTTCGAAGCCCTGTTGCAGGAACTGATCGACGAGAACCCGTTTGCGATCCGCGCCGCGCTGCGCATCCTCCAGGTCGAATACACGACAGAGATCTCGACGCTGGCAGTCACCTGCGAAGCGCAACCACGCATGCTGGTCAACCTCGCGTTCCTGGGGCAGTACGCACAAACAGAGACGCAGGCCAAGGCCGTGGTGGTGCATGAGTTCCTGCACGTGCTGCTGCGCCACACGGAAGGCCGCCAGCCGTTGACACCCGCACGCCATCTGGCTTTCGATGCGGTGATCAACGCCATCATCCACCGCCAGTATGGCGAGGCCTACTCGTCGATGATGGCAACCTACTATGCCAATTGCACCGGCCTGCAAAAGCTGTTGCGACCGATGAATGGTGTGGAACTCCAATGGTTGAACGCGCACGGTGCAAACGTGCCGCAATGGGCCTGGGCCTGGGGCGGGCTCTACAGCGGGCGCCTGATCGCGGACGACATCGAGAGCCTTGCCCATACCTTCGGGCACGAAGTGTTGACGCCTTCGAAGCTGGAATCCTGTGGTCCGTTCACGCTGGCGCCGGGCGGGTCGGAGGCGTCAGACTTTCTGGGCAACCACGACGACCTTGGGCGCGAGCTCGACGGAGACTTGGCGCGCGCCGCCGAGTCCGCCCTCAAGCAGATGAACGGGGCCGGCATCTGGCGCAGCCCGCGTGAGCGCGGGATAGGTGGGCCGATGGTGGACGCGCTGTTCGCTGCGGCCAAGGCGCCGGTGCGCGCCTGGGAGGCCCGCACCCTCGCGCTCATCCGCCGCTACGTCACGCCGGACCGGCATTCGCGCGCGCGGCGCGAGGAAATGCGGAGCTACCGCATACCCGTGCTGTCGCCCTCAGACCGGCGCGCGTTCCTGAAGGCGCAGTGGTCTGCTTTCCTGCCCGATTCCGCGTGGGAGGGGCAACGCAGCATGCGTGACGGCAGTGCACAGGTCTATCTGGACGTCAGCGGCTCGATGAACACAGAGATGCCCATGCTCATCGCCTTGCTGAACCGCCTGGGGCGCCATATTCGCCGGCCATTCTGGGCCTTCAGCGACCAGGTGGCACCGGCGGTGATCGAGCGCGGGCAGCTGCGCACGTCCACCACCGGCGGCACATCGATGCAGTGTGTGCTCGAGCATGTGGCCAAGACCCGGCCAGACGCGGCGATCGTGGTGACGGACGGCTTCATCGAGGCCGTAAGTCGCAGCCAGGTGGCGAAGACCCAGTGCACCCGGCTGCACGTTCTGGTGACCCACAGCGGCAACCCGGGCCTGATCGCCAAGGCCGGGTTGCCCTACACCCAACTCGAAAAGGTGCCCACATGATCCACTGCGCCGAAGCTGTCCTGCCCGGACACCCCGACAAGTTCTGCGACCGCGTGGCGGACACCATCGTGGCGCAGGCCCTGGCGGCCGACCCGGCCGCGTTTGCCCAGATCGAGGTCGGTGTGTGGGCCGACCAGGCATGGCTGTCTGGCACCATCGTGACCCGCAAGCCCATGGCGCACACGCCCTCGGAGATCCTGGTGCAGGCCGGCCTTTCCATCGGCCTGGACGCCGCCAACCATATTGACGCCGCGCGCTACCGGGTGACCGACACGGTTTGCCGGAACATCGACGACCCGTCCGAGAGCCGCACCATCTGCGATGACCAGTGCATCGTGATCGGTTATGCGGGGTACGACCGCAAGACACGCTACCTGCCGCCGGAGCATTTTCTGGTGCACAGCCTGGTGGATGGGCTTTGGTCCGCCTGCCAGGCTGGCTTGCTCAAGGGCTGTGGTCCGGACGGCAAGGTGTTGATCGCGATGCGTGAAGAGGCAAACGTCTGGACGCTGGAGACGGTTCTGGTGACGCTGCAGCAGCCTCCCGGCCTGGGCCTGATGGACTTGACCCAACGCGTTCACGAATGCCTGCGCGATTGTTATGGGGCCCTGCAAGCATCCGATGCGCGATGGGTGCAGCGCTGGCGCACTGTCGGGGTGTTGGTCAACCCCAACGGTCCCCATCTGCGTGGTGGCAGCGACGGCGACAACGGTCAGACCGGACGCAAGCTGGTGATGGACTACTTCGGGCCGCGTGTCCCGCTGGGCGGCGGGGCGCTTGCGGGAAAGCATCCGGCGCATATCGACCGCCTTGCGTCCAGGGCCGCACGCCAGGCGGCGGTGCACGCCGTGCAGACCGGCGCACCGGAATGCACCATACGTCTGGCCTATGCGCCGAACCGCAATGTGCCGCTGCGGGAAACCTGGGAGATGGGAAGCCGCGGGGAACGGCAGAGCAACGGCTTCTTCAATTTTGACGCCATGCTGGCGCGGTTGCCGCCGGGGCTTGCCGCGAGTGACCAGGGCAACGGCGTGTTTGCGTGGGAATTGCCAGGCGAGTTGGAACCCATGGGGAAGCATCCCGCTACACGCCATGTGCTCAGGAACCGCAGTACCGCTCCGTCCAGTGAAAGTCCCTGGCCGCACCTGGATGGCAACTTGCGATCCGCCAAGGGAGAGGCGGCATGATGAGCCTGCCGCGCTGGGTAATTCTGCACGTTCCCCACGATGCGACATGTATTCCGCCAGAGTTGCGTCGGCAGTTTGTCCTGGCTTTGTATCGATGGCTCGAACAATCCGGGAATGCCTGTCAGTTGCGCCCCAGGCACTGGCCATATGAACAGCGCGGCAGGCTCATCCGCTGACCCTCGCTGCGCCCAAACTCATCCCTGTCGTTCAACAAATACAAGGACTTCCCCATGCCAGAAAGCACTCCCTTCTCGGCGGTAACGCCCACGGTCATCCTGAGCCCCATCCGTACCGGCGTTCCTGCGGCTGGCGGCACGCTGGAAGTGCTGGTTCGCGTGCAGGCACCTGACATGCCGATGCAAGCCGGGCAGGGCAGTCCAAAGGCGCGCCCACCCCTGCGTCTGGCACTGGTGGTGGACCGCTCCGGCAGCATGTTCGGCGAGCCCCTGACGCAAGCGCTGCGCTGCGTGAACCACATCGTGGGCCGGCTACAGCCCACCGATCAGGTGGCCGTTGTGCTGTACGACGACAACGTCCAGCGCCCGGTGCCATTGCGCGCTGCCACCAATGCCGCGGCCGTGCAAGTTGCATTGGCGGGCATTGAGAGTGGTGGCAGCACGAACCTCTACGCCGGATGGGAGGCAGGCGCGCGGCAGCTGGAATCGGGCACCAAGGACAGCATCTCACGGGTGATCCTGCTGTCCGACGGGCAGGCCAACCAGGGGCTGGTCGACCAGGCCCAGATTGAACAACACTGCGCGCGGTGGCTGGCCACCGGAGTGAGCACCACGACGGTCGGGCTCGGCCGCGGTTTCAACGAAGACCTGATGCTCGGTATGGCCCGTGCCGGTGGTGGTCAGCAATACTATGGCCAGCACGCGGAGGACCTGTTCGACGGCTTCGACGAAGAACTGGCGCTGCTGGAGGCCATGTGCCTGCGCAAGTTGCGTGTCAAGCTGGTCGCCGGCCCGGGTGTGATCGTCGAGCCGGTGGGCCTGGTGCGCCAGAACCCAGACCAGACGATCAGTCTGTCTGACCTCGCCTGGTGCGCGGAGTCCTGGGTGCTGGTACGGCTGCATGTGGCGCCCGGTTCCCCCAATGACCCGCAGGGGGTCTTTGCCGGCATGGGCCAGCGCGCGCTGCTCACGGCTGTGTTGCAGGCAGAGTCCATGGATGGCCATGCCGTGTCTGTTGATTCGCCGGTCCTGGCCCTCGACAGCCTTGACCCTGTAGCCTTGCAAGCGCTGCCGCGAGACGAGATGGTTGCCCAGCGACTGTTGGAGGTCCAGTTCGGCGAGTCGGGCGCCAGGGTCCGCAGCCTGCTGCTGGCGGGCGACACCACGGCGGCGCAAGAGCTGCTGGCACGGATGGAGGCCAGCGCCGCCACCCATCCATGGCTGAAGGACAAGGTGCAACGCCTGAAGGAACTGGCCGAGCGGGACGCGGTGCTGGCCCAGAAGGAACTTCGCTACAACCAGGTCAAGATGTCTTCGCGGTTGTCGTCGGACGATGTCTTGCTTTATGCGGCAGACGAAACCGATCGAGGGGATATCCCGGCGTTCCTGCGGCGCAAGAGTTCTGAAGGCAAGGGTCGCAAAACCTGACCTGATCGGAATGCCATGGCCACTGCTCAGGGTAGTATCGGATGCAACAACAAGAACATTGCACCGCCATGGCCTGCCTTTGCCCGTCCATTTCCCCGCGATTGGCAACGACCGCAGGGGCCTACGCGGAACTTGACCTGCTCCAGACCCTGGAGCGCGGCCTGTCCGATGCCTACACGCTGTTCCACAGCGTTGACTGGTCGCGTGGCATCGGCCCATTGGAGCAGCATGGCGAGATCGACATCGTGGTGTTGAACCAGAGCGGCGATGTGCTCTTGATGGAAGTGAAGGCCGGTGCCGTCGAGTTCCGCCCGGATGGTATCTTCAAGACCTACGGCACCCGCGATAGGGACGTCACAGCGCAGGCCAGGTTGCAATTCGGCGCGCTGCTCACCCGCATGCGCGATGTGGGGCTGGATGTGCAACTGCGCCATTTGCTGGTGCTGCCCAACGTGCGGGTCACCTCCGAGACGGTTCAATGGCCGCGTGAGCGCATTGTGGACAGCGCCGACTTCGACCAGGTCGTCTCGCGCGTCGTGCAGGTTCTCGGGCCCGGCGCACGAACCGGCACCACGTTGGAGCGTGTGCAAGCCTTCTTCGAGAACCGCTTTCGGGTGGAGCCGGATGTTTCTGCTCTCGCAGGGCGACTCCAGGCGGTCGCAACCCGACTGTCTGCGGGCTTGGCCACCTGGGTGCCCCGCATCCAGGTGCCGTCTGGTGTGGTCCGGGTTGTCGGCACGGCCGGGTCTGGCAAGACGCAGTTGGCGCTGCGATTGCTGCGCGAGGCGGATGTTGCAGGCAAAAAGGCTGCCTATGTCTGTTTCAATCGGGCACTGGCAGACCACATCGCGCAGGTGGCGCCGGTGCGTGCGCCCGTAGAGACATTTCACGAGTTTTGCTTGCGCGTAGCGCGCCGTTCGGGCCTTGTCGCCGATTTCACGGCGCCGGGTGCGTTTGACGTAATCGCCATGCATTGCATGGCCGTGATGCAGCATGCCGAGCCAGATCTGGACCTGCTCGTTCTGGATGAAGTGCAAGACCTCCAACCGGAATGGGTTCAGTCCATGCTGCAGCGGCTGCGGCCGCAGGGTGGTGCCTTCCTGCTGGAAGACCCGGAGCAACAGCTGTACAAGGACCGGGAATCCTTTGACATTCCCGACGCGGTGACGATCACCTCAAACGAGAATTTCCGCTCACCGCGTGCCCTGGTCCGGTTGATCAACGGCCTGCAGTTGACGGCCATCGAGGTGGAGGCGCTGTCACCCCATGAAGGGGAGATGCCGGACCCGATCATTTACCAGTCCCCTGAACGGGTGGCCCCCTGTACCGTCGAGGCGGTTCAACGCTGTTTGCAGCGGGGATTCGCACTGGAAGACATCGCGATTGTCAGCATGCGGGGTCGTGAACGGTCGGTTCTGCAAGGCCTTGAAAATCTGGGATCGTGGCCGCTGCGCCGGTTCACCGGCCGATTTGATGATGGCGGTTCGGCGATCTGGTCCGATGGCGTACTGCTGATCGACTCTGTCCGCAGGTTCAAGGGCCAGGCCGCGCCGGCCATCGTCTTGACAGAGTGTGACCTGCCGGGACTCGATCCGATCAGCAAAAGACTGTTGTTTGTCGGTCTCACCAGGGCCCACATTCACCTCGAATGGGTCGTCTCCTCAGGCACCGCCGCCATGCTGCAGCGTACGCTCGGTGTATGACATGCTGGGGCTTATGCAAAGCGCCCCTCAAAGCATGGTTGAAAGCCGTTACCATGGGTTCAAAATGCACCATTGCCCAAGGGTGCAAACAGCAGAACAAAGGGCCTTTGACTTGATGTCGGACATCCAATTTTCAAATCGAAAGGCGCTTGGCTTTGCAGACGGCGGCGTGCTCAGCTCCCGTTCCGTCATGCTGCCAGAGTTGACGGCATTGCTGGCGGTCGCGCCGCAGGATGCCGATGTCGATACATTCCGGCATCTGGCCGTCGACCAAGACGCACTGCACAAGGCGTCGGCAGCCAACCGGGTCAAGACCTTCGCATTCCTTCGCGGCTTGTACGGATTGCGACCAGCCCTGGCGATCTTCCGGGAGTTCAGGCGGCTCAGTGTTTTGTATCCGGTGGACATCCCTGTCCTGGCGGGCTTGTTGGCGCTTGCGCGGGAACCGGTCTTGCGCGGGTGTTTGGACATGGTCTTGGGGACGGCCATTGGCAAGACGCTTGGCCGGGAAGACTTCGAAGCCTGGATCCGCGAGTACGCCCCTGCACGATTCTCACAGGCGATGTACACGAGGCCGCCACCCGCACCTTGGACCACTTCGGCACGCCCAAGACCGCGGAAGGCCAGGAAGCCCGCAACGCTCTGCTCATGCAGCAATCGGAAGCCAGCCGCGACGTCGCCGCCCTGTTGAAGGAGTCGATCAAAAACGCCCAGGTCTTCCAGGGTGGTGGCCAGGCCATCGACGAAGGCAGCAGCCTCGAAGACCGGCTGCGCAAGGCTGCAGCCGACGGCGCCGCCCGCCTTTTTCACAAGTTTTCCTTGGCGGATTCCACCGGATGGCCGCAGGCCTACCAGGACGCGGCCAAGGGCCTGGTGAACGCGCTGGAGCGCAGCGGCCACATGACACCCGCCGAGACGCACCCGATGGCATTGGAGGTTTTCGCGTTCCTGGGTTCCGGCTCGTTCAAGGGCCTCAAACTGCGCGAGCGCTTCATGGGCACGCCGTATGGCTGGAGCAACGAGGCCGTCAACGCGGTACTGGCGGTTCTTTTCTCTGCGGGGCAACTCAAGGTGACTGCGGCGAGTGGTCAGCCGGTGGCGGTGGGCAAGTTCCTGGAGCGGGACGTCAACCAATATGCCCGCAAGCTCGAGCCCAAGGGCCAACAGGTGCAGGTGCCGTCCCGCATGGTGCGCACCGAGGCGGAGCTCGACGCATGGCTGGCCGACGTTCGTGCCGCCGCGCTGGCCAAGCTTCAAATGGGCCCGGTTCAACTCTGAGAATGCATTTGCATTACCATCGACTTTTAAACACCGGGGGCTTGCCATGACCATCCTCACAGCCGAATCCACCTTGACATCGCGTTATCAGACCACCATCCCCGACGCGGTTCGCAAGGTGCTGGGCCTGGGCAAACAAGACCGCTTGCTTTACCGCGTGACCGAAGCGGGCGAGGTGCGCCTGGCCAAGGCTGGTGCGCAAGATGCGGAAGATCCCGCTTTGGCGCCTTTCCTGGCGCTTTTCGATAAGCGCCTTGCAACGCGCCCGGACCAGATCTTCCCTTACACCGATGCCGATGCCGAGCAGGACATCGCTCTGGTCAAAGGCGTCAAGGCTGGATGAGCACATGCCGGCGCGCCAAAGCAATGGTTGGGAAATCTGGTTCAGCGACATCTTCGATGCACGCTGGCGCCAGACCAGGGAGCAGGTCAAACATCTCAAAACCACGCTGACTGCGGCAGACTTCCTTGCCCACCCGGAGGTGAAGCTGTTCGCCGCGCTGGTCAAGATCGTGCACGACCTGGTGCCGTCCGACCCGGAGGCGTCCCAGTTTCTTTTGGGCAACACGCTCGGCACGCAGCATCGGTCGTGGCGGCGCGTCAAGGGCAACGGTTTGCCGGGCCGCATGCGCCTGTTCTTCAAGTTCTCGGCCAGCAGGAAGGTGATCGTCTTCGCCTGGCTCAACGACGCAAGAACCTTGCGCAACCAGGGCGACGCAAGCGACGTCTACACCGTCTTTCGGCGCATGCTGAAAGCCGGAAACCCACCTGACAGTTTCGACGATCTGTTGAAGAAGACTGCCAGCGGCAAATAAGCTGCACCAGATTTCCCCACACCATGAAAACGAGCCTACCCCGTGATCACCGGCGGAGCCTTGAGTCCACCGTCGCCCAGGCCCGCTCGGTGGCAGAGGGTGGTGCCGCGAACACCGCTCCAGCGACTGCCGTTGGCGCACAGCCCACCGATTCAAGGGCCGTGGCTGCACCGACCCTGCTGCTGTCCGAGTTGCGGGAACTGATTGTGACCACGCGGCAATCCGTGGCGCAGGTTGTCAACTCCGCGCTGGCGACGCTTTATTGGGAAATTGGTCGGCGCGTCCGGCAAGACGTGTTGAAGTCAAAGCGGGCCGGTTACGGCGAGCAGGTTGTCGCCGCGCTGGGGCGACAATTGGAGCGAGACTTCGGGCGTGGCTTTGGGAAGCGCAATCTGTTTCGCATGATCCGATTTGCCGAAGTTTTTCCAGACATCCAGATTGTGTCCGCACTGCGGACACAATTGGGCTGAACCCACTTCAAAGCCATCATCCCGATGGCCGATCCGCTGAAACGCGAGTTCTACGCCGAGATGTGCCGGATCGAGCGCTGGAGCATCTGCGACGACTGGTAGCGAGCGAGTTGAAGCTGGGAGAGTTCAAGCCGGGCGACAAAGGGCAGATGGAGTTGTATCTGAAATGGCTCGACCGCTACGAACGCAAGGAAGGCGAGGAAAAACCCATCGGCTTGATTCTGTGCGCTGGAAAGCTGCACGAAGCCGTCCGGCTGGCGCGGGCGCGACTGCCAGCGACGCTTACCGGCACCCAAGAAGACTTTCCATGAGTGAAACCCTTTCCACTTCAATGCAATGACGATTTGAGTTCTCCAAGGGTGCAATCTGTGCAAACAATCCACTTCAGCCTGTCCCTCGACGCCCAGCGCGGCCACCACTCCCACAGCAGCATCGGTGAATCCGTTGTCGGCCCGCTGGGCATGTTGGGCATCCTCGAGACGCAACTCGGCCTGCTGCGCATCTCGCCCTCCCAGTCCGAGCGTGTGATGCAGTTGCGCCAATGCCTGGCCGATGCGCGCAATGGCCGCCGGTTTTACGAGCGCAGCTTTGACGCGGACGAGTTGGGCACCGCCGCAACGCTGCTCGGTTGGCGCGACGCATGGTTCGAGCATGGATGGGCGGGAACAATGCCCGACGCGGTCAGCCCCAGGCTTTGGGACATGGCCTCAGTCGAAGTGTTGGCCGGCTCCAAGGTCGCGCCTTCGGTAGGGCAGAGGCTGACTGACGTCGTACTGCAACTCGACCGGCGTCGGCCACAAATCGACATGGTCACCTTGCACGATGCACTGGTGAGCTTCCCGCTGGCCTGGCGCCGGGTGCTGGCCAAACTGCCTGTCACCCAGGGCGCGCCGATGGTTCCGGCCGGTCGGGTGGGAACACTCCTGCGCAACCTGCAGGTTGGCCTTTTGAGTGCCCAGGCGGGCACCGGGGTCCCGCCAATCCAGTGGCTGGACGACGGATCTGTTCGCGTGGTGCAGGGGGAGTCGAAGCTGGCTTCAGCCCAATGGCTTGCACATCAGCTGGATGTCGGCGAGCCGGGCACGGCGGACCAGGTGGTCGTTGCGCAAGGTGAAGGGGCCGTGCTGGATGCCGCGTTGGCGGCCAACGACTTGCCCCGGTTGGGGCTGGCTGACCCTAGCGCGTTTCGGCCTACCTTGCAACTTGTGCCGCTGGCTATGCGCTTGTTGTGGAACCCGGTCGATTTCAATGCACTGCTGCAGTCTCTCTCGCACCCGGTGCATCCGCTCAAGTCGTTTGCACGCCGGCGAATGGCGCAGAAGATGGCGGACGCCCCCGGCATTGGTGGTGCTGGCTGGGCGGAGGTGTTGGAGGCCATCCAGGAGCACTACCAGGAAGATGCTGCATCCGTGATGAACGAGGTGCGTTTTTGGGTTGATCACCCTCGCTTCACGGCACTCGAGCAGGCGCCATTGGCGGCGGTGACGGAGCGGGTTGAGCGGCTGTTGGTTTTCTTTCGCAATCGACTCACGGACGAGGATGAAGCCCGCCGTGCCGGCTGGCATGCCGGCCATGAGCAGGCGCTGGCGGTGAGCCAATCCTTCGAGGCATTGCTGACCCAGGGGGTGGAGCGTATCGCGCCGGAAACCCTGGACAAACTGGTGGTGCAGGCCACGGCGCGCGGCAGCACGAACCCACAATTGCGGGCGCAGGCGGGCGCACGCGCGCGTGTGACCGACCCGGCGGCCGTGATCGAGCCATTCGATGCCGTGTTCTGGTGGCATCTGGGTGCCGTGCCATTACCCAAACCCTACACATGGTCCCCAAGTGAACTGGGCCAGTTGCGCAGTGCGGGTGTGGACTTGCCCGAGATGGACGCGCTGCTGGCGCGGCAGGCCGCCGGCTGGCTGCAGCCCATTTTGCAGGCCCGGCGGCATCTGACCCTGGTGCTGCCGCGAGCAGGTGAAGAGTTTCTCCCGGTCTGGCTGCTGATCTCATCGATGTTGAAGGGCGTACCGGTGACGGCGGTTGAGGCCACCCTGGTGGCGCCGCCGGCGGCTGGTGTGACATCTGCCGTGCCAATGCAAGCGCTGCCAGCGGTGCGCCGGTGGTGGCACCTGCCAGCCGGTGCCATCCATCGGCTGCCGCCGAGCGACTCGTACAGCAGCCTGGAGCAGTTGTTCTTCAACCCATTTCATTGGGTGTTGCGGTACCCGGCTGCATTGCGCACATCGGCATTGTTGGATCTGCCAGACGATTTTCGGCTGCTGGGCAACCTGGCCCACCGTGCCGTGGAGCAGTTGTACAGCCAGAGCGGTTCGAGCCGATGGCCGGTCGCCCAGGTGCTGGTTTGGCTTGACGCCAACGTTGACCGCATCGTTGCCGAAGAGGGGGCCGTGTTGTTGATGCCTGGCCGCCGAGCCGACCTGGTGGGATTTCGATTGCGGTTTCGCTATTCCCTGGCCAGGCTCCATGGGCATTTGCTGGAATCGGCGGTGGTGGCCGTCACGCCCGAGTTGGCCGTGGCAGGGGATTCGCCTTTGGGCCGGCTGCAGGGGAGCTGCGATCTGATGCTCACCTATGCATCCGGCCGCCATGCGGTGATCGACATGAAATGGTCGGGCACCAAGAAGTACCGTGAGAAGTTGGCCGGCCAGACGCACGTGCAACTCGGCATCTACGGCAAGTTGCAGCAGATGGCGGTCGGATCCTGGCCGTCGGTGGGTTATTTCGTGCTGCGTGAGGCGGAAATGCTCACCACGGCGCCGGGTTTGTTTCCGGGTGTTCGCGCGGTCGACGCACCAGAAGGCTCCACAGAGCAACTATGGCAACGTATCGAGGCCACCTGGGCCTGGCGCCAGCAGCAGATTGCCGAAGGCAGCATCGAACTGGTGCTCGATGAGTCGGAGGCAACGCCAGAATCGACGCCGCCGGATGGCGCGTTGCCCCCCGAGACGCTGAACGCACGCTATAACCCCTACGCTGTCCTGGCTGGTTGGGGAGCCGCATGATGAACCCCAAGATCCGCTTCATCAGCGCCGGCGCTGGCAGTGGCAAGACCTACGAGTTGACGCAGATTCTCTACAAGGAGTTGACCGAAGGACAGGTGAAGCCGGGTGGTGTGTTGGCGACCACCTTCACGCGCAAGGCGGCCACCGAACTGCGGGAGCGCGTGCGTGGCCACCTGATCGGGCAGGGCGCATACATGCTGGCCAATGCCATGGGGCAGGCCCGTATCGGCACGGTCAATGGCATATGCGGCGCATTGCTCGAGCGCTTTGCGTTCGAGGCCGGCCTGCCCACGGAGCAACTGGTTTTGGATGAGGCCCGTGCCAAGCAACTCTTGCGCGAGGCCATGGATGTGGTGATGGAAGACGCCTCCCTGGCAGCGTTGCTCCAGGTGGTGCGGCGCCTGGGGCTGGACGTTGTCGGGTTTGCGGGCGGCGAGGTCCCCTGGCGCAAGGCCTTGAGCGACCTGGTCAACGACGCCCGCGCCAATGACATTGCACCGGACGTATTGCGGAACTTCGGTGACATCAATGCCGACCGGCTGCTTGCGCACTTCCCGGCCGCCGCGGGTGGCGACCTCGACGCGCAGTTGCGCGCTGCCATCACCCATGCCTTGCCTGCCATTCAAGCGGGTGCGGCCAAGACCCAGGTGACCAGAACTTATCTGGATCTGCTCGAAGACGCGCTCAAGCAGCTCGATGGCGGTAACTTCACCTGGGGTGGCTGGAACAAGCTGAGCACCGCCATGCCAGCGGCAGGGCTGAAGGCCGCAGCCCAGCCGGTGGCGGATATTGCTGCCTTGGTGGGCCAGCATCCGGGCCTGCACGCCGACATCCGCGACTACCTGGTCAGGATATTTGCCCTGGCGGCGGATGCACTGGCAGCCTACGCGGATCTCAAGAGGCAGGTGGGTGCGGTGGACTTCACCGACCAGGAGCGCAGTCTGCTCGACATTCTGGACGAACCCAGCGTGGCGCAGACGCTCACAGAAGAACTCGACCTCGTCATGGTCGATGAGTTCCAGGACACCAGCCCGATTCAACTGGCACTGTTCCTGAAGCTGGCAGGTTTTGCCAGGAAGGTCGTGTGGGTGGGGGATGTGAAGCAGGCCATCTACGGTTTTCGCGGGAGCGACTCTGCACTGATGAAGTCCGTGGTGGATGCGCTGCCGGTGTTGGGCGGTACCAAGTCGGTGTTGCCGTTTTCTTATCGGTCTCGGCCGGCCCTGGTGGGTTTGGTGAACCAACTGTTTGGCGACGCTTTTGTGGGGCTGCAGCGTTCGGAAGTGGAGTTGAAACCGAAGCGCGGTGAGATGCCGGAATCCATCGCCGTCCATGACTGGATGTTGGACGGATCGAACCAGGGGCTGCATCTGGAGGCGCTCGCGTCCGGCGTGGCACAGCTGCTGAACCAGGGAACCCAGGTCGTCGACGCCGGCACCAACGTTCTGCGGCCGCTGCGCTTGGGTGATATCGCCATCCTTGCGAAGTCCAACGCAACGGTGAAGAGCATTGCGGCATGTTTTCGGCTACGGAGGATCGCCACGTCCACAGCACAGCCCGGTTTGCTGACCCAGCCGGAAATCGTGCTGGCGCTGGCCTGCCTGCGGCGCCTGAACGATGCCAGCGACACCCTGGCCACGGCGGAAATCGTGTCCCTCGCCGACTGCGCCGAGCCTGAAAGCTGGCTTGCCAACCGTCTGGCATGGCTGGATACCGATGCCCCTGCATCGAAGTGGAAGGAGGAGGGTCGGGCAGGGTTCGACGCCCACCCCATCGTCGCCACGCTGAAAGACTTGCGCGCTCAGGCAGTGCTGTTGTCACCCAGCGAAGCGGTGGCCGAGACGCTGATGCGGTGCGGCATTGCCCGGCGGGTCATCCAATGGCAGCAAGACAGCGAGCGGGCGCGTTTGCGGCTGGCGAATCTGGACCAATTGGCGGCATTGGTCACGCAGTACGAAGACGAATGCCATTCAAGCCGGCAGGCGGCGACCCTGTCTGGCTTGTTGTTGTGGTTGCAGGACCTTGCCGCTGAGGGGCTCGATGCCATGCCGCAGTCCGGCATCGATGCCGTGCAGGTGATGACGCACCACGGTGCAAAAGGCCTGGAGTGGCCGGTCGTGGTGCTGTGTGATCTGGCGTCCGACGTGCGTGACCGGCTATGGGGCATTCAGGCGGAGCCGAAAGCAGCCTTTGATGTCCATCGGCCTTTGCATGACCGGTTTCTGCGGTACTGGCCCTGGGCCTTCGGGCTGCAGAAGAACGTTCCGCTTGCCGACGACATCGCCCTGTGCCCCACCGGCACCAAGGCCCGGGACGACGCGGTGGAAGAACACAAACGGCTGCTGTACGTGAGCATGACGCGCGCACGGGACATGCTGATCCTGGCGCGGCCAGCCAAGAAGGCGGTGGGCGAGTGGATGTCCACGGTGTCGTTGGACGCTGTGTTGCCGGCGGCGGACACCGGGCCGATGGTGTTGAAGAGCGGCGTGGCCGTGCCGTTTGCTCGCACCGTGTTGTCGGGAGCCTCGGCTGATCTGCCACAGACACTGCCCACGGGGGCCCTGACCTGGTTTGACCATGCCGTTGCTCTGGTCGACAAACTTCCTTTGACGGTCAGCCCATCTTCCCTGGAAGGTGCCGATGCCAGAGTTGCCGAGAGTGTCGTCATCGGATCCCGCATGGAGGTCGGTGACGTTGAAGATCGTTCCGTCCTGGGACAGGCCATCCACGCATGCCTGGCGGCCGACCTGGCATCGGACGACTGTCCCCTGGATGTTGGCGAGGTCCTGGCCATCCTGCAGCGCATGGGCGTTGCCGAAGCGGTTGATGCGTCGTCCCTGCACCGGCAGGTTGGCGCCGTGCGAGCGTGGCTGCGTTCCCGCTGGCCGGATGCGAAGGCCGTTGTCGAATTGCCGATGCAGCGGCTGTTGCCCAATGGGCAGATCAGCACTGGCCGGGCGGACCTCTTGCTTCGCACGGCAACCGGGTGGGTGCTTTTTGACCACAAGTCGACGCAGCAAGGCAGTGCGCAGTGGGCTGCGCTGGCAAGTACGCACGCGGGGCAACTGGCCGCTTATGGGCGGGCTGTGGAGGCGGTGAGCGGATTGCCGGTGCAGGAGACCTGGCTGGTGCTGCCGGTGGCGGGGGCGGCGATCAGGGTGGAGTTGGTCGTGGAACCCGGATGATTTGGTCTCGATAGACGGCGAGCATCTCGAAGTCGTCAGAACACATCCTTTTTGAACTTCGGAATCTCCTTTGCAAGGGCGAGCAAGAGTTTGGTCCGCCGGACGACAAAGTCGGCAATACTCTTCACCAACGGGACTTCCTCACCTGTGTAGACCGGGTCCGCGCTCTGAGCCATCGCCTCGACGAGGGCAATTTCGCACAAGGCAACAAGTTCCCTGGCAAAAAAGGCCCGGCTTACATTGGCGCGTTCACAGAAGTCAGCCAGAGCAAACGATTTCACGTCTTCCAGCCTGAACGCATCGCCAAATGCCATGGCCAGTTCATGTTCCAGCTTTTGCGAGTCGTACTGCATCACGCTCACCAAGTCATAGAGCGCAGCCACCCTCAGTCCTGCGGGACCAACGTGGTAGGACAGGTTTTTGCCGTGTGCATCACTGTTGCCTGTCAGCAAGGTGGTCACTACCCACAGGGTCATGCGCCGAACACCGATGGCCGGCTGTTCCAGGTACTGTCGGGTCGCAAACAGGCGCTCAAAACTTGCGCCGTCCCGGATATGCGCGACATCCTTGCCATTGCCCAGATTGCGCTCGTACTTGACCGCCACGGACAGGTCCGTGGCCTGGCAGCCGTCAATGATGTGCAGCCGTTCGACCGCGGGCACCTTCACGTCGTCGGGGCCGTCCACAAACTGGTCGGTACGCAGTTGGCGGTCAAACCGTCGGATAGACAGCACCGGGGCCGGTATGCGCAAGAGTTCGACCTCGGCGACGTGGTTCTGTCCGTACCTGCGCACGCTGATGCGTGACGCCAGCTTCATGCAGAAATGTTCATTGGCGACCATGAACGGCAGGGCCGTGTTCAGTGGCTCCGGCTTGAGAATGTGGGTGGACGACAAAGAACCGCTGACCAGAAACATCCGGTCACCCACTCGATTCACGAGCAGCTTGTCCTGAAAGCCGGCGATAGACATGCGGACTGTGCCGTCCCAGACCGTAAATGGCACCTCGTTGCGGCCTTCGATGCGCTCTTGCAACTCCGAATGCCTGAGTTCACGAATCTGCGGCTCCAGCGCCTGCGGGGTCCGACCGGCCGGCAGGAAGGTCAACGCACCCGTGGTCTCCTGGCCCAAATGCCGGATAAGCCCAAAGATGTTGTTCTTCTGGATGTTCGAGTGCACCGAGGCAACGTCCAGCGCCCGGCCTTCGGGCAAAAGATGTTCCAGAAAGCGGCGAATGGACGATGATGGTGCCGTGCCGTGCAAGGGCAGATGGGGGGACAGGGCGTAACCACGGCGGTCGGCCGCCCACGCTGGGCTGTAGGTCAAGCTGAAGCTGTCTTGCTGCGGATGGAACTCCAGTCTTGCGACGAGCGCCTGCCCGACGAACAGGTCCAATGCGTAGTCGTTGGCGTTATTCATCGCGTCCGCTGGTGCTGGATGGGTTGCCCGTTGCTTTGCGACTTGCGCGCAGGGCCTGCAGCTCGGATTTCAGCAGAACTGCATCGCAAGCAGGTACCACCAGCATCCGCAGACCCAAGCCGTCGAGTACCTTCAGAAGTTTGTCCGTCGTGATGGGTCTTGCGTTTTCGAGGCGAGACATCAGATCACTGGATACGAAGCTCAGGGCAGCGGCATCGTCAATGCGCAATCTGGCCTGCGCACGTTGGTTGCGCACAGTCTTTCCCAGGTCCTCAAGTTTGCGTATTTCTTGAGGCGTCAAGGGGTCCACCGATGGAAGTGTTCTTGGCATAGTTTCGGATTAACGAAATAATAAATGAATATTGAATTTTTTATAAATAGTATCGCTAAGCCGAAATATAAAGGATATTGCCAAAAATTGCACTATTATTTCGCTATACCGAAATATTCTCGATCGACAGTTTGACATCCTTCCGTACAGGGAGCAACGCTTTTACCCCCTCGCCACCGCGTGATGCGTGGCATGGGCGGCGAACGCGCCTGATGTGATGTCGATGTCAGCGCCGTAGATGCCCGCGTTGCGCGCGGCATCCTGCCAGTGGTCGACAACGGCGACCACTTTGCCGATGATGTCGCGTGCCTGGGCGGCGCTGAGCCCATAGAACGCTGAAGTTGCCGCCACGGTTGCCAGGCTCGGGCGATTGTCCTGGTCGTCGATGTTCAGCACGTGGTCGGATTTGTCGATGTTGGGGTTGACATCAAAGGCTGGTGCCACGCGCCAGCCGTTCTCGCTGAGCAAGAAGCCATGGTTGCGCAGATGGTCGTCACGATTGCCGACTGCGACGTTGAAGGCCACACGGCGGAACAATTGCGCGAGGTCGGCTTCGACATGTTGGGGGTCGCCGCTGGTACGGAGGAACTGGGCGAGTTCGAGGTAACTCGTGCCTTCGTTCTGCTCACGGCGCAGCAGTGTCATTGCCGATGCACAGAAGCGGCGCTTCCCGCCCACACGGTCGAAGCGCTTCACGCAGAAGGTGTGGAATTCATTGTTCAGCCGCACCAGCCGAGCCTCGGGGACGTCGATGCCGGCTTGGCTGGCCATGGCGTGGACGACGAACTCCCCGGCACCGATGTCGCGGTCGTCATCACACGCCGGGAATTTGCCAATCCACAACGCGCCATCCTGTTCGGTGAAGTTCGCCTTTGGGCGCGCGCCACCCAGCGACGCACCAGGGGCATCGTCCGCGAAGCTGAGCAACGCGGGCGCATCCTGGGTGTGCGCCAGCCCATGCAGGAAGAAGGAGAAGACGAGCCGTGGACCCTGCCCGCCTCGCGCCGGCGCAAGGAGCCGCCTATCGCGGGCGAGTTGCCGCCGACGCTGGAACTGGTGCCCGCCGACCAGATCTACATTGCGCGTCATGGATTGCCCCCCGGTCTGATGAACAGTTGCTGATGCGATTGGCGGCGTTTCAGAACCCCGCGTTCTACCGGGCGCAGTCGATGCGGCTCTGCACCTGCGGCAAGCCGCGCGTCATCACCTGCGCCGAGGACCATCCGCTTCACCTCGCGCTGCCGGCCAGCGCGATCGGCCGCATCGGCGGCGGCCGACGGCCTTCCAGTCGGGCAGCGGCGCCGAATCGGACGCGCGGATCGAGTAACTGGACCGGGTGCAGGGCACCATTTTGAGAGCGCTCACTCGTCGGCCCTGGTTCGGATCTTCAGCGGAGAGTCTGCGTGCACCGCCGAGTTGACGCGATGCGGGCTGGGTGAGCCGGCGCCTGACATTGCCGGGCGCATTACCCAAGGCGCTGGTGCAGACGGCACGCACGAATTTCGGACCAGACGGCAAAAAAACCGTCAGAAATCGCCGGCAAAACATGAACTTGCAGTTTATGCAGGCTGCGATTTGGCGTGACGGTAAAAGTGGCGACCCGGGATGATTCCGCCGCCGCTCATGACGCGGCGCTGTTCGCGCAACGTATCCGAAAGCGCCTCCGGCTGACGCAACTGGGAGCGGGGCAAACGCAGCCTAACCGGAGCGGCAAGGGTCTTGCTCAAGGTGCTGGACAAGCTGCTGGAAAAGGCGCCTCAAGCCCCTTTGATGGCTTTGAGGTGAGGCCGCCGGCATGGCGACCACCGTCGCCCAGCAAGACCGGATAAATTGGGCCCGGTCAGCCCGCGCCCGATCGCCAAGTCATAAGTGTTTGACACATATGTCTAATGTCACTACCATTCCCGCATGGTCAAAGCGCGTGCGTGTGAGTTGAGGTGGACATGACCGGAAGCTGGTTGGTTTCCGAGGGTGGCGGCACGTCGCACTGCGCGGTCGCTTCGCCGGAGAAGGTCTCCAAGAGGTTCAATGTATGGTGATCGCCCGCGACATGCTGGCGGGCCGCAGCGAGGGACGATGGCGATGGCCAACAATATCCACGGCCCCTTGACGGGTGTGACAGTGGTCGACCTGGGCCAGATCTACAACGGCCCGTATTGCACCTTCCTGATGGCCATGGCCGGTGCGCGGGTGATCAAGGTCGAACCGAGAGGCGGGGAGAACCTGCGCCGGCGTGCCAAGGTGGGCGGTGCCGCCGTGCCCTTTGCCATGCTCAACTCCAACAAGGAGTTCATCACACTCGACCTCAAGACCGCGCGTGGCAAGGCGCTGATCCGCGAAATGGTTGCCAGGGCCGACGTGCTGATCGAGAACTTCTCGCAAGGTGCGATGGAGCGGCTCGGGTTGGGCTACGACGCGCTCAAGCAGGTCAACCCGGGCCTGATTTACGCGTCCGGGTCGGGTTATGGCCGATCCGGGCCGATGAAGAATTACCCCGCCATGGATATCGCCGTGCAGGCCATGTCCGGCCTCATGAGCATCAACGGCTTCGAAGACCGGCCGCCCGTGAAAGTCGGCCCGGCCGTGGCTGACTTTCTTGGCGGTGTGCACCTTTACGCCGCCGTGGTCACGGCGCTGTACGAGCGCCGGGCAACCGGTGAAGGGCGACTGGTGGAGGTTTCGATGATGGAGTCGGTCTACCCCTCTCTGGCCTCCAACCTCGGCCTGTATTACGCCAACAAGGGCCAGGTCTCGGCCCGTACAGGCAACCGCCACGGAGGCATGGCCGAATCGCCCTACAACGCCTACCCCAGCTCCGACGGCTACATCGCCATTGTTGCCTCCAGCGATGCGCAATGGAATCGGTTGCTGACCGTGATCGGTCGTGCGGAACTGGTGGGCGACGAGCGCTACGCCACGCTTGGTGCGCGCGTGCAACGCATGGACGAAGTGGACGCTATCGTTTCAGCGTTCACTGCACCGCGTACCAAGAACGATGCCTTTCAGCAGCTTGTCACCGCCAACGTGACCTGCGCCCCGGTACGTGACATCGGTGAAGTGGTCAACGACGAGCAGATGTTGGGGCGCAAGGCGCTGGAATGGGTCGAGCACCCACTGTATGGCCGCATGCCGCTGCCGCGCTCATCGCTGCGTTTCAGCGACACCCCCATGCCCGCCATCGAGCCTAGCGGCGAGGTCGGGCGCGACAACGCATCGGTATTTGGCGAATGGTTGGGCCTGGGCCCCGAGGCTCTGGCCGAGCTGGTGCGCGAACAAATCATCTGAAGAGGAGCGCACCATGATCGAAATGCAAGAATTGGTCGGCCACTGGCGCCTGGTGTCTTTCATCGAACAACGCGCCGGCGGCCCCTGGAGCGACGCGTTGGGCCCCGATGCCAAGGGCTGCATCAGCTACTGGCCCACGGGTCACATGCAGGTGCTGATCGGCGCGCTGGACCGGCCGCGTTTTCGCGGCGAATGGGATTCCATCCCGAGCGCCGACAAGGCCCGCTGCCTGGACCGGATGGTCGCCTACGCGGGCCGCTTTTCGGTGGCCGAAGACCGCGTGCTGCACCATGTTGACGTGTGCTGGATTCCGAACTGGGAAGGGCGCGACCTGGTCCGCCTGGCCAGTTTCCCCAGTCCCAACCGATTGTTGCTGCGCACCGAGGCTCCGACCGATGGCCGGGCCCGCCCCATGCAGGAGGTTCTTTGGGAACGCGCCGCTTGACCCGTGCGGTGTCCAGTGCGCCGCCGATCGACCTGACCGTGCAAATCGAGGCCGTCGCCACCGAATTGTTCATCCGCAACGGCTACAACGGCGTGAGTTATCTTGGCATCGGCAGGGAACTCGGCATCACGCACTCCAATGTGCACTACTACTACCGTACAAAGGCCGCGCTGGCCACGGCCGTGCTCAAGCGCGTGGCCAAGGAAACCTTGCAGGCCACCGAGGGCATCTGGACCGATCGCACCCATACGCTGGCGGAAAAGTTCGTGCGTATGCGTGACTGGGCATTCGACTCCTACCTGCGTTTCAACCCGGAGGGAAAGGGTGGGCGGCCCTGGGGCCTGCTGTCTCGCTTCTCGATGGAAGCCGACGCCCTGACACCCGAAATGCGCCAAAATATCCGCGCCACGCTGCGCAGGCTCGAAGACAGCATCCGTGTGGCGGTCGAAACGGCCATTGAAAACCGCGAACTCGTGCGCGACGCACCGGTCGATGGCATCACCTTGCAGATTTCAAGCGTGATGTACCAGACGGGCCAGCTCACGCGCCACGCCTCCGGCTTCTCACGGCTCGATGCACTGCTGATGTGGACCATCGCGGCGCTGCTCAAGGCCTATGGCGGCGAAGGTCGCGCCGCCGTTTCGTGGCCGGCGGTCGATTTCGCTGTTGCGAAGGCGAAGCTGTCCACCAGACCGGCACAGATCGGCGCGGTCAACCCGTCCAGTCAAAGTTCTTTCAAGGAGACACCATGAAGCCATTCCCGCGTACCTTGCTGACACTCGGCCTCGCCGTCATGCCCCTGCTGGCCCTTTCGCAGGCGCCACCCTGGCCATCGAAACCCATCAAGGCGGTGGTGCCGTTTGCGGCCGGCGCGGCCACTGACATCGTGGCGCGCGCCGTTCTGGAGCAGGTCTCCAAGCAGTTGGGCCAGCCCATCATCATCGACAACAAGCCCGGTGCCGGCGGCACGATCGGCATCGGCCTGGTCGCCCATGCGGAGGCCGATGGCTACACCATCCTGGTGCAATCCAACTCCTACGCCGTCATACCCTCGACCTACAAGAACCTCAGTTTCGACGTTGCGAAGGACATGGTCGGCGTGACGGCGCTCGCCTCGGTGCCGATGGTGCTCGTCACTGCGCCGGGCAAGGGCGTGCGCAGCCTGCCGGACTTCGTGAAGATGGCCAAAGTCAAGCCGGGTTCCATGAATTACGCCTCGGCCGGCACGGGTGGCGCCACGCACCTGGGCGCGGAACGGCTGAATATGGCCGCCGGCATGAAGGGCGTGCACGTGCCGTACAAGAGTTCCGCCGAGGCACTCACCGAGGTCCTGGCAGGCCGCGTGGACTACTACTTCAGTCCCATCGGCCTGGCCGCGCAGCACCTGAAGGCCGACAAGCTGGTGGCGCTTGCCGTGAGCAGCAAGGCCCGCTCTTCGGCATTGCCGGATGTCCCGACAAGCATCGAGGCCGGCCTGCCGAACTCCGACTACGAGGTCTGGATCGGCATGTTCGCGCCGGCCAGGACGCCGCGCTCCATCGTGAACCGCCTGAATGAGGAAACCGTCAAGGCCTTGCGCTCTCCCGAACTGCGTGAAAAGTTCAACACGCTGGTCATGGACCCGATGCCCATGTCGCCGGCCGATTTCGATGCCTTCCTCAAGAAGGACATACAGCTCAACGCCGAGCTCGTCAAGGCGGCGGGCATCGAGCCCAACTGAGCGTGGCACGACGCTCGCCGCGCAGCAGGACGACGCATGGCTGACATCCATTCCCAAGCCCTTGCCGATCCCGACGCGTTCCGCGCCGAGGTACGGACCTTCGCGACAACCTTGCCCAGTGCGCTTCGCCACAAGGTGATGAACAACCTCGAGCTGGAAAAGGCCGACTACCTGTCTTACCTGCGGCTGCTGGAGGCCCGCGGCTGGATTGTCGGCCACTGGCCGGCTGCTTACGGCGGCTGTGACTGGACGCCACTGCAGCGCTTCATCTTCGAGGAGGAGACCAGCGAAGCCGGAGCCCCGTGGCTGATTCCATTCGGCGTGAACTATGTCGGGCCCATTCTCTACACCTTCGGCTCGCAGGCGCAGAAAGACCGCTTTCTTCCGCGCATTCGCAGCAGCCAGGACTGGTGGGCCCAGGGATATTCCGAGCCCGGTGCGGGTTCCGACCTTGCGGGCCTGCGCACGCGCGCGGTGCGCGATGGCGACCACTATGTAGTGACCGGCCAGAAGATCTGGACCACCCATGTGCATTGGGCAGACTGGATCTTTTGTCTGGTGCGCACGAGCCAGGAGGATCGTCCGCAGAAAGGCATCTCCTTCCTGCTCATCGACATGAAATCGCCCGGCATCACGGTCCGGCCGATCATCACCATGGACATGTGCCACGACGTCAACGAAGTGTTCTTCGACGAGGTCCGCGTGCCGGTGGGCAACCTGGTCGGCGAAGAGGGCGGCGGCTGGACCTACGCCAAGGTGCTGCTCAGCAACGAGCGTGTCCTGGTGGCCGAAGTCGGTCGCTCGACCCGGCAATTGCGGCGTCTGGACAAGCTGGCGGCGCAGACACTGCGCGGTGGCAAACCACTGCGCGACTACGCGCCTTTCGCGCGGCGGCTCGCCGAGTTGAAGTTGCGCCACTTCGTGCTGCAGGCCACCTGCTACCAGGCCGTGGCCGACGCCATGGCGGGCAGCGAGCCTGGCGCCGAAGCCTCGCTCATGAAGATCCGCGGATCCGAGCTGCAGCAGGATATTGCCGAAGCCATGGTGGATGCGCTGGGCCTGGCGGGCATCGTCTATGCCGCCGCCGACCTGTCGGAGATGGGCCGGCCACCAGCAGAGGGGCCTTTCGAGGCGCCGGGCATCCTCAAGGACCACCTGCATGGCCGCGCTGCCACGATCTACGGCGGCTCCAACGAGATCCAGCGCAACATCATCGCCAAGCTGGCGCTGGGGATGTAAATGAACGCGATCACCGTCCCACCCGCACTCGATGCGCAGACGCTGCAGTTGTTCGCCGACAGCGTGGAGCGTTACGGCCAGGACAGGTACGGGTTCGACACCTACCGCGCGCTGCGGCGTGCCTCACCTGGTTTCAGCAAGCAGGCGTGGCTCGACTACGCGCAAATGGGTTGGCTGGGCGCCGCGCTGCCTGTCGAGGACGGCGGTTTTGGCAGCGACCCGAAGGCGGTGGCTGCACTCATGCGTTATGCCGGTGAACGGTTGGCGCTGGAGCCGCTGTTCGCATGCGCGGTGGTGTGCGGTCGCCTGCTGTCGCTTTGCGGGCGCGCAGCGGCGGCTCGGTCGCGACTGGATGCGCTGGCCTCCGGCCGCAGGCTTTTCGCCTTTGCCCATGCCGAGCACAATGCCGATGCATTCGACGGCCTGGTGGAGACCAAGGTCGAGGGCGGCAAACTCTACGGCGGCAAGGTGGTGGTTCTGCATGGCGACCTGGCCGACGAACTGCTTGTCAGCGTGGCCGAGCCGGTAGCCACTGTTGGCGACGCGGTACAGCACCTGTCGCTGTACGCCGTGGAGGCCGACCAGCCGGGTGTTCGCAAGACGAGCTACGGACTGATTGATGGCCGCGGTGCGGCCAGCATTGAATTCAATGGGGCGGCGTGCACCCTGCTCGCGCAGGGTGGCGAGGGCGCATCGCTGCTCGGACTGGCACTCCTCGACGCGCGGCTGGCGCTGTGTGCCGAGGCCCACGGCGCGATGCGTGCGTTGAACCGGTTGACGCTGGCCTACCTCAAGGACCGCCGCCAGTTCGGCCGCCCCATCGGCATGAACCAGGCCCTGCAGCACCGCATGGTCGAGTTGTATATGCTGGAGCAGGAGGCGGCCGCCGTGATAGCGGCGGCGCAGCGCTCCGGTGGCTTTGCCGAAGCGCAGAGGGAACGGGCCGTCATGGGTGCGGTTGCGCACGTGATTGCCGCTGGCCGGCAGATCTCGCATGAAGCGGTTCAGATGCATGGCGGCATCGGCACGACCGATGAACTGGCCGTCAGCCACTACTTCAAGCGCATCATGGTCACCAACCGGCTGCTCGGGGACCGCGATGCGCATCTGGAGGCCTTCGCGCGCGCCGACGCCCTGGCCGGCGCCGGGTCGCCATGAAGACGCATGCCGCTGCCTGCGGCGAGGCCATCCGCCGGCAGTTCGCGGAGTCCGAGGTTCCGGGCCTGCCGGTCCTGTTATTCACATGGAGACACACCGCGCCATGAAATGGGACGACTACCAATGCATCCAGTTCGAGCGTCGCCAGCGCGTGCTCGTGATCAAGCTCAACCGACCGGAGCAGCTCAACGCGATCGACGGCCGGCTGCACACCGAACTCTCGCAGGTATTCACGGATGCCGCCGCCGACCCCGATTCCGACGTCATCGTGCTCACCGGCAACGGCAAGGCGTTCTGCGCGGGTGGCGATCTGGACTGGATGCAGTCATCGATCGACCGACCGGCCGAGTTCGAGCTTGTGGCGGCCGAAGCCAAGGCGATCATCTATTCGCAGTTGGACCTGTCCAAGCCGCTGGTGTGCCGGCTCAACGGGCATGCTATCGGCCTGGGCGCCACGCTGGCGGTGTGTTGCGACATCGTGGTCGCGCACGCCGGTGTCAAGATCGGTGACCCGCATGTCAAGGTGGGTCTTGTGGCGGGCGATGGCGGCGCGTTGCTGTGGCCGCAGCTCATGGGTTATGCCAAGGCCAAGCGCTACCTGCTTACCGGAGACCTCCTGAGCGCTGCCGAGGGCGAGCGTCTTGGGCTGCTCAGCGAGGTCGTGCCGCCCGAGCAACTGGACCAAGCAAGCTACGGGCTCGCCGAGCGGCTTGCGCGCGGTGCCACCAAGGCGATCCGGTGGACCAAGATCACCGCGAATCTGCCGTTGAAACAGTTGGTGCACAGCCATTTCGATGCAGGTGTCGCCTACGAGATGCTGTCCAACATGACCAGCGACCACAAGGAAGCGGTGGCTGCATTCCGCGAGCGCCGCGATGCAGTGTTCACCGGAAATTGAGTTGTGATGTTTCGCGGGAGACCTGGCCAATGAGAAACCTCACCACCGCCAGCCTGGAGCTGGCGACCTGGATCGCAAAGCTTGGCAGTTTCACCGCGGCGGCAGAGCGGCTGTGCACGACGCAGCCCGCGGTTTCGGCGCGGGTGCGGGAGCTTGAAGAAGCGGTGGGCCAGAAATTGTTTTTGCGCCAGGGTCGGGGTGTGGAGCTCACCATCGAGGGGCGCGAGTTCGTGCGCAGCGCTGCGAAACTGCTGCGGCAGGTGGAAGAATTGTCGCAGTCGTTCAGCAAGGCCAGTGCGGCGGGCGTCGTGCGCATTGGCACCAGCAGCATCTGCCTGGACATGCTCGGTGCGCTGACCATGCGCGTGTCGCAGACCATGCCGAAAGTTTCCTACGATGTCGAGATCGATCGCGCCGGGCGCCTGCTCGACCTTCTGGAGTCGCGCAAGCTGGATCTGGCCATCGTGTCAGGGCCCATCGACCCGCACAAATTCAAGGCCGCGAGTCTGGGATTCGACCGCATGGTGTGGGTCACCTCGCCGCAGGTGCTGCAGGACCGCTGGGGCTGCGATCCCGCCCGATGGCTCGAGGGCCTGCAGATCTGGTGCGTGCACCGGGAGTCCTTCTACTGGAGCGATGCCACGCGCAAGCTGGTCGCCCATGGCGCGGAACTGGACCGCGTCAACGCCATCAACAACACCCTGGCCGCGTCGCGTATCGTGGGTTCCGGTGCCGGTATCGGGCTGCTGTCCGAAAACCTGATCGATGGTGAACTGATGGCCGGCACGCTCGTCCCGATTCCTGGCTTGCTGCCATGCGAGGACATCGAGTTTTCGATCGTCAGCATGAAGGACAGCGACGGCCGCATCCAACGCGAAATCATGGAAGCTGCCGTCGCAACCAGTCCGTTTCGCAAGACGACGATCTCGCAAGACGGGCATCGGAGCTTGGGCACATGAGCCCCGCTGCGATGGGTTGCGGGGAGCGCCTTCTGTCGCCGACAGATCCACGCCCGTACGTCTATGCGGTGCTTATGGCGGCCCATTTCGAATGACGATTGCACGCCCGATGGCGCTGCCTATCATTGGCCGGATGGCGGTGGCCCTTGCAGGCTCCTTCAGACACTCATTTTGGAGACCGTTCATGCTGAAAAACCCATTGCTTCGCGTGCTGCTGGTGCTTGCCAACGTCGTTGGCGCCGCGCCGTTGGCGCATGCCGACTATCCCGATCGCCCGGTCAAGTTGATCATGCTGTACGCGGCCGGAGCAGGCGCGATGGTCCCTGGCTACGATGCGCCGGCCTGGATGGGCCTGGTCGTGGCCCACGGCACGCCCGAGCCCGTCGTGGCCAAGCTCGAGGCCGCGCCGCTGGACCGCCAGGCTTTTGGCACCAAGATGGCCCGACCTGGCGGTGTGGGAAAGCGCGCTGAAGGATGCGGGGCTGATGCAGCCGTGAGCCGCCATTGCGTGTGAACCACCCCTGATTGTTATGCGACTGTCAACTCTGCCATGTCCGGCGTAGATTCCCGATTGCTCAATATTGCCGATCTGCGTGCGCGCGCGCGCCGCCGCTTGCCCAAGGGATTTTTCGAGTTCATCGAACGGGGCGCCGAGGATGACCGCGCGATATTGAACAACCGCACGGCCTTCGAGGCTTTCATGCTGCGACCCAAGGTTTTGCGCAACGTCTCCGGGCGCAGCCTGGCCTGCAACATCCTCGGTCGACCCTCGGCCATGCCGCTGGTCATGGCGCCCACCGGCGCGGCAGGCTTGATGTGGCATGACGGCGAGATCGCGCTGGCCAAGGCTGCTGCGGCTGCGGGCGTTCCCTTCACCCTGTCCACCGTGTCGCTCACATCGATCGAGCGCATCGCCGCGTCCGCGCCTGGCCGGCTCTGGTTCCAGCTCTACATGTGGCCCGACCGCACGATGTCGCACGATCTGGTGAAGCGCGTGCAGGCGGCCGGTTTCGAGGCCCTGATGGTGACGCTCGACACGGCCGTGGCACCCAACCGCGAATGCAATGTGCGCAACGGTTTCATGCTGCCGTTTCGACTCAACCGCCGCAACGCGCTGGACATCGCCCTGCACGCGCCGTGGCTGGTCTCCGTCATCCTGCGCTACATGCTGACCACCGGCATGCCGCGTTTCGAGAATTTTCCGGAGGTGCTGCAGCGCTCGATGACGGCCGCGCCCAAGGGCCGCAGCGCCCTGCCCAAGAACGACGCGTTGACATGGGACGACCTGCGCACGCTGCGCCAGATCTGGAAGGGGCCGCTCATCGTCAAGGGCATCCTGAACCCGGACGATGCGCACGAGGCGGTGTCTTGTGGGGCGGACGCAGTGGTCGTGTCCAACCACGGCGGGCGCAACCTGGACGCATCCATGCCGCCGCTTTTTGCGCTGCCTGACATCGTCGAGCGTATCGGGCATCGCGCCGAGGTCTTCATGGACGGCGGCGTGATGCGTGGCAGCGATGTCATCAAGGCCCTTGCGCTGGGTGCGAGGGCGGTGCTGGTCGGGCGTGCGCCGCTGTGGGGCGTGGCCGTGGCCGGGCAGGCCGGCGCCACGCGCGCGTTCGAGATCCTGGCCGAGGAGAGCCTGCGTGTGCTGGGGCAACTGGGGTGCTCCCGCATCGAGGAGCTTGGCAGCGACTTTCTGTGGACGGGGCCGGGCGCAGCGGGCACCGGCGGTGCCCATTGCATCGCATCAGTACAACGCCACGGCGGCACAGCCGGAGCTACCGCATCGCATAACACTGCCTCACCATGAACAGACGCCTCGTCCTCCAATTGCTCACCGTCGCCGGTGCCGGCTTCTGCGCCGTCCCCGTTTTGGCGCAGACGGCCAACAGGCCGATCCGCCTCATCCTCGGCTTCACGGCCGGTGGCGGCTCCGACATCGTGCTGCGTGTCATTGCACAGAGCTTGTCACAGCAGCTCGGGCAACCCGTCGTCGTGGACAACAAGCCGGGCGGGGATGGCATCATCGCGGCCGATCTGACGGCGAAGTCGGCGCCGGATGGGCTGACGCTGTATTTCGGTTCCGGCAACTCGATGATTGCCACGCCGGTGCTGCGCAAGACCACCGTTCCTTACGATCCTTTCAAGGATTTCACTCCGGTGGCGAGCCTGGGTCGTTTCACCATGGTCATGGTGACCGCGCCCGGGGTGCCTGCCCGGACGGTCGCCGAGTTCGTCGAATACGTGCGCGCCCGTCCGGGCAAGCTCAACTACGCCAGCAGCCACAGCACGGCACGTCTCGCCGCGATCCAGTTCCTGCGCCAGTACAAGCTCGACATGGAACACGTGCCTTACAAAGGTGATGCGCCCGCCATGACCGACCTGATGGGCGATCGCGTGCACATGATGTTCGGCACCGCTGCCGGCGTTCGCGGCTTTGTGCAGGATGGCAAGTTCCGTGCCTTGATGTCTCTGCGCGACTCCCGCAGCCCGACGATGCCCGGGGTGGTCACGAGCAAGGAGGCCGGCGCGCAGATCAGTGTCTCACCGTGGGCTGGCCTGTATGGCCCGGCCGGCATGCCGACGGCGGAGGTAGACCGCATCAACCAGGCGCTGCGCGCCGCCGTTGCCGGTGCTGAAATTCGCGACCGTTTGGAGCAGTTGGGGTTCGAGCCTGTGATCTCCACGCCGGCAGAGCTCGGGTCGATTCACCGGAGCGAATACGAGGTGTTCCGCAAGGCGGTGCAGGAAGACGGCATCAAGTTCGATTAGCCGGCGATGAACCTTGACTTCTCTCCCGATCAGCTGCGGCTCAAGGACGAGGTGCGCAAGGTTCTCGCGGACCTGAGTTCGCCAGCCAGGATTCGCGAGGTGCTCGAGGCGGGCTTGCCACTCGACCGGCACCTGTGGGCCACACTGGGCGAACTGGGGCTGCTCGCGGCGGCGATTCCCGAGGCCTATGGTGGTACCGGGGCGGGCTACTTGGAGCTGTGCGTGATCGCCGAGGAGCTGGGGCGGGCCCTGGCGCCGGTGCCGTTCGCATCCTCGATCTGCCTCGGCGCCGAACTGATCCTGGCGGCTGGAACACAGGCGCAAAAGATGCTGTATCTGCCCGCCCTGGCCAGCGGCAAATGCATCGCCTGCCTGGGCCTGGCCGAAGGGCCAGGCAAGCTGGGCCCGGCCGCAGTTGCCACCGTCGCCGAGGAAGGTGTGTTGAGCGGCAGCAAATGGCCGGTGCTCGACGGTGCCTGTGCAGACATCGCGATCGTCGCTGCGCGCACTGGCACGGGCATCGCGCTGTTCATTGTCCGGCTCGACGCACCCGGCGTGGTGCGCGCGCCGCTGGAGTCGCTCGACCCCACACGGGGCCAGGCGCGTATCGACCTGCACGGCGTGCATGCGGAATTGCTGTGCGCTGATGGCTGGCCGCTGTTGCAGCGTGTACTGGACCGCGCCGCCGTGCTCGCGGCCTTCGAGCAGATCGGCGGTGGCGATCGCGCGCTCGAGATGGCGCGCGACTACGCGCTGGAACGCCATGCCTTCGGGCGGCCGATTGGCTCCTTCCAGGCCATCAAGCACAAGCTGGCCGACATGTACGTCTCGCTCGTGTTGGCGCGCTCCAACTGCTACTACGCCGCCTGGGCCCTGGCCCATGGCGCGGTGGAACTGCCCGAGGCGGCGGCCGCAGCACGCGTGAGCGCGACCCAGGCCTTTCGCCAATGCGCCGCAGAGAACATCCAGATCCATGGCGGCATGGGCTTCACCTGGGACATGGACTGCCATCTCTACTACCGGCGCGCCCACCTGCTGGGTGTAAGCCTGGGGGGCCTCGCACAATGGCAGGACCGTTTGATCGAACAGCTGCGGGACCGTCGCACCCACCCGGAGGGCCGCACGCATGGACTTTGACGACTCGGCAGACGAAGCGGTGTTTCGTTCCCAGGCACGCGACTGGCTGGCTGTTCACGCGCCGGTGGTGCTGCACGACGCCCTGGCCGCGAGTGCGGCCCAGACCACCTCCAGTGTGCACCTGCCGCACCTGCCTGGACTGGACGAGGTGGCCGAAAGCAAGGCCTGGCAAGGCCGCAAGGCCGCGCATGGCTGGGCCTGCATCCACTGGCCGGCGGAGTATGGCGGGCGCAGCGCATCGCCGATCGAACGCGTGGTCTGGCAGCAGGAGGAGGGGGCCTACGCGCAGCTCTCAAACCTCTTCGTCGTCGGCCACGGCATGGCCGGGCCGACCCTGATCACCCATGGCACCGAGGCGCAGAAGCAGCGCTGGCTGCGGCCCATCGTCTCGGGCGAAGAGGTCTGGTGCCAGCTGTTCTCGGAACCGTCGGGCGGCTCCGACCTGGCCGGTCTGCGCACGCGGGCGCAGCGCGAGGGCGACGGCTGGCGCGTCGACGGCCAGAAGATCTGGACCACCCATGCGCACCTGGCCGATCTTGGCCTGCTGCTGGCACGCACCGATGCGACGGTGGCCAAGCACGAAGGACTCACCATGTTCGCCATCGACATGCGCTCGCCCGGTGTCGAGGTGCGGCGCATCCGCTCGATGACCGGCGAGCGGCACTTCAGCGAGGTCTTCTTCAGTGGCGCCCGGGTGCCGGATGCGCAGCGCATCGGCCCCGTCGGTGGTGGCTGGAAGGTGGCGCTGACGACCTTGATGCATGAACGGCTGCACCTGGCCGCCGCCATCCCCACCGGCGTGCCCGAACTCTTCGATCTTTGCTGTGAACTGCAGACCCATGATGGCAGGCCGATCGATGACCCGGCAGTGCGCACGCGCCTGGCGACCTGGGTGGCACGCTCGCGCGGTCTGCAGTGGACCATGGCGAGAACACTCTCGGCGCTGTCCAGCGGCAAGCCACCCGGCCCTGAGAATTCGATCGGCAAACTGGTGGCTGGCGAGCTGGCACAGGAGGTGTGCGCGTTCGCGCTCGACTTGCTGGGGCCGGCCGGTGCGGTGATCGAGGACGGACACACCGCGCGCTCGTTCCAGAAGATGCTGCTGAGCGCGCCTGCGATCCGTGTGGGCGGTGGTACGGCCGAGATCCAGCGCAACATCCTGGCCGAGCAGGTGCTGGGCCTGCCGGCCGACCTGCGGGTCGACAAGGGCCTGCCGTTCAACCGCATCCCCACCAGCCGAAACTGACAAGGACATTCCGATGCCATCCATCACCTACGACTTCCTGATGGCGCAGAGCGCCAGCGACGTCGCCCATGCCTACACCGAACGCGACAGCATGCTCTATGGCCTGGCCGTGGGCATGGGACGCGACCCCTTCGACACGCGCGAACTGGACTTCGTCTACGATCGCCGCGGCACATTGCGCTCCGTGCCCACCCAGGCCGTGACCGTGGCGCGCCACAACCTGATCTACGACATCGGCCTGGACGTTCCCAAGATGCTGCACGGCGCGCAAAAGCTGACGCTGCACCGGCCACTGCCCCCAGCCGCCGAGGTGCTGGCCGACCATCGCGTGTGCGAGGTCTACGACAAGGGTCCGGCCAAGGGGCTGCTGATCGAGACCGACACGCGTGTGCGCCTGCGGGATGGCACGCCGCTGTATGACGTCCACAACCTGTATTTCGCGCGGGGCGACGGCGGCATCGGCTCTGGCGCCTCGCTGCAAAACACCGCGCAACCCATGCCCGTGCGCGCGCCCGACCTGGTGCGCGTGACCCACACCCTGCCGTGGCAGGCGCTGCTGTACCGGCTTACGGGCGACCGCAACGTCATCCATGGCGACCCCGAAATCGCCCGCCAGATGGGCTTCAAGGGGCCTATCCTGCATGGTTCCGCAACGCTCGGGATTGCCTGTCGCGAGGTGCTGGCGGGTGTCTGCGACTACGATCCGGCGCGCATGAAGAGCTTCGGCACACGTTTCACCGCGGTCGTGTATCCCGGCGACCGCATCGAGACAGACATCTGGGTGGACGCCACACACGTGCGCTTCCGCTGCCGGGTACCCGAGCGCAGCGCGGTGGTCCTCGACCATGGCGAATGCGACATCGCCGGGCACTGACCACCACATTTCAAACCGCGCAAGCCAACCTTGGGAGTCACACCATGTCCAACCATCTCAATCGCCGCGCCGCGTTCCAGCGCCTGTCCACCATGGCGGTCGCCCTTGGCGCGGCCAGGGTGCTGCCGGCGCGCGCCCAGGCCTATCCGTCCAGAGCCATCACGCTGGTGGTGCCCTACACGCCGGGCGGCACCACCGACAACATCGTGCGCGCCATCCAGAACAAGCTGTCGGAGCAACTCGGCCAGCCGGTCATCATCGAGAACCGCCCTGGTGCCTCCGGCAACGTGGGCAACCGCTCGGTGGCGCGCGCAGCGCCCGACGGCTACACGATCGGCATCATGCCGACCACGGTGGGCACCTTCACCTTGATGGCGCAGAACCTGGGTTACGACCCGATGGAAGACCTGACCTACATCGGCGGTGTCGCCGAGACGCCGAGCATCATCATCGTGCGCAAGGACTCACCGGTGCGCAGCTTTGCGGACCTGGTGGCCATGGCACGGACGCGCTCCGGCGGCATCAATGTCGGCTCCGGCGGTGTCGGCGGCGCCGGCCACCTGGTGATCCTGACCCTGGGCAAGCTCAACAACTTCCCGGTCACGCACGTGGCCTACAAGGGGACCGCACCGGCCGTGAACGATCTGCTGGGTGGCAATATCGATGCCGCCTCGATGGCCATCGGTGGCGTCAAGGGGCAGGTCGACGGTGGCGTCGTACGGCCGGTGCTGGTGGCCAGCGTCAAGCGCAATCCGTTGCTGCGCGACGTGCCGGTGATGGAAGACATGGGCATGAAGGGCGTCAACGGCGGAGTCGGGTATGTGCTGGCGGTGTCCTCCAAGACGCCACGCGAGATTGTCGAGCGCCTGCACGGCGCGCTGGACCGCGTGCTGCAGGACAAGGAGGTGGTGGAACGCATGCAAAGCCTTTCTTTCGTCCCCACCCGCACCACGCTCCCCGAGGCGCGCAAGATGGTGGAGGAGCAGACCACCACCTGGGCTCCCATCATCAAGGACCTGGGCCTGAAGCTGGAGTAGGGGCGGCAGATGGCCCACATCCCGCAGCACGCCCCGGGCGCGGATGCCAGCGCCCTGGATGGCATCGTCGTGGTCGAATTCGGCGCCCGCGTGGGCGCGTCGGTCGCTGGCTCGCTGCTGGGCCAGCTCGGTGCGACCGTCATCTTCGTCGAAGCCGCCCGCCCTGGGGAGTTTGGCCAGCCGAAGTGGGCCTGCCGTGAACAGTTCGCAGCCGGCAAGCTGAGCCTTGCGGTGGACCTTCGCGATGCCGCTGAGTGCGCGTTGCTGCAAACACTGGCCGCGGGCTGCGACGTTCTGCTGCTCTCCGGCGACGCCGACACCGCCGCGTATGGCGCATCGCCGTGGGCCGGCATGCCGAAGGGTGCGGTCGTCTGCGACGTCACTGCATTCGGGTCGTCCGGCCCGTTGTCGATGCGCCCGGGCCCTGCCGCCACCGATGAACAGATCCAGGCACTGACCGGTGTGATGGAATGCACCGGCGCCAGCGACGGCCCGCCGCGTGCGATCGCACTGCCGCTCGTCGAGCAACTGGCCGGCATCTACGCGGCCGCCGGCGTCCTGGCCGCGCTGCGCCAGCGCCGCGACGGCATGGCTTCGCCGGTGGAGATCGCGCTTTACGACGTGGCCTTCAGCGCCATGACCTCGTTTCTTGCACCTGCCATGTGCGGGATGTCCGGTGCTGCCGCGACGCGCGTGGGAAACCGCCACACCATGGCCGCGCCCTGGAACGTCTACCGCGCCAGCGACGGCTGGGTGCTGCTGTGCGCCGGCAACGACGAGCAGTGGCAGCGTCTGTGCGCACTGATGTACCCCCCTGGGCAGGAGTCGCCTGCCCATCTGGCGAAGAACGCGCAGCGCGTCGCCCATGCGCGAGAGGTCGACGCGATCGTGCAGGCCTGGACCAGCGCACGCGAGATCGCGCAGTGCGTGGCGCTGTTGGCCGCGCAGGGCATTCCCTGTGGCCCGGTCGCACCTTTGGACGGGTATCCGCGGGAAGCCAATCTGCAGCATCGGCACATGGTGTTCGATGCGCTCGACCCGGCCAGTGGCCGCGCCATCAAGTTGCCGGGCTCACCGTTTCGCATGACCGGTACGCCGGGCCGGGTGCTGGCCAGCGTGAGCGCAAAGGACGCAGATCGCGCACAGGTCCGGGCACTGGTGCGAGCCCCCCGGGCACTTGCCCGGTGCGATCCGCCGCCCAGGCCGCCTCTGGCAGGCATCCGCGTGCTCGAGATCGGGCACTACACCACTGCACCGGTGGCCTCTCGCCTGCTGGCGGCTTTGGGCGCCGAAGTCATCAAGGTCGAGCCGCCCGACGGCGAGGCTGTGCGGCGCTGGCCGCCGGCGCGCAACGGGCAGGGTGTGTTCTTCACGTTCCAGAACGCTGACAAGCGATCGCTGGCCCTGGACATGGCATCCGAAGAGGGGCGACAGGTGCTGCTTCAACTGGTTTCCAGGTCCGATGTGCTGATCGAGAACCTGCGCCCGGGTGCGCTGGCGCGCAAGGGTTATGGGCCGGACGTGCTGTTGGCGCTCAATCCCCGTCTTGTCTATTGCTCGATCTCCGGTTTCGGCCTGGACTCGCTGTACCCGGGCCGGCCTGCGTTCGACACCGTCATCCAGGCCATGTCAGGCTTGATGGATCTGACCCGCATCGACGGCATGCCCTTGAAGACCGGCCCATCGATGGCCGACGTGATGGGCGCGGCATTCGGGCTCACGGCCGTGCTGGGCGCGCTCGAATCGCGCGCGCAGACCGGACACGGGCAGTACCTGGATCTGTCCATGCAGGATATCTGCGCCTGGGCCACCCAGACCGGCTGGAATGAAGCGCCGGGACGCACGCCGGCCCACGGCGTATTGCAGTGTTTGGATGGCCACGTGCTGGCGGCTTTCCCGGGCGCCGACGCGGCGCGTCTGCAGGCACAGCTGGAGTGCGCCGGGCGGCCGCGCGATGCCGTGGTCGCTGCGCTGGCCACCGCCGGTTGGTCCGCCGTGCCTGTGCTCGGCATTGCCGAGGTCGTTACCGCACCGCAGACGCAGGAGCGGGGCCTTTGGTTCATGGCCGAGGACGAAGGCATGCCATCCCCGGTGCTCGCCAGCCCGGTGCGCCTGCCCTTGACGCCGTCGCCGGTGCCGCGGCCGGGGCCCCGCCTGGGGCGCGATACACAAGCCATATTGGGAGCATTGGCATGAGCTACACCAGCATCGAGGTCCAACAGCAGGGCGCCGTGCGCCGCCTTTGGCTCAACCGGCCACAGGCACGCAATGCACAAAGCCAGGCCCTGCTGCACGAACTCGATGCACGCACACTGGAGAAAGGGCGCGTGAGCCAGCCATGCAGCTAAGCCTGACCGAAGAGCAAAGCCTGATCGATGCCAGCGTCCGTTCGCTGCTGGACGGCGAATATGATTTTGTGCAGCGCCGACGCAGTCTGGACGCTTCCAACGGCTGCCGCGCGGAGCTTTGGGCGCAGTTCGCGGCCATGGGCTGGTTGGCGTTGCCCCTGCCACAGGCCGTGGGTGGGCTGGGCGGCGGCGTACTGGAGACCGGCTTGCTGATGCGCGCCTTTGGCCGGCATCTGGTGGTCGAGCCCTATCTGGCCTGTGCCGTTCTCGCCGGCAATGTGGTGGCCGAGCTTGGCAGCCCTGCGCAGGCGCAGGCCTGGTTGCCTGGACTGATGGACGGGCGGCTGCGTCTCGCGCTGGCGCATGAGGAACCTGGCCAGCGCGATCCCTGGGCGCGCGCAACAACGACCGCAGTGCGCAAGGGCGGGCAGTGGGAGTTGCGCGGCACCAAGCTGCTGGCGCGCGGAGTGCCGGGGGCCGACGCCGTGCTCGTCACCGCCACGCAAGCGGCCTCGGGCGCCACGGCGCCACGCGAGCGGGTTTTCCTGGTGCGCCCCGGCGCGAGCGGTCTGTCCATCGAGGTGGCGCGCTGCGCCGACGGAGCCCATGCGGCGGACCTGCGGCTGGAGGGAGTGACCGTGGACGATCGCGATCAGCTCGATGGCGGAGCGCCCGCGCGATTGCGCGATACATGCGGTCGGGCCGTGGTGGCGCTGTGCTGGGAGGCCGTGGGCGCGATGACGGCGGCCCTCGAGATGACAGTGGCCCATGCGCGCCAGCGCGCCCAGTTCGGCCGGCCCCTGATCCAGTTCCAGGTCGTCGAGCACCGCCTGGCTGAAATGGCAGTGTGTTGCGAAGAGTCGCTGGCAGCTTGCGAACTGGCGGCACTGTGCCTGGATCGCGGCGACGGCGATGCCACTGGGCTGGCCTCGATGGCCAAGGCCAAGGTGGGCCGCGCTGCCCGTTTCGTCGCCCAGCAGGCAGTGCAACTGCATGGCGCGATGGGTGTGACCCAGGAACTGGCCATCGCGAGTTATTTCCGCCGGCTCATGGCTTTCACACAGCAGCACGGTGCCACCGACTGGCATGCGCAGGCCTTTGCCGAAGGGCGGCTCGGCGGCGATGCCTGGCGCCAAAGCAGCACGCTGCCGGCGACCGGCCCGCGTAGGGAATCCGCACCATGAACCTGCTCCTGGACCCCGACGATGCGGCCTTTCGCGAGGAGGTGCGCGCGTTTCTCGCAGCCGAGCTGACCCCGGCGCTGCAGCGCGGCCAATACCTGAATGCCGCCATCTACCCCGAGCCGGAGATCTCGGGCGCCTGGCAGAAGATCCTGCACCGCCGCGGCTGGCTGGTGCCGCTCTGGCCTGTCGAATGGGGTGGCACCGGCTGGAAGCCAGTGCGGCGTTTCATCTTCGAGACCGAATGTGCGCTGGCGGGTGCGCCCCTGGTGCATCCCATGGGCGTGCGCCTGGTCGGCCCGGTCCTGCTGCGCTACGGCACCGAGGCACAGAAGCAGCACTACCTGCCGCGCATCCTGGCCGGTGAAGACTACTGGTGCCAGGGCTTCTCCGAATCCGGGGCCGGCTCGGATCTGGCGGCGCTCAAGCTGCGCGCGGTGCCGCAGGGCGCGGACTATGTCCTCGACGGCTCCAAGATCTGGACCACGCACGCGCACCATGCCAACTGCATGTTCGCGCTGGTGCGAACCAGCAGCGAGGGCAGGCGCCAGGACGGCATCACGTTCCTGCTCATCGACATGCACAGCCCGGGCGTCACGGTGCGGCCGATCCGCACGATCGGCGGCGACCACGATCTCAACGAGGTCTTCTTCGACCAGGTGCGTGTTCCGCAGGCCAACCGCGTGGGCGAGGAGAACACGGGCTGGGAGTGCGCGCGCTACCTGCTCGAGTTCGAACGCGGCGCCGGCATCTTCAGCCCGCGCCTGCGTTCCCAGCTCAAACGCGTGGGCGACGTGATGCGGAGCCTGCAAGCGCAGGGGACGGTCCTCGACGGCCTCCTGTACCGGCGCTTCGGCAACGTGCTGGCTGACCTCGACACCTTCGAGATGCTGGAGCTCAAGACCTTTGCCCTTCTGGAGCCCGGCCGGACTCCCGGCCCGTTGTCCTCGGTACTCAAGCTGCGGGCCAGCCGGATGCGCCAGGCCATCGCGGAACTCGGCCTCGAGGTGTTGGGCCCGCACAGCCTGCGCTGGCACGGCGCGGGGGAAGAGCCTGGCATCGAGGCGGCCGAGCACGCATTGCTGCCCGACTTCCTGAACAGCCGCGCGGCCACGATCTTCGGTGGCGCCCAGGAAATCCAGCTGGGCATCATCGCCAAGACCTTGCTGGGTGATCCGCCCCGGTAGGGGCCGCTATACCGTGGCCACCGGACTCGCGGGCGAACCCACCGCGCCGGGCAGGCGCAGCGGTGGCGCCGTCAGCAGAAAATGGTGCCGGCCGTGCGCCTGCAGCCAGCCGGACAGTGGTGTCAGGTGCCACAACTCACCAAGGTGCAGGCCGAGCTTGAACAGGCAGTGCTCATGCAGCGGCATCATCGGGCCGACGTATCCCTGCGGCATTGTGCCGGCGCGCGCCTCCACCGCCACGTTGTCGGCGATCAGGACCGACATGCCGCTGTCGGTGATCCACTGCAGCAGCCTGGTATCAAAGCCGTCCAGCACGGCGCCGGTGGCTTCAAGTTCGGCGCCGTCGCGCATGCCGCGCAGAAGACGGTCCGCAAAGCCGGTGTGCAGGCACACCATGTCCCCCGTGGCCACGTCGACCTGGTCGGCATCCAGCACACGCATCAACGCGTCATAACCCACGACCGTGCGTCCATCACCGAAGTGCCGGCGCAAGTCGAGCATCACGCCGCGGCCCTGCACGCAACTAGCCGCCATGTGCTCCAGGCCGAGTTCGGACGAGCCAACCGTCTTTGCGCCCGCAAAGCCGTTGTAGAAACGCACTTCCGGCACGCCGTCGCCATCGGCGTCGAACATCGAACCGGCGTGGCACAAGGCATCCCACTGGGTCGAGTATTGCGTGAACATCGTCACCCAGTCGTCGTTGATCACGTCGGTCAGGCCGGGGTGGATCTCGCAGGCGCAAAGATTGAACTTGGGCTTGTCGCCCAGTGACACAGCGGCCAGTCGTGGCGCAAGTCGGCTCTTGTTGAGTCCCGGCCCGACGTCGAGTGGCAGCGACAGGCAGAACACCTCGCCCTCGCGCGCCTGCGCAAGTGCGGCCCGCCGCTGCGCCGGTGTGATCAGGTTCAGCCGGCCCAGCCGATCATCGTCGCCAAATTCGCCCCAATTCGACCCTTCAGGGCGATGCCGCCAGCGCCGCGTCATTGCAGGCCTTTGAAGCGGCGCAGGTAAGCGGGAAGGGCGGGGCTGGATCGGCGAACAGGGAGATAGGTCATGGTGCTGGTCGGACAAAGGGGAATTCACTATAGCCATGTCGGTACCGGCCGACAACCCCCTTTATCCTGGCAGTGTCAAGCTCGACTACGAGGCCGAACTGGCGCTGGTGATCGGCAGCCGCGCCCACCGCGTGCAGCAGGCGCAGGCGCTGGACCATGTGGCCGGTTCCAGCATCTGGTGGTGCCCGGCACTGGCGCGCCAAGGGTGCAGAGCCTACCCGGTTGCAGATATGGCGGGGTATCACAAATCACTATGCGTTCGGTTGGGCCGGTCATCGTATAGTCGCTTGCGCTGTGGAGGCAGCCGACTCCGAGGTCGATTCGTTGCCCCAAACCTGCGCTCGCGGCGCATAGATAAAGGATCGAGACATGAAAACAGTTTTCGGCAGACGTTCGCTGCTCAAGGGTGCCGGCGCGCTGGCAGGTGCCGCCAGCGTCGGCCTGCCGTCATTGGCCCTTGCCCAGGCCGGGCCGATTCGCATCGGCATCACCAATGCCTTGTCCGGCCCGAATGCCGTCTTCGGCGAGGCCAACGTCATCGGGCAGCGGCTGGTGGTGGCGGCCTACAACCGCTCCGGCGGTGTGCTCGGCCGGCAGGTGGAACTGGTGGTGCGAGACGACCGCGCGCAGGCGGCGGCAGGCACGGCCATCGCCCGCGAATTCGCCGGGTCTGGCATCGAGTTCCTGGCCGGCGGTGGCGCCTCCACCGTGGCTATCGCCTATTGCGGGCTGGTGCAGGAACTGAAGCTGTTGTACATCTGCAGCACGCCCGGGATGGCGATCACGCACGAGGCGTTCAACCGCAACGTGTTCCGCTTCAACCCGAATGCGTATTCGCTGTTTGGCGCGCAGGGGCGTGCACTGGCGGAGCGTTATCCGAACGTGCTCAAGTGGGGTGCCATCACACCCGACTACGCCTTCGGGCACGACGCGGCGCGCGTTTTCAGCAACACCGTCAGGCAGTATCACCCGAAGCGCGCCAGCAAGGAATTCGACGTGGCCAAGCCGGTCGTGGTGAGCGGCACGCAGATGGACTTCCGCCCGCAGATCAATTCGCTGATGAATTCAGACATCGAGGGACTGTTCATCGGCATGCCGGGCGCGCCGGGGATCAGCTTCTTTCAGCAGGCGCGCGCCGTCGGGCTCGACAAGAAGCTCAAGGTGATGGGCGAGACCAGCGGAGACGTCGCCCTGATCGCGCTGGGCAAGGACATGCCGAACAACGTCTGGTCGCCGGTGTTCTGGCCCTATGAGCGCGAGCCGGTCAAGAGCAACAAAATCTCGCAGCAAATGCTGGCCGACTACGCGGTCACGACGGGCAAGCGTTTCCCCAACGGGCATGTGCTGCGCGGCTCGATCGGTTTGCGGGGACTGCTGGAGGGCATCAAGAAGGCCAAGACGACCGACGTGCCGTCGGTCATCGCGGCCCTGGAAGACATCAGTTTTGAATCCGAGATCGGACCCTACACAGTGCGCAAAGCCGACCACGCCGGCATGGCAACGCTGTTCGTCGGCAACTACAACCGGGTGGAAACCGAACCCTTCATCACGCTCAAGGAAGTTCGCACGGTGCCGGAGATCAGCGTCATCGAGACACCCTCGCCTGGCAAAGAGTACATCCAGTAAGCGCGCAGCCTCCCTCTCCACCGACACCCCCCAGTTCGCGGCATCAGCGGGCGCCGCGCGCGGTTCCAGATGCATTTATTCGAGTGGCTGTTCGCGGCCTACAACGGTATCGCCACCGGCATGGCGATCTTTCTCGTGGCCGCCGGGCTGACCTGGATCTTCGGCATCCTGAAGATCCTCAACATGGCGCACGGCCATTTCTTCATGATCGGCGTGTACGTTGCCTTCGGCATCATCGGCAGGCACCCCGAGTCCATGGGCAGCTACCTGCTCGGGGCGTTGGCGGCCGGTGTGGTGGTGAGCGCACTGGGCTACCTGACCGACCGCCTGTTGCTGCAGCGGCTGCGCAATGTCGACTACCACTATGTGCTGATCGGCACCTTCGCGCTGTTGCTGTGCATCGAGGGCGGAGTGCGCCTGCTCTGGGGCGGCGAGGTGCACACCGTCGATCCGCCGCCCGAGCTACAGGGCGCGGTGCAGATCGGTCGTCTGTTCATCACCAGGTTTTCCATGTTTGTCATCGCCGCCGGAGCGGTGGTGTTCTTGCTGCTCGACTTCGCGATCCATCGCACGCGCGTCGGCAAGTTGATGCAGGCGGTGGCGAGTGATCCGTGGATGTCGGCCATGCTGGGGGTGAACGTCCCGGCGCTGCTGCGCATCAGCGTCGTGGCGAGTTTTGCGCTGGCCGGGTTTGCCGGCGGGCTACTGGTGCCGCTACAGACCGTCGACCTCACCGTCGGCGGCTCGTACCTGCTGCTGGCGTTTTTTGCCGTGATCATCGGCGGGCTGGGCAGCGTGCGCGGCGCCTTTGCCGCTTCGCTGCTGCTCGGCGTAGTGCAGAACCTGGGCAACGTGGTGCTGCCGAACGTGCCGGGCCTGGCGATCTACGTCGCGCTGACCACCTTCCTGATCTGGTGGCCCAATGGCATAGTTCCGCCCAAGGGCGCGCACGCATGAAGCCGGCCGGCGCCGAATCCCGGTCCACCCCCGGCAAGGCTGTGTCGGCGCGCACGCCGCTGGTGCTCGGCGCGGTCGCACTGGCCGTGGTCGCCAGCGTGCCGCTGTGGGCCAACCCCGGCCTCGAGTTCATCATCGGGCTGGTGCTGATCCAGGCGCTGTTCGCGATGTCCTGGAACATCCTGTTCGGCTACGCGGGGCTGGCGTCATTCGGCCATGCGGGGTTCTTCGCCATGGGTGCCTATGCCACGGGCGCGCTGCTGCGCTACCAGATCGCGCTGCCGTTCCCGCTGATGCTTGTGCTGGGGGCGCTGATTGGCGGCGCGGCCGCCTGGGTGATCGGCATCGTGGCGCTGCGCCGGCTGTCCGGTATCTTTCTGGCGGTGCTGACGGTGGCGCTGTCCGAGATCCTGCGCCTGGTGATCAGCTACTCCAAGGTGCTCGGCGCCGAGGACGGCCTGTCCAACATTCCGCGCCCCAGAATCGACCTTGGTTTTGCGCTGCTGGACCTGAGCTCGTCACAGGCGTACTACTGGTTCCTGGTCGTCACCATTGCACTGGCCACGGCCGGCCTGTGGTGGCTGCTGCACAGCCGCTACGGCCGGATATTCCAGGTCATCCGGGAGGACGCGGAGCGCGCCGCCTTCCTGGGAACCAACGTGGCGCGCTACCGCATCCTGGCGTTCGTGATATCGGGCGCCGTGGCCGCGTTCTCCGGCGCCCTGTATGCGCCCTGGACCCGCGTTGTGACGCTGGAGGAGGTGCATTGGCTGCAGTCGCTGCAACCGATGCTGTTCACGCTGTTGGGCGGGGTCGGCTCGTTCTGGGGGCCGGCGATTGGTGCCACCGTGTTTGCTGCCATCGGCTACTACACCCGCACCTACGCCGGGCTGTACGAGGTGATCGTCGGCGGGCTGTTGATCGTGATCATCCTCGTGGCGCCCAGTGGCGTGGTCGGTATGTACCGCAAGCTGCGTGCGCGGCTTGCGGCGCGCGGCGCAGGAGGCGGCCCGTGAACCCGTTGCTCCAGATCGAAAATCTGCGCGTGTGTTACGGAGCGCTCGAAGTCATCAAGGGCGTGAGCCTGGAGGTGGCGTCCGGCGAATCCTTCGCGGTGATCGGCCCCAATGGCGCCGGCAAGACGACGTTGTTCAAAGCGGTCACCGGCGAGGTGCCCGGCAGTTCCGGCAGCGTGCGGTTCGCCGGGCAGGACATCACGCGCATGGCGGTGCACCAGCGTGCACGTGCCGGGTTCGGGCGCACGTTCCAGGTGGCGCGCGTGTTCCAGGGGCTGACGGTGCTGGCCAACGTCATCTGCAGCGTGGAGGCGCGCCTGCGCGGGGCGGGCCGGTCCTGCGGCCCGTGGTACGCATGGCGCCCTGCGCCGGCCGTGGTCGACGAAGCCGAGCAGCTGTTGGCCGATCTGTCGCTGGCGCATGTGCGCCCGGTCGAAGCCAGGTTCCTGTCGCACGGCGACAAGAAGCGCCTCGAGATCGCGCTGGTGCTGGCGCAGCAGCCGCGCGTGCTGATGCTCGACGAGCCGACCGCCGGTATGTCGCATGCCGACCGGCTCGCCATCGTCGACCTGATCTTGCGCCTGCGCCGCGACAAGGGCATCACCGTGGTCATGACGGAACACGACATGGACGTGATCTTCGGGCTGGCCGACCGCATCATGGTCATGAACTACGGCGAAGTCATCGCCATGGGAACGCCTGCCGAAGTGCGTGTGAATCCGCTGGTGCGCGAGGTCTACCTCGGCAAGGAGATGGTCGATGCTTGAGGTTGCCGCGCTCCATGCCTGGTATGGAGACAGCCATATCCTGCATGGCATCAACCTGAAGGTTGCCGAGCGTGCCCGCGTCTCGGTCCTCGGGCGCAACGGGGCCGGCAAGACGACACTGCTCAAGAGCATCATGAATGGCGAGCCCCGCATCAGCGGCCGGGTGGCGTGGGACGGCAAACCGCTGGATGACCTGCCGGCGTTCCGGCGGGCGCGCCTTGGGATGGCACTGGTGCCGGAGGACCGCCGCATCTTCACCCACCTCACTGTCGCCGAGAACATTGACATGGCGGCCCATGCCGCGAGTCCCGCACGACCGGCGATCCCGGCCGCCGAGGTGATTGCGGATATCCCGATGCTGCGGCCGATTGCCGATCGCCTCGGGGGGCAGCTCTCCGGCGGACAGCAGCAGATGCTGGCGGTGGCGCGTGCGATCGCGGCCCGCCCGCGACTGCTGCTGCTCGACGAGCCGACCGAAGGGCTGGCGCCGTTGATCGTCGAACAACTCGCCATCGATGTCAGGAAGGTGTGCGAGCGGGACGGCGTCGCGCTGCTGCTTTCGGAGCAGAACATCTGGTTCTCGCGCCGTTGCACCGATTACGTCTATATCCTCAGCACCGGCCGCATCGCGTTCGAGGGCAACTGGAAGGACTTTGACGCCGCTGGCGAATCCGCCAAGCGCCATCTGGCCCTCTGACGGCCCGGATCGGGGAGGAACATGCCAGGAGAAAGCTTGAAATTCGAGACCATGGTTGCAGGGCTGCAATTCCCGGAAGGCCCGATCGCGATGGACGACGGGTCTGTCGTGCTGGTGGAGATCCGGCGCCAGACGCTCACGCGCGTCGGGGCTGACGGTCGTTCGGACGTGATCGCGCATCTCGGTGGTGGGCCGAACGGTGCGGCGATCGGCCCGGACGGCAAGGCCTATGTCTGCAACAACGGTGGCTTCAAGTGGGCCGAGCTGCCCGGCGGCTACCTCAGCCCGCACGGCGCGCCCGATGACTGGAAAGGGGGCTCGATCCAGCGTGTGGACCTGGCCACCGGAGCGTTCGAGACGCTGTACGAGTCGTGTGACGGCGTGCCGCTGCGTGGACCGAACGACATCGTCTTCGACCGGCAGGGCGGCTTCTGGTTCACCGATCTTGGCAAGACGATGAACGACCACCGGTTCCACGGCGCGATCTACTATGCGAAGGCCGACGGAACCAGCATCGTCCGAGCGAAGTTCCCGATGGTTACGCCGAACGGCATCGGCCTGTCGCCTGACGGGGGCGTCGTGTACGTGGCCGAGTCGCTGACAAGCAGGATCTGGGCATTCGACATCGAATCGCCGGGCGTGCTGAAACCCCCGCAGGACCTGCTGCCCGGCCGACTGGTGGCAACATTGACCGACTACCAGTTGGTCGACAGCCTGGCGCTGCAGGCCGATGGCCGCGTGGCCGTCGCGACGCTGTTTCGCGGCGGCATCTCGATTGTCGACCCGCGTGATGCAAGCATCGACTATGTCGACGTGCCGGACGAGTTGTTCGTGACGAACCTGTGTTTTGGTGGCAACGACATGCGCGACGCGTTCATCACCTGTTCGGGTCGCGGCAGGCTGGTGAAGGCACGCTGGCCTTGCGCCGGGCTCCGGCTGAATTGGTAGAGCCCCGGCGACGGCGTCACTGTGCCCGCACCAGCCGCCCAGGACGCGCGCCGGTGTGCTGGTCGTCACGCACGATCGGCACGCCCGACACCAGTGTGGCCTTGTACCCGGTGGCGCGCTGCACCAGGCGGCGACCGCCGGCCGGCATGTCGTACACCACTTCCACCGGATACAGGCGCAGCCGGTCGTAGTCGATCACGTTCACGTCGCCCTTCATGCCGGGTGCGATCAGTCCGCGGTCCCGGAACCCCATCACAGCGGCGGTATCGGCGGTGTGGCCCTTCACCACCTTGGCCAAAGACAGCCGCGGGCCGAGCTTGCGGTCACGGGTCCAGTAGGCCAGGTTGAACGTCGTGATGCTGGAATCGCAGGTCATGCCGCAATGCGCTCCGCCGTCGCTCAGGCCGGGAACGCCATTCGGATCGGTCAGCATCTGGTGTACCGCATCCAGGTTGCCGGCCGCGTAGTTCAGCACCGGTCGGTACAACAGGCCGTGGCCGCCATTTTTCATCAAGACGTCGTAGGCGTACGCTGCCGCACCAATACCGCTGTGACGGGCCCGTGCCGCGATGCTGGACTCGGTTGGCGGCTCGTAATCCGGGTTGTCGTCGACTTCGAACAGCCGGTCGAATGCGGCGACGCGGCCGCCCAGCTCCGGGTCATTGGCCTGCTCGGCGAGGATGCTGCGACGCACCGCAGGGTCGGCGAGGCGCCGCACCTTGTCAGCGAACGGAAGTTTCGCGAGCGCCTCGAACGAGGGGTAGGCCATGAACGGATTCTGGGTCAGCTCGAAGCCGAGCACCAACCCGATCGGGCGGCCCATGATCTGGCCCTTGATCGAGATGCCCTGGTTGTTCGCTTCGCCGATCATGGCCATGAGCCGCTTCCATCCGTCCGGATCGATCTCGCGCTGTGTGATATTGAGCGAAAGTGGTCGGCCCGACTTCTGGACCAGCCGCCGCAGTATGTTGAACTCGGCGACTCCGGGCTCGTGCTGGTCGGAGATGTCGGTGACGAATTGCAGCACGCCCTTGCCTTCGAGCTTCAGGCCCATCGCGATGGCCAGCAGTTCGTCTTCGGCTGCGAGATAGTCCGGCGTGAAGTTGCCGCTGCGCGTCTTGTGTGCGCGGATGCGGCTGGACGAGAAGCCGACGGCGCCGGCACGGACCGCCTCACGCACCAGGCGCTGCATCTCGGCGCGGTCTTCGTCGGTGGACACTTCGCGGCGCACCGCGCGTTCCCCCATCACGTTGACACGCAGCGCACCGTGCGGCACCTGCGCCGCCACGTCGATGTCGAAGTGCTTTGACGCGAGCACCTCCAGGTAGTCCGGGAAGGAACGCCAGTTCCAGGGGAGCCCCGCGTTCAGCACGGCCTCGGGAATATCCTCGATCGCCTCCATCAGTTCCACCAGCATCTCCCGGTGCTCGGGATTGCAGGGCGCGAAACCGACTCCGCAGTTGCCCATGACGGCGCTCGTCACACCGTGCATCGACGTCGGTGCCAGGCTGGTGTCCCACATGACATGGCCGTCATAGTGTGTATGGATGTCGACGAACCCGGGTGTGACGATGCAGCCGCGTGCGTCGATCATTTCGTGCCGGCCCGGCGTAATTTGGCCGACCCGGGTGATCCTGCCGTCGATGATTTCCACGTCGGCCTCGCGCGGCTCCGAGCCGGTGCCGTCGACAAGCAGGCCGCCGTGGACAAGGACTTGCTGGGTCATGATGGCTCCCGATCGAGTTGCATTGAAGATGAAGGCACTCGGCACCAGTGGCCAAACCGGTGCCTTCCCATGCCAGCGTGGATTTTAGGCCGCCGCGTCGGGCGCAACGATATCGGTTTGTGATGGAGGGGCATCAGCATGGATGATTGGGGGTTGCGCAATGGGATGGCGCGTTATGGCTGCCCATCGTCAAACAAAATCCCACCCCTTGCGCCCACACCTACAATTTTTCTGACCGGCTAGGGCAAGAACGTGGCGGCACTGCAGCCTCACCAGGGCCGGATGGTAAAGGACGACGTCACCATGAAGATCACCCGATTGGGAAATACCTTTGCTGCGCTGGCTGGCGGCGTTGACGTGCGGCATCCCCTCTGCGCTGCCGAGGTTGACGCGATCGAACACGCATTGGCGCAGGAAGGCGTGCTGGTGTTCCGCGCCATGCCGATGAATGACGACCAGCAGCAGGCGCTCATAGAGCGCTTTGGCCCGCCTTCGGAGGTCAAGCTGGAGGAATTGAAGACGGCCAAGAGCGCCCATCCGCACTTCTTCGACGTTTCGACCGTGGAGGACGACGGCGGCAAGCTCGACCCCAACAGCGCGCGCGGGATGTACCTGCGCGCCAATCTGCTCTGGCACACCGACGGGTCCCAGGCGCAGCCGCCGATCCGGCTGACAGCGCTTTCCGCCCGCCGCTTGCCCGCCGTGCCACCGGATACCGAATATGCGGACATGCGCGCCGCCTACGATGCGCTCAGTGCGGCCCGCAAGGCCGAGATCGACGGCATGAAGGTGGAGCACAGCATCTTCTATTCGCGCTCCAAGATGGGCATGAAGGTGGCCGACTGGGCCGAGGATGCCTTCAAGAAGCGCCCGCCTGTGGTCCATCCGCTGGTGCGGACCAATCCGCTCACAGGCCGAAAGTCGCTGTACCTTGCCAGCCATGCCTCGCACATCATCGGCCTGCCGGTGGACACCGGGCGCGCGCTCATCGAGGAACTGACCGAACACGCCACGCAGCGCTGCTTCGTGTACGCGCACAAATGGGCGCCTGATGACCTCGTCATGTGGGACGACCGCTGGACGATGCACCGCGCCACGCCCTACGATGGCGACGATGCGCGGGTGTTGCGCTGGTCCGGCGTACTCGAGCTGGAGCCCGTGTGAGGTCTGTCTGGTTCATGGGCATTTGCCCATGGCCCCATGCTTCCAAGTGGCAAGGAAGTTCAAGGGCAATCCGGGCTCCGGCCACGCAAAGCGTGCCAGCGTTCCGTGCTGGCACAGCGTCACATACGCGGTCGTCAGGTCGGGGCCCCCGAAACAGATATTGGTCGGCAGCCGATCGGGCATCTCGACGTAACGCAGTACATGGCCGGCCGGGGAGATGACGACGATCGCCCCGCGATAGGGACTTGCTACACAGACGTTCCCGGCCCCGTCCACCGCCAGGCTGTCGAGCAATTCGAAGCCGGGCAGCCCCGCCAAAAGGGCACCACCATTGGGATACTCCGGCTTTCTGGCCACTTGCCCCGGGCCGGTGATGTCAAAAGCCCAGACCCTGCCGGTCTGGGTTTCGGACACATACAGCGTCATTTCGTCGGGCGACAGGCCGATCCCGTTGGGGTGGTGCATCGGAAAGATCGCTTCGGTGATGGAGTTGCCGTCAATCGTGGCGTAGTACACCGCGCCGCGGTCCTCCTGGCGAGCGCGCCTGGTCCCGGGATCGGTGAACCAGAAGCCGCCTTGCCGATCGAACACGATGTCGTTCGGTGCCGACAGGTCGCGTCCGTCGACCTTGCTGTAGAGCGTGCGGAACACACCGGTCTGCAGATCCACGCGCTGGATGCTGCCGCCTCGGTAGTCCTCGGCCTGCCCGGCCGGGCGCAACGCGAACAGGGCATCCCCCTGCCAGCGAAAGCCGCCGTTGTTGCATACGTAGCAGGCACCATCCGGGCCGATCGCGGCGCCGTTGGGGCCACCGCCGAGGCTGGCCACCACGGTGGTCGTGCCTGAAGGGGCCACACGCGTCAAGGTCCCACGGGCAATCTCGACCAGCAGCACATCGCCGTCCGGCAGCGCGATCGGACCCTCCGGAAATCGCAGCCCACCGGCGATCTCGACCACCGTGGCTGCAGGTTCATTGCCCACCGTGTCCACCCTGTTCGCAGGCGGCACCGGCGTTGCTCTGGCACGGCTTCATTGCATCAGTCCGGCAGTCTTGAACGTCTTCTCCCACATCTGGTTGTCGGTCGCGATCTTGGTTGCAAACGCCTCGGCGGACATGATCGGGCCAAGGTCGACACCGATGGCTGCCAGTTGGGAGCGCGTCGCCGGGTCGCGCAGCGCCACCAGCGCCGCCGCTTCCAGCTTCTGCACGATGTTTGCGGGGGTGCCCGCAGCGACGGCGAGCCCAAACCAGGCCGGGACGTCGAAGCCCGCAAAGACCTCCCCGACGGCGGGAACATCCGGCAGCAGCTTGGCGCGTTCGCGCGAAGCGACGGCAACCAGGTTCAGCTTGCCTTCCTTGGCCAGGGCGAGGCCACCCGTCACCCCTTGCATCGTCGCCGCCAGCCGTCCTCCCATGACATCGCTCCAGTAACCCTGCTGCGCACCGGTATAGGGGACATGGATCATCTGTATGCCGGCGCGCTGGCACAGCAGTTCGCCCGCCAGATGGGTCAGGCTGTTCATGCCGGAAGAGCCGTAACTCAGTTCGCCCGGCTTGGCCTTGGCCGCCGCCACCAGATCCTGGATGGTCTTGATCCCCGAGCTGCCGCTGGTGAATATCCCGATCGGCACGCTGCCGATCAGCGCGACCGGGGCGAAGTCCTTCACCGGTTCGTACGACAGGTCCTTGTTGAGCATCTTCATGAACCCGAGCGTCGACGACGTGCCGATGAATACCATGTAGCCGTCCTTCGGCCCCTTGGAGACAAGCGATGCGCCAATGGCGCCTGAGCCGCCTGGCCTGTGTTCGACTACCACCGGCTGACCGAGGTGTGGCGCCATCTTCTCGCCCATGATGCGCGACACCATGTCCACCGTGCCGCCGGGGGCGGTCGGGTTGACGATGCGCACCTGGCGTTCCGGGAATTCGGCGGCATGCAAGTCCGACAGCGTAACGGGGCCCAAGGCACCGGCTGCAATCCATTTCAGCACCTTTCGGCGTACAGGCGTTTGTCTCTCGTTCATCGATCACTCCTTCGGAAATATGTGGGCCATGCCAGCGCAAGTCGCGCAGGCAGAGCATGAACGCGCCAGAATATCGAAGATTGGACAGGCCAGCGATCAGATTGCATGATGGGTGGCCATAGCAGTTTGCAAGGCGGGCGCAACGCGGGGAAAGCCCGGGTCAGCTGTGAGTTTGGCAATCGGAGAACAGGTCATGCCCAGCGCGACCCAAAGCGGATGCGTGGCGGGTCCAAGAAGTTGCGACTGTTCGGGCGGAACCGCAGCATGAAGCCATTGCGTACGTTGCATTCGCAGTTGGGCGACACGGCGGTGTCCACCGTCACCATCAAGGCCTCGAATCCCGCCGCCTGTATGCGTCACACGAGGTCGTGCCACATCAGGCCGGCGGCGCCGGTGGGCGCGACGACGAGCGGCATAGGGCTCGGTTGTCCGAGGATCTGCGTGGCCAGCGTGCACTTGGACACATCCTTGAGCACGGCCGGCACCAGGCGGTAGGTGTTGAAGGACGCAAGGTTGTTGGCCACCGCATGGTCGTCCTCGGACCCGCGCTCGACGAAGTCGAACACGCCGCGCGGCAACCGGCGGCGTGCGATCACGCGCAGGTCGCCGCCGTTCAGGGCGCGGGTATCGATGTCGGCCACGGCGAGACTCCGGCGATCAAGATGCGGGGCGCTTCATACATATGCGAGCGAATGTCAGGGCGGGGCCTCCGTTCGCGTGATCGTGACTGAAGACGACAAGCCATAACGGGGATGGACGCGATTCGCTGCACCCCTTCAAGAAGGAACCACGAACGCCTGCGAAATGAACTTGGTGACGAGGTAACCATCGAAGCTTTCTGTTCCTCCCTCGCTGCCCATGCCGCTGTCGCGCACACCGCCGAACGGTGTTTCGGCGAGCGAGCTGCCCACATGGTTGATGTTGACCATGCCAGCCCGCAGGCCGTTGCTCACCTGCGTCGCGGTCTGGATTGAACGCGTGAAGACGTAGGACGCCAGCCCGAAGGGCAGCGCGTTCGCGCGTCGCAGAACCTCGTCCGTTGTTCTGAACGGGACGATGGGCGCAATCGGGCCGAAGGGCTCTTCGCGCATCACCCGAGCGTCGTCCGAGATTCCGGTGAGGATGGTCGGCGGGTAGAAATAACCGCCTCCTGCTTGGGCCTGTCCGCCGCAGACGAGCTGGCCACCCCGCGCGACTGCATCTTCCACCAGCGAATCCATCATTTCGACGCGGCGGTGGTGCACCAGGGGCCCCATCTGCGACTCCGTTGCCAGACCATCGCCGACCTTGAGCTTGCCGTAGGCCTTGCAGAAAGCGTCGAGGAACCGCGAGTAGGCTGCCTCTTGAACGAAGAAGCGGCTCGGAGCGATGCAGATCTGGCCTGCATTGCGCGTCTTGAAGCGGGCCATGAAAGTCGCCGCCTGCTCGATCTCGGCGTCGTCGAAGACGAGCACGGGCGAATGTCCGCCCAGCTCCATCGTCATGCGTTTCATGTGGGCACCGGCGAGGGCCGCCAGCTGTTTGCCGACGGCGACCGACCCCGTGAAGGAAATCTTGCGCACGGACGGATGCGTAATCAGGTGCTGGGCGACGGCTCCGGGTTCGCCCCATACGATGTTGAGACAACCCGGTGGAAGGCCCGCATCGTGAAAGATCCGCGCCAGCGCCACGATGGCGCTCGGAGAACTCTCAGGGCCCTTGAGCACCAGCGTGCAGCCGGCGCCCAGCGCAGCCGAGATCTTTCGTGTGGCCTGGCTCAGCGGGAAGTTCCACGGCGTGAAGGCCGCGCACACGCCCACGGGTTCGCGTACCACCAGTTGCCGGACGTCGGGGTTGCGCGGCGGAATCACGCGGCCGTAGATGCGGCGGCCCTCTTCGGCGTGCCATTCGGCGTGTTCCGCGCAACTGGCCACTTCCGAGCGCGCTTCGGCGATCAATTTGCCCTGGTCCAGCGTGATGTTCCGGGCTATCGATTCCGCCCGTTCCCGCATCAATGCCGCCGCGCGCCGCAAGATGGCAGAACGTTCCAGCGGCGATACGCGGCGCCAGTCGGCGAATGCGCGCTCCGCGGCATGCACAGCGCGATCCAGGTCCGCCGCCGTGGCGTGCGGCAGCCGTCCGAGTGTCTTGCCCGTGGCAGGATTCATCACGTCCTGGCCCGCATCGCGATCGGCGGGGCCCATGAAGGCTCCGTCGATGCACAACGCGAGTTCCTGATAGGCCAGGGTTGCGTCGGCAGACATGTTCAGTGTCATTGCGAGTTCCCAGGCGGCCGCGTTAGGCGGGCGCAACCGGTCGGAGGTTTTCGGGCGTCTGGAAGAAACGTACGGGCATCAGTGCTTGGTTTTCGTAGAGCGAGCCCTGGCGTTCCGCCGGCGGAAAGGGCATGCGGATCGGCAGGTTCAGCATACGCGGCGCCAGCGTGGACTGCCCGCACAACATCTGATCTTCCCATGCACTCCAGCCTTCGGGAATGCCGCGGATCGGCCAGGCGTCGGCGGCGCGGTATTGGTACAGCAGCAGACGCCGATCACGGACGGACAGATTGGGGGCCGAGCCATGGATGGCTCGGACGTGGTGCACCGTGATCGAGCCAGCCTTGCCCGTTAGGGCGACTGCTTCGGAAAAAGGGAGTCCGCTGCCGCGCGGGTCGATGGCGGCGACGAATTTGCCATCCAGATGGTGGCTCAGTGTCGGGCCCTTGTGGCTGCCGGGAAGCACGAGCAAGGGCCCGTTCTCTTCGACGCAGTCGTCGATCATGATGCCGACGGCGGCCAGGTCGTCGTTCGTGTGCGGGTAGAAAGCCCAGTCCTGGTGCCACTCGACCGCCGCACCATAACCGGCGCTCTTCATGTTCAGCTTGCTGAACTGGAAGCGGATGTCGGGTCCCCACAGATCCCGCAATACCGCAAGAATCTTCGGGTGCCTGGCCAGACTGCTGTAGACGGGGCTGCGCGTGTGCGGTTCCTTGACGCGGCGCACGCGCGGCTGCGCCGGCGTGTGGCTGTTTTCCAGGTCGTAGATCGCATCGTGTGCCACGAGCCCCCGTGCGCCGGCAATGATTTCATCGGTGGCGGTCTGCAACTGCAGCACCTCCGCCGGCGACAACACATCGGGCACGACGATGAAGCCGTCGCGTTCGTACTGCTCCCGTTGGGTCCGCGTGAGTATCTCGAGCTCTTTGTCAATCACAGGCGGCTCCGAGGGTGAGTGGTGCTTTGCCGGCCGTGCTGCCGCCGACGGTAGACAGGATGTCGGCGTCGCTGACCATCTCGATGGCCATGCAGTTGCGCGAGCATACGAAGTCGGGCCGGGGCGACTCCACGGCCGACGGCTTGTTGGCCACGGGGTTGTAGACGACGTAGATCTGCCGGCGGTCCCAGGGCGACATGTTGTGCCCCGAGCCGTGCACCAGATTGCTGTGGAACAGCACGACCGTCCCCGCGACACCCACGATCGGCACCGGTCTGCGTGCCTCGAGCACACGCGTCAGCTGCCGCCGGTCAGCCGAGAGGCGGTTCAGGGCGCCGAGCGCGTGGTCCTCCTCGTGTGCGACGTCGCCGTCCTGGTGGCTGCCGGGGGCGAAATACAGGCAGCCCGCCAGCTCCGTGGCATCGTCGAGCATCACCATGGCCGTGATCGGAAGCGGCGCGCGCAGACCGTCGCTGCGCCAAGTGCCGAAGTCCTGGTGCCAGGAATAGATGCCACCTTCGAAAGCGGCCTTGACGTTGATCTTGGTGTGGAAGATGTAGACCTGGTCGTCGCCGAGCAGTTGCGTGACCGGTTGCACGAGACGTGGTGTCCGCGTCAACGCGCGGAACGCGGCCGACGCGGTCTCGCCGTCTGTTTCGTGAACCCGAAGGATGCTGCGTGCCGCGCCACTGCGCTCACGCTTCACGCAGTCTGACATCACCTCCGACAGGCGCTGGGTTTCCGCCTGGAGGACCGCCACCTCCGCGGCGCAGTAGAGCGCGGGCAGGACAAGGAAGCCATCGCGGAAATAGCCGCTGACCTGGTCGGGGGCCAATTGCATGGGTGATCGACTCCTGAAGTTGGCTTCGCCGCCCTTGCGCAACGCTGAGGCGTGCCTAGGTTCAGAGCGACTCTAGTCAGTGTTTCATGGCGCAACAAATCACGATTTTTGATGGCGCGCCATAAGGCGCGATCACGCATGCGCGGCGCGGCAGGCGTTTATGTCTGACCATTCCGAATGACGATGGCTTGCCCAGACACCAAATCTATGATGGAAAACAACGGCTGGCAGCAACCCGTACCTGTGCCCTTCGCAAATCAAGGAGACCATTCCCCATGTTTAAGTCCCGTCTGTTTTGTGCTCTGCTTGCCTGTGTATGCGTGTCGGGACTGAATTCTCTGGCGCATGCCGATTTCCCGGACCGCCCGATCAAGCTCATCGACCCTTATCCGCCCGGCGCCGGCGCGATGGACGTCGCGGCACGCCTGATATCCGAGAAGATGGCGGCCCGCCTGGGCACACCGGTCGTCGTGACCTACCAGCCTGGCGCGGCCGGCACGGTGGCTGCCGCCGCGGCGGCACGCGCTCCCAAGGACGGCTATACGATCTATTTCGGCGCGTCGTCGGCACTGGGCTATGCCAGGGTGCTCAACAAGGAGCTGCCCTACGACCCGCACAAGGACTTCACGCCCATCGCCATGCTGGGAACCGTTCCGGTCGCGTTCTTCGTCAGCGCATCGAGCGAGATCCGCACGCTGCAGGACCTGGTCGCGGCCGCCAAGGCGAAGCCGGATGCGCTCAACTTCGGCTCGCCCGGTGTCGGCAGCGCAACCCACATTGCCATGGAGACGTTCATGGCAAAGGCCGGCATACGCATGAAGCACGTACCCTACGGCAGCAATGCCAACTATTGGACCGACCTGGTCGGCGGGCAACTCCAGGCCGTGACGGCGGGAATCACGGGGGGTCTGGCCCTTACCAAGGACGGCCGACTGCGCATGGTCGCCATCGCCGGGCGCGACCGCTCGGGCATTGCGCCCGAGGTCCAGGCGGTCGGCGAGATGTACCCCGGCTACGATGCGACCGCATGGGTGGGCCTGGTCGTCCCCAAGGGCGTGCCGGAGCCCATCGTCGCCAAGCTGGAAGCCGCAGCCATGGGCGTGTTCCGGGATCCATCGGTGAAGGCCGAGCTGGGCCGTTCCGGCATCGACGTGTCGCCCTTGAACAGCAAGGATTTCGCAGCGAAGATGGCGGCCGACCTGGTCGTGTGGGAAGCAACGCTCAAGGTGCCGGGACTGACCAACTGAGGCTTTTTCAGGCGGACCCCATGACATTCTCCAGCCACCTGCTGTTGCGCGGCGGCACCGTCGTCGACGGCACGGGCGCGGCGCCCTTCGAGGCCGATGTCGAGGTCATCGACGGTCGCATCGCGCGCATCGGCCAGGTCACCGGTGACTACCGCGGCGAGGTCATCGATGCGCGGGGCAAGCTCGTGATGCCCGGTTTCGTCGATGTCCACACCCATTACGACGGCCAGGTGACCTGGGCCGAGCGGCTGCTGCCTTCGTCCTCGCACGGAGTCACCACCGCCATCATCGGCAACTGTGGTGTCGGCTTCGCACCCTGCCGGCCCGCCGATCGTGAGGTGCTGGTGCATCTCATGGAGGGCGTGGAGGACGTACCCGAGATCGTCTTCACCCAAGGCCTGCCCTGGGCCTGGGAGACCTTCCCGCAGTACCTCGATTTCCTGGCCGAGCGCCGCTTCGACATGGACATCGGCGCCTACCTGCCGCATGCCGCCCTGCGCGTTTACGCCATGGGTGAGCGCGGTGCCCGGCGCGAACCTGCCACGCCGGCCGACCGGCAGTACATGCGCGCCTTGGCGGCCGAGGCGGTGCACGCGGGTGCCTTCGGATTCTCCACCTCGCGCACCATCAACCACCGCAGCAGCGATGGCTCCAACACGCCCATGTACCAGGCGGCCACGCAGGAGCTGGTGGATATCGCCTGTGGCCTGCGGGATGCCGGTGCCGGCCTGCTGCAGGTGGTAGCTGGCTTCACACAGCCGGTTGAGGACGTAGGGGTGCTGCGCGCCATGGCTGCGGCTTCGGGGCGCCCGCTGTCGGTGTCGCTGGCGCAGAACCACGAGCACCTGGAAGACTGGCGCACGATCTTGGGCCTGCTCGAACGCAGCGTGGCCGAGGAGGGGCTGCAGCTCAGCGCGCAGGTGTGCGGCCGCGCGGTGGGCATGCTGCTGGGGCTGGACATGGCGCTGCATCCCTTCAGCTTTCATGCTGCGTACCGCGCCATTGCCGATCTGCCCCTGCCCGAGCGCGTGCGGCGCCTGCGCGAGCCGGCGATGCGCGAACGGCTGCTTTCCGAACGGCCGGAGGCGGGCGGCGCCCGCGATCCGCGCGCGTTGATGCGTGCCGTGGACCTGGAGGGCATCTACGAGCTTGGCGATCCCCCCGATTACGAGCCAGACCCTGCGCGCAGCATCGCGGCGCGCGCGCGTGCAACCTGCCAGTCGCCCCAGGCGCTGGCCTACGAGCTGCTGCTGCGCAACGAGGGGCGCTTCGTGTTCATGCGTCCGCTGCACAACTACGGGTTCGGGAGCCTGGACGTGTGTGGCGAGATGCTACGCCACCCGCTCACGGTGCCGGGCCTGGGCGACGGCGGCGCCCACTGCGGCTACATCTGCGATGCCAGCCTACCCACCTTCATGCTCACGCACTGGGCGCGCGACCGCGCACGCGGAGCGCTGTTGCCGCTGCCACAGATCGTCAAGGCGCTCACGCACGACTGCGCTGCGCTCATGGGCCTGCACGACCGCGGGCTGGTGGCGCCGGGCCGCAAGGCCGATCTGAACGTGATCGACTTCGACCGTTTGCGCCTGCATCCACCGCGCGTGACCTACGACCTGCCAGGAGGCGGGCGCCGTCTGGTGCAGGATGCGAGCGGGTATGTGGCCACGCTCGTGTCGGGCCAGGTCACGCGACGTCACGACGAGGCGACCGACGCTTTGCCGGGACGGCTCGTGCGCGCGCAGGCCCGGCAGGAGTGCTGAGCAGGTTCGCGGCACCGCCGGAGCAGGGCACCACCCTCTTTGCCTCGTTGCCGCCCGCGCTGAGCTTGGGCAATCGTCGCTCACGCTGGGCCGAAGAACGTTTTGTCTCCGGCCCGATGCATTTCGGGGACAACTGGGGACAACGGGGACACCAGCAATGACGCGGGTTTCGGTGTCCCCACGAGCCCAGCCCCAGGTGGGGACACGCAGGGACAAGGCAGCACCGGTGTCTGATCTGGAAGTTGCTGCGACTTGTCCTCCTGTGTCCCCAGCTTGTCCCCATCGAAATGGCGCAGGTTTCGGCGGCACCGTGCGAGCGTGCCGATCTGGCTGACGATCCAACGGGCTCAAATGTCAACAAGTGCGTTGGCTGCCTGCACTTGCTGCCGCGAGGCACCTGTGTCGAGGGGCAGCCTGCTAGCCGGCTGGCTCGCGCCCAAGGCTTCGGCTGGTGTGGCTTGCACAAGGACAGGGCGAAGCGTGCCTGGCTTTCACCAGCAAGATGGCTACCGACGCCGGTGCGCCGGCATAGCCGCTTCGTAAGCGTTCCACGAACCCACCTTGCGCCGTTGGTGGCGACTGTGTTAGTCCGTGGCGGGCACCGGGGTGATCGCGGCTGGGGCGACCGGCTGGCCAACATCTGCTCGCGTGATAGGAATCCGATCATTGGCCTGTCGAAACGCTTCATCGGCACCGCCAGTGCCTGTTCGATCAGACGCAAGTTGGCGACATCGCGCCGGGCGGCAAACTTGAGGAATGAACGAATCGCGGCGAGCCGGATGTTGCGGCTGCGAACCGAGTTGTGCCGATCTCGCTCGAGATGGTCGGGGAAGCTGGCCAGGAACTTCCGGTCGAGGTCAATCAGTTGCAGGGCCGTAGGCGGCTTGCCCAGATGCTGCTCAGCATATCCCAGCAGGAGCGAGAATGAATCGCGGTAACACGCCACGGTGCGTGGGCTGAGTGCACGCTGCTGAACCATGTGGTCGGTGAAGAACTCCTGAACTAGGCAGGCAAACGTGGGAGATGCAGATTTATTCATGATGCACCCCCTCCTTGCGCGAAACGGTCGAACTTCTCGCCCACTACCGCCATCAACTCTGGAGCGCCCGTGAGATACCAGTAGGTATCCGAGATCTTGGCGTGGCCGAGGTAAGTGCACAGCCAGAACATCCCGTGATCCACCGTCACGCCGTCCGCGCTTGGACTGCGAGGTCGTGCGCATCTCGCTCGACCTCGTAGAGCTTGGCGATCAAGGCCACCGCCTCACCGGCGATCTGGCTGCCATTGAGCTTGTGGGCCTCGAACAGCTTGCGCCGGGCGTGGGCCATGCACAACGCGCCGATGATGGCTCCCGTGCTTTGGAGCTAGTGGCACCCGCTGAAATCGTCGGTGACCAACGTGCCACTGAAGTCTTTGAGAATGCGCCCAGGGTGCTCGCCGGCGCGGCTGGCACAAAAATCAAACAGCACCGCGCGCTGCGCCACAAAGTTGGTCGTGTGGTACACCCACACGAAAGCCTTTTTTGTCTTGCCCCGCCCTGGTGCCAAGAGCGCCACTGGCGTCTCGTCGACATGCACCACGGCGTGGCCCAGGATACGCCGGTCGGGCCTGATCAAATTGCGGTCCTTGGCCCGCGCAACGTTGTCCACGATGCCGATGTGCTTGATGCGCTGGTTCGTGCAGTCTTTCGCGTCGGGTGCTTTGCTCCCGATCAGTTCCTTCTGGCTGGTATCGGCCGAGTCCTCGTACACCCGGCGCTCTGCACCATGCAGCAGATCGGGCAGCGGATGTTTGTCATGGATGCTGGCCGACGTGACCACGGCGCTGTGAGCCAATCTACTCTGGCTGTTCACGCGCCCATCAGGGGGTTCCGTTGCTGCAAGTGTGGATGGTGAGAATCGTTCGGTCGTCGACAGCTGCTCAGCGCAGCCGGTAGCTGCCGCCTTCGCGTTCCACATAGCCGCAGGAGCGGCCGGCCCAGTGCGTGCCGATGAACAGCGTCGACGTTCCGGCATGCGTGTCGAGCAGAGCCGCGCGCGTCGCGGCAGCGGCGTCGCGGTCGGTGTCGGCGGCGAGCGTCCAGCCAATGTGGCGCAACTGGCACGGGTGGTGGATCGCGTCACCCGTGATGAACACCTTTTTGTCGTCGGACTCGACCAGCACGCTGACGTGTCCTGGCGTGTGCCCATAAGTCGGCACGAGGCGTACTTCGTCGCAGATGCGGTGGTCGGATTCGACCAGCTGCGCCAGGCCGGCCTCGAAGACCGGCCGCACCGAATCGGCCAAGAACACCGACGGATGCAGCCCATGTGTGCTGCCGGGCGCCTTGGCGGCTTCGCGCATACAGGCTTCATACTCGAGCCGCCCGAACAGGTACCGCGCGTTCGGGAAGGTCGGCACCCATTGGCCGTCGCGCAGCATCGTGTTCCAGCCAACGTGATCCACATGCAGGTGGGTGCAGACGACGGTATCTACGTCCTGCAGGCCTATGCCGGCGGCGTCGAGTTGCTCCAAGAAGGGCAGTTGCTGTCGGTCCCAGAACGGATGCAGCGGCCGATCTTTGCCATTGCCGACACAGGTGTCGACCACGATGGTGCGGCCGGACGCCTGGACCACCAGCATATGGAACGCCAAACGCACCGCCCCCTCGTCGGTGATGAAGTCGGGGCGCAGCCAGTCGATGCCCAGCAGCGCCGAGCGCGAGGCCTGTCCGAGGAATCCTTCCTCGTCGGAAGGCAGGTCGAGGGCGCTTTCCAGCACCGACTCGCCGACCTTGGTGATGCGCGCGGCGCCGACCTGCCACTGGCGGGTCGGCTCGGCCGGTCGTGCTTGCCATTGGCGTCGCATGACGGGCCTGCTCCCGCTCAGCGCGCCGGCGTGCTCGAGGCCTTGACCGCCTCTTCCCACAAGGGCAATTCACGCCGGATCTTGTCGCCGAAACCACGTCCGGCGATCACCTCGAGGTCCAGTCCCTGTTCCTCCAGGCCCTTGAGCAGCGCCGGATCCTTCAGCGACTCCTGCGCCGCCGCCTCCAGCCGGGACAGCACGTCCGGTGGAGTGCCTGCCGGCGCGACGATGCCCAGCCAAGCGGGGGCGTCATACCCCGGTAGCAATTCGCCGAGCGCGGGGACCTCGGGCGTCATTTTGGAGCGCGACTTGCCGGCAATCGCGACCAGCTTGAAGCGGCCTTCGCGCACCTGTGGCAACCCGCTGGCCATGCCTGCGAACGCCAGCTCGGTGCGCCCGCCGATCAGGTCGGTGACCTGGGCCGTGAAGCCCTGGTAAGGCACGTGCACCATGTCGACGCGCGCGCGCGCCTTCAGCAGTTCACCCGCAAGGTGCGACACGCTGCCGATGCCGGGCGAGCTGAAGTTGATCTTGCCAGGATTGGCGCGCGCCGCCGCCAGCAGTTGCTCGGGTGTGGCGATGCCGGCCTGGTTGCTTGCGAAAACACCGACCGCGACGACGCCCAGGTGTGCGATCGGCGCGAAGTCGGCGACCGGGTCGTAGGCGAGGTCCTTCTGCTGGTATTTGGCGATACCCAGCATGCCGGAGGTGGCGAACAGCAGGGTGTAGCCGTCCTTGGGCGCCTTGGCCACGGCGCTGGCGGCGATAGTTCCGCCCGCGCCAGGCCGCGGCTCCAGTACCACGGGCTGGCCGAGTGCCGTGCCCATGCGCATGGCCAGCATGTAGGCCATGGTCGGCACCTGGCCACCGGGCGGGAACGGCGTCACGAGCTTGATCGGCTTGTCGGGGAACGCCGCATGGGCGCCGTTGCACATGGCCGCGAGGGCGACCGCCGCCAGCAGGACGATTCGGGAAGGGTGGAACCGCATCTGGCTTGTCTCCAAGGGTATGCGCCTGCGGGCGTGCCGGCGCTTCTCTCAGGTGAAAAGTCTAGCGGAGGCCGGCCTGCACAGTCATCGTGAAAGCTGATGGGCAGTCAGATGCCTGAATGCTGATGGCCCGGGCGAGCGCCTTCCAAGGGCGCTGTCCGGCCTTAGTCGAGATCCCACACACTGCCAGTTCGCGCGATGCGCTCGGCACGGCGGCAGCTCTCGACCTCCCAGCCGTTGTCGGACAGCCAGTGTTCGAACTCCGCCAGCGTCGGGCCATGACACTCGGCGACGAAGCGGCCGTCCTCCAGCAGCATCACGCTGCTGATGCTGGAGCGCGCCGTGGGCCGCCAGCGCGCCGAGTCGGCCAACGCGGCGCGCATCACCTGCGGGTCGCGCCACGCGTCATTGGTTCCGATGGCGATCCAGTGCGGCATGCCGTTACCCCTGGCCTTGCAAGGCCGGTGCGACGAAGGGGTAAGGCACGGCGGGTCCGCCGCGCGCCGGCAGCACCAGCGTTGCCGTGCCCGGACAGGTCTCGACGCCGCTTTGCAGCCGCATGCCGACTTCCAGCGCCACATGGCCCACGCCCTGCACCAGCGTGTTGCCCGTGACGCGCGCCCAGCAGGTAACGGTGTCGCCCGGCACGATCATGGCGCGGTGCTGGAACCCAACCTTCCACAACCAGCCGTCGGGCAGGCACAAGTCCTTGAGGTAACGGCACAACACGCTCTGTTTCCACGACCCCTGGATCAGCACGTTGGGCAGGCCCTCGTGGTAGATGGCGAAGGCCTGGTCATAGTGGATGCGGTGCCAGTTCTCGATCGCCGCGCTCCAGCGCATCGCGTGGGTGGTGGTGAGCGGCCCGATGGTCAGCGTCGGCAGCAGGTCGCCAACCATGAGGTCATCGCAGTGGAGCTGCGGGGGTGCGCGGAGTTCTTCTGCAGTGACCATCTAGCGCCGGATCTGGGAGGTGCGCACGATGCAGAGGACCTCTTCGTGCGCGGTGGAATACACGGTTTCGATCACCACCAGCAGCATGGGCTTGCCGTCGCGGTCCTGCTTGGATGTGATGTCGGCATAACGCATGTGCGAGAACACCTCGTCCCCAATGCTCGGGTAGCGCCGCAGTTCGATCTCGTTGCCGGCGTTCAGGATGCGCACGAACGGCGTCGGCAGCTTGGGCAGGGTCTCCGCGCCAGATGGCAGCGCGACGCTGCTGCCATCGAAGTCGGGGTCGCGCGCGAACGCCGCGTCGAGATGGTCCGGCGTTCCCGCCGGTGCCTTCAGGCCCAAATGCGTGCAATACAACGGCGGCGCCACCACGGCGCCGTGGCGCGCATGGCGTGCGAACCCTTCGTCCCAGTAGCGTGGATCGGGATCCATGATGGCCTGGGCGAAGCGGCGCACGCCGTCAGCCTCCACCACGCCGGAGCGGGTGCGCCCGGTCTGCACGCCGATCATCGCGCGCAATTCGGGGCTGAGTCCCGCCAGGTCGGCAGTGCTCACGCGGCTGTGCCTTTGTGCTGCCCCTGCGGGAAATGCGGCTGCGTCCAGGGCCAGTCGCCATCGGTATCGTAGGCAGGTAGCCCCTGGTCGACGCGATCACGGTACGGGCTGTGGATCGGCTCACGCCAGGGCACGATGCCGCCCGCGTAAGCGGCCGGGCCGCGCCTGAAATGCTGCGCCTGGACGAGTGTCTCGATGAAGGGCGCGTTGATGTCCAGCAGCGTCGCGCGCTCCGTCGGCCGCGGGCCTGCGCGCACGACATGGCCCCAGCCCATGCGGCCGATCATGCGTTCCAGCATGTCCACGCAGGCGAGCAAGCGGGGCATGTCGACGCCGGTGCGGTAATCCATGCCTTCAAGCATGTGCACCAGGTCCTCGGTGGCCACCATGCCGGTGGCCCGCCCGCTTCCGCAGTAGGGGCAGCCGCCGATGCCTGCGAGCGTGCCCTCCAGGCGCAGCGTGTGTGTCGCGTCCAGCGCCAGGATGCCGGCGTAGACGCAGGCCATGGCCATGCCGCGGCTGTCGTGCAGGTGCAGCGAGAAATCGTTCAAAGCCGGCCAGCGGCGCCGGCAGCCCATGAGCAGTTCGGTGACCTTGGCCGGGTGGCTCCAGCCCATGGGGTCGCCCAGCCGCAGCTCGGTGACGGGGATGCCGGCCTCGTCCCACAACGCGTGCTGGATCTCGAGCATGCGTAGCACGGACTCGACCGGAAAGTCGCCCAGGAAGTTGGAGCCGAAGGCGGCGTTCACCCCGATGCTGGCCTCGCGTGCACCCGCGGCCTTGGCCTTCGCCACCGTCCGGGGCCACGCGGCGATCTCGTCGGCCTGGCTGCGGTTGACGTTGCGGCGCACAAACACATCGCACATATGGCAGCTCAGGCGCGGCCGCGGCGAGCCGCGCTCGATTGTCAGCGGCGGCGCGTAGACCTGGGCGCGCTCGGCACCGCGCGCGTTGAGCGCCAGCGCCAGGTAGGTCACGCCGGGCCGCGGTGTGAACTTGCGGGCCAGCTCCTCGATACACGCCATCTGCGGCGTGTAGCGCGCGCTCACGAAAGAGCCGACGGCTATCTGGTCCAGGCCGGTGTCCGACAACGCGTCCAGCAGTGCCACCTTGTCGGCGACGGGAATCGCAGCGTCCTCGATCTGCATGCCTTCGCGCATGACTTCTTCGATATAGACGATGTCGGGGTAGCGGTCGGATGTGAACATGGCAGATGGCGATGCAACAAAGGATTTCAGCTAGCGGCGCCGACGTAGCTTGACTTTATGGCGTCGGCTACCGTCTGCTCCGTCGGGGCGCCGCTGTAGACCACACGCCCGCGCGACAGCAGGAACAGCTGGTCGGCATGGTCCACCGCATGCGTGGCGATCTGCTCGACAACCACCACCGCGACGCCCTTTGCCTGCAGCTCCGTCAGCGTATCGTAGACCTTGTCTACCATCAGCGGCGCGAGCCCCATCGAGGGTTCGTCGAGGATCACCAGCCGCGGGTCACACATGAGAGCGCGGCTCAGCGCCACGAGTTGCCGCTCCCCGCCCGACAGCGACATCGCCAGGCGCGCCTGCATGCTGTCGCGCAGCGATTCCGGCAGGGTCTGTGCTACGTGTGCCACGCGGATATGCAAGGCTTCTCCGCGCAGGCCGGCGCCGTAACCGGCAACCACCAGGTTCTCGGCGATGCTGAGCTCACCGAACAGACGCCTTCCTTCTGGCACCAGGCAGATGCCATACGGCACCAGGCTGCGCGCGCGCGCCGGGACGCCGCTCCAGCGGATTGACCCTTCTGTGGGCGCGAGCACGCCGCCAAGCACCTGCGCCAGCGTGGATTTGCCCGCGCCGTTGGGCCCAAGCACGGCCGTGAAGGAGCCTGGCGCGATTCGGATGGCGATGCCGTCCAGCGCTAGCACGCCGCGGTAGCGATGGCGCAGGCCCTGCGCGCTGACGATGGCTTCCTCAGCCACGCGCAGCCTCTTCGTGGCGGGCCTTGCCTCGGCCGAAATAGGCCTGCTGCACCAGCGGGTTCTCGGTGATCTCGCGCGGCGTGCCGCTGGCCAGCACGGTGCCGAAGTTGAGCACCACGACGCGGTCGGCGATGTCGAGCACCTCCTGCACCGCGTGGTCGATCAGCAGGATCGACACACCGGCGGCCTTCATGCTGCGCAGGATGGCGCGCAGCTCGGCGATCTCTGCAGAATCCAGCCCGGAAAACGGTTCGTCGAGCGCTACGAAGCGTGCGCCGGCGGCCAGCGTGCGCGCTACGTCGGCCACCTTGCGAATGCCGAAGGGCAGTTCTTCCGGGAACGCGTCGGCCACGGCGCGCAGCGCCAGCCCGTCCAGAACCGCGTCGGCGATGTCGTCGGCCGAGGCGAAGCCCGCCGCAGCCGCGCCGGCCGGGCGCTGCAGCGCCGCGACGACCAGCGACTCGCGGATCGTGAGTTCGTCGAACAGCTCGGCGTGCTGGAAGGTGCGGCCGATGCCGTGCCCGAGACGCGCATGTACGCTCGCGCGCGTTAGGTCGGTTTCGCCGAAACGCAGCACGTCGCAGCCGCCCGGCTCGACGAAGCCGCTGATCACGTTGATGAGCGTGGTCTTGCCGGCACCGTTGGGACCGATCAGGCCCACGGACTCGCCGGGTGCGACGCTGAGCGAGACCTCTTGCAGCACCGACAGGCCGCCGAAGGCGACCGAGAGGTTCTCGATATTCAGCGGCTCCTGGCTGGCCGGCATAAGCCGGCGCGTCAGCTGCGTCACGGCGCCGGCCGCCTGCGCGCCGCCGACCGGGGGCTGGTGCAACTGCGGGCGCCGCCACGCGCGCTCCAGCATCCCGGCAAGCGTGGGCGCCACCCCGCGTGGCAGTACCAGCAGTACCAACACCATGGCCGCGCCCAGTGCGAAGGCCGAGATATCCTTGAAGGCGCTGCCGGCTTCCGGCACGCCGACAATGAAGGCCGCACCCACCACCGCGCCCGCGAAGGAGCCGATGCCGCCCACCACGGACCCGACGATCAGCATGATGGCGCTGCGCAGGTCGAACACGATCGGATCCAGGAAGCCGACCACCAGGGCCGCGGCCACGCCCCCGACCGCGGCGATCGCGGCGCTGAAGGCAAAGGCGTTGGCATTCGCGCGGTGCGGAACCAGGCCAAGTGCGCTGGCGGCAATGCGCTGGCTCTTGACCGCGCGCCAGCGTTCTCCGATGGCGCCGTTGACCACCGCGTCGGCCAGGATGAAGACCAGCGTCGCGAGCACTACCGCCACCGCCGGTCCGTCCGCCGGCAGCAGTTCGCGCTGTAGCAGCAGCGACTTCATGGGCGGTACCGCGAGCCCGTTGTCGCCGCCCGTGAAGTCGGAGAAGCGTCCTACCATTTCGGCCGTGCTCAAAGCCACCGCCAGGGTGAGCAGGCCGAAGTAGAGAATGGAGAAGCGTCCGGCCGATACGCCGAGCACGTAGCCCACCAAGGCCGCGGCGAGGGCAACCACGGGCAGGATGGCTTCCAGCGGCCAGCCTGCAGCGGCCAGGCTGGCGCTGACGTACGCACCGATCGCGATGAAGGCGGTGTGGCCGAGGGACCAGATCCCGCATACGCCGGCCAGGATGGAGATCGACAGGATGGTGATGGAAGAGAAGGCGACCGAGCCGGCGAGGAAGCGGGCGTAGTCGCCCGCAACGAGGCCGGACGCCAGCACCGCCCATGCCAGCGCGCCGATGACCGTGATCGCGATCCGCCGCTTCATACCCGTTGCTTGCGCGCCGTGCCGAGCAGGCCGGCCGGCCGCAGGAACAGCACCGCGACGATCACCCCGAACACGATGGAGTCGCGAAAGTTCGGCGACACGTAGCCCCCGGCCAGGTTGTCCAGGATGCCGATGGCGAAGCCGCCCAGCACAGCGCCCGGCATACTAGTGAGGCCGCCAAGGAATACACCGGCGAAGGCGCGAAACAGCGAGTGGTCGGCCAGCGTGGAACTCAGCGACTGCTCGGCCGCGAGGAAGAACATCGCCAGCGTGGCCAGGCCGCAGCCGAGTGACCATGCCAGGATGGCCACACGGTTGGCGTCCAGGCCGACGATGCGGGCCGCGAAGTGGTCCTCGGCACTGGCGCGCATCGCGATGCCCAGCGGCGTGCGGCCAAAGAAATACGCGACCACGCCCATGCAGGACAGCGCCACGCCAGTGGCAACGACCTTGTTCCAGGCCACGGCGAAACTGCCTATCTGCAGCGTGCCTGCGACAAGCGGCGGGAAGGCGCGCGGCGGATGGCCCCAAACCGCACCGATCAGCGCCTGCAGCATGAAGGTCAGGCCGATCGTGACGACCAGCGAGATGAAGGCGAAGTTCTTGCGGTGGCCGAGCGGGCGGATGATGGCGCGCTCGGTAACGACGCCCGCGACGGCACCAACCACGGTTGCCGCCAGCAGCACCAGCCACACTGGCAGGCCGGCGGAAATCAGCAGGCTGGCCACGTACAGCGCGATCACACCGGTCTGCCCGATCGCGAAGTTCACCGCATCGGTGGAACGGAAGATGATCACCACGCCCAATGCCAGCAGCGCGTAGGCCGAGCCGCTGGCCACACCGGCAATAACCAGGGACAGCAGTTCGGACAAGCCACCCATCATGCCCCCGGATGCGCCGCGATCGCGTCGAGGATGGGGCCGATGATGCGACGGAACTCCACCGGGTTTTCCGACATCAGGAAGTGCCCGCCCTGCGCCACCTCGGCGTAGTGCGCGCCTGGTATCCCCTCAGCGACGGCCTTCGAGCCCATGGGCGCCACGCGCAGGCGGTCATATTCGCCGACCAGGATGTAGACCGGACACTTGCGCGTGTCGATGTCCTGCAGCTTGCCCCGCAGGTCGTGGTCGCGCAGGTAATACTGCAGGTCACCCTCGAACACCGCCGGCGCGCCCTGCGAATAGAACCAGGCGATCTCCCGCCGCAGCGCCTCGGGCGTGCCGGGCGCCATCAGTCCGAGCATGTTGGCGGCCTTCCAGGCGCCCGACAATTTGGGATGCGAGTAGCTGCGCGTCATGTCGCTAATCTCGACATGGCCGAAATGCACCGCGCTGTTCATGCCCACCACGCCGCGGAACTCCGCCGGTCGGTAGTAGGCCAGGTCGGGCGCCAGGAAGCCGCCGACCGAACAGCCCATGAAAATGGGCCGCTCCACAGCGAGCGCGCGTGAGAACGCGACGACGAATTCGAGCAGGAAGTCCAGTCGCAGCTTGTAGTCCTGCTTCCACCACTCGATGCCGTTCGGTGGATTCGAGCGGCCGTGGTAGGGCAGGTCGTAGGCGATAAATCGGTAGCGCAGGCCGAGCTCCTCGTCCTCCAGCAGGTGCCGGTACTGGCGGCTGTCCGAGCCGGCCGTGTGCTGGCACAGCACAGGTATGCCCGCGCCGGCTTCCTCGAAGTAGACACGGTACTGCACGCCCTGCACCATGACATAGGCGTACCGCCCGACCGCCCGGTCGAACGCGCGCTGCACCGGTGCCAGCGTGGATGCGCCGGCCACGCCGCCGTTGCAGTATTCGCGCAGGATTGCGACGATGCGCTGGATGGCCGGGTAGAACGGGAAGACGTGCGCGAAGTTGTCGCCTTCGACGCGGAAGCGGTTCGCCGGGTCGGCTGCCCCTTCTGCAAACATCGCCCCCATGAGCGGATCCTGCCAGTAGGGGCGCGGGACGGCTTCCAGCTGTTCGCGCCACTGCTGCTCGCTGCCGGCCAGGCGCAGCTCCGGCTGCTCTGTGCGGGCCCGCTCGAAGCCTTGCACCTCGCCGTCGCGCAGTGTCAGCAGATAGGCATCGGCGCCGACCTCGATCGCCACGCGCGCGCTCCAGTGGCGGCTTGTGATCGCCAGTTCCGGATCGGCGCGGAACAGGCGGTCGAGTTGCGCCACGTCCCACTGCATCCGGCTGTCCTTGCTCATTTCGGCGCGTTGATGTCGATCGGAGGCCCCATCCTCCACTGACCGCCGACGACTTCAGCCGGGTACAGCGCGCTCGTGCCCAGGTGCCGCTGTGCCGAGAAGGTCACGGGCGCCAGCACGCCGGTCTGGTAGCTCTTCAGCGAATACAGGGCCTTCTGCAGTTCGTCTGTGGTGACTGGGCCTTTCATGCGCGATAGCGCCTCGACGAAGACCTTGGTCGAGCCCCAGGTGTAGAGCGACACGAAGTCGGGCTTCTGGTTGGGAAAGTACTTGGCCAGGGCCGCGCGGTACTCGCGCACCGCCGGCGTGTCGTCGGTGGGCGAGGCGGTCCACGAGACCGCCTTCATACCCTCGACCGCGGGGCCGCCGAGTTCGATCAGCTTGAGCGACACCGAGGGTGTCCAGGCATACAGCGGCAGCTTCAGGTTCTGGTTCTGCAGTTCCTTGGCCAGCAGCACGGTCTCGCCTTCCTGCACCATCACGACCAAGGCGTCGGGCTGGATCTGCTTGAGCTTGATGACGACCGGAGCGTAGTCCGTGGTGGGCAGCTTCACGCCCATGAGTTCGACGCTGCCATTGGTCACGACCGAGCGGTAGCCGGTTTCGACTTCCTTGGCGCCCTTGACGAACGAGGCGGCCTCGATGTGCAGCACCACGATCTTCTTGCGCCCGTCGCGCGCCAGCCAGCGGCCCAGCGTGCGCGCCTGGTCCTCGGCCGTCACAGGCAGGCCATACAGGCCGTTCTGAGACGGGGCGTACCAGTCGGTCAGGCCGCCGTAGGGTCCGAAGATCGGCACGCCATTTTGCTGGATCAGGTAGGGGCGCAACGCGTCCATCTGCGGCGTGCCGCCGGAATTGAGCAGGGCGAAGATGCCGTCGCCCGCCGTCATCTTGCGCGCCACCGTCATGGCCACCGGGGTGGACATCTGGCTGTCCTCGCCCACGAGCCCGATCTTGCGGCCGTTGATGCCGCCTTTCTCGTTGACCATGTTGAGGTAGGACGCAGTGCCGGCGTGCATGGCGATGCCGTAGGCGGCCACCGGCCCGGTGGTGGCGCTCATGATGCCCAGGCGGATTTCCTTGGGGCTGACGCCCTTGGCGCTCTGGGCCAGCGCCGGCGTGGCGGCGGCAGCCAGCAAGGTCGCGGCGAGCAGCGCGCGGGTCATGGTTTTGAGGTGCATGGTCGTCTCCAGCTGTGTCGAATGAAAGAAGCGGGGTGGAAGGGGGAAGGATTCAGATCCAGCTGCGGTCGACGAACACGAGCTCCTTGCCCGTGAGCAGCACGGAATGCCGCAGGTCGATGAAGTTGCGCTCGTCAGCGATGGCCACGGCCATGGCGTCGTCGGTTTCCGGGCCGGTCGGCATGGCGAGTCGGTCGTACCAGGCTTCCGCGTGACCCATGAAGGCGCCCGCCGAGCTGCCGCGCGGCGCACTCAGCGCTGCGGCCAGCGGCGAATCGAAGCGGTGGACCTGCTGGTAGCACAGCATGCCGCGGGCCGGCGCGTGCTGGCGCAACAGCGGGCCATGCACGCTGCGCCAGTACCGTTGTGCCTCGTCGAAGCCCATGCCCTCGCGCGGCTGCAGCGCCATGTGCACGCGCATCACGCCGGTGCGCGGCCGCGCCACCGCGCGTTCGCGCGAGACGCTGACCTGCGGATACTCGAGCGCCAGCCACAGCGGCGATGCGGCGCCATCGGTGAAAACCAGCTCGTCGGCGACGATGTCCTTCAGTGCGGCGCGGCCCATCTGCGACGTCAGCACACCTGCCAGGGCCTGCTCCGACGCCCACCAGGTTTCCGAAATGCCGTCCCAGGGCGGCGCCATGCCGCCGCGTGCTTCGCTGGCGCGCCGGTCGCCCGTTTCGGCGGCGGCGTCCGGATGCGTCTGCACGTAGCGCAGCAGCTCCAGCCGCTTCTGGTGGTATGCGACGCGTGGCGCGTGTTCGTCGCGCCAGTAGGCGGTGAACTCGGCCGCGCTGGTGCCGGAAGTGCGCCGCAGCAAGTGGACCAGCCGGATCATGCGTGCCTCGCCATGCGCTTCATCCCGTGCGCAGCCAGACCGACTTCACCTGCAGGTGTTCCTCCAGGTGCTGCTCGCCGCGTTCGCGGCCGTAGCCGCTCATCTTGTAGCCGCCGAAGGGCATGGACGGGTCGGCCACGTTGTAACAGTTGATCCATACGGTTCCGGCGCGCAGGCGGTTCGCCACATGGTGCGCCTTGCGCACGTCGCGCGTCCAGATGCCGCTTGCCAGGCCGAACTGTGTGCGGTTGGCGCGCGCGATGACCTCATCGATATCGCGAAAGCGGATCGCGGAAATCACCGGGCCGAAGATTTCCTCCTGCGCGATGCGCATGTCGTCGGATACGTCGGCAAAGACTGTAGGCGGGACGAACCAGCCCTGCGCCAGCGCGCCGCGCGTGTCCTGTTCGCCACCGGCGATCAGGCGAGCGCCCTCGCTGCGGCCGGCATCCAGGTAGCCCTGCACGCGGGCCAGTTGCGCCGACGACACCAGCGGGCCGATCTGCGTCGCCGTATCCAGGCTGGGGCCGACGCGCAGCGTGCGCGCATAGTCAGCCACGCGGGCCACGAAGTCGTCATAGATGGCGTCCTCGACGAACAGGCGCGTGCCCGCGGCGCAGATCTGGCCAGAGTTCATGAATACGGCCATCGCAGCGCCCGGCACTGCTTCGTCCAGGTCGGCGTCGGCGAACACTATGTCGGGCGATTTGCCGCCAAGTTCCAGCGACAGGCGCTTGAGGTTGCCGGCGGACGCCTGCACGATCTTCTGCCCAGTGAGGTGCGAGCCCGTGAAGGCCAGCTTGTCTACATCCATGTGGCCGGCTAGCGCCTGACCAGCGTCATGGCCGAAGCCGGGGACTACGTTCACCACGCCCGGCGGAACGCCTGCCTCCAGACACAGCCGGGCCAGGTGCAGTGCCGACAGCGGCGATTCCTCGGAAGGCTTGAGTACGATGGTGCAGCCGGTCGCCAGCGCGGCGCCCAACTTGCCGCAGGTGGATGCGATCGGGTTGTTCCACGGGATGATGGCGCCGACCACGCCCACGGGCTCCTTGACCGTGTAGGTGGTGTACTCGCCGGGCGTGGAGGTGGCAATGGTCTGGCCATGGATGCTGGTGGCGCGCGCCGCATACCAGCGCAACAGGTTGCGCACGCGTTCGCGGCCACCGCGCGTGCGTGTAATAGGCGCGCCCATGTCGCGCGAGTCGAGCATGGCCAGCGTCTCGAAATCGCGCTCGACGAGGTCGGCTAGCTTCAGTAGCAGGTCCTGGCGCTGCGCCGGCTTGAAGCGCGACCAGGGTCCCTCGAAGGCGCTCCGCGCCGCGGCCACGGCGCGGTCGATGTCCTCCGGGCCGCCGTGCGCCACCAGCGCAATGACCTCGCGCGTGGAAGGGTCCAGGGTCGCAAAGCTGCGACCCGAAGCAGCAGGCACCCAGTCGCCGCCGATCAGCAGCGGCAGGGCGCTGGCGGGGGAGAGCGCAGACTGGCGGGCTTCAGGGTGCTCGAGCATCGCTGGCCTCGGGTTCAACAGTTCCACAGCGCCATGCGTCCGCGCGGAAGCTGCGCCTGCTGGTAGGCCGGGTCGCTTCGGTCCCAGCGGTTCTCGCGATCGGGCGCGGCGCTGGCCGGGATTTCGGAGCGTGCATCCAGCAGCATGCGACGCAACGCAATCTTCCACACGCCGTCGCGGCGTTCCAGCCGGTCCAGATAGCGGATGTAGAGCGAGCGTATGCCCTGGCCGCCCTTCAGGAGCGAAAAGGTGGTGCAGTAGGTCTGCGCCTGGGCGCTGTCGCCGTCCACCTGGCTGTGGTGGTTGCCGATAAAGTGGGAGTGCAGTTCGTAATCCTGCTGGTAGATCCGCTCGAGCCTGCGGCAAAGGTGCGGTGGATCGCCGACGATGAAGCCGTAGTCGCAGACCGCGTCGGGGTGGAACACCTCGTTGCACAAGGCGTCCCAGTCGTGCCGGTCCAGCGCATGGGTGTATCGCACCATCACATCGGCGATCGCCTGGCGGTCGTGCAGAAAGCGCACTTCGGCGCGCAACGCCTGCACCTGCTCCGCCAGCGCGCGAAGCTCCGCGGCCGGACCGCCCTGTGTGTTCTGCTGCTCGATCAAGCGCTGCTCCAGTCCTTGGGTACGCCCTCATTCGGGCCTGCCGCATCGTAGGAGCGAAGCGCGCCGGTTTCCATTGCCATTTCTGATAGCACGGCATCAGCTATCACGATCAATACCGGCATGTGTTGGCCCAACAATGCTCGTTCCTGGACCACAACCCCTCGATCTTCAGCACGCCACGACCTCCGGATGACAGCCACCACCCGCCCTGCCTACGAGCTGCTTGCGATGGACATCCGCGACCTCGACACTGGCTGCGTGTTCGGGCTCATGAGTGACGATACGGCGCGACTCGTGACCACGCTGGATGCGGTTGGCGTGAAATTCCACAGCGCGCGGCACGAGAACACCTCGGTTGCGATGGCTGAAGGCTACGCAGCGGCCAGCGGACGCCTGGGCATCGCCATCATAGGTCGCGGTCCGGCCGCGGCGAATGCGCTGCACGGCTCCACCTATGCCCAACGCACCGGCTCGCGCGTGCTGCTGGTCTTCGGCGAGGCTCCGCTCGCCAAGCCTGCCGGCCGCCCCACCGGTCCGGACGGCAAGGCCTTCGACACCGTGGGCGCATTGCAGGCGGCCGGCATCCCGGTGTACCGGCCGACCGACGGCGCGCACGCGCGCCAGTTGCTGCAGGACGCGGTGGCCGCCACGCTGCGCGAGGGCACGGTCGCCTTGCTGCTGCCGATGGACGTCCAGTTGCAGCCGCTCGACGAAGCGGCCAGCCGGCCGCTGGCGCGCCGCGCCGAGCCGCTGCCGTTGCCTGCGCCGCGCGAGCACGCGCTCGAATCCGCCGCGCGCATGCTGGCCGCCTGCCGCAAACCGCTGATCGTCGCGGGTCAAGGCGCGCTGCACGCGCGCGAAGCACTGATCGCGCTGGCCGACCACTTGGGCGCGGCGCTGGCCACCAGCCTGAAGGCGCGCAGCCTGTTTCGCGGCCATGCCTTCGACTGTGGCGTGATCGGCTCGTTTTCGCACGCGGCTGGGCGCCGCATCATGGAGCAGGCCGACCTGGTGCTGGTCGTCGGAGCCGGCATGAACCAGCGCACCACCAGCAACGGCCACGCTTTGCCCAGCGGAGTTCCCGTGCTGCAGATCGACAGCGACGCCACGGCCATCGGTCGCTGGTACCCGGTCGATGTGGGCATCGTGGCCGACGCAGCGCGCACGGCGCAGGCCTTGCGCGAGCGCATCCCGGCACGCGCCGTTGCCGACATGCCCTTGCGCGACGGGCAGCTCGGCCGTTTGTTGGCCGGGCACGACCTGGCGAGTGAGTTCAAGCCCGCGCACACGGCCCGCACGGTGGACCCGCGCGTGCTCGCGCTGGCGCTCGATCGCATGCTGCCGGCCAATCGCAATACCGTCTACGATGCCGGGAACTTCCTACAGGTGGTGCCCTTCGTGCAGGTGGAGGGTCCCGGACAGATGAAGATGACGGCCGACTTCTCTTCCATCGGCATGGGCTTCGGCACCGCGCTCGGATTTGCGCGCGGCGCCCCGGATCGTCCGACCGTGTTGTTCCTTGGCGACGGCAGCTTCCTCATGACCCTGGGCGAACTCGAGACGGTGGTGCGCGAGGATATTTCGCTCGTGATCGTGCTCATGAACGATTGCGCCTACGGAGCCGAACTGCACTTCCTGCGCCAGGTCGACATGCCGGTGGGCATGTCGGTCTTTCCCGATGTGGATTTTGCGCCGGTCGCCGAGGCTTTCGGGTTCCAGGCTGCGACGATACGCTCGATGCAGGATCTGGAGGCGCTCGCGCCCTTGCTCGCGCGGCCCGAAGGCCCGATCCTGCTGGACTGCAAGATCAATGCGGCGATCCCGGCGCCCTTCCTGGCCGAAAAGCGATGAGTAGGGCGGCCCCGCGCGATGCACTCCGTCGCGGGTGGCCGCCCGAAAGCTGGGAGCACACACGATGAAACCGAACGGAATCCTGCGTTTCCTGGCCGCCGTGGCCGCTTGTGCCGTGCTGGCTGTCCCCGTGGCAGCGCAACAGCCGGCGTGGCCGAACAAGCCGATCCACATCGTGTCGCCGTTCCCGCCGGGCGGCAGCGTCACGGCCGTGGCGCGCGTGCTGAGCGAGAAGCTGTCGCAGCGCCTGGGCCAGCCGGTCATCGTGGACAACAAGGGCGGCGCCAGCACCTCCATCGGCACCGAGTTTGTCGTCAAGTCACCGCCCGACGGCCATACCCTGTTGCTCGGCGCCGCCACGCTGGTGCTGTTCCCCTACCAGATACCGACGGCCTACGACGTCACGCGGGACCTGGCGGCGATCGGCACCGTGGGCGCGAGTGACCTTATCCTGGCCGTGCATCCGTCGGTGCCCGTGCGCACGGTGCTGGAGCTGGTGGCGCTTGCGAAGACCAAGCCGGGCGAACTGAACTACTCCACCTCCGGCGCGGGCGGCTTGACGCACCTGGCCATGGAACAGCTTGCGCTGCTGACCGGCACGCGCTTCAAGCACATACCCTACAAGGGGGCCGGCGGCGCCACCACCGACCTGCTCGGCGGCCAGGTGCAGCTCGCGTTCCAGACGCCGGTGGCCGTGCTGCAGCATATCCAGGGCGGGCGCCTGCGCGCGCTGGCCTACAGCGGCAGCGAACGCATGAAGGCCCTGCCCGATGTGCCCACCTTTCGCGAGGCCGGCGTGCCCAACTTCCAGCCGCGCACCTGGTATGGCCTGCTGGCGCCCGCCGGCACGCCGCGGCCCGTCATCGACCGCCTGGCGACCGAGATGGCCCAGATCGCGGCAATGCCCGACGTGATCGCCACGCTCGCCTCCCAGGGCATAGACCCGTTCGTGACGGGGCCCGACGCCTTTGCCAGCCTGATCCGGGCCGACTACGCCGGTTACGGCAAGCTGGTCAAGGACGCCAAGCTCGACCTGAGCAACTGAGCGCCTGAAAGGCAATCGCTTGGACCGCCCGTTCACGCAGAAGCTGCTTGCGCATACGCAAGCATTGCGGTGGGCGAAACTCCCGGTCGACGTGCGCGAGCGCGCCCGCCAGTGCGTGCTGGACTGGCTGGGCGTCACGCTGGCGGGGGTGGACTCCCGGGTCGTCAGGTTGCTCAGCGCGCATGCCGCCGGCGAGGGCGGCCTGCCGGTGGCGACGCTGATCGGTCAGATGCAGCTGGCCTCGCCCGCGCAGGCAGCGTTGATAAATGGTGCCGCCGCGCACGTGCTGGACTATGACGACGTGAATACTGCCATGCACGGCCACCCGACGGCGCCCATTCTGTCGGCCGTGCTGGCGCTCGCCCAGCAGCGCGGCCTGGGTGGTGATCGGTTGCTGGCGTCCTTCGTGGCGGGTTACGAGTTCGCCTGCCGGGCTGGCAGCTCGGTCGCGCCCGGTCATTACGAGCGGGGTTATCACGCCACCGCGACCGTGGGCGTGCTGGGAGCCGCTGCGGCCTGCGCACATTTGCTGGAGCTCGACGCGGAGCGCGCCGCGCACGCGATCAGCGTCGCGGCGACGCAGGCCGCCGGCCTGCGCGCGATGTTCGGCACCGATTGCAAGCCGCTGCATGCGGGTCTGGCCGCGCGAAACGGACTGCATGCCGCCTCCTGGGCGGCGGCCGGCCTGCTGGCGCGTGGCGATGCGCTGGAAGCCCGTGCCGGTTTCGCCGCCACGATGGCGCCTGCCTTCGACCCGGCTGCTGGGCTGGACGATCTGGCGCGCTTCCACCTGCGCGACAACCTGTTCAAGTACCACGCATCGTGTTATGGCACGCATGCGGCCATCGAATGCATCCGCGCGCTGCGCGAGACGCATCGGCTGTTGCTGCAGCAGCTGGAGTGCGTGGTGGTGCGTGGCGAACGCGGCCAGGACACCATCTGCAACATTGCGGCGCCGCGCACGGCCCTGGAAGCGAAGTTCAGCCTGCGCTTCATGGCGGCCGCGGCCCTCGCCGGAGCCGATACCGCCGACCCCGGCTTCTACACCGACGCGCGCGCCGCCGACCCTGAGCTGTGCGCCCTGCGCGACAAGGTCCGGGTCGAACTCATGGACGGAGGCTGGCCGATGGTGCAAGGTGAAGTGTTCGTGACGCTGAAAGACGGTCGCGTGCTGCGCGCGATCCACGATGCCGCCGTTCCTGATCCCGACCTCGCGCGCCAGGGCCGGCGACTGGCCGGAAAGTTCGAGCGGCTGGCGACACCGGTGCTCGGCACCGCGCGCACCGCGCGCCTGCTGGACGCCGTCGAAGACCTGGAACGCAGGCCGGTCGACGATCTGCTGCAACTCTGTACACCCTGAGCGGGACTGAACATGGATTTCGCTTTCACACCCGATGAAGAGGCGCTGCGCGCCAAGGTGCAGGCCTTCATCAGCGAGCAGTTCACCCCGGAGGTCCTGGCCGACCTGCAGCGGCACAAGCTTGGCCGCGGGTTCGGCCCGCGCGCGGCGCAGGTCCTGGAGGAGATCCGCGCGCGCGGCTGGGTCGCTTACAGCTGGCCCAGGGAATACGGTGGGCAGGGCGGCAAACGCACGACCCAGTTCGTGATCGAGGAAGAGTTCTTCCGCGCCGCGCAAATCGTGGTCGGTGGCGGCGGCACCGGAGCGCCGGCGATTCTTGCCTCGGGCACGGAGGAGCAAAAGGCCTACTACGTGCCTCGTGTGATCCGGCGCGAAATCGTCTTTTGCATGGGATACAGCGAGCCCCAGTGCGGATCGGACCTGGCCGGCGTGCGCTGCCGCGCCACGCGCATGGGTGAGCGCTACCGGATCAGCGGGCAGAAAATATACACCACCAATGCCCAGGTGTCCACGCACATCTTCCTGCTCGTGCGCACCGACCCCGAATCGCGCCGCCACAAGGGCCTGTCGGTGCTGCTGGTGCCGATGGACACCCCCGGCATCACGGTACGGCCCTTGCTGACGATACAGAACGAACCCGGGCCGCCGGCCAACGCCACCTACGCCGAGGAACGCACGAATGAGGTGTTCTTCGATGACGCGGAGGTGGCGGCCTCCTGCCTGCTGGGCGCGGAGGGCGATGGCTGGGCCGTGTCGCAGCGCGGCCTCAACCTGGACCGCGTGGGCGCTTTCCGGCACCTGATCTCGGTGCAGCGCGACGAGGACATGGTGAATTGGCTCAAGTCCGGTGATGCGCGCGCCGCGCGCCTGCGCGACGACCCGGTCGTGCGCGACAAGGTGGCCGAATCCTGGATCGAGGCGCAGGTGTGCCGCCTGCTGACCATGCGCAGCATCTCGATCGAGCAGCGCGGCGGCGATTTCGTCTACGAGGGTTCGGCCGAAAAGGTGTTCGCGCCCGAGCACGGAATGCGCTCCAGCGAGCTGTTCGGCCAGTTGCTGGGGCCGTTCGGCCAGCTGCTACATGGTTCGCCGGACAATGTCGAAGGCGGCGTGTTCTCGCACAGCCAGCTTGGCGCGTTCCAGTCCACCGTCAACCACGGCAGCGTGCAGGTGATGCGCGACCAGATTGCGCGCAAGGGCCTGGACTTGCCGCGCGCGCCGCGGCCCGGAGCGCGCCCGGCCACGGCAAGGGGGGCCTGAGCACCATGGACGTCCTGCTCGACGACGACGAACTCGCCCTGCGCGACGAATTGCGCCGCTTCCTGACCGCCGAATGTACGCCGGCCCTGGTGCGTCAAGCCGAAAAGGACGTTGCGCGGCATGCGCCGGCGCTGTGGAGAACCATGGGCCAACTCGGCTGGATCGGCATCGCGCTGCCGGAGCGCGACGGCGGTCAGGGCCTGGCGCTCACCATGTTGGGCCTGCTGTTCGAGGAGGCGGGGCGCTGCCTGGCGCCGGTGCCGCTGCAATCAAGCCTGGTTGCGGCGCACATGCTGTCGCGTTTCGGCGACGATGTCCAGCGCACCTGGGCGCAGCGCGTGGCGCGCGGCGAAGCGGTGTTGTCGTACGCGATACAGGGCGGCGACGGGCGCTGGTCAGCCGATGGCGCGGATTTGCGCGGGCGGCGTGCGGTCGAAGGCTGGGTGCTCGACGGAGTGCGGACCTGTGTCGACAACTTCGCGGTCAGCGACCGTTGCCTGGTGTTGTTCCAGGGCGTGGGCGGCAGCGTCGCTGCGGCGCTGGTCGACCCGCGCGCGCCCGGGATCACGCACGAATCCCTGGTGACCATGGCCAAGGATGGCCAGGAGCGTGTGCGCTTCGAGGCGGTCACCGTGGCGCAGGCCAACATCGTCCCCGGCGGCGCGGCGCTTGCGCGCATGCTGTGCGACCTGGCGGCATTGACGATGGCGGCCCAGCTGGCGGGCGCGGCGCGGCGCGACATGGAAATGGCGGCCGAATACGCCAAGATGCGCGTGGCTTTCGAGCAGCCGATCGGTTCATTCCAGGTCATCCAGCACATGCTGGTTGACATGCTGTTGGCCGTCGACGGCGTGGATTTGCTCACGCGCGAAGCCTTCTGGCGTATGGCGCAAGGCCTGCCCGCAAGCGTCCAGGCCGCGCAGGCCAAGTCCTTCGCGAGCGAGAGATGCGTGGTGGTCGCACGCGGCTCGCAGCAGATCCATGGCGGCATCGGCTTCATGCTCGAGTTCGACCTGCAGCTCTGGTACCGCCGCATCTGCGCCTGGGCGCTGCGTTGCGGCACGCCGATCGAGCACCGGCGGCTCCTCGCAGCCGCGCTGCTGGACCGTCCCGGTCAGCTGCGCCTGGGATCGGAGCTGCGCCTGTGAGCGAAGCGGGGGGGCGGGCGCCCCTGGCCGGCGTGCGCGTGATCGACCTGGGGCAGATCTACTCGGTGCCGTTCGCCGGCGCGATGCTGGCCGACATGGGCGCCGAGGTCATCAAGATCGAGGGGCCGGACCGCATGGACGTGACGCGCATGAATGGCGTCTATGCGGACGCCGACCCCGGAGCCGACCCGTGGAACCGGATCTCCATGTACAACGTCGTGAACCGCGGCAAGAAGTCGCTGGTGTTGGACCTGCGCGGCGCCGAAGGCCGCGCCATCCTGCGCGAGCTGATAGGCCGCAGCGACATCGTGATGGAGAACTTCACGCCGCGCGTGATGCGCAACTGGGGCCTGGACTATGCGACCTTGAGCCGCGAGCTCCCGGGCCTGATCATGGTGTCGAACACGGGGTATGGCCAGGGCCCGGGGCCGTATGCAGACTATCCGGCGCAGGCCACCACGCAGGAGGCGACGCACGGCCTGGCGCATGTGACGGGCTACCGTGGCGACCTGCCGTCCAAGGCCGGCGCCTCGTACATCGACTTCCTGGCCGCCTCCGCCTGCCTGGCGGGCATCGCGATGGCGCTGCGGCGCAAGCGCCGCACCGGCCGCGGGCAGTGGATCGAGGTCGGCATGTACCAGATCGGCTGCTTCACGGTGGGCGAGTACATCCTCGATTGGCTCTCCAACGCGCGCCGCGGTGAGCGCATCGGCAACCGGCATCCGTGGCTCGCGCCGCAGGGCTGCTACCCCTGCGCCGGCGACGACCAGTGGTGTGTGTTCACGGTGCGCAGCGACGCCGAATGGCGCGCTCTGTGCGGCGCGATGGGGCAGCCGGCGCTGGCGTCAGACGCGCGCTTTGCGACGAACGCCGCCCGCATGCAGGAGCATGACATGCTCGATGGGGTCATCGCGGCCTGGACGCGCACGTTGCCGCGCGACAGCGTGGTGGCGACGCTGCGCCAGGCCGGCCTGCCGGCGTCTGCCGTGCAGGACGCACACGCGGTGCACTTCGACCCGCACCTGCGCGCGCGCGACTTCATGGAATCCGTGGACCATGCGCCGGAGCGCGGCATGGGCCGGCGCCGCATGCTGGGACGCGGCTGGCGCCAGCAGCACGCGCCGCTGGCCATCCAGGGGCCGGCACCCGCTTTCGGTGAACACAGCCGCGCGGTGCTGCGCGAGGTGCTGGGTTACGAGGCGACGCGCATCGACGACCTAGAGCGCCGCGGCGTCACCGCCACCCAGCCGGTCAGCCGTCCCATGGCCGCGCATGCCGGAAGGTCCATCTCCGAGATGGTTTCGCTGGGCTTGTTCCATGCCTGCGACGAGGCGTACCGCGAATGACAGCGCCCGATGCCACCGGCGAAGACGCGCTCGAAGGCGTGAAGGTGCTGGACCTGAGCCAGGGCATCGCCGGGCCGCTGTGCGCGCGCCTGCTGGCCGACCATGGGGCCGACGTGATGAAGGTCGAGCCGCCCGGCGGCGAGGCCGGACGCCGCATGCCGCCCTTCCATGCCGACCAGCCCGGGCCGGAACGCAGCCTGTTCTTCCTGCTGCTGAACCTGAACAAGCGCGGCGTCACGCTGGCCATCGATACGACCGAGGGCGCCGACCTGTTGCGCCGGCTGGTGTGTGAGGCCGACATCGTGATCGAGAGCTTCGCGCCGGGCCATCTCAATTCCCTGGGACTGGGCTACGCGCAACTTTCCGCCCTGCGCCCGGGCCTGGTGCTGACCTCGATCACGCCATTCGGGCAGAGCGGCCCGTGCAGCGGCTTCGAGGGAGAAGAAATCGTCGCCTATGCGGCGGCGGGGGTCATGGGCATCAGCGGCACAAGCGACCGCGAGCCGCTCAAGCACGGCGGCTTCCAGGCGCAGTACCAGGCCGGCCTGGCCGCCGCCGCGGCGACCCAGTTCGCGCTGCTGCAGAGCGAACTGCAGGGCCAGGGCGAGCATGTGGACGTGTCGGTGCAGGAGGTGGTCACCGCGACCATGGTCGGCTCGCAGAGCGCCTACGCTTGGGCCGGCGCGGTGGGCGGACGGCGCCCGCCGGGCGGCGGTGGCCTGGGAACCGTGCTGCCGTGCAAAGATGGCTACTTCGTGGCACAGGCGAGTTGGCGCGGCGGGCCGCGCGCCTGGGAGACGGTCGCGGCCTTCTTCGGGCGGCCCGAACTGCTGGAGCCGCGCTTTGCCGAGCCGGCGCAGCGCATCGAGAACGCCGAGGCGTTTGAGCGCGTTCTGGTGGAGGCCACGCGCGAGCGGACCATGGCCGAGATGTTCCGCAGCGCCTCGGAGGAACACAAGATGCTGCTGGGCATCGTGCAGACGCCCGAGGACTTGGCGCGCTGCCCGCAGCTGGCGGCGCGCGACTTCTTCACCAGGGTCGACCATCCGGTGCTGGGGAAGCTACGCGTGCCGTTCCGGCTGTGGAACATGAGCGCGACGCCAGCGCGTTACCGCATACCGTCGCCGCTTCTGGGCCAGCACAACGCGCAGGTATTCGGCGCCCTGGGCCTGGACGGCGAGGCGCTGGCGCGCCTGCGCGCGCAAGCCATCATCTGAGGCCGGCGCGGTGCTTCCCTTTCATTCCTTCCTCTCGACACGGACGCCATGAAACTTCTTCGCTACGGTCCGCCGGGCCACGAACAGCCGGGCCTGCTCGACGCCTGAGGCCGCATCCGCGCGCTGGCCGGCGTGGTGACCGACATCAACAACGACCTGATCAGTCCCGCCGGGCTGGGTCGCCTGCGCGCGCTCGACTCCGCGCGACTCCCATTTGTGGGGGGCAAGCCGAGCTGCGGGAGCCCGAGTTGTCGCAGTTGGGAGTTCTAGGCCGAACTTTTGTAAGCATTCGGTGAACCCATTTCTGCCGTAGCGCAGAAATTACTGCACACAACAGGCGTTTCCCGTTACGGCTCACCCCATGAGTGCGATGCCGTGTGATTTTGAAGCTTACGTAGACACAATCGTCGCCAAGCCGGTGCCGTTTGCCACCGTGTACGTGACGCTCACCAAGCAGGCGCACATCGAGTTGGTGATGCAGGCCGCCTACTGGAAGTCCTGCCACCGCCGAGCGACGTTGCGCCAGCAATGGACGGAACTCGAACAGCGTCGGGCGCTGGATCAAGCCGCGCTACGCGAGGCGGCCCTGCGCAGCGAATTGGAGGCGGCGCAGGCGACGATTCGGGACTTGCAGCAGCGCGTGTTCGGGCGCAAGAGTGAACGCAGCAAGGGTGCCAACGAATCGCAGCCGTCAGTGTCAGTCCGGCCGCGGGGACACCAGCGCGGCAAGCCCGGGCATGGACGCAAGATGCATGCGCACTTGCCCGCGCGCGTGGAGACCGTCGAGTTGGTCGGCGCGGCATGTCCGAAATGCGGGTTGGGCCTGAGCGAGTTCCCCGGCACCGAAGACTCGGAGGTAGTGGAGCTTGAGGTCAAGGCCTATCGGCGCGTGATCCGCCACCGTTGGTATCTGTGGGTGTTTCACTCCAATGCGGTGGTGCACTATGTGCTCAACGCATCGCGCTCGGCCGCAGTGATCGACGCCGAGTTGGCCGGCGTGGAGCACGGCATCATCAGCTGCGACCGCTATTCGGCATATAAGAAGTTTGCCCGGCTGCACCCCGGGGTGGTGCTGGCATTTTGCTGGGCCCATGTGCGCAGAGACCTGCTGGAGCTGGCCAACTCCTACCCGGATTTGTCTGCATGGGCGTTTGCCGGCGTGGACGCCATTGGCGCTCTGTATCACCTCAATGGGCTGCGTCTGCAAGCCCCAGAAGGTAGCCCGCAGCGAGCCACCCACCACACGCAGCTGGAGCAGGCCGTGCAGGACATGGCACAGCGGCGCACCCTGGTATTGGCCGATCCATTATTACTGGCGGCCCCAGCGGCAAAGGTGCTCCACAGCATGGCGGCGCACTGGGACGGGTTGACGGTGTTCGTGGACCACCCCTGGGTCCCCATGGACAACAACGCGGCCGAGTCCGACATGCGTGGGCCGGTGGTGGGGCGCAAGAACTTCTACGGTTCCGCCAGCCAATGGTCTGGCCAGCTGGCCGCCACGATGTACAGCTTGATGATGACACTCAGGCTGTGGAAGATCAATGCGCGCACCTGGCTGGGGGCCTACTTGCAGGCGCGTGTGTGGACAATGGCAACGACGCGCCAGCGGACCTCAACCCATTTCTGCCCTGGGCCATGGACGAAGCCAGGCTTAAGGCCATGCGGGCTTGCCCCCTGAATGCACCTATCCACCACGTAGAAGGTATCGACAGTTCATGATCTACTGCGCTCGCGCGTTCAGCGCCCAGGATATCCAGACCATCAAAGACTTGATGGAGCAAAACCCCAGGCTCAAACGCGCGGCGCTATCGCGCAAACTGTGCGAGTTGTTCGCCTGGTTCAAGCCCAACGGAGAGAGCAAAGAGATGACGTGCCGCGTGGCGCTGCTGCGCATGCAGGCCGACGGGCTGATCACCTTGCCGCCCTCGCAACTGCTCAAACCAAGAAGCAAGCCCCATTTCCCGCCCACCCCACTGACCGATCCCCAGGCATCGATACAGCAGCCCGTACACGAGCTTGGCCCCTTGACGCTGCGCCCGGTGGGCGGCACTGCGCCCTCGCGCCTGTGGAACGAGTACATCGCGCGCTACCACTATCTGGGCTACACCCCGATGTCGGGCAGCCAAATGCGCTACAACGTCTTCGCCGGCGAGCGCCTGGTGGCCTTGCTCAGCTTTGGCGCCAGCGCCTGGAAACTCAAGGCGCGCGAGCACTTTGTCGGCTGGAGCGAGGCCCAGCGCCAACAGAACCTGCAACTCGTCGTCAACAACGCCAGATTCCTGATCCTGCCGTGGATTCAGTCCAAGGGCCTGGCATCAAAAATACTGGCCAAGGCGGCGCGCCAGTTACCTGAGGATTGGCTCGCACGCTACGGATTTCGGCCCGTGTTGCTTGAGACATTTGTCGAATTCGAGCGCCACCGGGGAACCTGCTACAAGGCTGCCAACTGGATCAACGTCGGTCGCACCACCGGGCGCGGAAAGAAGTCCACCAGCCACGAACAACTCATACCGGTCAAGGATATCTGGCTGTACCCGTTACGGAAAAACTTCGCCACAGGTCAATGCAGCGGATGGCAGCGGGGGTGCCGCAGTCAGCTTTGCCGCAACTCCATCGGTCCTTTGACCGTTGCCGAGGGCTCGGTTCCGGGTGCTGCCCGGCCGCGGGTGAACGGCAGGTTCACGCCGGCAACCCGGCAGACGAGCCAGCGGAGTTTCTCTTTCAAGGTGCGGCTCGCGAAAACACTGTCAATTGCGTGACGTGCGTTGGTGTCCGACCAGGCGGGGCAGGTTGGTGGCCATGCTGCGAATTGCCGCTTGACTTGAGATAGACACAACGATAGAGTTGTGTCGTGATTCCTGCCCTTGACCCTTCGACCGGAAACCTGCCGCCCGGCGAGCATCTGGCCGCGTGGGTCGATGTCGTCGAGCGGTTCGGCACAACGCCGTGGCGCAGGCAGTTGCTGGAGGGGCAGGAACGTGCGTTGCGGGATCTACGCGCCGCCGGCTGCAAGCGCGCCTGCATCGACGGCAGCTTCATCACCACCAAGGAGCATCCTGGCGACTTCTTCCAGCGCGACCGCGACGGCAACCCCAAAGGAATCATCGTCATCGACCTGGAGGATTTCCAATGATCACCAACGAACGCCAGTACCAAATCAGCAAGGCTCAGGTCGCCAAGTTCCGCGCAGCCATCGACGCGCCAGACAGTAACACTCGCGCGCTCCACCCGCGTGCGCAGAAGGCGCTGCGTCAGGCGGCCCAGAGTCAGCTCGACGATCTCCTGGCGGAGGTGGCCGACTTTGAGCGACTGCGCGACGGTCAACTGACGGCAATCACCGCAGAGTCCATTGCCGATCTGGCGCCCGCACTGATCAAGGCCCGAATCATGCGCAACTGGACGCAAAAAGAGTTGGCCGACAAGCTTGCGGTGGCCGAGCAGCAAGTCCAGCGTTACGAGGCCACGCAGTACAAGGGTGTATCGGTTGAGCGCCTGCAGGCGGTGGCCGATGCGCTAAAGCTGCGTGTGCGCGAGGTGATCACGTTCGAACCTCTGTAGAGGAGATGGGCGCACGCGTCGCGTTCTCGGCCGAGGACGCGACGCGCAAGCGCGCCTTCCTGCTGGCGCGCAGCGAGTTTGCCCCCCGGCGCCGGGCGACTGGAGCCAGCCGGTCGCGCGGGCTTGCCGTTGCGAGGATTGCCAGGTGCCTTGTGCGCAGGTGGACCCTTACCGCGTGATGGTGCGAATTCGCTCCAGGTCCTCCAGCAAGGCATCTGCCACCGCTTCTTCCGCAATGGCCAGCCCATGGTGTCGCATTGCCGGCGCAAGCAGCTTGTCCCATGACGCCTCCGGCCCGCTGTCGGCGAGGTCGCGTCGTGCGTGCGGTGCGTTGTTTGTGGCGGCCTCATAGTCGGCAGCGGCAAGGCACCAGGGCCGCGCCTGCCAGGTGCGCAGCACGTGGTTGGCGATGTGTATTCCGGGCCAGTCGAAGTCGCCGTGGTAGTGCAGGCGGGCACCGGCCTGTGCCAACTGGGTCAGCAGCGTGCGTTGCGCCGCCGCCGGCATGCCCTCGGTGCAGACCATGGGCGCGCAGTGTGCACCCAGCCGGTCGGCGGCAATTGCCAGCAGATTGGGGTTTTCGCAGACAAAGATCTGTACGTCCTGCACCGACCATTGCGGTTGCGCACGCAGCAACAGGCGCAGCGACAGGTAGGCCGGCTCGCCCGCTGTCCACAACGCGCCGGAGCGCCCAAGGGCCGGCAAATTCAGCACCAGCGCCGGGCGTGCCAGTTCGTTCACCAGCACGCCGGCTCGCGCCCACACCTCACGGTCGCGCGTCTCGGGCGCGCGTTGCGGGTCTGCGTCGTCGGGTGGCCCGGCTTCGCTGCCATCGGCTCCGGTTGGTGCGTTGGCAACTCCCGTTTCTGGCGTAGCGAGCACCTCGCAATACCGCCAGGCGGCCAGCACGACACTGGCGGTCGGCTGGCCGGCGTCCAGCGCGTGGGCATTGCCCAGTGCCTCGGCCGCCAACTGGGACCGCGTCATGCCGGCGCCGGGCAGCCGGCGCAAGACCGTATCAGCTCCCGCCAGCAATCGATCGGCAGCCAGGACATCCTGGCGCGTCAGGCGTTTGAGCAGGGCGGTGGCGCCGGGGGTTTGCAGCCAGCCGTGCAGCCTGGCATCGTGGCCGGCCCCGGCGGACAGCGCGGACCAAGCCGCCTGTTTGGCAGCGGCGTCGGCGGTGCGACTGGCGATCGGGCCGTCGATCTGCTCCAGCACCTCCCGCAGCGAGCCCGCGACGCCGGCGTCACGCAGCGCAGCGTCCAGCCGCGCGACGTCGATTCGGGCCGAGCGTGCCGTGCCAGTCGGTCGGCCGGTGAGAAGCGCAAGCGCTTCGTGTTCGGTGGCGCTGAGTTGTGTGAGCAGCATCGACGGCCCCTTGGCGCCGTCGATGCGGCGCTCGATTGCACGTCGCAAGCGCAGGCGCAGCGGCGCGAGTTCGACGCCACCCAGCAGGCGTTGCACCCGGGCATCCAGCTCGGCGGGTGGCTGTTGGACCGTCATGGCGCAGGAAACCGCCGGTCCGGATCCTCGTCGCGGCGCCGGGCCCGCCCGTCCCAGGTCCAGCGCGAGACGTGCACGGCGTCGATGCCTTCGCGCCGCTGCAGCTGCGCAATCGCCACGCCTGGCAGTTCGGCATAACAGGCCCACTCGCGTTCGCTGGTGATCACGAAGTCGAGGTCGAATTCGCGGATCAGTCCCATGCAGTGGGCGCGCGCCGCGTCGTCGATGCCGGCAAAGGCTTCGTCCAGCAACACCAGGCGCGGCGCATGGACAGACCCGGCCTGCGAGTAGTAACTCGACACCGCAGCGAACAGCGGCACCGTCAGGCCCAGCGCACGTTCGCCGCTGGAGGCCGGGCCGGACAGCGGGCGCCATTGGCCGTCCTGCCAGCGCTGGACCCGAAAACGGTGCCAGTGGCGGTAGTCCAGTGCGCGGGCCAGCTGTTCCAGCAGGCTGCCTCCCTGGTCCGAATCGGCCAGGGTGCGTTCGGCCGCAATGCGCTGCTGCAGCATCTCGCCGACGACCCGCCGGTCTTCGGCGCTCCACAGGTCGGTGCTGGTGTTCAGCAGCCGCTTGCGCGCAGCCTCCAACCCGATCGGCGCACCTTCGGCCCCCTCCGGCAGCACTTGCCACTGCAACCGGAATCTGACGCCGGTGGAGGTGGGCCGTTTTGCCAGCTCCGCGTTGATGGTGTCGACCTGGCGCTCCGCGTCGCGCAAGAGCTTCTGCACTGCGGACGCAATTTCTGCCTGCAGGTGGTTCTCCAGCACCTTGCGTTCCCCGGCGGTCAGCAGTTCACGGCGTTGCGCGATCTCGCCGTCGAGCCGCTTGCCGAGTTGGTCTGGGCGTTCGGGTCGGTTCTGGTAGACGATGCTGACCACCAGGCCGTAGTC
>CAMAWD010000010.1 GCA_945861785.1 Rhodoferax sp. OV413 | reverse complement strand
GCGCCAGCGCCTGGGCCGAGGTGTCGGGAATGATCCGGATGATCAGGCGGTCCACCTTGGGGCGGTCCTTGATGAAGAACCCGGCGTAACGCTCCAGCACGATAGCCTCGCGCGGATTGAATGCGACCACCTTGAACGGCCCGGACCCGACCGGATTGACGTTGCGCGGATGCGTCTGCAAGTTTTGGCCATCGCCAAAAATGTGTTTGGGAATGATCGGGCAGAACGCCGGCGACAGCGCCAATAAAATGGCCGGATGCGGCTGCTTGAGCCGGATGATGGCGATCTGAGGTGTTGGTGTGTCGACCCGCTCGACCGGTTCGAACATGGACTGGAAGGGATGGTTGGCCTTGATCGCCATGATAGAAAACGCGACGTCCTCCGAGGTGATGGGTTTGCCATCGTGGAACGTCGCACCCGGCACCAGCTTGAGCAACAGCGACTTGCCGTCGTCCTGGAATACCCAGCTTTCGGCCAGGTAGGGCTGTGGGCTCCAGTCCTTGTCGAACCGCAGCGGGCTGGCAAATATCTGGGTCGCCGGAATACCGGTGGCGATTCCGGACTGCACCGCCGAGTTCAGATGGCGCGGCACCGGCCCCATGCCGATCACGATCGTGCTGGGCTGCGTCTGCGCCGCTGCACCGAGGGCACAGACCGCCAGCAAGGCGGCCAGCAGGCCACGCGCCCTGGTCAAGGCGGGAGAATGTTTTGACATGTCGAATTCCGGTTGGGGTCAATGGCTGCCACGCCCTGAAGGTATGGTGGGACGCTGCGATTTTGCGGTCGGTTTCGGGCGGGGTACGTTCAGTTTGCGCCAGTAAATTGACGATAACAGCCATGCATTGCACAATCCCGCATGGCCATTGCCAGTGCAACACCCCAGACAAGCACCCCGATGCTGCCCGGCCCGATCGGGTTCGTGCTGATCCCGCAGTTCGCCGTGATCGCGCTGGCCTCGGCGATCGAACCGCTGCGCATCGCCAACCGCTACTTGCAGACACCCTACACCTGGAAGCTGTTGTCCCTGGACGGCCAGGCGGTTGCAGACGGCAACGGCATACTGATCCAGCCCCATGGCTGCCTGTACGACGAACAGGCGCTGGGCACCGTGGTGCTGTGTGCCGATATCCAGCCCGACCGCTACTACTCGCGCGCCCTGCGCACCTGGCTGCAAGGCCTGAATGCCGGCGGCGCATCTCTGGGCGCCCTCGATACCGGCTGCTTCCTGCTCGCGCGTGCCGGGTTGCTGGACGGCCACCGTGTCACGATGCACTGGGAGGTGGTCGATGCCTTCCGGGAACGGTTTCCAAAGATCGTGGTGGCACAAACCCTGTTCGAAGTCGGCGCGCGACGCCTGACCTGCGCGGGCGGCACCGCCGCCATCGACATGATGTTGCATGCCATCGCCGCCGACCATGGGCAGAATCTGGCCAACCGCGTCGCCGAACACTGCCTGCACGACCATATGCGCCCTGGCGACGTGGCGCAACGCATGTTGCCCACGGCACGCAAGCGCATCCACCATCCGGCGCTGGCCAAGGCCATGGAGTTGCTCGACGGAACACTCGACCGGGCGGTGGGCATACCGGAGCTCTCCAGCCATGCCGGGTTGTCGACGCGCCAACTGCAGCGCCTGTTTGCGCAAATCATCGGGGAAGGGCCGGGCCAGTACCACCGCCGGCTGCGGCTCGAACATGCGCGCAGCCTGTTGCGTTACACCGCCATCTCTGTAACAGAGACGGCCGTGGCGGTCGGTTTCGAATCACTGGCGCACTTCTGCCGGGCCTACCGGCAGCAGTACGGACAGGCGCCTGGCGCGAACCGCCGCCATGACACCCAAGGCAAACCCTTGCTGCGGGACCAGGTGCGCTGACGATCTGCGGCCCATGGCGCAATCCGGCAATTCATTGGCACGCATGGTCAATATCGATCTGCACGGACGCCGTACATTGCCAGCTCCTGTCGCGACCCGTGGGTGGCGCGATGCCAACCAAGGATCCGTCCATGCCCTCGTTATTGAACAGCCTATTGACCGCGCTGGCCCTGGCCCTTGCGTGCAGTGCGCCGGCCAGCGCCCAGTGGAAACCAAGCAAGCCCATCCGCATCGTTGTTCCGTTCACGCCTGGCGGCGGCTCCGACCTGCAGGCGCGGCGCATCGCAGTCGCATTGGCCGAGGCACTGGGCGTGCCGGTTGTCGTCGACAACAAGCCAGGCGCCGGCACGCTGGTGGGCACGCGTGAAGTGGCGAAGGCGGTGCCTGATGGCGCCACACTGCTGTACACGGTCGCCGGCATCGACGTCACCCACATCCCCTATCCGGGCCCGGCGCAGGCGAACCAGGACCTGTATGCCGGGCGCATCGACATGTTCTTCGACGGCCCCACCACCGCCAGCGCCAGTTCCAAAGGCGGGCGGACGAAACTGATCGCGGCTGCAACAGAAAAACGCATTCCGTCGCTGCCGGACCTGCAGACTTTCCACGAGGCCGGGCTCGATTTCGGCATCGATGGCTGGATCGCTTTTTTCGGGCCCGGCGGCATGAAGCCGGAGATCGTGGCGACACTGCACAAGGAAATCACACGTATCGTCAATACGCCGGAGTTCCGCAAGTTCATCTTCGACAGCGGGCTGGACTACGGGGGCATGGCACCCGCTGACTTCACGACCAAGGTGCGTTCCGACCATGACCGCTGGGGACGCGTCATCCGCGAAGCCGCCGTCAAGCTCGACTGACCGGAGGCAACCCACCATGCCAGTCATTCCATCCCGCGCGGACGTCGTCATCATCGGTGGCGGCATCATCGGTTGCTCGATCGCCTACCACCTTACCAAACTCGGCATCAAGGATGTGCTGCTGCTGGAGCGCCGGCAACTGACCTGCGGCACCACCTGGCACGCCGCTGGCCTGGTTCCGCAGCTTCGTGCCACACGCACATTGACGGAACTCGCCAAGTACACCTCGGAGTTGCTCAAGACGCTGGAAGCCGAAACTGGCCAGGCCACCGGATTCAAGCAGAACGGTTCGGTGGCTGTGGCGCTGAACGCAGCACGTTTCGAAGAGTTCAAGCGCACCGGCGCGATGGGCCGCGCCTTTGGCGTGGAGGTGGAGTTCCTCACGCCCTCGGATGTGCTCGCCAAATACCCGCTGCTGTCGAACAAGGGCGTGGTCGGCGGGTTGTGGACACCCAACGACGGACAGACCAACCCGGTCGACACCACCATGGCGTATGCCAAAGGTGCACGCCAGGGTGGCGTGCGCATCTTCGAAAATGCCGAAGTCACCGACATCGTGGTGGAGAACGCACGCGCGGTCGGTGTGCGTGTGTTGCACGACGGCGTGGAAGGCGAAGTCCGTGCCCCCACGGTGGTGCTGGCGGCCGGTATGTGGAGCCACTGGATCGCGCGCAAGCACGGAGTCCGGCTGGCCCTGCAGGCGGCGGAACACTTCTACATCGTCACCCAGGCGATGGCGGGTGTGCCGACCAACCTGCCGGTGCTGCGCGTGCCGGACGAATGGGCGTATTACAAGGAAGACGCCGGCAAGCTGCTGTTGGGCGCGTTCGAGCCCGTCGCCAAACCCTGGGCCCTGAACGGCATCCCCAAAGATTTCTGCTTCGACGAGTTGCCGCAGGACTTCGACCATTTCGAACCGGTGCTCAGCAAGGCGATGGAGCGCGTGCCGATTCTGCAGACCACCGGCATCGCCACCTGGTTCAACGGGCCCGAAAGCTTCACGCCGGATGATCGCTATCTGCTGGGTGAAACCGCCGAGGTGCGCGACCTGTTTGTGGCCTGCGGCTTCAACTCCATTGGCATCCAGAGTTCGGGCGGGGCTGGCAAGGTGCTGGCCCAATGGATTCGCGACCGCCATGTGCCGATCGACCTGCCCGGCATGGAAGTTCGCCGCATGCACCCCTGCCAGGGCACCCGTGCCTACCTGGCCGACCGTACCACCGAGAGCCTGGGGTTGTTGTATGCCATGCACTGGCCGTTTCGCCAGGTGGAGACCGCGCGGGGTGCACGGCGCAGCGCGTTTCACGAACGTTTGTTGGCGCTTGGTGCATGTATGGGTGAACTCAGCGGCTGGGAACGCCCCAACTGGTACGGCGCACCCGGGTCACAACCGCACTACGTGTACAGCTTTGGACACCAGAACTGGTTTGCCAACACCGCCGAAGAATGCCGGGCAGTGCGTGACTCGGTCGCCCTGTTCGACCAGTCTTCGATGCCGAAATTCATGGTGCAGGGCCGCGACGCCTGCAAGGTGCTGAACCGTATCTGCACCGCGAACGTCGATGTCGCGCCGGGACGCATCGTGTACACCCAGTGGCTGAACACGCGCGGTGGCATCGAGGCCGACCTCACACTGACCCGCATCGCCCCCGACCGCTACCTGGTGGTGACATCGGCGGCGTCCCAAATTCGCGACCTCGCCTACCTGCAGGAGCACATTGCACCGGATGCCTTTTGCACCGTGACCGACATCACCTCGGGCCTGCCGATGCTGGGCCTGATGGGGCCGAATTCACGCGCCTTGCTGGCGGCGGTCAGCGGCGCCGACCTCAGCAACGGCGCATTCCCGTTCGGCACCTCGCAGGAGATCGAGATCGGTTACGCCGTAGTCCGCGCCAGCCGCATCACCTATGTGGGCGAGCTGGGTTGGGAGCTCTACATTCCAGCCGAGTTCGCATTGCACGTATTCGACCGCCTGACGCAGGCCGGGGCCGACCATGGGCTCAAGCTGGCTGGTTTTCATGCGCTCAACGCCTGCCGCACAGAGAAGGCTTATCGGCATTGGGGCCACGACGTCGGCATCGAGGACACACCGGTCGAGGCCGGCCTGGCATTCACCTGCGCCTGGGACAAACCCGGGGGGTTTATCGGTCGTGACGCGGCCCTCTCACAAAAGGAGCAGGGCACGCCGCGCAAACGGCTGCTGCAGTTCAAACTCGCCGACCCCAACGAGTTGTTGGTACACGAAGAGCCGATCTTTGCCGACGGACGCGCCGTTGGCGTGGTGACGTCCGGCATGTACGGCCACCGCGTTGCTGCGTCCCTGGGCATGGGCTACGTCAAACTGCCGGAGCCGATCACCGCCGACCTGATCCGGGCGACACGATTCGAGATCGGCATAGGCGACCGCCGCGTCCCGGCGCAGGCGCAACTGGCGGCCTGGTACGACCCGAAGAGCGAACGCCCCAAAACCTGAGGAACAGACCCATGAACACGACCACATCCGCCCAAAACGCCAGCCGACCCGGCACCCTGCGCATCTTCACCGCGCGGCGTATCCACACCATGGACGAGTCGCTGCCACTCGCCACGGCTGTGGGCGTGATCGACGACCGCATCGTCGCGGTGGGCGACATGGCGTCGATGGCGCCATGGCGCGCGGGACGCGACGTGGTGGTCGACGAACGGCTCAAGGACAAGATCCTCCTGCCCGGGTTCATCGACAACCATGTGCACCCCTTTCTCGGCGGGCTGATGACACCAACCGAAATCATCGCGCCTGAGGCTTGGCGCATGGAGGGCGGGCGCATCGCACCCGCGGCCAACTCGCCAGAACGTTACCGCGAGTTGCTGACCGAACGCCTCGCGGCGCGCACCGACAAGACCGACTGGTTCATCAGCTTTGGTTACCAGCCTTCCGAACACGGCCGCTGGACGCGCGCCGAACTCGATGTGTTGTGCCCGGACCGCCCGGTGGTGTTGTGGCACCGCTCCTTCCATGAGAGTTACCTCAACAGCGTGGCCATCGACAAACTCGGCATCACCGCAACCCTGGTGAGCGGACACCCGCAGATCGACTTTGCCGCCGGCCACTTCTTCGAGACTGGCAACAAGGTCATGATGGCGCGCCTGCTGCCCTACCTGTTGCGCCCCGACTGGTACCACCGCGGCCTGAACATCACGGCTGGCCTGATGCACCAGGGTGGCATCACTACTGCGGGTGATATGTTGTTCGGATCAGCAGACCCGGAGTTCGAACTCACCGCGCTCGCCGCCTGCATCGAACAGCCGCAGCGTCCGCTGCGCATCGTGAACATCCTGGAGGCACGCGGCTTCTCGAACCGTGCCGTCGGGCGCAGGGTAATGGGCCCGCCGGACGAGTGTCCGCCGTTCGCCGAAGGCCTCAAGGCGATAGAGGTGATGCGTACACGCGGCAGCCGACGCGTCGTCTTTTCAAAAGCCATCAAGCTGTACGCTGACGGTGCCATGTTCTCGCAACTGATGCAGATGAACCCGCCTGGTTACATCGATGGCCACCACGGCGAATGGCTGATGGCGCCGCCGGTGCTGGCCAAGGGCGTGGAGGTATTCTGGGATGCCGGGTACCAGATCCACGTGCATGTGAACGGCGACGCCGGCATGGACTCGGTGCTGGCCGCGCTGGCCAGTGCGCAGGAACGCAAGCCGCGTTTCGACCACCGGTTCATGATGCACCATGTGGGTTTTCACACCAACGCGCAGTCGCTGCGCATGGCCGCACTCGGCGCGCATGCGTCGGTCAACCCCTACTTCATCCACGCACTGGCCGATGGTTACGCGAAACTCGGCCTGGGGCCAGAGCGCGCAGACCAGATCGTGCGCGCCGGCTCGCTGGTGCGCAATGGCCTGCGGGTGTCACTCCATTCGGACTTCATGATGGCGCCGATGGAGCCTCTGATGCTGGCCTGGTGCGCTGCCACACGCACCACCAAGTCCGGGCGTCAGGTGGCGCCGGCGGAGCGGCTGACACTGGAACAGGCCTTGCGCGGCATCACCATCGACGCTGCCTTCGGCCTTAACATGGACCATGAGATCGGGTCCATCGTCGCCGGCAAGAAGGCCGACTTCACGATTCTGGAAGACGATCCCTTCGACCTTGGCGTGGAACGCCTGAAAGACGTCCGCGTGGCTGGCACGGTGTTCGAAGGTGAGGTGCACCTGCTGCCAGTCCCGCTTGCAAGCACGCTGGCGAACGCCGCAGAGGCCACGCGGGCCGGTTTGCCATTCCAGATGCCGGCCAGGGCGCCGTTACACACATCGCTTCGCGCCCGCCGTGCGCGATACCGTCCGGCACCCAACACGTGTTGCGGGCCCGACGGCGATCCCTGTGTCTTCCTGCGGCAGCTCTCCGGATGGATGCAGGAGCCAGGCTTCCTGCATTCAACCGAGCCGCCCAAGCGACACTGACGACCAAAGAGGGCGGCCAGGATCCCGCGGATCACTGCGGTATGGTGCGGGCCAATGCGTTCGCCGCAGCCGCCGAGACATGACCGGGTTCGCCCCCAGTCAGACCCCCACTGTGCCAGCCGCCACCAGCGCGTCGATCTGGGCCGTGTCGAGCCCGATTGACTGCAGGATCTGCACCGTGTGTTGCCCCAGCCGGGGCGCTGGGTCCAGCGGGGCTTCGTCCTGCCGATCGGCCTTGTAGCCGGGCCCGAAGTCGGTCATCACGCCATGCGCATAGTGGGTCTTGCGCACTGGCAAAGTCATCACGTTCCCCTGCTGTGCCAGCGCGACCACCTCGCTCAGCCGGCGCAGTTTGGCGCACGGCACCTCACGCTCGGCAAGGCGGGACTCCAGCACGTCGACTGCGCAGACAGACATGGCGGCCGCCAGTTGCGCATGCAGGCGCTGTGGATCGGCGGCCACCAGAAACCCGCCCCGCTGCAACGCGGCCTGGTCGATCAGCGACGGGTCGTCGGGCAGGCCGGGCAATCCGAGCACCTCGCACAGGGCGCGGAACTGGCGCATGGTGTTGCCGGCGGTAGAAATCCAGCCGTCGGCGCAGCGGAAGGTGGCAGCACCCGGACTGCCCGAGAACCCGCGGTTGCCCACCCGCGGCGCGTCATGCCCGTTGAAGGCGGCACGTGCTGCGTCTGGCCACATCAACTGCAGACCCGCCTGGGCCATCGAGATGTCCAGATAGGCGCCGCGGCCTTCGCGAAACCGGCGCAGCAGGGCGGCCAGGATGGCTTGCGCCCCAACCATGCCAGTGGCGGTGTCGACCACCGGAAAACCGACCTTCATCGGCTCCTCGCCTTCCAGGCCCTGCAACATGCCCATGCCGATGGCCGACTGCACCACGTGGTCGTAGGCTGCGCGCGGGCCCCAGGCGCCCTCCTGGCCGAAGCCGGAAATCGACGCGTAGACGATGTCGGGGCGCAGTGCACGGACAGCGTCGTAATCGAAGCCCAGGCGGGCCACCGCGCCAGGGCGAAAGTTCTCGATGAACACGTCGGCGGTGGCAACCAATTGCTGCAGCAGTTCGCGACCACGGGCCTGCTTGAGATTGAGTGCGAGCGACCGCTTGCCGAGATTGATGGCGGCAAAACCGGCGGGTAGACGGTCGTCGAGCAGGTCGCGCGGGCCGCCCCGCAGGATGTCACCCTGGCCCGGTTTTTCAACCTTGATCACCTCGGCGCCTTCGAGTGCCAGGTAGTGGGAGGCAGTGGGGCCGGCGATCACGTGCGACAGGTCGATCACACGCACACCTTGCAAGGCATTCAGTCCCATGGTGTCAGTCCGCCTTGACGCCGGCCATCTGGATCAGGCGCGCCCATTTGGTGGTCTCCGTTGTCATGAAGGCAGCAAACGCCTCGGGCGATGCCGAGAGTTCGACTTCGGCGCCACCGCCCTGGAGCGCGGCGCGCAACTCGGGGTCGGCGAAGGCCTTGATCGTCGCCGCATGCAGCTTGCTGATGATCGCCGGTGGTGTGCCCGCCGGCGCCCACAACCCACCCCAGGACTCCTGCACAAACAGATCGTCACCGTAGAGTTCTTTCATCGTGGGCACGTCGGGCAGCGAACTCAGGCGCTTGGCGCCGGTGACTGCCAAAGCGCGCGCCTTGCCGGCCTTGACATGCGGCACTGCGGTGCCGGCGATCGGGAAGGCGAATTGGATCTGCCCGCCCAGCAGGGCCGGCATCAGCTCCACCGATCCGCGGTAAGGCACGTGCACCGCGTCCATCTTGAGCAGCGTGGCAAAACTCGAACCGGCGATGTGGGCTGCGGTGCCGATGCCGCCCGAACCGTAGTTCATCTTGCCGGGATTGGCCCGAACCTGCGCCTCCAGTTCCTTGGCGGATTTGATCGGCGACTCGACCGCCACGATAAGCACCGTCGGGGAGGTGCTGGTCTGGATGATGGGTATGAAGGTAGTGATGGGGTCGAACTTGGCGCCCGGCCGCAGGACTTTCTGCACCACCTGGGAGATCGACCCGGCCAGGAGGGTGTAGCCGTCGGGAGCGGCCTGCGTCACCGCCTCCGCCGCCACGATGCCCGCCGCGCCGACCCGGTTTTCCACCACCACCGGGCCACCGAGCGCCTCGGCCAGCTTGGGCGCCATGCGCCGGGTCTCGATGTCGGGGCCACCGCCGGCCGCAAAAGGCACGATGATCTTCACCGGCCGGCTGGGGTAGGTCTGGGCCCAGCACGACAGCGTGGCTGCCGCGAGCACCGCGCCCACGGCCAGGGATTGCAGGAAGCTTCTGGTTTGCATCGATGTCTCCTCGTTCAGTGGCGCGTTTCGCCACCAGCATCCTAAGCCGACACGCGCCGCCCGCGAGTCGCTTTGGTGTCCTTTGTCTGGCGCACCTCCCCTTGACCGGGCAACTGCAGCCCCTGGGCCAACGCGAAGGTGTCGCCCGTGATCCGTGGCAGAACAACATCCTTCTGGTCGACCTGCATGACGCCCCTGACTTCGACGGCGTTGTCCACTCCCGCCTGAAAGCCCCACAAGCAACTCACTCCCCTCGAATACCAGTACGCCGAGAGAGATTTTCAGGGCTCGATGATGACTTTTCCGATGGCCTGGCGCTGATCCAGAACCCGCATGGCGTCGCCGGCGGAATCGAGCGCGAAGCGTTCGGGGTGAATGGTCGGCTTGAGCTTTCCGCTCTTCACCAAGGCCAGCAGAGCGTGTACGTCATCTCGCGACCAGCCATCCGACCCCACGATGTTCAACTCGAACGTCCAGATGAACCGGATGTCTTCCTTCGGGTCGTAACCCGCGGTGGCTCCGCAGGTGAGCAGCCGCCCGTCGCGGCGCAGCACGCGCAGCGATTTGGTCCAGGTGTCGCCGCCCGTGAAATTCACGACCACGTCGATGCCCCCGCCCGGCCTTCCCAAGGCACTGGGCTTGCCGTATTGGCGGCGGCATTCGGCGACCCAGTCGGTGTTTGCATAGTTGATGCCGATGTCGGCTCCTATCTCCTTCAATCGTGCGATCTTCTCGTCAGAGGAGGCACACGCAATCACCGTCGCACCCGCCTGTTTGGCAAGCTGCACACAGCAGGTCCCGACACCGCCCGAAGCGCCGAGGACCATCACGGTCTCGCCCGGCTGGATCTTTCCGCGGGTCACCATCATCCGGTAGGCGGTGCCGTAGGCGACCGGCAGCGCCGCCGCCTCGGCATAACCGATCGCGTCATCCAGCTTGATCAGCATGTGTGCCGGAACCAGCACGTACTGCGCCAGGCCACCGTCGAACGTTTCGCCCAGCAGTCCCCCTTTGACCCGGTCGATCGGATCCACCAGAACCCGGTCACCGACGGCAAACCCCGTGACATCCGGTGCGAGCCCGACGATCTCGCCGGCGACGTCGATCCCGATGATGATGGGCAGCGGTATCTTGATGCCCGGCATGCCGTTGCGGGTGAACACGTCGTGGTAGTTGAGCGCACAGGCCCCGACCTTGAGAATCACGTCGCCCGGCCCGGCGACCGGGTCGCGGTAGGCCGCCTCGTAGACCATGTTCTCCGATCCACCATGCTGGTGAAGTACAACTGCACGCATTTCTCAATCCTCCTGTTGGGGTGATCGCATGCGGCCTGACCAACATGGCTGGGCCCGCGCGTCACCGGTCAATAAATGCTTCCCGGTGGCCGGTGCGGCTTTGAATCTCAGGTGCCGGGTGCCGGACAAGCTCTGCTGCGGATCCGGAGCGATGATTTCGAGATAACTGCCGTCTCCGAGTGACACCAGGCGGTTGACCGTGCCCAATCCCGGATGGGACCCGCCATGCACCGGTGTGACACCGGTCAACTGCACGAACAGCCGCGCACCCTCGATCAGGTCGGGGGCCGCCCACAGGATATGGTCGAGCTTAAGCATGGCTTGGCGCAGCCCGGATCAGTGTCAGGTAGACCCCGCGTCCGCTGGCGATCAGCGCACCCGCTTCGTCGTAGACATGGGCTTCGGCGGTCGCCAGGGTGCCGCCGAGCTTGATCACGTGTGCCCGGGCCAGCAGCGGGCCGGGCATCGCCGCCTTGTGGTAGTCGATGCGCAAGTCGACCGTCGGCACTCCCCGCCCCAACCGGGCGGTGATGGCGTAGTCAGCTGCCAGGTCGATCAGCGTGGCCAGTATTCCGCCATGGGTGTATCGGATCGTGGGGTCAGAGACAAACTCCTCGCGCCACGGCAGTGTCAACTCCACCAGATCGGGCGTGAGCTTGGCTAGACCGACGCCCAGCCACCGGTGAAAGGGCGAGTCCCGCACCAGCACGTCCAGTGCCGCGAAGTCGAGCTTCGGCCCCGTGCCGTGACCTGCAGCGATGGGCGCTGTAGATGTTTGATTGACCATGGGCATACTTTCATGGAATGGAAACAAGAGATGAGGCGCGCAGCGATGCACCGTTCACCGGCCACCACCCAGATAGAGTTGCGCCACCTTCGGATCGTCGAGCAGGCTCTGGCCCGAGCCTTCGTAGGCATTGCGCCCGAGGTCCAGCACATAACCGCGGTGTGACATGGCCAGGGCCGGCCTGGCGTTCTGCTCCACCATCAGGATGCTCACGCCGGCGCGATTGATGGCGGCCACCTGTTCGAACATCGCCTGCACGAAGCGCGGCGCCAGCCCGGCCGTCGGCTCGTCCAGCAACAGCACCTTCGGATCGGGCATCAACGCGCGCGCCATGGCCAGCATCTGGCGCTCGCCGCCCGAAAGGTTTCCAGCCGGCTGCAGCAGTCTTTCCGCCAATCGCGGAAACAGCCCGTACATGACGGCCAGCCTGTCACCCAGGTCCAGGTCGGTGCGCGGCGTCAGGCCGATCTCCAGGTTTTCGCGTACAGACAGGGTTTCGAAGACGTTTTCGCGCTGGGGAACGTAGCCCAGGCCACTGCGGGCAACGGCACTGGCCCGCAGGCCCGCGATGTCCCTGCCTTGAAGCGTGATGTGACCCTGCTTGAGCTTGACCAGACCGACGATGGCCTTGAGCAGGGTCGACTTGCCGGCACCATTGGGACCGACCACGGTCACCATCTCCGCCTGGTGCACCGAGAGATTGACGCCGTTGAGAATATCCACTTCAGGGCTATACCCCGCGACCACGCCGTGCGCGTGAAGCACCAGCGGGCTGCGGTGCGAGCTTGCTTGGGGGCGGCCCGGCGCGGCGCTCATCAGATTACCTTCGCCCTGCGGGCTGCGGTGCGAGCTTGCTTGGGGGCGGCCCGGCGCGGCGCTCATGCCGAGATCCCCCCGAGATAGGCGTCGATCACACGCGGATCCGAGCGGACCTTGTCGGGCGTTCCGTCGGCTATGACCGACCCCTGGGCCATCACGATGACGCGGTCGGCGCGGGTCATGACCACGTCCATATCGTGTTCGACGAACAGGAAAGTGATCCCCTTCTCGCGCCGCAATTGCGCGATGTGGTCCAACAACCGATGACCCAGCGACGGATTGACCCCGGCCATGGGTTCGTCGAGCAGGACCAACCGGGGCTCGAGCATCAAGATGCGGGCCACCTCGAGCAGCTTGCGCTGGCCGCCCGAGAGATTGCCGGCATACTCTGCGGACTTGGCCGCGAGCCCGAACACCTCGAGCAGTTCGGTCGCCTTGGCCCGGGCGGCATGCTCGCTCTCGCGGCCACGCCGGGAGTGCAGCAGCAGGCCCGCCAGATGCTCGCCCGGTTGGCGCGGATTGGCCAGCAGCATGTTGTCCATCACCTGCATACCCGCAAATACCCGTGTCAGCTGAAACGTGCGCGCCAAGCCCAGGCGCGCGATGGTGTGGGGCTTGCACGCGTCGATGCGACGCCCCTCCAGCATGATGGTGCCCTCGTCCGGGCTGGTCATGCCGCTGATGACGTCGAACATGGTGGTCTTGCCGGCGCCATTGGGTCCGATCAGGGCTGTCACGGAGCCCGCGTCCACCGTGAATCGCGCCGCGTCGACGGCGCGCAGACCGCCAAAGCTCTTGGACACTCCGTCAACGGCCAGGATGGGTGCCGTCACGAACGGGCCACCATTTCAGCGCGATTCCCCAGCAAGCCTTGCGGCCGCCACATGCTCAGGCCGATCAGGAACAAACCGACGATGATGAAACGCAAGGCGGCCTGCTGGCCGCTGTTCAGGCCCAGTTCCAGGAAACGCGTGCCCTCGATCAAGGTCCAGAACAACACCGCGCCAAGAGCCACACCCCAATAGCTGGCCAAGCCGCCCAGCACCAGCGCGGCGTAACCCAGGAAGGTAAATGATGGGTCAAAGACGCTCGGGTACAAATACGTGACATTGAGCGCGAGGAAAAACCCGGCGATGGCTGCAAGCGCCGCAGCGATCCCCAGGGATTGCAACTTGTAGGACAGAACGTTCTTGCCCAGGACGGAGGCGGCGTCCTCATCCTCGCGCACCGCTCTGAGCACCCGGCCCCAGGGTGTCTTCTGAAGCCGTGCGAGCCCGACCACCAGCCCGACGAACACGACCCACACCACGATCAGCAGCGGGAGTTGTCCGTGCGCCCCCAGCCCCAGCGGCGCCAGTTGCTTGAGCATCCAGGCCACCACGTCCTGCCACTGCGCATCGAATCCCAGCACACCCTGGTTGCCGCCCGCGAACTCCGCGTTTTGCAGCGTGTAACGGACGATCTCGGCGAAGGCAATCGTCGCGATGGCGAAGTAGTCCGACCGCAGGCGCAGCGACGGCAAACCCACCAGCACCCCGGCTACCACGGAAAGGCACACACCGGCCGGCAGCGCCACCCAGAGGGACCAGCCCTGCTCGGTGACGAGCAGGCCGACGGTGTAGGCGCCGATGGCCATGAAGCCCGCCTGGCCGAAGTTCAGGATCCCGGTGAAACCCGCATTGAGCTGGAGTCCGAGAGTGAAGATTCCATAGATGCCTGCAATGACACCAACGCCGATCCAGAAGTCGATGCTCATGATTTGCGCCTCGCTTTGCCGAAAATCCCCTGGGGCAGCACCAGCAGGGTGAGAATCAGGATTGCGAAGCCGACTGCGGGCTTCCACCGTGGGTTGAAGAGCAGCGTGGCCCACTCCTGGGAAAGACCGATCACCAAGCCCCCGATCAATGCGCCATAGGCATTGCCGATGCCACCCAGGATCGCGGCCGCAAACAGGCTCAACAGCAAGGTGAGACCAAAGTTCGGGTTGAAGGTGCCAATCGCACCCGCGTACAGCAGACCGGACAGGCCCGCCAACGCCCCCGACAGTAGCCACGTGATGACCACGATGCGGCCGGTTTCGATGCCCGAGACCTCGGCCAAGGCGCGGTTGTCGGCGTAGGCCCGCATCTGTTTGCCAAGCCTTGTGTGGCGCAGCATCAGACCGACCAGCACCATCGTCAGCAGCCCTGTCCCCAGCACGGTGGCTTGCATCAGACCAAGGCGCACGCCACCGAATTCGACTGCGCTCAGGATATCCACCCCCAGCGTGCGCGCCTGCCCGCCAGCAACGAACTGAATCGAAAACCGGATCACCAGCGCCAGGCCGATGGCGGTCAGGAACAGCTGGAGCACTCCGGCCCTGGCGTCGCGCATGGGGCGCCAGATCAGCAGTTCCGACACATAGGCCAGCGCAGCAGCACCGGCAATGGCCGCCGGCACTGCAAGCAGCAACGGAAGCCCAAGGGCCGACAGCCCGATGACGAAATAGGCACCCGCCGTCAACAGGTCGCCGTGGGCAAAATTCACCAGACGCAAGACGCCAAACACCAGCGTCAGGCCGATCGCGCCCAGGCCAAGGTACGACCCTGCCACCAGGCCATTGACGGTCGCCTGAGCGGCAGCCTGCAGGCCGAAAACAGCCGCCAACAGCGCGACCACGCCCAGCAACCCGAGAAGCACCAGTGCGGGCGGCGAAAACGATGCCGTGGCACCGCGTTGGTCGCCAGCGCCAAGCCCATGACCGGTGCTCGAGGTAGATGGAAGCTTCATCGAAATACCCTCACATCATGGGTTCAAAGACCGTGGTCACACCGCAAGCCCCATCGGCTGCAACCACCACGCCGCCGTCGAATGGCTCCAGCGGCACGCCTTGTGACTGGAGGTATGCCGTGCACTGCGCCACCGACCCGACCGAATAGTGCAACGCGACCGGCAGGCCACCCAGCTGGCACAGGCCAGCGCCCGGCAAGTTGGCTCCGTAACGGGCAGTCGCCCGCATGACGGTCATCACCTCTGTAATCTCGCCGCGTGGGCCCACGAAGGAAAATCCATCCGGCCCGACGGTGGCTGGCGGGCCCTCAAACAGGGCGGTGAAGTAGCCAAGGTCCCGCGCCGGGTCGTCCGACATGTACACCAGCCGCACCACGTCAGCCGCCGTATTGGCGTGCTCGGTGTAGGCATCGATGAAGATGGTGTCAGGCTTGGCATGGAAAGACTGGAACAGCGACATGTAGCGATGTTCGTCGCGCCAGATGTAGAAAAACGAGCTGGCGGTTTCGTCGACTCGGCCGTCCGGTCGCATGATCGCGCGCCGCGCGCTCACGATCGGTCCGGGTTGAAGGCCAGCCGCCGCCAGACGCTCCCGGTCGGCCTCCAGGCTGCGGCTGTTCAGACTCACGTGTGCGAGTCCCTGGCCCGCCGCGAGGCGGGGCCGGTACTGGTGCTGGAACACTGGTGGAGCGTCGCCGAGGAAGAGCAACTCGAGGTAGGTGTCCCTTAGGTGGATGACGCAGTTGGCCGAGCCAAGGTCGAGGTGCTGTGCGATCGGCCGTACGTGAAAGCCCAGTCGCGCGTAGGTGGCCGCTGCAGGCTCGAGCGGGTCCACCAGAATCAGGAAGTGGTCGAGGGTTCTGATCGGCATGGTGTGGTGAAGTTTCGTGGGCCGAGTCACGCGTTGAAGAAGATGTGGCAAGGCTCGGCATCAAAAGGCGGCGCCAGGCCAGCCGCTGCCATGAAGCCAGGCAGGCAGCCGGTGGCGAGGTGCGTCGCACCGTCGACACCGAAGAACGCACGCGCTTCCGATTCGGCGCCGATGGGCGCAGGTTCGCATGCCGAGCCCGGGCAACCGTACCCACCGAAATTCAGCTGTGGGCGACCGTCAACAACCATCTCGGCGCCACCAGGCGACTCGAACCGCCGCATCAGGTCTGCTCCAGCGATTCGCCGCCAGCCTGGCGCTCGAACATCAAAGTGGCACGGGTCTTGAGTGCGTTTCGGTCAATCTTGTTGGTGCCGGCCAGCGGCATCTGGTCGACAAACCAGACGCGTCTCGGATACAGGTAGGGGGCGGCGTTCGCAATCACGAAATCCTTCAATTCTTGCTCCGTGGGCGCCGTGCCCGCACGCGCAACGACGAAGGCCACCGGCATCTGGCCGCGAACAGGGTCGGGCAAAGGCAGCACGCAGACCTCGCTCACATCCGGATGGCGCTCCATCAGGCGTTCGACCGCGCCGGGGTAGACGTTCTCGCCGGCGCACACGAACATGTCGTCGGCGCGCCCTACGAAATAGAACCATCCGTCGGTATCGCGGCGCATGATGTCGCCAGTGTTGATCCAGCCGTCCTGCAACTTCTCCCGCGTAAGCTCCGGGCGGTTCAGGTAGCCGCTCATGCGGGTGGGCGTGCGGATTTCCAGCACACCTTCGTTCGGCGCAGCCGCCCCAACCAGGCGCATTTCTGCGTGCGGTTGCGGATGACCAACCGACATTGGCGGTCTTGTCGTGCCCTGGGGATGCGCGCCGAAGTAGCCGGCGCCGGTTTCCGTGGTGCCGTAGCTGTTGATGATCGCAGCACCCGGGAAAAGCTGTTGCACCTGGCCCAGCACGGTCAAGGAGAGAGGGGCCGAACCGATCACCACCAGACGGACCGCCGAGAGCTCGGCACGCGCCAGGGCCTCGCGCTCCTGGGCCATCAGCGCCGTCATGGTCGGCACGCCACTCAAAACAGTCACACGGTAAGTCGACAGCGCATCGATGAACGCCTTCGCATCGAACCGCCCCAGCAGCACCAAGGGACCGTGCAACAGGAACGTCATGGTTACATTGACCGTCGCATTCATGTGAAAGATCGGCGCAGCAACAATCGTCGGCCCCGCCGCCAGGCAATCGGCCATTGACGGCGTAGCGTAACCAGCTGCAATGCGCAGTTGGCTGTCATGCGACAACAAGACGCCCTTGGGCCGGCCGGTCGACCCGGATGTGTAGAGGATCATCGCCGTCTGATCTGGCGCAGGGACCACAGACGCGAACGGCCCTGGCCGCAGAAACCGCTCGAACTCGGGATCCTCCAGGCTGACCACATGGCGGTGGCCAGGGATCACGGCCAGGCTGGCCCGGTCCGCGAACACCAGCACCATATCGGCGTCGTCACACATGAAATGAACTGTTTCAACGCCGGCGCGCGGGTTGATGGGCACCACAACACAACCTGCGCGCATGACTCCAAGCAGGACCGCGATGGCGCGCGCCGAATTGCCGCAGGCCAGACCGACGCGGGCCCCCACCAACACCCCGGCGCCCTGCAGGCCCGCAGCGACCGCGTCGATGAGCGCATCGAGTTCCGCATAGGACCAACTCCGGGCTGCGCCGGGGTCGGACAAGTCGATCACGGCGGACGCCTCGGGATCGGCGCCTGTCGCCAAAGCGTTGCCAAGATTGGCCGGGAGCAACAATGTCATGTCGACTCGATAGTGAAACCCGCCGACGCCCAATACACATCGCTGCCCTGTGCGTGGGATGGCGGGCTATGGTGCTAGACGCCGCAGCAGTTCGGATTGCACGGGCGAGTGTCCCCCGCGCTCCGACACCAGCCCGACGAGACTATTTGACAGATACCTGCTTGAGGATCACCTGTTTGCCCCCTGCATAGGAGATCACGTCATACAGGCCGGCGCCGAGGTCGCCGTTGGCCTCGAAACGCATTGGCCCAGAGGCGCCGATGTAGTCGATCTTCTGCCCGGTCTTTGCCACCTTCACCGCATCGGCCAAAGTAACAAAGGTAAATCGCGGGGCGCCGTCGGTGACGATGGATCGAATTTTGTCCGAGATGGCAGCAGGATCAGAGGAGCCGGCTGCGACCGATGCCAGGAAGCACATGACAGCGCTGTCAAAAGCGTTGGTGATGTATGGCGCATTGTCAACACCCCCCTGGTCTTTCCACAGCTTGGCAAATGCCTTGTAAGCGTCGGAGCCCTTGGGTGGGGCTCCTACAACCCCGCGCGCACCTTCGAGCGAAGCGGCCGGAATAGCTGCAGCAACAGTTGCCATCACCATCGCATCCGGAACAAAAAGTTTTCGTGCGTCGAATTTGCCGGTTCGCACAAGGGCTGCACCCAGCTTGGCGTAGGTATCAGGGTAGTCAACGATGAAGTAGACGTCTGGTGAACCCGCCACCAGTTTGCCAGCTTCTGAATCGAAACTGGCCTGCTGCGGGTCAAACCCGATCGGGCCCTGGACCTTGCCCCCAGCCTCCTGCCAGGCCTTGCTGACGTTCTTGCTCAAGCCTTCCCCGTAGGGCTCATTGCGGTAGGCGATCGCCATCGTCTTGCCGGACGGGGACCCCATGGCATCGACAATGGCCGCCATCAGTGCTTTGGTCTGCATCGAGTCCGGGGCAAACGTCCGGAAAATTGTGCCGTTGTCCTTGACTGTGCGCAGCCTCTCGCTCGAAGCAAGTGGCCACAACGACATCCTCTTTTGCAAAGTCAGTCCGTTCAGGATGGCGATGGACTCCCCGGTGGTCGCCGGGCCCAGGATGCACGATGCCCCTTTGTCTACCAATGTACGTGCGGCAGACAAGGCCGATTGTGGATCACCTCCCGGGTCTGCTACAACGATTTTGACTGCGCTGGAAAGGCCGGCGGCCTTGGCCGCCTGGTTGGCGATGTCCACCCCCAACCGGGTCGCCTTCTCAAACGAAGGGCCGAGTTCCGAAAAAGGCCCGGTCAACTCCGGCAACGCGCCTATGGTGAGATCCGCCGCGCCGGCCGTCGTGCCTGCGGTTGCGACCAGCATTGCAAGCACCGAAGCACCCAAGCGCGCGAGGAATTTTTGATTGCCCATGATTCAAGCTCCAAGTATTATTGAACGATCAGTAATATTAGGCCACAACAACCCACGACGTCAACAGAAAAAATATGGTGAACCATCGCCCGAAGCACCTCCAACCGGTTTGGATCCGTCGTCCGCCTCCACCGGAACAGGCTGCGGCCATCGCCCGCGCCAAAGTATCATCACCGCTGCCTGGCTCCCGCTAAAAGACAACATCGTGAATCCACACGAACCCGCGCCGACAACTGCAGACTTTTATCGCCAACGGCTGGGAATCGTGATTGCGCATGCTGGCCAGGACCATGTCGTCGGCGAAATGACAGTCGGCCCGGAGTACCTGTCGGCTGACGGGAAGGTCCGCAGCCCGGCCTTGTTCGCCTTGGCGGAGGAACTCGTCGGCATCGGTGCCTCGATGGTCGAACCCGAAGGCCGCGCCACTGCGATGCTGGAAACCAAGGCCAGCCATTTCCGGCCATGCGCCGCACCGGTGATCCAGGGCCACGCCACAGCGCTGCACCTGGGCCCAACGACGATGGTCTGGCAAACCACGCTGACCGACCCGCTCGGCGTATCGATTGCGGTCATCACACACACGCTACTGGTGGTGGCGCCCCAGCCTGTCGCGGCAGAAAATGCACCGCTGAACCCGGCGCAACTTCAGCCAGGCAACATCGCACTGATCACCCCGTTGCAACGGTCGGCACCGGGGCGCGGTGCCAGAGCAGATGAAACCAAGAGCGACAAACGTCGCGGGCATATTGGCGAGGCGGCCTGCAGTGTGATCTCACGCAAGGGTTTCGCCGGCGCCACCATCCGTGAAATTGCCGATGCGGCCGGGTTGCACGTTCCAACCCTGTACCAGTATGTGGAAAGCAAGGACGAAGTGCTGGAACTGGCGTTCGGTTGGCTGATCGATCAAGTGAGCATGGACATCGAAGCTGCCACGGCGGGCGGCACAACCGCGCGTGAAAAGCTGCATGCGGCCGTCAGCAAACTCATCCGGCGCAGCAACAGCTACCGGTGGCAGATCGGCTTGCTCAACCGCGAACTCAAGTCGCTGTCTCCCAAAGCCCGCCTGCGCGTCTTCGGTGAGTTCCAGACCTTGCTGGGACGGCTTGCGTCGTTGGTTGAGGACGGTGTTGTGTCAGGAGAGTTCCGCGCCGTGCAACCCGTGATCGTGGCCAATTTTCTGGACGCGGTCGTTGATGTCTGGGCGCTGCGGCAATACTCGGTAGCGCAGTTTGGGATGGAAGCTTTCGAGCAGGAGACCATCCGGTTCATGGACGCAGCCTTGCTGCCGCGTTCATCTTGATGCTGGCGCGCCCTCGGTCAGCATGGGCGCCAGTGCCCGAATTGTGCGGGTGTGACAACGCTTGCAGGCATTGGTGATCCAATAGACCGTGCCGCCCACACATTCCCGGGCATGTCCCGAACCAGCACCGGAACAACGCCATGCAGATCCACATCGAACCCATCACCGACACCAGCCCCGTGACGCTGCCCGAACCGCTCGGATTTGGCAACCTGTTCACCCGCCGGGTGTTCACCCGCCGTTATGAGGCCGGGCGCGGCTGGCACGACGCCTCGATCGGGCCGCGCAACAACATCGCCCTGGACCCGGGAGCGCACGTCCTGCACTGCGGGCAGGCCATCTTCGAAGGCACGAAGGCCTACCTGCGGCCGGACGGTCGCCTCGGCCTGTTCCGCCCCGAGGCCAACGCCGAGCGTTTCAACCGGTCGGCCGAGCGCCTTGCCATGCCCGGGGTCGCGCCGGCGGAGTTCATTGCCGCGATCGAGGCGCTGGTCGCGCTGGAACACGCATGGGCGCCGCGCGGTGAAGGTGCCTCGCTCTACATCCGGCCGGTGATGATCGCCACCGAGGCCACGCTGGAAGTGCGCGCGAGCCGCAGCTACCTGCACTACATCGTCCTGAGCCCGGCGGGGCCGTTCTTCGCCAGCGGTTTCCAGCCGGTGGCGGTGCGGGTCGAGGAGCAACACGTTCGCGCGGCGCCCGGCGGCACGGGCGCCGCGAAGACGATCGGCAACTACGCCGGCAGTCTGGCCGCCACCGAAGCGGCGCGCGCCGCGGGGTACCAGCAGGTGTTGTGGCTCGATGCGCAGGAGCGCCGCTTCGTGGAAGAAGCCGGCGCGATGAACGTTGCGTTTGTCTACGGTGGCACCGAGGTGGTGACGCCTGCGCTGTCAGGCAGCATCCTGCCCGGCATCACGCGCGATTCCGTGCTGCGGTTGGCACCCGATCTCGGGTATGCGGTGCGAGAAGCTCGGCTCGACGTGGACGAGGTGCTGGCCGACATCACGGCCGGACGTATCACCGAGGCCTTCTGCATGGGCACGGCGGCAGTCATCGTGCCGATCGGTCGTTTTGGTCGCCACGCCCGTGATGTGGTGGTGGGTGGCGGTGTGGCAGGGCCGGTGGCAACCCGCATCTACCGCGCGCTGACCGATATCCAGTACGGCCGGGCGGACGACCCCTATGGCTGGACACGTGCGGTCGAGCCGGCCGTGTCCGTCGTACACGGCGCGGCCTGACAGGCAACCCAGCAATCTCAACCCACCGACCGGACGCGCAAGAAAGGCGCCGATGTGCCCACCACGAGGGCGACAAGCCCGGGAGCTGCAGAAGGACGGGCGGCCTGGCAGTTCAGGCCCGTCGAGGGCGCCGGATGGCAACCTGGGTCAGCAGGGCCAGGCCGGCCAGCAACAAAGCCCAGTGGGCGGGCTCGGGGACGGGCGCCAGTGCCGCCTCGTTCCAGTAGTTGAAGCCAGTCTGGTTGCCGATCAGGCCCAGCGCGAAATTCTGCGGCAACGTGATCTCGTCGCCGTTGCTGTCGAAGGCCTGCACACCGACCACGCCCCTCCATTGCAGGATTCTGTTGGAATTGGCGTTGCCGCTGGCGTCGGCAATGATGGCCGGCCCGTCGAGTGAGAAAGCAATTGACTGCACCAAAGCGTGGGCGCCGCCAGACAATGCGATGGAGATATCAGAGAAGTTGTAGGCTCCTGCTGCGACACCGGTCGGAGCCAGATCGACCACACCCGCGATCGTGCCGAACACGCCTGTACTGCTTAACACCCCACCGCCCTCGATACGTTGTGAGCCACTGCGGCTGACGCCGGCAAAATTGAAGCTGTAGTCGATATCCGCGCTGCCAGTGCCAAAAGTCGGGGAGACCTCGATCTGGTTGGCAGACACGCCGCCTTGCGCATCGATATTGAAGGTCAACCGCAAATGATGCAAGCTGCCGACCGACACGCTGTTTGGCCAAACCACCTGCAGGCCATCATTCCAGCTGCCACTCGCGTCGGCTCGCTGGAACACGGTGCCAACACCACCGGTTCGGGAGTTGACGTTGGCACTGGCCCCCACCACGCCGGCATAGGCAAAACCGCCGGCGAACAGCTGGCACTGGGCGTTGGAGAAGGCGATGATGGCGGCCATGTTGCCCGCCGAACCCGAAGGCACCGCGAAGCCGTCGTTGGGGCATTGCGCCGTGGAGGTTTGCAGGCGGCCGGATGCGTTTGCCTGCGCCAAAGAGGTTGCCGGCAGCGCACTGGCAACGGCGACGGGGATGGCCAGGGCAAGGATTCGACGGCCCAGGTCGGGGAATGTCTTCATGCGAGCACCTCCGTTGTGTGAACTGATCGGTTGGCTTCCTGGGGTGACCGGGCGTTCATGGCCACTTGGGCCGTCGGCACAGTGCGGTCGTCGCCGTTGTTGGTTGCCGGGAGGCACTCACTGCAAGCCCTTTTGGCTGCGTCGCTTGCGCCGCACAAATCCGATCGCCGCCAGGCCGGACAGCAACATTGCGTAGGGTTGCAGCTCTGGCACCGGTGCAAGTGACGCATGGCTGTAATTGAACCCGGTGCTCTGGCCAACCATGTCGATGGAGAAGTCAGGTGGCAATGCCACGATGTCGCCCACCGCGTTGCGGGCCGTGACCGGACCGGTGATGCCCAGCCAGCGCAGCGAATGGAGAGCTTCGGCTGATGAAGTCGCGCCAAAGGGCAGCCCGCTACCACGCGCGCCGACAGCGGCGGTCGAATTGATCGCCAGAGAGACGGTGAAGTCATTGGCAGAGAGGATCAACATGTATTCAAGGTTGCCAAAGATGCCAGTCTGGCTTTCAGCCAGTGCCTCTCCCAGGGTGTTGCTGGATTGCAGAAACTTCGAACCACTGATATTGACACCCTCCACCGTGGCAGAGTAGCTGACAGCACTGGTCACAAAGTGAAGGTCGGTAGATGTACCCGCGCTCACCCCGCCACTCACCTTGATCGAAACTGGGGCGGTGATGGTCGCGATGCCAAGCGCCACGGGGTCTTGTGAATAAAAGGACCTGACCGCCTCCGACAGGCCGGCCGACGCATCGGCCCGCATCAGCGGAGCCCGCTCGACGCAACCGGGGCAAACCACCACGTTATGTACCCCGCTGGCAAAGGAGTTTGCATTCAGGCGGCCGGTGCCGGCGTCGGCGCTCGCAGCTCCAAGACAAGCGCCGGTGCTGAGTTCGGATGTGCTGAAAGAAAAAACGGAGGTGCCGCCTGTGCTGCTGAGGGGGGTGCCCAGGCTGCAGGCAGATTCCGACGCAATCGACCTGGCCGAAGCACTGCTGCTGACTGCCGCCTGCAGCGCCACCGGGCAACTGATGGCGCACAGGAAAACCAGGGCATTCAGACGCACGACCGGAGCAGCGAACAACTTGCGCAAGCGGTACAACGGCATGGTGATGTCCTCAGCTACTTGGGAACACTGGAGCAGCGCGCAGGTGAGCGACCACCTGCGAGCAATTGTGCACCGAAATGAAAGCGGCCGATAGCCCCAAGCCAGCCTGGCCAGGGGCTATCAACACGGAGCCAGGGCTGCAGCCAGCATCCGGATACCGGCATCGATACGCTCCGTCGCGATCGACGAATACCCAATCCGCAGTTGGTTGCGGTGCTGGCGGGCCGTCGCATAAAACACGTCACCCGGCTCGACCACCACGCCTGACCGGTACAGGGCGGCTGCCAGCGCCCGGGCATCCAGCGCCACCGGCCCGGTGACCCATACTGCGGAGCCACCCCGCGCAGTCACTGGCGAGAGCGTCGGCGCATGCTGGCGCAGCGCATCGTGCACGGCACGGGAGCGCTCGCGGTAGGCCAGGTTGAGCCGGCGCACATAGGCCTCATGGTGACCATGCGCGATGAAACTGGCCGCCACCTGCTGGTTGTTGGTGGCCACATGGCGCATCACCAGACGGCGCAGGGCGCGCAGTTCACGCACCAGTGCGGCCGGCGCCACCAGGTAACCCAGGCGCAGGCCGTGGGCCAGCGTCTTGGACAGGCTGCCCATGTAGATCACGCGTTGGGCGTTGTCCAGGCTCTTGAGCGCCGCCGTGGGCTGCCCGGAGAAATTGAGCTCACTCTCGTGGTCGTCCTCGATCACGACAAAATCATCGCGTCGGGCCATGGCAAGCAGTTGTTGGCGACGCTCCAGCGGCATGGTCACCGTGGTCGGGCACTGGTGGCTGGGCGTGACGTAGACATAGTCGCAACGCGACACCGCAGCGCCCAGCACCAGGCCGTCCGCGTCAACCGGCAATGCCTGCACATGCCGGGTGCGCAGTGCAAAGGTATTGCGCGCATCCGGATAACCGGGGTCTTCCATGCCGACGCGGGTCTTTTCGCCTATCAGCAGCATGGACAGCAGGAACGTCGCCTGCTGCGCCCCGTTGGTGACCAGTATCTCGTCGCGGTCGGCCCAGATGCCGCGCGCCGGCAGCAGACGCCGGTGGATCTGGTCGACCAGGGCGTCGTCGTCGCGGTCGATGTGGTCGGTCGCCCACTGGCGGACTGAGCGCGCCTGCAGCGACTCGAGCGTGCAAGCGCGCCAGTCGCGAAACGGGAACAGGCTGGCATCGAACTGGCCGTAGATGAAGGGATAGGGCTGCTGTTGCCAGTCCGGCGGTTTTGCGATGTTGCGCTGGGTTGTGGGATGCAACTGCAGGCGATCGGTCCAGCCCACCACATTGGCCAAGGGGTCCTGCTCCGCGCCCTGGCGCGCGCCCGACAAGACGGACTTGTGGGAGCCAGCCACAAAGTAGCCACTGCGCGCACGGCTCTCCACCAGCCCCTTGTCCGCCAGCGCCTGCAGGGCCAGCGTCACCGTGGTGCGCGACAACTTCAGTGCCTCGGCCAGCACGCGGCTGGCGGGCAAGGCGGCGCCCGGCGCCAGGAAACCCTCCATGACGGCATGCACCAGCATGTCGCGCAACTGCCCTTGCAGGGTGGCGGATTGCCCATCGAAACGCCGGAACAGGCGCAGCCACATCAGGTCGCTGGTGCGGGCGGTACGGCTCATCGGAAAATCTCCGTGGTTGGCGCTGCGGCCTTGACTGCCTTGACTGCCTTGCGGCCGGCCCGGCAGCCCATGAATTCTGGTCTGATCGACAGTTGGTATCTGGCATTATGCTTGGTGGCCGGCTGGGTCTACGATGGTGACCACCAAGCACCCTGACACACCGCGACTGCCTGCACGTCTTCCATGCCCATCGTCTACCTCAAGCAAGCCCATCCGCCCACCCAGGCCGTCGACACCTCCACCGCAGCCACGGTGCGCGGCATGCTCGACGCGCTGGCAACCGACGGCGAGGCAGTGGCGCGCCGTTACGCCCGCGAGCTCGACGGCTGGCAGGGCGACATCGTGGTCGGCCAGGAGCAGTTCGCGCAGGCCGAGGCGGCGCTCAGCGCAGGCGTCAAGTCCGACATCCGTTTTGCGCGTGACCGGGTGCAGGACTTTGCGCGCCGCCAGCGCGATTCGATGCAGGAGTTCTCCGCCGAGCTGATTCCCGGGTTGACGGTCGGCCAGCGGCTGATCCCCTGCAACACGGCCGGTTGTTACGTCCCAGGCGGCCGGTACGCCCATGCAGCCAGCGCCATCATGAGTGTCGGCACGGCGGCGGTGGCCGGCGTGAAACACATCGTCGCCGCCACGCCGGCGCACAAGGAAGCGGGCATCCACCCGGCCATCCTGTATGCGATGCAATTGTGTGGGGCGCACACCGTGCTGGCGCTGGGCGGCGTGCAGGGCGTGGCCGCGCTGGCGTACGGCTTGTTCACCGGCAAGCCGGCCGACATCATCGTCGGCCCGGGCAACCGGTTTGTGGCAGAAGCCAAACGCATGTTGTTCGGCCGGGTGGGCATCGACGTGGTGGCCGGCCCCACCGAATCGGCCATCATTGCCGACGACAGTGCCGACCCGGCCATCGTCACCGCCGACCTGGTTGGCCAGGCCGAACACGGCCCGGATTCACCGGTGTGGCTCATCACCACCTCACGCGAACTCGGCCAGAAGGTGCTGGAACTCGCCCCCTCGTTCATCGCCGCGCTGCCGGATGTGGCGCGCCATGCCGCCACCGCAGCCTGGCGCGACCATGCCGAGGTGGTGCTGGTGGACAGCCGGGAAGAAGCGGTGCAGGTCAGCGACAACTACGCCTGCGAGCACCTGCAGGTGATGGCGCGTGACCTGGACTGGTGGCTGGCCAACCTGGGCAACTACGGCTCGCTGTTTCTGGGTGAGGAAACCACGGTTGCGTATGGCGACAAGTGCAGCGGCCCCAACCACATCCTGCCGACCCGTGGTGCGGCCCGGTATTCGGGCGGCCTGTCGGTGGGCAAGTTCATCAAGACCGTGACCTGGCAACGCCTGAACCGCGACGCGTCGCGCACGGTCGGGCAGGTGGCGGCACGCATTTCGCGGCTCGAAGGCATGGAAGGCCACGCCCGCACTGGCGATGTGCGCCTGCACAAATATTTCCCCGGCGAACAATTCGATCTGGGCACCCTGGGTGGCCACGGGAGCTGACGGAATGGCCATTTCCACCGAACCCCTGCACATCGACCTGAGCAAACAGGAGCCGATCCCGCCCGAGGGCGTGGCGGCGGCACTGGAACTGATGCACAGTGGCAAGCTGCACCGCTACGGCGAGACCGATGGCAGCACCAGCGCCGCGTCACGGCTCGAAGCGGCATTTGCAGCAGAACTTGGCGTGCGTTACTGCGTGGCCCTCAACTCCTGCGGATCCAGCATGTTCGTGGCGCTCAAGAGCGCAGGTGTGCAGCCAGGCGATGCCGTGTTGTCCAACTGCTTCACGCTGGCCCCGGTGCCGGGTGCGATAGCCCATGTGGGCGCACGGCCGGTGCTGGTGGACGTGTGCGACGACTACACCATCGACCTCGACGACCTGGAACACAAGGCCGCGACCAGCGGTGCCAGGACGCTGCTGCTCTCGCACATGCGCGGCCATATCTGCGACATGGAACGCCTGAGCGCTATTTGCAGCCGGCACGGCATCCAGCTGATCGAAGACTGCGCCCACACCATGGGGGCAGGCTGGAACGGCCGCGCCACCGGCACCTGGGGACGGGCGGGTTGCTTCAGCCTGCAAAGCTACAAACACGCCAATGCCGGCGAAGGCGGCCTGCTGGCCACCAACGACGAGGACGTAGCGGCCCAGGCCATCCTTTTTTCCGGCAGCTACATGTTCTACGGCGCGCACACGGCGCGGCCGGGCGAAGAAGTGTTCGAACGCTGGAAATACACCACGCCCAATTTCAGCCTGCGCATGGGCAACCTGCCCGCAGCCCTGGCCCTGCCGCAGCTGGGTGCCGTGCTGGCGGACCGCTGCCAGCGCTGGAACCAGCGTTACCACTGGCTGGCGGGCGCACTGGAGGGCGTGCCCCATCTGGCGCTGCCGCAGCGCCCCCCGCAGGAGCAGTATGTCGCCAGTTCGATCCAGTTTTCGCTGACCGGGCTCGCGCCCGCGGCGATCGAGGCCTTCCTGGCCGGTGCCGCGCAGCGCGGCGTGTTTGTCAAATGGTTTGGCGCCACCGCGCCCAAGGGCTTCACCAGCGTGTGGCAGCACTGGCGCTACTTCGGCCAGGCGCAGCAACTGCCCAACGCCGAACGCGTGCTGGCCGGGCTGTGCGACATGCGCCTGCCGCTCACGCTCACCCAGGCCGACTGCCTGGCCATCGGGGCGGTCATTCGCGAGTCGCTGGCGCTGGCGCTGGCACCCCAGGAAGCGGCATGAATACACGCACCCAGAGCCTGTGTTGAGACGTGAGTGGCCAAGGTGACGCCATTTCGATCAACCCCGATGCGTGAATGGATGGCTGCCGAGATGTTCGAAGTCGCACTTGGAACCACACCAGGCAGCGCAAGAATTTTGGACTTACGAATATGCTATTTCTGGACTTAAACCGCTGTGCAATCAATGTCTATGATTACCAGATTCCGGGCGCGATCTGCCGCATTCGTTGCACAAGAAGAAGGCCCGCTTGGGCCGTCCGAGATCCGAAAAAGGCCAATTTCTTGCGCGGCGCAGACCGATCGCGCGCAACCAAGGTCTGACAGAGCATCCACCAATAGACAACACTACGAAAGGTCGTTCAAATGACAACCAGCATTTCACGCAGAGGCGTTATCAGCCGCGGTGTTCTCACAGCGGCAGCATGCATTGCGGCGCCGGCCACCGTTCTCGCGCAGTCGCCGCGGGTGCTGAACCTCGGCTTCTCGACCCCGGTCGAGTCGGACTACGGGGTTTTTTCCACCAAGCTGGCGCAACTCGTCAAGGAGCGGATGGGGGATGCCATCGACGTCAAGGTCCGCTGCTGCGCCACCATCGCCACGGAGGATGACGCCTTCAAGGCGCTGCAACTCGGAACCGTCGACGCGTACTTCATCTCCCAAAACAACATCTCTCCGCATTTCCCGCTGATGGACATCCTCGTGCTGCCCTACGTCTTCCAGGGCGCGGCGCACGTGCGAAAAGTCCGCGATGGCGCCGTGGCGGCCGAGTTGGCCGATCGGCTGCTCAAGGCCACCGGCGTGCACCTGCTCTCCTGGGGCGCGGTTTCATACCGTGACTTCTTCAACTCGAAGCGGCCGATCAACGACGTGAAGGACATGGTCGGCCTCAAGGTGCGTGTGCCGAAGAACGACGTGATGATCCAGACCTTCCGTAACTTCGGCGCCGAGCCCATTCCGCTGGCCTGGTCCGAGACACCGGCGGCATTGCAGACTGGCACAGTCGATGGGTCGGACAACGGCACCTCGGTGATCAAGGCGATGAAGTTCTACGAGTTTTCCAAGCACCTCGCCGTGCTGGAGCACTTTGCCGGCTTCTCGCCACTGCTGGCGAGCCCGCGCTTCATGGGCCGGCTCTCGCCGGCGCAGCAGAAGACCTTCATGCAATGCGCCAAAGACGCCGGGCAGCATCAGATCGCGGTCGTCGAGGCCGAGGCAGAGGACATCCGCAAGTTTCTGGGCGAAAACGGCATGCGCGTCACGCGGCCGAACCAAAAGAGCTTCATCAATGCCGTCCTGCCCATGCAGGACAAGTTCGTGGCGGAGCGGGGAGCTGAATTCAAGACCATGCTCGACAAGATCCGCGCTGCGGTTGCATGAGCGCCGCGCCGGGCCGCCCCAAGCAAGCTCTCACCGCAGTGCGTAGCACGAAGCTTACCTGATGAGCTCCGCCCCCCTGAGGCAAAGCCTCAGCATCGCGGGCCGCCCTTTCGAGGACTGGGTGGCCTGCGGACTTGTGGCGGTCATTGCGATCTGCGTTTGCCTGCAGGTCTTCTCACGCTATGTGCTGAACATCGGCTTGGTCTGGACCGAAGACGCCGCCATGTTCGCCATGACCTGGGCCGTGTACCTGGGCGCTGCCATGGCGGTTCACGAGCGATTTCATGTGCGGATGATGGCCACGGTGATGGTGCTTCCCTACCGCGCAGCTTTGGTCATCACGTTCCTGTCCGATCTGATCTGGGCAGCGTTCCTGGTCTTCATGATGGTCTACGGCTGGGAATACCTGGAGCTGCTGTGGCGCCAGCAGACGATCGTCGCCTCGATGAAGATCGACGCGAAATGGATTCAGACCATCATCGTGTTTGGCAACGGGCTGATGCTGTACCGGTTGTTCGAGGCCTATTGGCATTGGTGGCGCGGGGACCGCAAGGGCTTTCCAACGGTTGACGACGAAGAGGCGCCAGAGCTGTGAGCGACGTTTTCATCATCTGCAGCACGTTCGTCGTCCTGATGGTCATCGGGGTACCGATCTACGCGGTGATCGGCTTCAGCGTCGCCATTGCACTGCATCTGGCCGACATCCCGCAGACCATGCTGGCGCAAACCGCGTTCACGGCGCTACAGCCATTCCCGCTGCTGTCGATCCCGTTGTTCGTGCTGGCTGGGCGCCTGATGGAAAAAGGCGGCATGGCCAACCACCTGATCAGGATCGCAACCAACCTGGTCGGCGCCTACAAGGGCAGCCTGGGCCTCGTCACGGTGATCGCCTGCGCCTTTTTTGCGGCACTCAACGGATCGGGCCCCGCCACCACCGCTGCAGTCGGCAGCGTCACCATTCCAACCATGCTCAAGGAAGGTTACAGCCGCCGCTTTGCCGGCGCCGTGGCGGCCTCTGCTGGCGCGCTGGGCAGCCTGATCCCGCCCAGCAACCTGATGGTGATCTACGCGCTGGTGGCAGAGGTCTCGATTCCGCGCATGTTCTTTGCGGGAATCATTCCCGGTATCGTCGTCACTGCGCTGCTGCTCTTGACCGCCTGGTATATCGCCGTGCGAAATGGTTTCGGCGGCCAGGGAGCACCGTTTGCCATCCGGCCGCTGCTGCGGGCAATGTGGGAAGGCAAGTGGGCCATGGGAGCGCCGCTGGTGATTCTGGGCGGCATTTATACCGGCATCTTCACGCCGACCGAGGCCGCCGCCGTGGCAGTCGCTTATGCCTTGTTCGTCGGCCTCTTCATCTACAAGGAGCTCAGCACGGATTCCATCGTGGAGGCGCTGCGCTTCACCGCGCTGATCGCCGGGCTGCTGGTTCTGATCACGCCGACGACCGCGTTCGGTCAGGTTCTGGCCCTGTACAACCTGCCAGAGAAGACCATCGAGTTCATGGGCCCGATCGGGCAGAACAAATGGCTGTTTCTGCTCGTCGTGGGCACCTTTCTGATCCTGATCGGCACCTTCATGGACTCGTTTGCCCAGATCGTGCTGTTCACGCCCGTACTGCTTCCGGCCGCGGTCGCCGCAGGCATCGACCCGATCACCTTCGGCATCTTCACGGTGCTCACCTGCGAGATTGGTTTCTTGACACCTCCCGTGGGGGGCAACCTGTTCATTGGGGCCAAGCTTGCCAAGGCCAGCATCGAGCAGATATCGTTGGCGGTGCTTCCGTTTTGCCTGGCCTACATCGTCGGCATGGTCTTTGTGGTCGCCTTCCCGCCACTCGTGGTGTGGTTGCCAGACCTCATCTTCGGACCCAGCAGGTAAGTCAGCAAGAACCCATGTTCGACACCATATTCAGCGGCGGCACGGTCTACAACGGCGCAGGCACCCCACCGATGCTGCAGGACATCGGTGTGCGCGATGGCCGTCTGGCCGCCATCGGCGACCTGGGCACGGCCGCGGCACGCCAACGGCTCGATGTCACGGGCCTTGCGGTGACGCCCGGGTTCATCGACCTGCACACGCACTCGGACTTCACCCTGGTAGTCGACGGCCGCGCGCAGAGCCAGGTGCACCAGGGCGTAACCACCGAAGTGGTAGGCCAGTGCGGCATAAGCTGTGCGCCGCTGCGTCGCAGCGGTGAGGTGGGCGAAATGTCCGCCGGGCTTCCGGCCGAGGCGGCGCGCGGCCGACAGTGGCGCACATTCGGCGAATACCTGGCGGTGCTTGCCGCAAGCCCGCTGGGGGTCAACGTCGCGGCCTTCGTCGGGCACGGCACGGTGCACCGCGCGGTGCTGGGAGACGCGCTCCACGCTGGCGAGCCGGATGACATCGCCCGCATGAAACGGCTGGTGGAGGAGGCACTCGATGAAGGCGCAGCGGGCTTTTCCAGCGGGCTCGAATACTGGCCGGGCATCCTGTCGTCGCCCGAGCACCTGGTGCCTTTGTGCGAGGCGGCCGCGCAGCGCGGCAAACTCTATTCCACCCATGTGCGCAACCGCGACCGGCACTACGACCTCGGCTTTGGTGAAGCCATCTCGGCTGCAAGGCAATCGGGCGCCCGGCTGCAGATCTCGCACATCCAGACCAAGTTCGGTGCACCGGCCTATGCGGGTGAGCACACACTCGAGCTGATCGCCGCCGCACGTCGGCATGGCATGGACATCGCCTTCGACGTGATTCCGCACGACTGGAACAACACCAGCGTCATCGCGATACTGCCCAAGTGGGTGCGCGAAGGCGGCACGCAGGCAACGCTGGAGCGGCTGAAAGACCCTGCCGTGCGGCAGAAGGTCAAGGACAACCCCGCGCCGATGCTGCTGATCGTGAAGGCCAGGCAGTGGAGCAAGGTGAAGCTGCTGAACGCGCGCGCCAACCGGGCATCGATCGGCACTGACTTTGCCGAGATCGGCCGTCAGCGCGGGGTAGACCCCTACGATGCCCTGATGGACATGCTGATCGAGGAAGGCGAAGACGCGACGCGCCTGATGTGGGCCACGCAGAGCTTCAGCGAACAGGAGATCGAGATGTTCATGCGTGACAGCGCATGCGCCGTCATCTCGGACACCGCGGCGCTCGCGCCGGATGGTGCGCTGGCCGACCAGCTGTTCTCGCTCAGCGGCTACGGCTGGGCTGCGCGCTTTTTGCAGCACTACGTGCGCAATCGACAGGTCATGTCAATGGCCGAGGCCATCCGGCGCATCACCGCATTACCGGCATCGCGCCTGAAGCTGGGTGATCGCGGTCGATTGCAGGTCGGCTACTGGGCCGATGTCACGGTATTCAATCCGCAGCAGATCGAAAGCCGCTTTACCGTCAGCGCGCCGCGCGCCTATCCCGGAGGCATCGTGCATGTGATGGTCAATGGCGCACTGGCCATGCGCGATGGCAGCCGCACCGACCGCGACGCCGGCGTCGTGCTGCGCGACTTCCAAGCTTGAATTGACCGGTGCCGTTGATCCCGGACCTGCGTCGAAATTCAAGTTGAGCCAGCCGTGACCAGGCACTTTCCACAGGCCACCGTACACGCTTTCGCCGGCGCGCTGCCTTCCCATCCGATCGGTACCCGGGATGCCATCACCATGGCGGGCATCACGCACCACGCACCAGAATTACAATCCACGCACCAGATCAAGGGTTAGTCCGGAGCCGCTGGCTCCATTGCAGCACCTATGCTGGCCCTTCCGAAACACCGGTGTCGGGCCCACAATCGGGTCAGCGCCAGATGTCCGCGCCTCTCGTATTGCAAGATTCATATACCAGGAGAACCCCATGAAGATGAACAAACGCCAATTGGTCGGTGTGGCAGCCGCTGCCCTGATGGTCTGTGGCGGCGCTTTTGCGCAAGCCAAGAAAGAAGTCACCTTTGCCCACCAGGACATGCTGGTGCCGCTGCGCACCGTGATGGAGTCCGGCGAGCTCGAAAAAGCCACCGGCTACAAGATCAACTGGCGCATGTTCGGTGGTGGCGGCGACGTCATCAAGGCCATGGCCAGCGGCGACGTGCAGCTCGGCGAAGCCGGCTCCAGCCCGATCGTGGCAGCAGCCAGCCAGGGCCAGGACATCAAGCTGTTCTGGATCCTGGACGACATCGCCGAGGCCGAGGCACTGATCGTGCGCAACAGCAGCGGCATCAAGAGCGTGAAGGACCTCAAGGGCAAGAAGGTCGCCACCCCGTTCGTCAGCACCGCACATTACCAGTTGATGGCCATCATGAAGGTCAACGGCGTGGACGCCAAAGACGTGAACGTGATGAACCTGCGGCCACCTGAAATCGCTGCTGCCTGGGAGCGCGGCGACATCGACGCCGCCTTCATCTGGGACCCGGTCCTCTCCAAGATCAAGGGCAACGGCACGATGATCGAGTCGAGCAAGTCCATCGGCGCCAAGGGCTTCCCGACCTTCGACGGCCTGATTGTCAACGCCAAGTGGGCAGCCGAGAACGAGGCTTTCATGGTCACGCTGGTCAAGGTGCTGGCCAAGGCCGACGACAACTACCGCAAGAACAAGGCCAAGTGGACCGCCGACTCGGCAGAAATCAAGGCAATTGCCAAGTGGACCAAGGCCGATGCCAAAGACGTGCCGCCATCGATGGCCTTGTACACCTTCCCCACGATGGACGAGCAGGCCGGTCCGAAATGGCTCGGTGGTGCCGCCGCCAAGGCCATGACCAGCACGGCCGTGTTCCTGAAGGAGCAGGGCCGCATCCAGGAGATCAAGCCCGACTATTCGGCCTTCATCACCGACATGTACATCAAGAAGGCGATGGGCAAATAGGCCTCGTTGACGGTTTTTGACTGTCTGTAGGGGCGGCCAGCTCAGTGCCGCCCCTTTTTTTCATCCCGGTTTTTTTGGAGCGCCCATGCCTACCCTGGACATTCGGGACCTCACAGTGAACTATGCCGTCAAAGGCGGCACGCTGCAGGCTCTTGCGCCGGTCAACCTGACCATGCAGGACGGCGACTTCGTCGTGGCCTTGGGTGCCTCGGGTTGCGGCAAGACCACGCTGCTCAACTGCATCGCGGGTTTCCTGCCGCCGTCCACTGGCGAGATCCTGCTCGACGGCAGCCCGGTGGTCGGCCCCGGCGCCGACCGCGGCGTGGTGTTCCAGAAACACGCGCTGATGCCCTGGCTCAACGTGCGCGACAACGTGGCCCTGGGCCTGCGCATGCGCGGTGTGGACAGCGCCACCCGGGCACGCGTGGCGGCAGACAAGCTGGCCCTGGTGGGTCTGCAAGACTACGCGGAGCGCGCGGTCTCTGAGTTGTCGGGCGGCATGCAGCAACGCGTGGGTATTGCCCGCGCGCTGGCCAACGACCCATCGGTGCTGCTGATGGACGAACCCATGGGCGCGCTCGACGCCTTCACGCGCGAACAGGTGCAGGAGATCCTGCTCGAAGCCTGGTCGCGCACCAACAAGATGGTGTTTTTCATCACCCACTCGGTGGAAGAAGCCCTGTTTTTGGCCACCCGTCTCATCGTGATGAGCCCCAGCCCCGGGCGCATCACCCACGTCTACGACAAAGTGCCCTTCTCACGCGAGTTCCTCAGCCACCACGACGCGCGCAAGGTCAAGTCGGAGCCCGAGTTCATCCGCATGCGCGAAGAGGTGCTGTCATTGGTTCACCACCGGGAGGCCACCCATGTCTGACGACGCAGCCCCTGCCAGCATCGTGCCCAAGAGCGCGGCACTCAAGACCAGCCGTTTCAAGGTGCCGGGTGAAGGCGCCAGCGGAGCGATCAGCGTGATCACCGTCACGAGCCTGTTCGTGTTGTGGTTTGCCATCACAAACCTGGGCCTGATCAAGCCACTGTTCCTGCCCAGCCCGCAGGCGGTGTTCCAGCAGTTCCACGAATACCTCACCGGCACGGCCAACGACAAGCCGCTGTGGCAACACCTGCTGGCCAGCGTGTTGCGGGTGTCGGTCGCGTTCTGGCTGGCTTTCCTGACGGCGGTGCCGGTGGGCATCGCCATGGGCATGTCGCGCGTGGTGCGGGGCATCTTCGACCCACCGATCGAGTTCTACCGGCCGCTGCCGCCATTGGCCTACCTGCCGCTGATCATCATCTGGTTCGGTATCGACGAAACGCCGAAGGTGCTGCTCATCTACCTGGCCTGTTTCGCTCCGCTGGCATTGGCCGCGCGCTCGGGCATGAAAAGCGCCGCGCAGGAGCAGATCAATGCCGCCTACTCGATGGGCGCCAATTACCGGCAGGTGATCGTGCATGTGATTCTGCCCTCGGCCATGCCCGAGATCCTGGTCGGCATGCGCATCGCCATCGGGTTCGGCTGGACCACGCTGGTGGCGGCAGAGATGGTGGCCGCCAACGTCGGCCTGGGCCAGATGGTGCTCAACGCGTCGAACTTCCTGCGCACCGACATCGTCGTCATGGGCATCGTGGTGATCGGCATCATCGCCTACCTGTTCGACCTGCTGATGCGCTGGGTCGAGCGCAAGCTGGTGCCCTGGAAGGGGCGGATGTAGGCACCGGCACCGGGGGATGACGAACCGGATCTCGGGTGCGCAGGTGCGCTCGGCGACGGCACGTCACCCAGTCCGGGCAGCGACTGGCATCGGACCAAGAGTTGTGGATAACGCGTTCAACCCGATGCAGCGGCATCCGCAGCAACAGCTTGCAAGCAGTATCAATCTTTGATAGTCTTGGCCGACAGACAACTATCGGAATTCAAGTCATGCCGTCAAGCTATGTCGTGGGTGAACATTTTGAGGCCTTCATCAAAAATCAGATTCAGCAAGGTCGTTATGCCAGTGCCAGCGAAGTCATCCGCGACGGGCTTCGCTCCCTGGAAGACCGCGAGAAATTTCGCGCCATGAAACTCGAAACCCTCCGCGCAGAAATCCAGAAAGGCGCGGACAGTGGCGCAAGCGTTTCCTCCAAGGCCGCCTTTGCGGAGGTGCGCACCCGCATCGCCAAGGTCGCCGCCGGTCAATCCGGCAAATCATGAAGGTCGATTTTTCACCTGTCGCCCAAGAGGATTTAATTGATATTGCCGTCTATATCGCCCAAGACAATTCAGTCCGTGCGCTCAGCTTCATTGATGAACTGGAAACGACTTGTCTTGGGATCGGCCGGACCCCCGGGATCGGCACGGCGCGGCCAGAGTTGGGGGAAGGCATCAGAATGCTGCCGCATGGCCGCTATCTGATCTTCTACCGTGAAAACGAAGGCAGGCTGCGGATCGAGCGTGTCATGCACGGGGCGCGTGACATCGGCGACGATGATTTCGGCTTGGAAGCCTGACTGTCATTGTCGCCGGCAGGGGCTTGATCGGCATCGCCATCGGGTTCGGCTGGACCACGCTGGTGGCGGCCGAAATGGTGGCCGCCAACGTGGGCCTGGGCCAGATGGTGCTCAACGCGTCGAACTTACCTCGCACCGACATCGTCGTCATGGGCATCGTGGTGATCGGCATCATCGCCTACCTGTTCGACCTGCTGATGCGCTGGGTCGAGCGCAAGCTGGTGCCCTGGAAGGGGCGGATGTAACATTCGGCATGCACCCCACCCCACCCCCCTTCATCGACTTCGAAGCCTCGGGTTTCGGCAGGGGCAGCTACCCGATCGAAGTCGGTTTCGTGCTGCCCGAAGGGGCGATGTACTGCACCCTGATCCTGCCACCCGCCCACTGGCAACATTGGGATGAGAAGGCGCAGGCGGTGCACCACATCACGCGCGATGTGCTGCTGTCGCATGGCAAGCCGGCGGCCGAGGTGGCGCAGACCCTGAACACCCAGTTGCGCGGCCGCACGGTCTATTCAGATGGCTGGGCCAATGACTACACCTGGCTCAGCCTGCTCTTCGACGAGGCTGACCTGACCCCCGCCTTCAAGCTCGACAACCTGCGCAGCCTGCTCGACGAGCGGCAGGCCGATGTCTGGCAAGCCTGCAAGCAGACCGTGCTGTCCGAGGTGAACTTGCCCCGCCACCGCGCCAGCACCGATGCCCGGGTGTTGCGACTCACCTACGCACGGCTGGCGGCCGCGCAGCCGCCCTCAGGCGGCCTCAAGCGGCCAGTGACCACACGGCCCGCACCACCGTGAGCAGCGCAATGAACGCCAGCAGGTTGAGTACATGGCGGCGAAACTGCTGCGGCGCAACGCCCGCGAAGGACCGCTGACCAACCCAGATACCGGCCAGCATGGCAGGCAGCAGGCAGGCGGCCCACAGGAAGGTCTCCGGGCCCAGCAAGGCGTTCTCCGCGGTGCCGCCGGAAGGCAAAATGCCGGCCCAGACCAACGCGTACAGGTCGGTGCCCAGGAACAACACGATCAAGGTGGCGCGCAGGCGCTGCGGCTCCATTTTTGCGGCACTGAACACAACCGCCACCGCCATGCCGCCAATGGCAGCAACGCCGTTGAAGAACCCCGACACCACGCCGATCGCCAACCCGACCAGCGGGGTGGGCGCCAGGGAGACGCGCAACTCGCGCCGCGAGGCCAGCGCCGCGACAAGCAGCAGCGAACCGATCAACAGGCGCAGCGGCGCTTCGGGCGCAAAGGCGAGCACCCAGACGCCGAACGGAATGAACACCACGTTGCCCAAGGCCAGCCAGGCCATCCAGCGCCAATCGACCCAGGGCCAGGCGCCGCGCAGCAGCGACACGCTGGCCAGGATCTCGAGCACGAAGATCGGCGGCACCACACGTGCCGGCGACACGAACAGCGACAGCGCCGCCACACACAGCGCCGAAAACCCGAACCCCGAAAAACCACGCACCACCCCGGCAAGAAAGACCACCACCATGCCGGTGACGATCAGGAACGCGGGCACGTCGCTCAAGGCAGGAGGTCGAGCAGTTTCAGGCGCTGCACCTTGCCGGACGGCCCGCGCGGGAGGTCGGCCACCAGGCGGATGATCTTGGGTGTCTTGTAGCGGCCCAACTGCTCCAGGCAGAATGCGCGCAGTGTTTCCTCGTCCACCGCCTGGCCCGGTCGCGGCACGACGCAGACCATGATCTCCTGCCCATAGTGGCGGTCCGGAATGCCGACGGCCGCCGCATCGAGCACGGCCGGATGCCGCAGCAGGGCTTCGTCGATCTCGCGCGGCGCGATGTTCTCGCCGCCCTTGATGATCAGCTCCTTGATGCGGCCGGTGATGAAAAAGAAACCGTCGTTGTCGCGGTGTCCGAGGTCGCCGGTACGCAGCCAGCCGTCGGCAGTGAACGCGGCGCGGGTGGCTTCGTCATTCTTGTAATAACCGCGCATCACGTTGGGCCCGCGTATGGCGACCTCGCCGGTCTGCCCATCGGCCACTGGCACGCATGCGGCATCGATGACACGCGCCGCGCAGCCCGATGCGCGGCCGACGGCCCCCAGCTTGCGCCGCGCCGGGTCCAGCGGGTTGGAGAACGACGGCGCAACGGTTTCGGTCAGGCCCATGGTCTCGATGATGCCGATGCCGAACTTGTGCTCGAAAGCGCGCAGGTGCTCCGGGGGCAGGGCCGCCGACGCCGAGCGGCAAAAACGGATCCCTGCAGTCTGTGCGCGGGGGGGCGCATCAGCTTCGAGCAGGTACGAGATCATGGTCGGAACCACATTGATCCAGGTGCAGTGACAGGCTGCCGCCTGCTCCCAGAAACGCGCGGCGGAGAACTTCTGTGGCATCGCCAGGCTGCCGCCATGCGCCAGCGGGGCCAGCATGGTGACGGCGAACGCATTGATGTGGTAGAGCGGCAACACCGCCAGCACGCGGTCGGACTGCCCGAGTCCATGTTCGGCGCTGATGGCCACCGCATTGGCAGCGAGGTTGCCCTGGGTCAGCATCACGCCCTTGGGCACACCGGTGGTGCCCGAGGTGTACATCAGCAGGGCCAGCGCCTCGGCGGACGGTGGTGGAGGCATGGACTCACCCATGGCTGCGAAGTCAGGCAGGCGGTCTGCGTCCGGCGCCAACACCAGCACCTGAACCGGGCGCCCGGTCTGCGCCAGCATGCTGCGCACGGCCTCTTCCCAGTCGGGGCTCACGACCACCAGGGTGCAGTCGCTGTGGCCCAGCACATACCGCATCTGGTCCGGCTGGGACAGCAGGTTCACAGGATTCACACACCACCCGCCCGCCATCGCACCCAGCAACAGCCGCAGTGTCATCAGGCCATTGGGCATGACCAGCGACACCGTCTCGCCCGGCCGCGCCCCGCGCGCCTGCAAGATGCCTGCCACCTGCCGGCAGGAGCGTGCCAGCGTGGCAAAGGTGATCGGGTTGCGGCCCTCGCCGTCGACGGCATACACCGCGTCCGGGCGGTGGCGCGCGTTGTGCTCGACCAGCTCGCGCACGGTGCTGCAGGACAAGGGAATTGTTGTACCTTCGTGCTGCGCACTGCGGTGTTCGCCCTTGGGGCGGCCCGGCGGGCTCATGATTTCCCGAACTTGTCGAAGTACGTCCCGAAGATCTCCCGCTCGCTCGGCACCCGTTCCGGGATCGGGCGGGAGATGCGGGTGATGTTGAGGTAGTGCCGGTAGTTCATGTTGTCGGAGAAGTTGTTCTTGCCCCAGGTGCCACAACCCATGGACAAGGAGAACGGCAGGCCGTTGTCGAAACTGCCGCCGGTGGCAATGCAGTGCGCCTGGTCGACGATCACACGCGACACCGGCAGGTGCAGCCCCAGTTGCAGGGCGCGGCCGGCATCGGCGCTGTGCAGGCCCACCGAATGTCCGGCGCCCTGGTAGGCATAGACCGACTCCACCACCTGCATCGCCGCAGCAAAGTCACGCGCGCCGTACAACGCCAGCACCGGGCACAGTTTTTCGCCTGAAAACGGATGCCCTTCGCCAAACGCGTCTTCTTCGACCAGCAGCATGCTGGGGGACTGCGCCGCGATCGCGTCGAGGCCGGCGCGTTGCGCGACCACCGTGGCGGACTGCCCGATGACCGCCGCAGAGAGTTTTCCCCCGGGCCACATCAAGGCCTGCAACTGCGCCTTTTGACCGGCATCGAGCAGCACCGCGCCGCGCGCGCTCAGGGCCGCAATCGCCGCTTGCCGGATTGCATCGACCAGCACCAGGCTGTTTTCGGACGAACAACTGGTGGCGTTGTCGAAGGTCTTGGAACGCAGGATGCGGTCGGCGGCAAGTTCGACGTCGGCGGTTTCGTCGATGATGCCCGCCACGTTGCCCGCCCCCACGCCGAAGGCCGGTGTGCCGCTGGCATATGCAGCCTGGACGTTGGCCTGCGAGCCGGTGGCCACCACCAGGTCACACTGGCGCATCAGCTCCAGCGTGGAGGCCTTGCCCACCGGCGCGGGAAGCAGTTGCACCAGGTCGCGTGGCGCGCCGATGCGGTCGAACTGCACATGCACAAAGGCCACCAGGCGCTCGCAGGTCGACCAGCCCTTGGGTGAAGGGGCCACGATCACCGCATTGCGGCCCTTGAGCGCATTGATGATCTTGTTGGCGGGTGTGGCACCGGGGTTGGTGGACGGCGTCACCGCACACACCACACCCACCGGCCGTGCGATCTCGGTCAGGCCCCTGGCCGGGTCCTGTGCGATGACACCGACAGACAAGGCGCCCTGCAGGTCGCGCAGCAGGCCGAGCGTCTTGCGGTGGTTCTTGCGCAGCTTGTCCTCGACGTTGCCGATGCCGGTGTCGGAGACGGCAAGTTCGGCCAGTTCGCGGTTGCGGGCCGGTTCGATGATGGCCCAGCCGGCTGCGGCGACCAGCTCGTCGACCCGTGCCTGGTCATAGGCCTCGGCCACGCGTTGCGCGGCACGGGCACGTGTGACGAGCGCACCAACCAGGGCCTGCACTTCAGGGGATGCAGTGGCCATTTCAATCGGCCTTGATGTTGGCGTCTTTGGCCAGCTTGGCCCATTTGGGCAACTCGGCAAGGACGATCTTGCCCAGTGCTTCTGCGCTGCCGCCCACACCTTCCGCACCCTGGGCCAGCAGCTTCTCGCGGATGGCGGGTTCGGCCACGATGGCGTTCAGCACACGGTTGAGTCGCTCGATGACAGGCTTGGGCGTCTTGGCCGGCACGAACATCGCGTACCAGGAGTCCACCTCGAAGTCGGCAATGCCGGCTTCCTGCATCGTTGGTACATCCGGGAATGCAGCGCTGCGCTTGAGCGTGGAGACACCCAGCGCCTTGAGCTTGCCGGCCTTGACAAACTGGGCGGCGGCAGGGATAGACACCCACAGCAGCGGCACCTGCCCGCCCATCACGTCAGTGACTGCGGGGCCGCCGCCCCGGTAAGGGACATGCGTCATCTGGGTGCCAGTGCGCAGCTTGAGCAACTCGCCCGCGAGGTGCCCCGGCGAGCCGTTGCCCACCGATGCGTACGACAGGCTGTCGGGTTTGGCCTTGGCCTGGGCGATCAGTTCGGCGACCGTGTTGGCCGGCACCAGCGGATTGGCCACCAGGATCTGCGGCAACGAGGCCACCGTGCCCACCGGTTCGAAGTCCTTCACGGTATCGAAGCTGAGTTTGGGAAAGATCGCCGGATTGATGGTGTGCGAGCTCAGGGTGAACAACACCGTGTAACCGTCGGGCGCGGCGCGCGCCACGATTTCGCTTCCGACCGAGCCCCCGGCACCACCCTTGTTGTCGATCAGAACCTGCTGGCCCAGCAGCGCAGAGAAACGCTCCTGCACGATGCGTGCAATCACGTCGGTGCCGCCACCCGGTGGGTAGGGCACGAGGAACTTGACCGGCTTGTCGGGGTAGGCGCCTGCCTGCGCGAACGCGGACAGCGGATGCGCAGTGGCCAGCGCGGCCATGAGCGCGGTGGTGGTCAGCTGGCGGCGGCGGATCGAAATCGTCATGCTTGTCTCCTGGTGGACGGGTTGGATTTGGGTGATGGTGCCGGGGTTCGCAACAGCGTGGCAAGCTCCGCCCGGCAGCCGAGGGCCTGGCTCGACACCCTGGCGCAGGCCACGACCTGCAGGCCCAGGGCACGCGCCTGCCCGCGTGAGAAACGGATCGCCGGCACACTCATGCCGACGGCTGCCACCGGCATGCCGCGCGCGTCGAACACCGGGGCGCCGACACCACATACACCCAGGCGCCACTCCTCACGGTTTTCGGCCCAGCCACGGGCGCGGGCGCGCTGCAGGTCTGCCTGCAGCGCGGGAAAATCAGACATGCTGCGGGGCGTGGGTGCCGGCAATTCGCCGAGCAGCTTCTGCAGTGCGGGCAGATCGAGCCCCAGCGCAGCCAGCAGTGCCTTGCCCGAGGCGACGCAATGGGCCGGTGCCCGCCCGCCGATGCGCGAATACGCCGCCACCGGCAGGGGGCTGTCGAACTTGTCGAGGTAGACGACCTGCGCACCCTCGAGCACGGTCAGGTGGATGGTCTCGCCGCTGGCCTGCGCGAGCGCCGCCAGATGCGGACGCACGGTGGCCTTGGTGTCGGTAGCTGCCTCCACCAGCGTGCCCAGTTCGAACAGGCGCAGGCTCGGGCGGTAGTTGCTGTTGTCCTTGTTCTGCACCGCCCAGCCACACTGCACCAGCGTTTGCAGGGTTCGGTGCGCATTGCTGCGGGCCAGGCCCATCGCGTGCGCCACATCGACCAGGCGGCTCTCCCCCGGCTGGTGTACCAGCCAGTCCAGAACGGCAAGGCCCTTGGCGAGGGTGGAGTCCATGGTGACGCAGGATTGGTTGATATTCCAGTATTTGAAACATCATTTGGTTATATGGAACCATTGTAGGCGCGCGAACAAGTGCCGGGCAAGCCGGGCCGGCGCGGCTGGCGGCTGCGCGGGCCTTCAGCGATTTCCGGAACGCAGCGTGCGGCTCAGCAGCACCACGGGGATCAGCCCCACCAGCACCAGTGCCAGCGCAGGCAAGGCCGCCTCGCCCAGGCGCTCGTCACGCGCAAGCTGGTAGGCAACGACGGCCAGGGTGTCGGAGTTGAAGGGCCGCAGCACCATGGTGGCGGGCAGCTCCTTCATGACGTCGACAAAAACCAGCAGCGCCGCTGCCGCCGTGGAACGGCGCAGCAACGGCCAGTGCACCCGCAGCATCAGCCCCAACCCGGCGACACCCAGGGTGCGGGCCGAATCGTCGAAACTGACCGGGATACGGGTGTACCCGCTTTGGACCGACTGCAGCGCCACGGCACAAAAGCGCACCAGGTAAGCCCAGACCAGCCCGGCAGAGGTGGCGGTGAGCCAGAACCCCACGCCCCACTGCGGCACCGCTGACTGCAACCAACCCACGGGCAGCAACAGGCCAACCACGATCACCGCACCAGGGACGGCATAACCAAGACCGGCCAGTTGCACCACAACGCGCGTGACGCGGTCGGCGCGCTGGCGCAGCACAAAGGCCAACACCAAGGCGATGGCCACCGACAACACCGCTGTGACCAGGCCCAGGCGCATGCTGTTCCACGACCACTCGGCGAAACGCGACCACGGCAGGATGCCCCAGTCGGCCGCCAACGGGCGCAACATGAACAGCACCGGCAACACGAACCCCGCCAGCACTGGCAGGCCGCACACCGTCCAGGCCAGCCAGCATGCGCCACCGCGCAGTGGCACCGGCCGGGCCTCGTGGCTGCCGGCCCGCGCCCCGCGTCCGGTCACGAAACGCATGCGGCGCTGGGCCCGGCGCTCCAGTTGCAGCAACACCACCACCAGCCCGAGCAGCATGGTGGCCAACTGGGCTGCCGCGATGCGGTTGTCCATCGCCAGCCAGGCCTTGTAGATGCCTGCCGTGAATGTCTGAATACCGAAATAACTCGACACCCCGAAGTCGGCCAGGGTTTCCATCAGGGCCAGCGCCACCCCCGCGGCCACCGCAGGCCGGGCCAGCGGAAGGGCCACCGTCAGGATGCGCCGCGACAGGGGTGCACCAAGCAAGCGTGCAGCCTCCATCAGGTGGGAGGCACGTTCGCTCAATGCGCTGCGCGCCAGCAGGTACACGTAGGGATACAGCGCAAATGTGAACACCCATGCGGCACCGCCCAGGCTGCGCACCTCCGGCAACATGCGTCCTTCCAGGCCGGTCGACGCCCGCATCCAGGACTGCAACGGCCCGCCGAACTGCAGGAAGTCGGTGTAGGCATATGCAATGACATACGCTGGCATGGCCAGCGGCAGCAGCAAGGCCCATTCGAAACTGCGCCGCAACGGGAAATCGAACAGGGTGACAGCCGCAGCCGTGGACGCACCGACGAGCACCACGCCGAGTGCCACCAGCAGGCACAGGGCCAGCGTCGTGAGCAGGTAGTCCGGCAGCACCGTGGCGGCCATTTCCCGCAGGATCTGGGCCGTGGTGGTGTCCCACTGCGCCCAGGATGCGATCACCGAGAGCACCGGCAGGCACAACAGGGCCGCAAACAGCACCAGGGCGGATTGTTGAAGCCAGCGCGGCGGCATGGGCAGACCGATCAGAACCAAGGTAAATGAGAATTGTAGTCATCTAGAATGGTCCCCATGTTTCTCGAAGTCGCCCAGCTGCAGGTGCGTTATGCGACCGGCAACCGCCCTGCGGTAGACGGCGTGGCCTTCGGTTTGAGCGCAGGCGACATCGGTGTGCTGATCGGTCCCTCGGGCTGCGGCAAGACCACCTTGCTGCGCGCAGTGGCCGGGCTCGAGCCGGTGACCGGCGGAGAAATTCACCTGGACCACCAACTCGTCAGTTCAGCCACCGTGCAGGTGCCGGCAGAATCACGCCGCATCGGCATGGTGTTCCAGGATTACGCGCTGTTTCCGCACCTCGACGTGGGCGCCAACGTGGCTTTCGGCATCCACGCCATGCCACGTGCCGCGCGTTCGCAGCGTGTGGCCGAGGTGCTCGAACTGGTAGGTCTGGGCGGCTCCGAAAGGCGGTATGCGCACGAGTTGTCAGGCGGCCAGCAGCAGCGTGTGGCGCTGGCCCGCGCTTTGGCCCCGGCGCCGCGCCTGCTGTTGCTGGACGAACCTTTTTCCAACCTCGACGTGGACCTGCGCGAACGCCTGGCCCATGAAGTGCGCGCCATCCTCAAGTCCGCCGGCGCGACGGCGTTGTTCGTGACGCACGACCAGCTGGAGGCATTTGCCATCGGCGACGTGATCGGTGTCATGCACGATGGGCGCCTGCACCAGTGGGACGACGCCTACACCCTGTACCACCGCCCGGCCACACGCTTCGTGGCAGAGTTCATCGGCCACGGGGTGTTCACGCCGGCGACCATCCGGCAAACTGGCACCGAGGTGGTTGTCAATACAGCCCTGGGCGACCTGCGCGACATGGCCGAATGCCCCCTTCCAGCCGCTTTTCCGGCCGGCAGTTGCGACCTGCTGCTGCGCGCCGACGACATCGTGCACGACGACGACGCACCGGTCAAAGCCGAGATCATCCGCAAGGCGTTTCGCGGCTCGGAGTTTCTGTACACCTTGCGCCTGCGCAGCGGCGAAACCGTGCTGGCCCACGTGCCCAGCCACCACGACCACCGCATCGGCGAATGGATCGGCATCCGCGCACAGGTCGACCATGTCGTCACCTTCAACCGTGCCTGCACACACAAGGGCACCGAGATGTGCCACATGCCGTGTGATGCGCTGGAGCAGGGCTTGTGCGACAGGACCGACACCGGCGTGACGGAACACCCCGTCAAGCTGTACCCGGCGACGCTGCGCTCCACCGGTTGAAGTTCGCCAGCCCCGGGCGCCTGCCCGGAAAACCTCTGGGCCGGCAGACCCTGACCGCGTCCGTCATGACCAGCCGGCGTCCACCACAAATTCGGCCGCCGTGACCATGCGTGCCGTATCGGCCGCCAGGAACAGCACCATGTTGGCGATGTCCTCGCCCACGATGCGCCCGGGCAGGCAGTGGTTCTGGTCCATCGCGCGTTCGCCGGCTTCGTCGAGCCACAGCGCCACCTGCCGCTCGGTCATCACCCAACCCGGCACCACACAGTTGACGCGGATGTTGTCGGGCCCCAGTTCCCGGGCCAGCACCCGGGTGAATCCGAGCATGGCCGACTTGCAGGTGGCGTACACCGCGTACCCCGTGCCCTTGATCTTCCAGCTGCTCGAGCCCAGGTTGATGATCGACCCGCCGCCGCGGGCCCGCATGCTGGCGAGCACGGCCTGGGTGGCGAAAAAGTGCGGCCGCAGGTTGATCGCCACGCGTTCGTCGAAATACGCCGGCGTGACACTTTCGATGGCATGGCGCTCGTCGTTGGCGACGTTGTTGACCAGTGTGTCCACGCCGCCGATGGCCTGCTGCAGATCGGCCATCGCGGCCTGCAGCGCGGGCACGTCGGTCACGTCACAGGTACGGAAGACCACGCCTGGCAGGCTGGCTGCCAGGGCCTGGCCCGCGACCGCGTCGCGGTCCAGAAAGCCGACCTTGCAGCCCTGGTTGGCGAATGCACGCACCATGTCCGCACCGATGCCGCTGGCGCCACCGGTGACGAGCACACCACCGCCCTGGAGGCTGTTGAAACGCGCGCCGGCGAATTGCACTGGCGCCATGCTGGACGGATTCATGTGGGGATAATCCTTGTTTGACTGGCCACAAACCGGCCACGCCACCATGGTAGCCGCTCGCCCGTGACATCCCCCACCCCGCAGGCAGGCCCGGTCACACACCGTGCCGTACTGGCGATCGCCCTGCCGATCATGTTGTCGAACGTGTCGACACCGCTGCTCGGTGCGGTGGACACGGCGGTGGTCGGCCAGATCCCCGACCCTGCCTACATCGGCGCTGTGGCGCTGGGGTCGCTGGTTTTTACATTTGTGTTCTGGGCCTTCGGGTTCCTGCACATGGGCACCACCGGGCTGACCGCGCAGGCGCGCGGCGCCGGCGACACGGCTGAATTGGCGGCCAGCCTGGGGCGTTCACTGCTGATTGCGCTGGCCGCCGGCCTGGCATTGATCAGCTTGCAATGGCCGGTGCGCGAAATCGCGTTTGCGCTGATCGACGGCAGCCCGCGCGTGGAAACACTGGCCCGTGACTACTTCGACGTCCGCATCTGGGCGGCGCCGGCCACGCTTGCCAATTACGCCCTGCTGGGCTGGTTCATCGGCCTGGGGCGCACCGACATCGGCCTGGTGCTGCAACTCGTGCTGAACCTGACCAACATGGCATTGGATGTGCTGTTCGTGCTCGGGCTGGGCTGGGACGTGCGCGGCGTGGCGCTGGGCACCGTGCTGGCCGAGATGGCGGCAGCGGGTGTGGGGCTGGCGCTCGCACTGCGCCATCTGCGCAGCCTCGCAGCGCCGTGGTCCTGGCACGGCCTGCTGCGGGGCGCCGCGCTCAGGCGCACGCTGGTGGTCAACGGCGACATCATGGTGCGGTCGCTGGCGCTGATCTTCGTGTTCGTCTGGTTCATGGCGCAGGGCGCACGCCAGGGTGACGTGCGCCTGGCCGCCAATGCCGTGCTGATGCAATTCATATCGGTGAGCGCCTACTTCCTGGACGGCCTGGCGTTCGCGGCCGAGGCAATGGTCGGGCGGGCGATCGGTGCCGGCCGACGGGCGGTGTTTGCGGCGGCGGCGCGGATAACGACCCTGTGGGCGGTTGCCATGGCCGCCCTGGCGTCGCTGCTGCTGGCACTGCTGGGCGGGCCATGTATCGACCTGTTGACCGTGGACCCTGGTGTGCGTGCGGCCGCCCGCGACTACCTGCCCTGGGCAGCAGGTGCGCCGCTGCTCGGCGTATGGGCGTTCCAGCTCGACGGCATTTTCATCGGCGCCACGCGCACTGCCGACATGCGCCGCGCCATGCTGGTGTCATTGGCGATTTTTCTGCTCGCCTGGTGGCTGCTCCGGCCCTGGGGCAACCATGGGTTGTGGGCCGCGTTGTATGTGCACTACCTGGCGCGGACGGCCACACTCAGCTGGTACTACCCGGCGCTGTTGCGCTCGGTTCCGCACTAAGCCCCTGCACCCTTGCGGTGCCGTACCAAAGGCACGCGCCAAGCTTCCTACAATGCCGCAACCCCCACCCAACCATTGGAGCGTGCCATGCTTGTCGAACGTATCTGGACCGGTAACGACTACCGCAATTTCAACTACCTGATCGCCTGCCCCGAAACCGGCGAGGCCCTGGCCATCGACCCGCTGGACCACGAAAAATGCCTGCATGCCGCCAAGGTGCTCGGCTGGCAGATCACGCAACTGCTCAACACCCACGAGCACCACGACCACACCGGTGGCAATGCCGCCATCGTCGCCGCGACTGGCGCGAAGGTGATCGCGCACCACAAGGCCGGTGGCAAGATCCCCGGCATGGACCGCGGCGTACAGGCCGGCGACATCATCCGCGTGGGCAAGACGGTCGAACTCGAGTGCCTCGACACACCCGGCCACACCATGTGCCACATCTGCCTGCGTTCGCACACCGAACAACCGGCACTGTTCTCGGGCGACACGCTGTTCAACGCCGGCGCCGGCAACACGCACAACGGCGGCGACACCGGCCTGTTGTACGCCACCTTCGCCGACCAGTTGTCGAAACTGCCCGACAACACACAGGTCTACCCGGGGCACGACTACATCGAGACCAACCTCAAGTTCACACTCTCGCGCGAGCCAGGCAACACCGCAGCGGGTGCCCTGCTGCCCACGGTCGCGGGCCACGACCCGGCGACCTCCGTCGTCACCACGCTGGCGCAGGAGAAGCAACACAACACCTTTTTCCGGCTCGGCAATGCGGACGTGATCGCCAAGCTGCGCGAGCACTTTCCGGATCTGCCGGAGCAGCCGGATGCGCGCACGGTGTTTACACGGCTGCGGGAGATGCGCAACAAGTGGTGACCCTGCGAACCAGCGCAAGTGCCGATTGATCTTTCCCAAACAGATGGCAGGCCGGATGCCGGCTGCGTGGTGTGGGATCAGGCCCCCGGCGCCTGACATACGACCGCAAGTCAAGCCAGAACGCCCCAGCCCGAACTTGCCATGATTTTTGGAGTGCTCAACAGGCCTCGCGCAGCGCACCGATCACACGGCGCAAATCACCCGCCCAGTCACGCCGATCCCGCCCATCGGCGGTCTGCGGTTCACCAAACACCACGTCTGCCCGAACCCTCTCGGCGCTCAATGTGCGCCAGATCGAGCCCAGCAGCGTTTCGTCGTCGATGTAGGTGATGGCGCGGCTGTTGGCACCGGTGGCCACGTCTACATACCGCAATGCCACTGGCTGCACCGGCGCCTGGGCGGTGATCGCGGCCTGGAACAGGTTGGCATGAAATGGCAACAGGCGGTTGCCGTCGCCCGTCGTTCCCTCGGGGAACACAGCCAGGATATCGCCATCCTTCAGCGCCTGGGCCATGTGGTGCACCACACGCAGTGCGTCGCGTCGCGATTCGCGCTGGATGTACAGGGTGCCGGCACCGGTTGCCAATCTGCCGATCAGGGGCCAGCGCTGCACATCGGACTTCGACACAAAACGGCAATGGTGGGCGGCATGCAACACCACGATGTCGAGCCATGAAATATGGTTGGCCACCAGCAGCAGGGGCCCAGCCACCGGCACCGGTCCGGTGATGCGCAAGTCGACACCGAGTTGGCGGACCATCCGGCTGGCCCAAACCTGCACCCGCATGTCGCGCTGCGCTTGCGCCAGGCGCGGAAACCGAACCCCGATCTCGGCCAGCCCCGCGAAGATATGCACCAGCACGTGCACCGCGCGCCAGATCGCACGCGTGGTCTTCACCCTTCGAACGCGACCAACCCGCCGACCACGGTACAACGAACGCGGCCGGGCAATTCGTAACCCGAAAAGGGTGTGTGTTTGCCCTGGCTGCGCAGCGCGTGGGCGCTGACGGTCCAGCTTGCTGCGGGGTCGAAGACGCACAGGTCGGCGACACCACCGGCGCACAGATGGCCGGCACCGGCAGGCCCTTGTGCTCCGAGGATCTGCGCCGGCGCACTGGTCAGGACCTGCAGCGCACGGCGCAGGCCGACACCATCAGCGGTCGCCCATTTCAAGGCCATCGACAACAACAGTTCGACCCCGGTCGCGCCGGGTTCGCTCTCTGCAAAAGGCAGGGTCTTGCCGTCTTCGTCCACCGGCGTGTGGTCGGACACCAGGGCGTCGATGGCGCCGTCGGCCAGCGCCGCGCGAATGGCATCGCGGTCGCGTTGCTGGCGCAGCGGCGGGTTCAGTCGCGCGCGGCTGTCGAAATACCCGATGTCGATGTCGCTCAGGTGCAGCGAATTGATGCTCACGTCACAGGTCAGCGGCAGGCCCTCGGCCTTGGCCTGGCGCACCAGCGCGATGCCGGCCGCGCTGCTGAGGCGGCACAGGTGCACCCGTGCGCCGGTGGAGCGCATCAGTTCGACGATGGTGTGCACGGCAATCGTCTCTGCGGCCACGGGAACACCGCTCAGGCCCATGCGCGTGGCCAGCGGGCCGCTCGCCACCACGCCCGCGCCCAGGTCGCGGTCTTGCGGGCGCAGCCACACGGTGTAAGCAAAGGTGCTGGCGTATTGCAGCGCGCGCAGCAGCACCTGGGTGTTGCGCAGCGGAACCTCGGCCTGGCTGAAACCCACACAACCGGCCTGCGTGAGCTTGACCATTTCGGTTAGCACTTCGCCGGCCAGGCCGCGGGTCAGCGCACCCAGCGGAAACACCCGTGCAAGGTACAGCTTTTCGGCGCGGTACTTGAGCATCTCGACGAGGCCGGGTTCGTCCAGAACCGGATCGGTGTCGGGCGGGCAGACCAGGCTGGTGACGCCCCCTGCCACAGCGGCGGCCATCTCGGATGCAAGCATGCGCGCGTGTTCGTGGCCGGGTTCGCGAAGGCGCACCGCCAGGTCGACGAGACCCGGAGCCACGATGCACCCGCTGGCGTCGATCACGCGGCCGGCCGGGGCGTCCCGCGCAGCGGCGCCGATGGCGAGCACCCGGCCGTCGGCCACTGCAACATCAGCGACCTGGTCGAAACCGCTGGCGGGGTCGATCACCCGCCCGCCGTGAATGAGAAGGTTCGTCATCGGCTCATGCCTCGTTTCCGGCCACGATGCCCATCACGGCCATGCGCACCGCGATGCCAAAGGTGACCTGGGGCAGGATGACGCTCTGTGCGCCATCCACCACTGCCGAGTCGATCTCCACACCGCGGTTGATCGGGCCTGGGTGCATCACGATGGCGTCGGGTTTGGCGAGTTGCAGTTTCTCGTCGGTCAATCCGTAACGCATGAAGAACTCCTGCGCCGAGGGCAACAAGGCGCCGCTCATGCGTTCGTTCTGCAGGCGCAGCATGATGACGACGTCGCAGTCCTTGATGCCCTCCTCCAGCGAATGGCAGACCCGTACGCCCATCTGCGCCATGTCGGCCGGGACCAGGGTCTTGGGGCCCACCACACGCACCTCGGCGCAGCCCAGGGTGGTGAGCGCATGGATGTCGGAGCGCGCCACGCGCGAATGCAGCACGTCACCCACGATGGCCACCACAAGGTTGGAAAAATCCTTCTTGTAGTGGCGAATGGTGAACATGTCGAGCAAGCCTTGCGTCGGGTGCGCATGGCGACCGTCGCCGGCGTTGATCACATGCACATGCGGCGCCACATGCTGCGCGATCAGGTAGGGCGCGCCGGATTCGCTGTGCCGCACCACGAAGATGTCGGCGGCCATCGCGCTCAGGTTGGATATGGTGTCGAGCAGCGACTCGCCCTTGGACGCAGACGAACGCGCGATGTCCAGGTTGATGACGTCCGCGCTCAGGCGCGTGGCGGCGATCTCGAAGGTGATGCGGGTGCGGGTGGAGTTTTCGAAGAACAGGTTGAACACGCTGCGCCCGCGCAACAAGGGCACCTTCTTGACCTCGCGGTCGTTGACACTGACGAAACTGGCCGCAGTGTCGAGCACCTGGGTCAGGATGCTCCGGGGCAGTCCCTCGATCGACAACAGGTGCACCAGCTCGCCGTGCTTGTTGAGTTGCGGATTCTTCACCGGACAGTCTCGACAGAGAATGAAAACACGCCGGCAGCATCACGCTGCAGGTCCAGCGACTGCGCAGGCGCGACGAACACACGCGCGGCCGCGAAGTCGGCCTGGATCGGCAATTCGCGCCCGCCGCGGTCGACCAGCACCGCCAGCTGGACCGATGCCGGACGGCCATAGTCGAACAACTCATTGACCACCGCACGGATCGTGCGCCCGGTGTACAACACATCGTCCAGGATGATGATGTGCGCGCCGTTGACGTCGAACGGCAGGCGTGTAGGTTCGGCGTTGGCCAGGCCGCGCTTGGCAAAATCATCGCGGTGCATGGCCGAGGAGATGACGCCGTGCGGCCCGCAGACATGCAGGTCTGCCTGCAGGCGCTCCGCCAGCCAGGCGCCGCCGGAGGTAATTCCCGCCAGGCGCGTATCCGCTGTGCACAACTGTCGAACACCGCGCAACAACTCGCGGTACAGGGCTTCTGCATCAAGGACCAGGTGGCCCGGGGTGACGGTCACGGAATACTCCTCAGAAATTGCTCCAGGATGATGCATGCCGCGCCAGCGTCGGCGTCTGGCGCGCCGGCCGACAGTGCTTCGGTGGTGCTGTAGCGCTCGTCCACCTCGAACACCGGCAGGCCGAAACGCCCGCGCAAGGCCCGTGCAAACTTGCGCGCGCGCAGGGTGTTTTCGTGGGCGGCCCCATCGGTATGGAAAGGTACACCCACCACCAGCGCATCGGGCAGCCATTCGCCCAGGCGCTTGCGGACCTGATCGAACCGCGCATCACCCTCGGCCCGGATGGTGGGCAGGCCCTGGGCGCTGCGCAGCAGGCGATTGCCCACCGCCACACCAGTGCGTTTGAGACCGAAGTCCAGTGCCAGGAAGGTTTGCAGCCGGGCCGGCACGTCCGTGGCAAGCACCTCAACCATGGCCCGCCTGCGGTGACAACATCCACACCTGGAGCCCGAGCAGGGCCAGTGCGCGGTCGTAACGCTGCTCGACCGGCGCGTCGAATATCACCGCGATGTCGGCGTCGACCGTGAGCCAGCTGTTGTCGCCAAGCTCGGATTCGAGCTGACCCCCGCCCCAGGCGGAATAACCCAGGGAGACCAGCACCTTGCGCGGCCCGGCGCCGGTCGACAGGGCTTCGAGCACGTCTTTGGAGGTGGTAATCTCCAGCCCGCCCGGAATACACATGGTGGATGCATACACCGACTCGGCCGGTTTTTCGCTTTGCGCAAAGGTGGGTTCGTGCAGCACGAAGCCGCGGTCCACCTGGACCGGGCCACCCTGGAACACCGGGGACAACAGCAGGTCGGAGCGGCCCAGCGGCAACTCGACCTTGTCGAACAGAAATTTCAGGTTGATGTCACTGGGCTTGTTGATGATCAGGCCCAGAGCGCCGCGCTCGTTGTGCTCGCACACATAGACCACACTGCGTGCAAATGCCGCATCCTCCAACCCGGGCATCGCGATCAGGAAATGGTGCGTGAGATTGATGGGAGCAAAATCGCCGGACATGTTTGAATTTTAGCGGTCCGAATGGAAAAAGAATTTGCCTGTGGCCTGGTGTGGTTCCGTCGTGATTTGCGCATCGACGACAACGCAGCCCTGTCGCTCGCGCTGCACTCCTGCCGGCGGGTTTACTGCGCCTTCGTTTTCGACCGCGAGATCCTCGATCCCCTGCCCCGCGCGGACCGGCGGGTGGAGTTCATCCGCGACTCCCTTGTCGACCTCGATGCACAACTGCGCCTGGCCGGCGGCGACGCCGCGGCGGGTCTGCTGGTGCGCCATGGCCACGCCAGCGAGGAAATCGTGTCGCTGGCCCGGGCCTTGGGTGTGCAGGCGGTGTTTGCGGGCCATGACTACGAACCACTGGCCATCGCGCGCGACCGCAAGGTGCTGGGCGCACTTGCCGCGGCAGGCATCGCGCTGCACACGGTCAAGGACCACGTGGTGCTGGAGGGCCGCGAACTGCTGACGAAAACCGGCACTCCCTACACAGTCTTCACGCCCTACAAGAACGCCTGGCTGGCCAGGGTGGGCGGCGCGCCCATGCCCGACCACGGCTGCACGCCACTGCCCGGCCAACTTGCGGCGCGCCCAAGCGCCATGTGCCAGGATGTGCCCAGCCTGGAGCAGATCGGGTTCGAGACCACGAACCTGCACAGCCTGCACATCCCCACCGGTGCAAGCGGTGGCAACAGCCTGTTTGCCGATTTCTTTGACCGGATGGACGACTACCACGCGACGCGCGACTTTCCAGCGGTCAAGGGCCCGAGTTACCTTGGGGTGCACCTGCGTTTTGGCACGGTGTCGGTCCGCCGGCTTGCCGCTACCGCGCTGCAACGGGTGGTTCAGGGCAGCGCCGGTGCGGCGGTGTGGCTCAGCGAACTGGTGTGGCGCGAGTTCTACTGCCAGATACTTGCCAACTTCCCGCATGTGGCGCACGCAGCCTTCAAGCCGGCGTACAACGCCATCGAATGGGAGCACGGCGCGCACGCCCACAAGCTCTTCAAGGCCTGGTGCGAGGGCCGCACCGGTTACCCGCTGGTGGATGCCGCGATGGCACAGATCAACCAGAGTGGCTACATGCACAACCGCCTGCGCATGGTCGCCGCCAGTTTCCTGGTGAAAGACCTCGGCATAGACTGGCGCTGGGGCGAGAAATACTTCGCCCGGCACCTCAACGACTTCGACCTGTCGGCCAACAACGGCGGCTGGCAATGGGTGGCCTCCAGCGGCTGCGACGCGCAGCCCTACTTCCGCATCTTCAATCCCGTCAGCCAGAGCGAAAAGTTCGATCCGCAGGGCAAGTTCATCCGGCGCTACCTGCCACAACTTGCCGGGCTTCCAGCCGATGGAATCCACGCACCTTGGTTGTGCCGCCCGCTGGAGCTGCAGTCGGCCGGCGTGGCGCTGGGCAAGAACTATCCCGGCCCCATCGTGGCGCACGACGCGGCACGGGCATTGACGATGGCGCGTTACGCCATCGTGCGCAAAGCCTCCGGCGCGTCGCCCTCGGCAAGGGGCAGTGCGCAGTAGTGGCGGATCAGTCCGAGCAGTTCCTCTTCCGAGTAGGGCTTGCCGAGGTAGTGGTCCACCCCCAGTTCGCGGGCATGCTCGCGGTGCTTCTGTGCAATGCGCGAGGTGATCATGATGATCGGCAGATCGCGCAGGCGCCCATCGCCCCGGATGTTTCGCGCCAGGTCGAAACCGTCCATGCGCGGCATTTCGATGTCGGACAGCACCACCGTGGGCCTCTCGTCCTGCAGACGCTCGAGCGCCTGCAGGCCATCGGCCGCCATCACCACCCGGTAACCTTCGCGTTTGAGCAGGCGTTGCGTGACCCGGCGCACAGTGATGGAATCGTCCACCACCATGATCAGGGGCGTCTGCACAGCGCCGAGTGCGGGTGCCAATGGCGCTGCGGCGACCGTGCCGAGGGTCGACGGCGTGGCAGGCGCCTGGCGCGCGTCGAGCTGCATCTGCAGCGCCCGGGCGCCGTAGATGGTCGCGAGCGCCACCGGGTTGTAGATCAACACCACCGCACCTGAAGCGAGCACCGACATGCCGGTCAGCCCCGGGACGCGTGCCAGTTGGGGCCCGAGGTTCTTGACCACAACCTCCTGGTTGCCCAGGACTTCATCGACATGCGCAGCAACGCGCCGGCCGGCACTGCGAAACACCACCACCGGAAGGTGCTTCTGGGCCGGCTCGGCACTCAGCGCCGACGACTGCAGCAATGCGCCAGCCCAGTAGAACGGGATCTGTTCGCCCGCATGTGTGAAGCTGTTGGTCAGGTAGGCCTGCTCGACCTCGTGGGCTGTCACGCGCTTGACCACCTCGACAAGGTTGGACGGAACACCAACGGCCAGTTCACCCAGGCGCAACATCACCACCTGCGTGACTGCCGTGGTCAGGGGCACGACCAGCTTGAAAGTGGTCCCCTGCCCGGGGGTGGTGGATGTCTCGATGCGCCCACCGAGTGCGTTGACCTCGGTGCGCACGACGTCGAGGCCGACACCGCGACCGGCCAGTTCGGTGACACGCTCGGCGGTGGAGAACCCGGGGGCGAAGACCAGGTTGGCGAGGTCGCCCTCTGCAAGTTCGGCGGTTGCCGGGATCAGGCCGTTGGCAACCGCCTTGTCACGGATGCGCTGCAGGTTCAACCCGGCGCCGTCGTCCGAAAACTCGACCGACACGTCGTTGCCTTCCTGGGTGAGCTCGATCGTGATCGTGCCCGCTGCTGGCTTGCCAGCGGCAACACGGGCCTGTGGCTCCTCGATGCCATGCACCACCGAGTTGCGCAGCATGTGCTCGAAGGCCGGGGCCATGCGCTCCAGAACGCTGCGGTCCAGGTCCATCGAGCCGCCGACGATGTCGAGCTTGACCTGCTTGCCGACGTCCTTGGCAGCCTGGCGCACCACACCATAAAGTCGCTCCGAAATACCTTCGAACTCGACCATGCGGGTGCGCAGCAGGTCACGCTGCAACTCGCGCGCCTGGCGTGCCTGGGCGATCAGGTCGTCCTCGGTGCTCTCCATCGTGCGCTGCAGGTTGCGCTGCACTGTGGCAACGTCGGCCACCGTCTCGGACATGATGCGGGTCAGCTCCTGCACCCGTGTGAAGCGGTCGAATTCGAGCGGGTCGAAGTCCTGCGCGTGGTCCTTGGCCTGCGCCAGGCGTGACTGCATCTGGGATTCCGACTGCACCTCGATTTCGCGCAACTGGTGGCGCATGCGGTCAAGGTTGCCGCCGAGTTCCTTGAGCGAGGAGCGAAGCTGGCCCAGCCGGCCATCGAGCCGCGAACGCGTGATGATCACCTCACCAGCCTGATTGACCAGGCGGTCCAGCAGCGCTGCGGCCACCCGCACGCTCTGCCCGGCCACGGGGCGGGTTGGCGCCAGTGTTGTGCTGGCCGCCCGGGTGCGTGTACGGCGGTCCGGAAGGGCCTGGACCAAGGGTTTGGCTACGCCGTCCGGCGCCACAACCGCTGCTGCGCCGGCTACTGCGGCAGGTGCGGGCTCGGCTGCGGCTGGTGGCTGTTGCGCCACCCGGCGCAGGCCGTCGAAAATCGACTGCAACACGTCGAAACGCGCCAGCATGGGTTCGACCTGGCTGCCTTGCAGCGACTCCGAACCCAGGGACTCCATGGCCGACTCCAGGCGGTGGGTCATTTCGCCCAGGCGCATTGCGCCGGCGAGCCGCGCGCTTCCCTTGAGCGTGTGCAGCACCCGCAACGCCTCGTTGCGTGCCCCCAGGTTGTCGGGTCGCGAAGCCCACTGGCGCAGTGCGCCACCCAGGGTAGGGAACAGGTCAGCCGCTTCTTCCTCGAAGATCGGGAACAGGTCCGGGTCGAGCGCGTCGACAACGTCGGTGGCTTCTTCGGCAGGTGCGATCAACGGAGCGGCTCCGGCGGCAAACTGCGGCGCCAGGTGCGACACAGGTGCAACCGAGACCACTTCCGGCGCCCCCGTGGCGGGTGCCACAGGCTCGGGCTCCGGGGCGACCATGTCGACGACCTCGTCGGGCTGCACAGTCAACAGGTCATCAAAGGACAGCGACTCGGACAGCGCGGCATCCGTGCCCATGAATTCGGTCTCCAGGATTTCCTGCAAAGCGCTGCGCAGCCCCGGAGCGGGCTCCTTGAGAAAACCGGCTGCAAACTGGTGCAGCAAGCGGCGGATTTCCTCTGCCGCCAGATTGAACACCCGCGCGTGCACCGGCCGGGAGTCGCCATGCAGCTGGACGTGCTGCAACGCATGTTCGAGCGTCCGGGCAATGTCCGCCAGGGCCATGAAACCGACCGTGCCTGAACTGCCGGCAAGCGAATGGGCGAGACCCACAGTGGAATCCCGCAGTGGCTTGTCGAGCTCGAGCTCCCATTCGCTGAGTTCGGTCAACAGGTGGCGCGACCACTCATCGGCTTCATTGAGGTAGACGTTGTAGAGCGGAATGCCGATACGCAGCTGGCCGATGACCTTGGTCTGGTCGTCGTCGGTGCGCGCCTCGACGGCCGGCGCCTCGACAGGTTCTTCTGCTGCCTGGGGCACGCCGACAGGTTCTGCTTCTGCTTCAGGTTCGGCCTCTGCGACTGGCAACTGTGGTTCGGGCATCGCCGGCGTCGCCACGGCACCCACCGGGGCCAGGTCGCCGAAATCGAAATCGCCAAGGTCCAGCATGGCCGCTTGCTGATCGGCCTTCGGCGCGATCTCGCCAAGGTCGAAAGCCTGGGGGGTTGAAAAATCCGGGTGAGTTGAATCGGACGGCTCCAACGCCAGATCGGGCATCTCGGTCGACTCGAAATCCGCGGGCGGCGGCTCCGGCACGAGATCCGCCAGATCGAACATCTGCGTCGACTCGAAATCGGGCCGCGGAACCGGTGCCAACTCGGCCGCCAACTCGGGCTCGGGCTCGGGTTGTGGCTGTTCTGGCGGCGCCACAGGCGGCGGTGGCTCCACCGGCGCAAGCGCGGCCGGCATCTCGACAGTGGGGGGTGCCAGCGCAGGCGCTGGCGGGGCCGCAATCGCACCTGGCAGAGGCAAGGCGACAGGTTCGTTGTTCAGCCGCATGGCGTCCGCGGCCTTGCGGAAAGTCTGGGCCGACCAAGGGGTATCCGCACCGCAGGCGATGTCTTCAACCCACTGCCTGAACTGCTGCATCGCCTCGCTGGCCAGCGACAGCAAGTCGCCTTCGGCCGGTTTCTGTTCGGCCAGCCAGGTGTTGGCCAATTGCTCCATGGCCCAGGCGGCCTCGCCGAACTCGGTGAGTCCGACCATGCGCGAACTGCCCTTGAGTGTGTGGAACGCGCGCCGCAGCGTGGTGCCCTCGCCCAGATCCCCCGGGTTCGCAGCCAGCGCCTCCAGGGCTTGCAGACCGGTATGCACCACCTCGCGCGCCTCCTCCAGGAAGATCCCGCGCATTTCGGCGTCGTCTTCGTCGAGTTCGGCCGGTTTCGCCACGGCCGGCGGGGCAGGCACAACAGGGGCCGGCGCGGGCACTGGCCCGGGTGGCGCAACCACCGGCGCCACTGCAGCTTCGGCGGGCGCCACTTCCGGCGCAAGGGGCGGTTGCGGCAACACCACGGCTTCGACGGCCGGTTGCGCCTCGACCGGCGCGGGCGCCACAGGTGCCACCTGCTCGCGCCCCATGACCGGACGGAGTTCACCGACATCTTCGTCGTAGATGAACAGCTTCTTGGCCAGCGCGCGCTGGTAGCTCAGCATGTCGATCAGGAAACCCATGGCGCCCAGGCTGTTGCCAAGCTTTTCGAACACCTCGGTACTCGAGCCCCGGTCGCCGATTTCGTCGACCAGGAACTTCTCGACACTGGCGCGCATGCGCAGCGCAGCCAGGGACGCCTGGTCCAGACCGAGCACCGAGAACACGCCGCGCATCTGCGCGAGCTGGCTGGGCACCTCGTGCAGGGGCACGCGGTCCTGGGGGCTGCGGAAGAACTGGTCCAGCGACTTTTCAACCTGACCCAGGGTGGTGCGCAATTCATCGACCACACTGCCCATCGTCTGTCGATCGCTGACCCGGCGGTACAGCTCCTCCATCCACGATTCGAGCGGCTCGGGCTGCGCCCCGGCGGTCACCTGCTCCAGGCGTTGCGCCAGACGCGCACTGCGCTCTGCCATCCGGGACTCGGTCGGGTCCAGGTCTTCGTAGGCGGCCTCCAGGTACAGCACGGCTGTGGCAACCTCCATCGCCACCGGGGCTGTCGGTTGCTCCCCGGTGCGCACGGTGGCTTCGATGGTGCGCGTCAGTGCACGGGCCAGGTCCGCACTCTCCGGATGCAGCTTGACCATCGCGTCGGCGACACCGGCAAACTGGTCCGACGCCGCCTTCAAACGGTTGGTGTCACCACCCGCCAGGGCAGCCCAGGTCTCGGTGGCGGACGCAATGCGTTTGCGCGCCTGCACCAGCAAGGCGGGGTCGAAACGTCCGAACTGCGCAGTGGCATAGTCCACCGCCTTGGCCTGGCGCAGGCCATATGCCTCACGCGCCGCGACCAGCGCCGGCACCTGCTCCGTTGCAGCCGGCACCGCCTGCGAACAGTAGAAAAGCAGGTCGTGCGCCAACCGGTCCACCACGCCAGGCTCACCGCGTGCCAGCGTGGTGTATTGCGCGATCATGCGCGACGCCGTGCGCTTGACATACACATCCAGCGGGCAAAGGCCATGGCCCACCGCTTCGAAAAACGCCGCAGCCAGTGCCCAGAACACGCGCGCCTCGGGCGCGCTGGAATTCACGGCCAGGCCGAGGCCGATATCGGTCATGGTGTGCGCCGCCTGCATGTCCCCGGTGCGAACCACCTTGAGCACTGCCTGGTCGACACGGGCACGGACTGCCGGCCCGTAAGCGAGTGCAGCAGTGCCGGCGGGGATCTGGATCTCGGTCCAGCGCCACTCGTCGGGCCACAGGTCGGCCGGATGGACGCGGTCGCCACCCACCAGTTCCAGTACATCCCGGTACTGCGGGAAAAGCGCGACCGGCGATGCCGTCTTGCCCTTGAGCACACCCTCCAGGTATTCAGTCAGCGCAAAACTGGCGCGCTCGACCTTGGTGGCGGCATCGTCGCTGCACAGCTCCGGCCGCTGCACGAATTTTTGCGCCAGTGCCTCCATGACCCGCAGCACCTTGGCCGGTGCGCCCAGGCCCACCATCTCCAGGGCGCCGACCGCCTGATGCAGTTGCTGGCGCGCAATGCGCAGTTGGCTCGCATCGAGATCGGAAAGATCGGAGCCGCGCGCCAGTTCGGCATCACGCACAAACCTGCGCAGCGCCTTGGTTGCGCCATCGAGGGATTTTCGCAACTCGTCGAGCACCCACGCGAGTGGTCCCAGGTCGCCGGTTGCCAATTCGCTGTCAGCCTGCGCGGAAATATTTGTTTGCATCTGGTTGTCCACTCTTGCCAATGACCTCAGACCTAGGCGATCTTGAACCGCGCTACCGACTGGCGCAGTTCTTCGGCCATGCGCGACAGCTCACGCACCTGGCCTGCAGTCGCCCGCGTGCCATCGCTGGTCTGCTCGGTCACGGCAAAAATGTTCTGGATGCTGTCGGCCACCGCATTGGCCAGGTTCGCTTCGCGCGATGCGGAGTCGGAAATCTGCTGGATCAGGTCGGACAGCTGGCGCGACACCTGGTCGATCTCGGCCAGTCGCGCGCCGGCGTTGTCGGACAGCTTGGCGCCTTCGACCACGCCCTGCGTCGATCGTTCCATGGCGGCCACGGCATCCTGGGTGTCGGTCTGGATCGCCCGCACCAGCGCGGTGATCTGGCGTGTCGCATCGGCCGACCGTTCGGCCAGCCGCTGCACCTCCTCGGCCACCACCGAGAAACCCCGGCCGGCTTCACCTGCCGACGCAGCCTGGATCGCCGCGTTCAGCGCCAGCACGTTGGTCTGCTCGGTGATGTCGGAGATCAGCTCGGTGATCTCGCCAATCTCCTGGGACGACTCTCCCAGGCGCTTGATGCGTTTGGACGTCTCCTGGATCTGGTCGCGGATGGCGTTCATGCCACCAATGGCGTTCTGCACGGCGGCCAGGCCAGACTCGGCGGCATCCAGCGACTGCCGCGCCACCTTGGCCGATTCCTGCGCCTGGTTGGACACCACGTTGATGCGGATCGCCATTTCGAGCACCGATTTGCCGGTGGCCTGGATCTCGTTCATCTGCTCGTTGGAAGCGGCCAGCAGCTCGGTGGAGGTGGAATCGACCTCGGCGGTGGTGTGCGCCACACGCGAGGCGGTGTTCTGCACACTCGATACCAGGTTGCGCAACTCCTCCACCGTGTAGTTGACCGAGTCGGCGATGGCGCCGGTGATGTCTTCAGTCACAGTGGCCTGCTGGGTGAGGTCGCCTTCGGCAACTGTCTGCAACTCGTTCATCAGGCGCAAAATGGCCGCCTGGTTCGCATCGTTGACGCGTTTGGCATCCTGTTGCAGGCGCTCCGCATCGACCATCTGCGACTCCGCCACGCTCTGGCGTTTGCGCCCTTCCACCAAGGGAATGTAGGCCAGTCCCGCCGCGCAAAGAACCGCAAGCCCGGCCGCCAGCAACAAGGTGATGATCAACCCCGAACCGATGCCGGTGGCGCCGCTGAGTTTGCCCTGCAACTGCTCCAGGTTGCGGCGCAAGGGTTCGCTGTCGGCCAGGATGGTGGTCTGCGCTTCACGGGCGGACACCAGGCCCTGCAGATTGGCCAGCACCGAGCTCGCCTGGCCCCGCGTCTGCTCGAACAACTTGATCAGCGCTTCGAGTTGCTGTCGCGTTTGGGCGTCTCGGGCGCCCGACAGCCGGAGTTCCACGCTGCCCTGCAGCAAGCCTTGGGCGATGTCCTTGAAGGTGTTCAGGTCCTTGCCCATCAGGAACACCGCATCGGAGCTGACACCGTCCATGGTCAGGAATTCGGTGGAGGACTTGCCGATGCGCTGGGTCAGCATGGCGAGTTGCCCGGCCGCCGAAATTTCGCCCGAAGGTGCGCCCTGCTGCAGTTTCAGCGCCACCACCGCCTCGGCGATGTCAAGCAGGTCGGCAGATTGCCGGTTGATCTGGCGCAGCGAGGTGCCGATCTGGGTCAGGATCACCTTCTGTGCCAGGATTGCAGCGGAGCTCTTCGCCGCGCGGTCGACCAGCGGCAGGATCTGGTTGAGATCGGCTTGGTGTGCGCCATCCAGTGCATCGAGTTGCAGGGTGTCGTCACCGGCTTTCAGTCCCTTGACCGTGCGGGTCAGCACACTGGCGCTGTCCTCGACATCGGGAAATGCCAGCACATTGCCGACGACCGCCTGCGACACGGACTTCGCCAGCCGCTGCGACTGCATGAGCGACTGACCGATGGCGCCCATCTGTTGCCCCACCTGGTTGGACACGCGCAACGCGAACGCCGCTACCGCAACGAGCAGGATCATCGCCAGCGCCAACCCGACAAGCAGGATCTGCTGCTGCTGCGCCACACCGCGGGACCCCAGCAAAGGCAACCTGACCTGGCCCACAGGCTCGCCAACCGGGGCAGCACCTGCGGGCCCGCCACCCACGCCCAGCGGCATCCCAGCGGTTGGCAGCGCCAGCCCATCCAGCCCATTTTGAATGGTGCTTTCCTGCTGGCTGATCCTCGTGCGGTGGTCGGATTCCAGTACGGTTCTTGAAAAAAATCGCTTGAGCCGGTCTACGGTCATGGTGGGGCCTTACGTAACTTGGGCAGTGATGTTCAAAAACCGGGGGAACTGGGCCAGTGTTTGCAGGTTGATTTCCTGCCAGGATTCTCCAGCGGCGTCGGTGAAACAATTCCCGAAATAGGGGGGGAGTTCCGCCGCGGGGGCCTTGGCGGAGGCAAAACCATCTGCATGGCGCAATCCGGCCAGCACATCCACCAGCAGCGCGCAATTGACATTCAGGGTCGCATTGAGCGTGACAACGAACGCTTCGGGCACCGGCGAGCCGGACGGAGCCAAAGCAGCCACACCTTCGGCGACAAAATCGGACAGGTCCACAACGCCATACAGGCCGCCCCGCAAGTTCACCACGCCACGGAACCAGGGCCTGGCATAAGGCACAGGCTGCAGGCTCCCAATTGGAAAGATTTCGCCCGACTGGGCCAGCGGCAACAGGTAATTGTGGCCGCCGGACCTGACGGCCAGCCACGACACCGAAAGTCCTTCATCCCTGGCTGCCTGCAACCGGCTCGCGAGGCGCGCCTGGAGTTCCCTGATAGCTACGCGCTTGGCCATGGTTTGGCGGGTGGATCAGCCCAGCGCCTTGATCTTGGCGAGCAGTTCGCCCGCATCAACCGGCTTTGTGACATAGTCCCGTGCACCCTGGCGCATGCCCCACACCCGGTCTGTTTCGAGGCTCTTGCTGGTGCACATGATGATCGGTATGCCACTGTATTCAGGCATGCGGTTGATCGACCGGGTGAGCTGGTAGCCATTTTGGCCAGGCATCACCACATCCATGAGGATCAGGTCCGGGATGTCTTCTGCCAGGCGCTTGAACGCCTCTTCGGCATTCTGGGCGGTTCGCACCGACATCGCGTTTTTCTGGAGCAAGTCGGTCAGGAACATCAACTCGGTGCGCGAGTCGTCAACAACCAGCACCTTTTGAATCGCCATCATGTCACTCCGGATGCAGCAGCACCAATCTGCCCCACTGCATGCAGCAACTGGTCTTTGGTGAACGGCTTGGTCAGGTAGTCCTGCGCGCCGACCATCCGTCCGCGCGCCTTGTCGAAGACGCCGTCCTTGGAGGACAGCATCACGATCGGCACACTGGCAAACTTCGGATTGCGCTTGATGATGGCGCAGGTCTGGTAGCCGTCCAGGCGCGGCATCAGGATGTCGCAAAAAATCAGGTGCGGCTGGAAGTCATTGACCTTGGCCAGCGCATCAAAGCCGTCTTCGGCGAGCAAGACCTCATGGCCCCCCTGCTTCAGGAATATCTCGGCGCTTCGCCGGATCGTATTGCTGTCGTCAATCACCAGGACTTTGAAGGTCGATCCGGTTGTATTCACAAGACTGCGCTCCTGAAATGAATGTTCTCACACCGGCGTGGGGCTCCGCCGAGCCCTGGGCTCAGATCTGGACCATCTCGAAGTCCTCCTTGCGGGCCCCGCATTCCGGGCAGGTCCAGTTCATGGGCACATCGGCCCACAGCGTTCCCGGTGGAATACCGTCGTCAGGTGCACCAGTCGCCTCATCGTAGATCCAACCACAAATCAGACACATCCAAGTTTTAGATACGTTCACAGCTTAAGGGGCCTTCGAATAGAATGCAATTATTGTATAGAGACGGCTCCAGCGATTCGCGCCTTGCGCGCCGAAACCCACCGTATTCTGCCTGATGATCCCCCAGGGCCTGCCCCCATAACCCATGTCCGAACGCACCGAATCCGCGGACGAGGCCGAGACGCAAGCCACGCCCTGTGTACTCGTCTTCAACGCCAACGACCCCAGCGGAGCTGGCGGGCTGGCAGCCGACATCGCAGCGATTGCGTCGGTCGGCGCCCATGCCTTGCCGGTAGTGACCGGCGCCTATACCCGCGACACCGCTGAAATCATCGACCACCATGCCTTCGACGAGGAGGCCGTCAGCGAACAGGCCCGTACCGTGCTGGAGGACGTGGCCGCGAAGGTCATCAAGGTCGGTTTCGTCGGGTCGATAGAAAACATCAGCACGATTGCGGAGATTGCGGCGGACTATGCCGACGTCCCGCTGATCGCCTATATGCCCGACCTTTCATGGTGGAGCGAGGTGCAGATCGACCTGTACCTGGATGCCTTCCGGGACCTGATGTTGCCGCAAACCACAGTGTTGGTAGGAAACCACAGAACCCTGTGCCGGTGGTTGCTCCCCGACTGGAAGTCGGCCAAGACACCCGGGCCGCGCGACCTGGCGCGTGCCGCCAATGCATTCGGTGTGCCCTACACCCTTGTCACCGGGATCTCCCTGCCGGACCAACTCATTGACAACGTGTTGGCATCGTCGCAATCGGTGCTGTTCAGCGGCCGGTTCGAGCGCTTCGAAGCCGGGTTTTCCGGTGCCGGCGACACGCTGTCAGCCACACTGGCCGCCTTGCTCGCCACCGAGAACGATCTGAGCGACGCCACCCGGGAGGCGCTCAGTTACCTTGACCGCTGCCTCGATGCGGGCTTTCAGCCCGGCATGGGCTTGCTGGTCCCGGACCGGCTGTTCTGGGCCCAGCCCGACGCTGACGAAGATCCCGATGACAACCTGCCCGCCCCGCCAGATCTGGGCTTCGACTTTCCCAACCATGACACCAAGCACTGAAACCAACGAAACCCTCTTCGCCCGGGCCCAACGGGTCATCCCCGGTGGCGTCAATTCGCCCGTGCGTGCCTTCCGGGCAGTCGGGGGCACACCCCGCTTTGTCCAGCGTGCCCAGGGGCCCTATTTCTGGGATGCAGAGGGCCGGCGCTACATCGACTACATCGGCTCCTGGGGCCCGATGATTCTCGGCCACGGGCACCCAGTGGTGCTGCAGGCGGTGCAGGCTGCTGCGCTGGACGGGTTTTCTTTTGGCGCACCGACCGAGCGCGAAATCGAACTGGCCGAGGCGATCCTGCGGCTGGTTCCGTCGATGGACATGGTCCGGCTGGTGAGTTCCGGCACCGAAGCCGCCATGAGCGGCATCCGTCTGGCGCGGGGCGCGACGGGGCGCCACAAACTGATCAAGTTCGAAGGCTGTTACCACGGGCATGCCGATGCGCTGCTGGTCAAGGCGGGCTCGGGCCTCGCCACATTTGGCAACCCGACCAGCGCCGGGGTGCCGCCGGAGGTGGTGAAACACACGGTGGTGCTGGAATACAACAACATCGACATGCTGGAACAGGCTTTCGCCACCCACGGCAACGAGTTGGCCTGCCTGGTGATCGAACCGATTGCCGGCAACATGAACTTCGTGCGGGCGAGTGTGCCGTTCATGCAACGCTGCCGCGAGTTGTGCACGCAGTACGGCGCCTTGCTGGTGTTCGACGAAGTCATGACCGGCTGTCGCGTGGCGCTGGGCAGCGCGCAAAGCGTGTATGCCAGAGAACTGCCAGGGTTCGAGCCCGACATGACCATCATGGGCAAGGTGATCGGTGGCGGCATGCCGCTGGCTGCCTTTGGGGCAAAACGCGCGGTCATGCAGCACCTGGCCCCACTGGGCCCGGTCTACCAGGCAGGCACCTTGTCGGGAAATCCGGTGGCCACCGCCTGCGGGCTCGCCACGCTCAACGAGATCAGCAAACCCGGATTCTTCGATGACCTGTCGGCGAGAACCCGGCGTCTGGTCAGCGGGCTGACTGGCGCTGCAAAAGCCGCCGGCGTACCGTTCTGCGGCGATGCAGAAGGGGGTATGTTCGGCTTCTTCCTGCTGCCGGAGTTGCCCCAGAACTACGGCCAGGTCATGCAATCCGACAGCCCGCGTTTCAACCGCCTGTTCCATGGCATGCTCGACCGCGGCATCTACTTTGCGCCGGCGCTGTACGAGGCCGGATTTGTCAGTGCCGCCCACACCGACGACGACATTGCCGAAACGGTGGCAGCAGCGTCAGAGGTCTTCAAGACCCTCTGACCAAGACCGCGAGCGGCGCAGCGCGTGCCGGCGTGGCATTTTGTTACCAATCCCCTGCCTGCCGGGCTGGGCTTGCGTGCCCTGCCGTCATAAACTTGGACGTCGGGCTGCGCGGGCGGCCCCGGGAGCCATCATGAAAATCATCGCACTGTCCGCCATCGCTGCCCTGGGCAGCGGCATTTGTGGCGCGCAAGAGGTCGGGCGTGTTCTCTCCAGCACCCCGGTGGTCCAGCAGGTTCAGGCACCGCGGCAGGTCTGCAGCCACGAAACCTGGCAGGCACCGGCCCAGAAATCAGGCGCCGGCGCAGCCATCGGCGCCATTGCCGGTGGGGCGATCGGCAACAGCATCGGGCATGGCGGTGGACGTGCTGCCGCAACCGTCATCGGCATCGTCGGCGGTGCCGTGTTGGGCGACAACATCGAAAGCCCTGCTGCGGCCCAGGGCCTGACGGTCCAGCGCTGCAGCACGCAGACCGTGCTGGAGAACCGGGTCGTCGCCTACCAGGTGGTGTATGAGTTCGCCGGCAAGCAGTATTCTGTCCAGATGCCCCAGGACCCTGGTCCCCAGGTGCAACTGCAGATCACGCCGGTTGGTGTTGCGCCCCCGGCCGCGCCGCCCGCTGCGGTGGTCTATGCCACGCCACAGGCGGCACCGGTACCGGTGGTGATCACGCAACCGGTCTTCATCACGTCGGGTACGCAGTGGGTTCCCGCCTACTACCCTTATGCGTACCGCCCTCCCGTGGGCGTGAACCTGCAGTTCGGTTACGGCGGGTGGCAGCGGCCCCACAGGCCGCGGGGCCACCAGCATTGAATTTGTAGCACCATGTTGCCGCGTCGGGGGCCGGCGCGTGGCGCCGGCAGGCGCCCGCTCAATGGCGAAAGTGGCGCACCCCGGTGAACACCATCGCCACGCCCCGCTCATCGGCTGCGGCGATCACCTCGTCGTCGCGCATGCTGCCGCCGGGCTGGATGACACAGCTTGCACCGGCATCCACCACCACATCCAGACCGTCGCGGAACGGGAAGAACGCATCGCTCGCCACCACGCTCCCGGCAAGCGACAGGCCGGCATGGTGTGCCTTGATACTGGCGATACGTGCGGAATCGAGCCGGCTCATCTGCCCCGCACCGACCCCCACGGTCGCCCCGTTGGCGCAGAAAACGATGGCATTGGACTTGACATACTTGGCGACCGTCCATGCAAAAAGCAGATCCTGGAGCTGCGCCGGAGTCGGTTGAACCTTGCTGACGGTGCGCAGGTCGGCCAGGGCAATTTCGTGGTTGTCGGCGGTCTGCATCAGCAGGCCTGAACCGACCCGTTTCACGTCCATCGCATTCCTGCCCTGCTGCCAGGCGCTGGCGCCACCGGGCGGCAAGCCGATCTGCAACAGGCGCAGGTTGGGCTTGGTCTTGAAAACGCCCAATGCGGCTTCGGAAAAACCAGGGGCCATCAGCACTTCGACAAACTGGCGTGACACCTGCTGCGCAGTTGCTTCATCGACCGTCCGGTTGAAGGCGATGATGCCGCCAAAGGCGGAGGTCGGGTCGGTCCTGAAAGCCTTTGAATACGCGTCCAGCGGGTCTGTACCCACCGCGACGCCACACGGGTTGGCATGTTTCACGATCACGCAGGCGCTCGCACCGAAACTTTTCACGCACTCCCACGCGGCGTCCGCATCGGCAATGTTGTTGTAGCTCAGCTCCTTGCCCTGCAGTTGCAGCGCGCTGGCCAGTGAACCCGGGGCAGGGTGCAGGTCGCGGTAGTACGCGGCCTGCTGGTGCGGGTTCTCGCCGTAACGCAGGTCCTGCAGTTTGACGAACCGCCCGTTGGACTGCGCCGCAAACAGCGCATGGCTGCCGTCGTCCTGGATGGCAGACAGGTAGTCGCTGATCGCGCCGTCGTACTGGCTGATGCGGTTGAATGCGGCCACCGACAGCCTGAAACGCGTCTTCTCGCTGACCTTGCCACCGGCGCGCAACTCGGCGAGCACGCCGTCGTACTGTGTGGCATCGGTCAACACCGCCACATCCTTCCAGTTTTTTGCAGCACTGCGCACCATCGCCGGACCGCCGATGTCGATGTTCTCGATGGCATCATCGAAGGTGCAACCGGCCTTGGCAACGGTGGCCTCGAACGGATAAAGGTTGACCACAAGGACATCGATCAGGTCGATGCCGTGCGCCTGCAATGCCGCCATGTGGGTCGGCATGTCCCGCCGCGCGAGCAGCCCGCCGTGCACCTTGGGATGCAGCGTCTTGACGCGGCCGTCGAGCATTTCAGGGAAACCAGTCATGTCCGCCACCTCCGTCACCGTGAGCCCGTGGGCTGCCAGCAAAGTGGCAGTGCCTCCGGTGGACAGCAGCTTGACACCGAGCGCCTGCAAGGCGGCGGCGAATTCAACAATGCCAGTCTTGTCGGAAACGGAAATAAGCGCGTTCATGGGTGTCGTGTGGTTCAGCCGAGCAACTTGTGTTCGACAAGTTTCTTGCGCAGCGTGTTGCGGTTCAGTCCCAGCCATTGCGCGGCGCGCGACTGGTTTTGGTCAGCCTGCTTCATGACGACCTCCAGCAGGGGTTTTTCAACCACCCGCACCATCATGTCGTACATGCCGTCAGGCTCGGTGCCACGCAGGTCCCGGAAATAAGTTTCCAGGCTCGTGCGCACACACTCCTCGATGTGCTTCTTGCTCATTGTGCTGCCTCCGTGTGTTCTGCCATCGAGCCCGCGCGCCGTCGCGTTTCGGGCGCTGGCAAGCGGTCCATGTGCTGGCCCAGCAGGTCGAAAAAACCGGCCACGGCTGCGGTCTGCGCGGCGCAATCGGTCAACCGGTTCATGTGGTCCGCGAAGTCGTCCCCACCCGGCAGGCAGCGCACATACCAGCCGATATGCTTGCGTGCGCTGAGCAGTCCGATATGGGTTCCATACAGGCTGTAGTGGTCGTCGAGGTGGTCGAGCAACAGGCGGCGCACCTCCGCCACCAGGGGTTGCGCCAGGTGCGTGCCGGTCGCCAGGAAATGCACCATGTGCCTGAATATCCATGGCTGCCCCTGCGCCGCGCGCCCGACCATCACGGCGTCGGCGCCCGTGGCGAGCAGCACGTCACGGGCTTTTTCCGGCGTGTCGATATCACCATTGGCAACCACGGGAATCCGCAAGGCCGCCTTGACTGCGCGAACGGTGTCGTATTCGGCCTCACCCCGATAGCCCTGCTCGCGCGTGCGCCCATGCACTGCCACCATCTGGACGCCGGCAGCCTCGGCCGCGCGCGCGATGTCCACCGCGTTGCGGTGCGACTGGCACCAGCCTGTGCGCATCTTCAGCGTCACCGGCACCTGCAACGGCGCACAGGCGGAGACGACCGCCTCGACAATGGACAAGGCCAGGGCTTCGTCCTGCATCAGCGCCGATCCGGCCCACTTGTTGCAGACCTTCTTGGCCGGGCAACCCATGTTGATGTCAATGATCTGGGCGCCACGCTCGACGTTGTAGATCGCCGCTTGCGCCATCATGGCGGGCTCGGTGCCGGCGATCTGGACCGCTATCGGGCCTGGTTCGCCATCGTGGTTGGCGCGCCGCGAGGTCTTGAGGGTCTTCCACAGATCGGGGCGCGACGTGACCATCTCGCTCACCGCATGACCGGCGCCAAGACGCCGGCACAACTGCCGGAATGGCCGGTCGGTAACGCCCGCCATCGGGGCGACCATGAAACGATTGGGAAGGACGAACTGGCCGATATGCATGCGATCGGGGGCGGTGTAAGGGTCGGCTTGGGAGAGCGGGCTGGGGGACGGACGCCCATTCTATCTGCCCAATTTTTCAGCAATTGAAATGCGCGCCTTGCCCTGCCATGCCCTGCCTATACTTCCGTACCACATGGAAGCCTGGACCCTCCACCTCATCTCACTGCTGGCGCTACCGCGCTTCGGGTTGAGCACCGTCTTCATTGTTTCCTTCGTGTCGGCCACCTTGCTGCCCTTGGGCTCGGAGCCCGCAGTGTTCGGCCTGGTCAAGCTCAATCCGGACATGTTCTGGCCCGCGATCATGGTGGCGACGGTGGGCAACACGCTGGGGGGCGCGGTCACCTGGGCCATGGGGGTTGGCGCACACCGGGTCGCGGACGCATACAAGCATTCGGCGTCGCATCTGCGCGCGCTGCGGTGGCTGGAGAAACTCGGTCCGAAAGCCTGCTTGCTTTCGTGGCTGCCCTTGGCCGGGGACCCCTTGTGTGCCGTGGCAGGCTGGTTGAAGTTTCCGTTCTGGCCATGCGTCGCCTACATGGCGATCGGCAAGTTCGCGCGCTACGTCACGATGACCGCAGCCTTGTTGTGGGTCTTCCCCGAGGGGTTCGAGCTGCCGTGGTGAGCGGCGGTCCGTTGCGCCACAGGGCCGCATAATCCAGCCATGGAAACCAAGTGGCTGGAGGATTTCGTGAGCCTGGCTGAAACCCGCAGTTTCAGCCGATCGGCGCAATTGCGCCACGTCACGCAGCCGGCATTCTCACGCCGCATCCAGTCGCTGGAGGCCTGGGCCGGCACCGACCTGGTCGACCGCAGCTCCTACCCGACGCGCCTCACGCCTGCCGGCGAAACCCTGTACGACCAGTCGCTTGAAATGCTGCAGGCGCTGCAAAGCACACGGGCCATGCTGCGCGGCCACACATCGGCAGCGCAGGACGTGATCGAGTTCGCCGTGCCGCACACCCTGGCGTTCACGTTCTTTCCCGCCTGGGTTTCCGGGCTGCGTGAGGCCTTCGGCCCGATCAAGAGCCGGCTGATCGCGCTCAACGTGCACGATGCGGTGTTGCGCCTGGTCGAGGGCAGTTGCGACCTCCTGATCGCCTACCACCACAGTTCGCAACCGTTCCAGCTCGATCCCGATCGCTACGAGATGGTGAGCCTGGGCGAAGAGGTGGTCGCTCCTTATGTCAAGCCGGACGCACTCGGGGGGCCCATGTTCAGGCTGCCGGGCCGGGTCGGCCATCCGCTGCCCTATCTGGGGTACGCGCCCGGGGCCTACCTGGGGCAGATGGTCGACATGATCCTCAAGCAATCGAGCACGCCGATCCACTTCGACCGGGTCTACGAAACCGACATGGCGGAAGGCCTCAAGGCGATGGCGCTCGAAGGCCACGGCGTCGCCTTCCTGCCTTACAGCGCGGTCAAGCAGGAACTGCGCGCGAAACGGCTGGTGAGCGCGGTGCCTGGCGACATGCAACCGATGCAGATCACGATGGACGTACGCGCCTACCGCGAAAAACCGGCGCACCACGACAGCCCGCGCGCCGCGGCGCGCCTGGCCAGGCCGGTGGCGACGGCCCCGAAGGCGCGAACGGCATCCGTCAAGAACAGTGCGCAGGCCCTGTGGGACTACCTGCTGGTGCAAACCCCTCCGACCTGACCTGCCCCGCAGACCCAAAGATGACCGACAACATTGCGCCCCGCGCCAGCGACTCCTTCAGCATCACCCGGCCCGACGACTGGCACCTGCATGTGCGCGACGGCGACGCCCTGCGCACCGTGGTGCCCCATAGCGCGGCACAGTTCGCGCGCGCCGTGATCATGCCCAACCTCAAGCCGCCGGTGACCACTGTGGCGCAGGCGCTGGATTACGCAGCGCGTATCCGTGCCACCTTGCCGAGCGGGTCCGACTTCGAGCCGCTGATGACGCTGTACCTCACGGACGACCTGAACCCGGACGAAATCCTGCGCGCCAGCGCCACCCGCTCTGGCGGCACGGCCGCACAGGTTGTCGCCGTCAAGCTCTACCCCGCCGGTGCGACCACCAACAGCGCGGCCGGTGTCACCGACCTGCGCAAGACCTACCCAGCGCTCGAGGCCATGCAGCGCGCCGGCATGCCACTGCTGGTGCATGGTGAAGTGACCTCACCCGAGATCGACCTGTTCGACCGCGAGGCGGTCTTCATCGACACGCACCTGACCGGCCTGCGGCGCGATTTTCCGGAGCTCCGGATCGTGCTGGAACACATCACCACCAAAGAGGCCGCACACTACGTGCGGGATGCCGGCCCGAACACGGCGGCCACCATCACCGCACACCACCTGCTGTACAACCGCAACGCGATCTTCACTGGCGGGATATGTCCGCACTACTACTGCCTGCCGGTCCTCAAGCGCGAGACGCACCGGTTGGCGTTGGTGCAGGCCGCAACCAGCGGTGACCCGCATTTTTTCCTCGGCACCGACAGCGCACCCCATGCGACGCACCTGAAGGAGCATGCAGCCGGCTGTGCGGGCTGTTACACGGCTTTTTCCGCCATGGAGATGTACACCGAAGTGTTCGACACGGCAAACGCACTGGAGCGGCTGGAGGCCTTCGCCAGTTTTCACGGGCCGGATTTCTACCGCCTGCCACGCAACACCGGCCGCATCACCATGGCGCGCAGGCCCTGGCAGATGCCGCAGGCGTTCGCATTCGGCGAGGGCAGCCTGACGCCCTTGCGTGCCGGTCAGACCCTGCCCTGGAAGCTTCAGTAAGCCCATGCGCGTCGCGGCACACGCCGACCTCGCCTGCCCCGATCCAAACTCCGTCCCGGCGTCCGGCCTGGCGCCGTGGTCCCGCCCGTGGATGGAGCCCTGGCGCAGAGCCGGGCAAGGCACGGTGCGCGCCATGGCGCGGGGCCTGCCGGTCTGGCAGGCCCTGAACGACCATGCGCCAGCACCGGTGCGTTTCGTGCCGCAGGCCGATCTGCCAGCCGGTGTGGCCTACGAGCGGTTCATCGCGGACAGTGCCTGTTGTCCGGTGCGAGACGGGTGGCACGACCTTTTCAATGGCTTGTGCTGGAACCTGTTTCCGGCCACCAAGCGCCGACTGAACCAGTTGCAATCGACCCAGATCGCGCAGGATGGCATAAGGCCCACCCGGGGTGCGCTGCGTGATGCCCTTACCGTTCTGGACGAGAACGCGGCACTGCTTCAGGCACCCGACCCCTTGTGGGACGCGCTGGTAGCGAAGCAATGGCACCGTGTGTTCATCGAACTGCGCCCGCTTTGGCAACAAGCCCGGCTGATCGTGTTTGGTCATGCACTGCTGGAAAAACTCATGACGCCGCGCAAATCGATCACAGCGCATGTGTTCCGTATCGGGGCCGATTCAGCCGATCTGGCCGATTGGGACACCTGGCTGGCCGGCGCGTTGACGGCCGAACAGCTCGCCTCCAGGCGGTTCGTCCACCTTCCCGTCCTGGGTGTACCCGGATGGTGGGGCCCCAACGAGGATCCGCGCTTCTACCACGACCCGCAGGTCTTCCGGGCGCCGTCAACAAGGCCGGCGGTTCCGACGCAATAACCGCAGATCTTGTGCGCAATCCGGGCGCCCGATCTTGATTTTGGCGGCGAAACCCCTAACATGCCCCGGGTGAGGCCTGCCGGCATGGGCCTTCGTCAAAGGAAAAAATGAAACGAATCCTGCTTTTTGTGATGACCAACCTCGCTGTGGTGGTGGTGCTGGGCATTGTTGCGAACCTGCTGGGCGTCAACCGCTTTCTGACGTCCAATGGGCTGAACCTCGGCGCGCTGCTGGGTTTTGCCCTCATCATGGGTTTTGGCGGCGCCATCATCTCGCTGCTCATCAGCAAGCCGATGGCCAAGTGGACTTCCGGCGTGCGCGTGATCGTGCAGCCCCAGAACACCGACGAGGCCTGGATCGTCGAGACCGTGCGCAAGTTGTCCGAAAAGGCCGGCATCGGAATGCCCGAGGTCGGCATCTTCGATGGTGATCCCAATGCCTTCGCCACCGGTGCATTCAAGAATTCGGCCCTGGTGGCGGTTTCCACCGGCCTGCTGCAAGGAATGACCAAGGAAGAAATCGAGGCCGTCCTTGCCCACGAAGTTGCCCACATCGCCAACGGCGACATGGTCACCATGACGCTGATCCAGGGCGTGATGAACACCTTCGTCGTGTTCCTGAGCCGCGTCATCGGGTATGCGGTGGACAGCTTTCTCAACCGTGGCAACGACCAGCGCTCTGGCCCGGGCATCGCCTACATGGTCACCACCATCGTGCTCGACATCGTGCTGGGCTTCGTGGCAGCGATCGTCGTTGCGTGGTTCTCGCGGCACCGCGAGTTCCGTGCCGACGCCGGTGCAGCCCAGTTGATGGGGCGCCGCCAGCCGATGGTGAATGCGCTGGCGCGGCTTGGCGGCATGCATCCCGGCGAGTTGCCCAAGAGTGTGGCCGCCATGGGCATCGCAGGTGGCATCGGCAAGCTGTTCTCGACCCACCCGCCAATCGAAGAGCGCATTGCCGCGCTGCAAAACGCCGGCAATTAGACACCGCCTGGCAAGGCTGGGGCTGGTGGCGGGCTCCCGGGTTCAGCAGATGCGGGGCAACGGCTCGCCGCTCAGCCAGTCGACCACCCGACGCCCGCCCAGGCAGGTCGTCATCTGCACAAAACCGTGCGCATCGGTGCAGACCAGGCCGATCCGGGCGGCGCTGCCTCCCAGGGGGTCCGCGCGCATGGCAGCCAGTGCGGCGTCGGCCCACTCGGGCGCCACGATGGCCACCAGCTTGCCTTCGTTGGCGATGTACATCGGGTCCAGTCCGAGCATTTCGCAGGCGCCCGCCACCTCCGCCAGCACCACAATCGCACTTTCCTGCAGCATCATCCCTACGCCGGACTGCTGTGCAATTTCGTTGAGCGTGGTCGCCAGGCCGCCACGGGTGGGGTCGCGCAGCACGCGCACCGCGCCTTCCGGAACAGCCGCGAGCAGGCGCTGCACCAGTTCGTGGAGCGGCGCGCTGTCGGAGACGATGGCCGTGCCGAACTCCATCGACGCACGTTGCGACAAAACCGCCACACCGTGTTCACCGATGCTGCCCGACAGCAGCACCACATCACCCGCACGCGCATTCGCGCCGCCAATATCACGCGCAAGGGGCACCACGCCGACCCCGGTGGTGGTGATGAAAACGCCGTCTCCCTTGCCCCGTTCAACCACCTTCGTGTCGCCGGTGACCACTGGAACCCCGCAACGGCGCGAGGCGCCAGCCATCGAGTGCACGACCCTGCGCAGCGTCGCCAGCGGAAAACCCTCTTCCAGGATGAAGGCCGCGCTCAGGTACAGCGGCCTGGCGCCCAGCATCGCGACATCGTTCACCGTGCCGTAGACAGCCAGACTGCCAATGTCTCCGCCAGGAAAGAAGATCGGCGACACGACGTGCGCGTCGGTGGCGATCACCAGCCGGTCGCCCGGTGGCAACGGCAGCAAGGCCCCGTCATTGCCCTGGTTCAGGTAGGTATTGTCGAACGCAGCGGAGAACAATTCATGCACCAGTTGCGCTGCGATCCGGCCACCGGCGCCATGGTTCATGTCGATCACGCCGTGCTTGAAATCCAGCGGGCGCAGGTACCCTGCCTTGACACGGCGCGTCACAGTGGGCCCTCGGGCCGCCGCGGCGCACCACCACCGGCAATTTGGTCGTACGGCTGGCTGGCGGCAGCGAACTGCACGCTCAGGCAACCTTCGTGCTGGGCACTGCGGTGCGAGCGCCTTGGGAGCGGCCCGGCGGCGCTCATACAGCCACCAGCGGAATGTCGCGCCAGCGCCCGTAGGTGTAGTGCGCTGCACACGAGCCCTCGCTGGAGACCATGCACGAGCCCATCGGGTTCTCGGGCGTGCACACGGTGGCAAACAGCTTGCAGTCGGTCGGCTTGCGGACACCGCGCAGGATGGCCCCGCATTCGCATTGCTTGTGGTCGGGTACGGCGTGGTAGTGAACACCAAAGCGCTGCTCCGCGTCGATCGCGGCGTAAGCCGGGCGCAGCTTCAGGGCGCTGTGCGCCACCTCGCCCAGACCACGCCACTCGAAACTCTCACGCAACTCGAAAACTTCGGCGACCACAGCCTGCGCCGCGCGGTTGCCGTCGCGGCCGACGGCGCGGGTGAACTGGTTCTCGACCTCGGCCCGGCCCCCGTTGACCTGGCGCAACAGCATCAGGATCGACTGCATCATGTCCAGCGGCTCGAAGCCGGAGATGACGACCGGTTTGCGCCACGCCTTGGCAAAAGGCTCGTAGGGCGCCGTGCCGATCACGATACTCACGTGCGCGGGCCCGACAAAACCGTCCAGCGCCAACGTGCCGTACTGTGCGACTTCTGGCGACTCCAGGATGTGCGTGATCGCGCTCGGTGTCAGCACATGGCAACACAGGACGCTGAAGTTCTCCAGCCCCTCGCGCGCGGCCTGGCGCACGACCAGCGCGGTGGGCGGAGTGGTGGTCTCGAAGCCGATGGCCAGAAACACCACCTCGCGCCGCGGGTGGTCCCGCGCCAGCTGCAGCGCATCGGCCGGCGAGTAGACCATGCGCACATCTGCGCCGCGTGCCCGGGCGCGCAGCAGCGACAGCCCCCCCGACGCCGGTACGCGCATCACGTCGCCGTAGGTGCACAACACCACGCCACGTCCGAGCGCGAGCCCGATGGCCATGTCGATGCGGCCGATGGGCAAGACACACACCGGACAACCCGGCCCATGGACCATTCGCACATTGGGTGGCAGCAGGTCGACCACGCCGTGGCGCGCCAGCGCATGGGTGTGGCCGCCGCAAAACTCCATGAAGCTGTATTCGCGCCCGGGGTTGACCTCTGCCCGCAGGCTCGCGGCCAGGTTGCGGGCCAGGGCCCCATCGCGAAATTCGTCGACGTATTTCATGCGGCGGTGCGCGCAAGTTCGCCAAACAGCGCAAGTGTGGCTTGTGCCTCGGCTTCGTCCAGTGTGCCGATGGCATACCCCACGTGCACGATCACGTAATCGCCCACGCACACCTCGGGCACCAGGGTGATCGACACCTGCTTGCGCACGCCGCCCAGGTCGACGATCGCGTTGTCGGCATCGACCAGCGCGACAATGCGGGCAGGCAGGGCCAGGCACATGCTCAGTGCTCCACGGCCAGCGCCGCGTCCGGCGCAGCCGTCACGCCCGCCGATGGCCCGGCCAGTTGCTGCCCGGCCATCCAGGCCTGCCCCAGCGCCAGACCCGCATCACCACAACCTGCGGATTTCGGCTCCAGAACCGTCAACCCACGGGTTGTCAGGGCTGCGCGCAAGGCGCCAGCCAACACCTGGTTGGCGAAACAACCACCGGCCAGCACCACCTGCCGGCAGCCGCAGCTGCTTGCATGGGCGCCCACACACTGCGCCAGCCCGGACGCCAGTGCCAGATGAAACCGTGCCGCGCCCTCGGCCCGCGCTTCGTCGTCGCCTTCGCGCAACGCGAACAGACCACCCACCACAGGAGCCAGGTCCAGCGAAGGCCAGTCGAAGTGATAGTCAGGGTGGGCCGACAGCCACAGCGTCGCGAGCGCCTCCAGCGCCATGGCGGCATCGGCCTCCACGGCCTGGTGCACACGAATTCCGAGCGCGCCGGCTGCTGCGTCGAACCAGCGGCCGGCACTGCTGCTGTGCGGGCAGTTGAGCTGGCGCAGCAACATGCCGTGCAGTTGCCGCGCCGCGCTGTCGCCGACCACGGGGGCGAACGTGGGCACGATCTCATCGCCACGGCCCAGCCCGAACAACACCGCCGCAGCGAGCCGCCAGGGTTGGCGGGCCGCCGCCTCGCCGCCGGGGAGCGGCAACAGTGCAAGATGGTCCAGACGCTGCCACGCAGGCGCCACTTCGGCCGACGGCACCCACAACACCTCGCCCCCCCAGGCCGTGCCGTCCGGGCCCATGCCCATGCCGTCGAGGGCCACGCCCAGCACCGCCTGCCCCAACCCGTGCTCGGCCAGTACCACACCCACGTGCGCAAGGTGGTGCTGTACGCCGATCACCGGAATACCCAGGCGCTGCGCCAGGCCGTGGGCCAGGGCGGTACTGTAGAAATCAGGGTGCAGGTCACAGGCGATTGCGTCCACCGGGCCCCGGGCCTGCGCCAGCAGGGCGTCGACCGAGCCGCTCAGTGCCTCGCGGCCGGTGGCGGCACCCAGGTCGCCATGCGCCGCTGACCAGAACACCCGGTCTCCGTCCACCAGGCAAGCGCGGTTCTTCAGGTAGGCGCCACACGCCAGCACCCGGGCGCGGGCCGCTCTGGGCAGGTACGTGGTGTGGCCCAGCCGGTTCACGCGCGTTCCTGCAGTGCAGTGACTTGCGCCTCCAGCACGGCGATGCGCGCGCGCAAAGTGGCGGCATCATCCTGCACCGCGACGGCGGGCAGCAATGCTGGCTCCCCCTGGTCGCGCAGCAACCAGTCGGTCCAGTCCTGCAGGCCGTCGCCACGGGTGGCGCTGAGTTGCAGCACCTCGATGGCAGGATTCACGCGCCGCGCAAGTTCGATGCACCGGCCCACGTCGAAATCGACATACGGCAGCAAGTCGACCTTGTTGATCACCATGAGCCGCGCCGCGGCAAACATGTCCGGGTATTTGAGCGGTTTGTCCGCGCCTTCGGTCACCGACAAGATCACCACCTTGGCGGCTTCGCCCAGATCCCACAGGGCCGGGCACACCAGGTTGCCGACGTTCTCGATGAACAGCAGGGCCTGCGCGGCGTGGAGACCACCGTGGTGGTGGTGCCCATGACCATGACCTTGCACATGCACATGGTCTGGATCAGGGCCGTGGTGGTGGCCATGCGCATGCAGGTCCAGGCGTGCAAAGGCGTCCGCCACCATCTGCGCATCCAGGTGGCAGCCACGCCCGGTGTTCACCTGGATTGCCGGCGCGCCCGCAGCGCGGATGCGGTCGGCGTCCAGGCGGGTCTGCTGGTCGCCTTCGATCACCGCCAGCGGCAGGCCTGGGGCACGCGCGCGCAGCGCTGCGACGGTGGCGCACAGCAGCGTGGTCTTGCCCGACCCCGGGCTGGACAACAGGTTGATGGCACGCACCCCGTGGGCCAGGAAGTGCGCGCGGTTGCGGTCGGCGAGTTGCTGGTTGGCGCCCAGCACGTCCGCCTGCAGGGTGATGGTCCGGGCCTGGCTCAGGCCACTCACCGTCACACCAGCGGGGCCATGGCCGTAGTGCAGGTCGGCGAGCGCCGTTGCACCCGGCGGTTCGGCGGCCAAGGCGCCATGGTCATCGGGGCTGCTGCAACCACATACCTCGCACATTTCGGACTCCTTTACGGTTCGAGGACCAGAAGATCGACCACACGCAGGTCGGCGCCGCCCACAACACGCACCGGATACCCACCGCAACGCGGACACGGATCGGCGCGGCTGTCGATGCGGACTTCGGACCCGCAGGGCCCGCACCAGGCGCGGCCTGGCGGCTCGTCGATGTCGATCTGCGCATCCTGCAGGCAGGTGCCGGGCCGCAGCGCGTCGAGCGCGAACCGGAGCGCCTGCGTTTCGACGCCGGCCAGCGCACCGGCCTCCAGCCGCAGCCTGGAAACACGGGTGAAACGCGCACGGACGGCGCTGGCCTCGACCATGCGCACGATCCCGTCGGCCAGGCTCAGTTCATGCATGGTGGGGTTCGGGTTGTGGCGCAGCCGCGCCATGGGAAAGCCAGACCTGTGCCCAGGACTGTGCGGCCTCGAGGTGCACCAGTGCCTGCGGGCGGGGTGCCTCCCCGAGCTCGAACGACGCGCCGCGGATCGCCAGCAGCGTACACGGCGGAGGCGCACGCCCCAGCAGGTCGCAATACACCTGCATCACCGCCTCGGGCGAGATCGCATGGGTGCTGATACCGGCGCCGCGCCGGGCCCGCAACTGCGCAACGCCGAACGGCGCATCCCCTTGCTGGCTGGCGTCGACAAACAGCACGCGCTCACGGCCCTCCAGGTCCAGGGCGTGCTCGACCTGCAGTTGGTAGTCGTCCAGAAACTCAAAGCGCCCATCCAGCGCCCATTCGGCGCGCAGGCGTTCGACCAGCATCGGCCCCAGCGCGTCATCGCCCCGGCTCAGGTTGCCCCAGCCAAATACCAGCACCGGAGCCACCAGGCGATGCGCACTGCGGTATTCGCCCTTGGGGCGGCCCGGCGGGCTCATGCCGGCAGTCCCACCGGCGCGTTCAGGTCATGCAGAAAGCTGCCGTCCTGCGAGCGCAGCACGCGGTCGCGCAGCGCACCATCGGCACCGACCAGCGCCACGTCCAGGGGCATCTGGCCCAATGCGTGGGTGGCGCAGGACAGGCAGGGGTCGTAGGCCCGGATCGCCACTTCGATGTGGTTCAGCAAACCCTCGGTGAGTTCGTGGCCATCCAGGTGGTCGCGCGCCACCGAACGCACTGCTTCGTTCATGGCCTGGTTGTTGTGGGTGGTGGAGACGATCAGGTTGCACATGGTCACCAGGTCGTCGTCGCCGACTTCGTAGTGGTGGATCAGCGTGCCGCGCGGGGCCTCGATGACACCCACCCCGCTGCGCTGGCGCACACCACCGGCCATGCGTTCACCGCACAGGATGTCGGGGTCGTCGAGCAGGTCTGCGATCACCTCGATGCAATGCAACAACTCGATCATGCGCGCCCAGTGGTAGGCCAGCGTGGCATGCACCGGCTCACCCCGGCCCCAGTCGATGAACTCGCGACGCCTCGCCTCGGCCAGCGGGCTGGGGATGAAATCGCAGTTCTGCACCCGCGCCAGCGGGCCCACGCGGTACCAGCCGGCCTCACGCCCCAGGCGCCTGAGGAACGGGAACTTCATGTAGGTCCAGGGCTTGACCTCTTCTTCGATCAGGTCGAGGTAGGACTGGTCACTGACACCATCGACGATCACCGCGCCCGACGCGTCGCGCGCCCGGATGACGCCGTCGTACAGGTCCATGGCGCCGTCGGTGCGCACCAGCGACAACATGTTGGACCGGAAGCTGCCGAAACTCTCGTACAGCACCGGGTTCTGCGCATGCAGCAGCCGCGCGACGTCCACCGCGTCCTGCGCCCAGGCCTTCATCTGGCGCACATCGCGCTGCAACAGCGAGCGGTCCTCCTGGCTGACATGTTTGTTGACGCCGCCAGGCACCGAGCCGGTGCCGTGTACACGTTTGCCCGCCGTGGCGCGGATCACCTCTTGCCCGAACTTGCGCAGCAACACCCCCTTGCGGGCAAGATCCGGGTGCGCTGCCGCCACACCCACGATGTTGCGCCGGTTTACCTCCGAATCGAACCCAAACAGCAGGTCGGGCGAAGAGAGATGAAAGAAATGCAGCGCGTGCGACTGCATCACCTGCCCATAATGCATCAGGCGGCGGATCTTCTCGGCCGTGGCCGTGGCCGGCATGGCGCCGACCACCCGGTCAAAGGCCTTGGTAGCAGCCAGGTGGTGCGACACCGGGCAGATGCCACACAGGCGCTGCACCATCACCGGCACTTCCCAGTAGGGGCGGCCTTCGATGAATTTCTCGAAGCCCCGAAACTCCACGATGTGCAGGCGCACCTGCTGCACCCGGTTCTCGGCGTCGAGCAGGATCGTGACCTTGCCATGGCCCTCCACCCGCGACACCGGGTCGATCGCGACGCGGCGCAGGCCCTGCGGCTGGACGGCGGTTTCAAGTGGATGCATGGTGGTCAGTCGTAGTGGATCAGGCCATGGCCCAGGTGCGGCGTGCGCCCGGCCATCAGGTCGGTGAGAAAGGTCCAGAAGGCGTCCGCCGAAGGCGGGCAACCGGGCAGGAAGTAGTCCACATGGACCACCTCGTGGATCGGGTGCACCTTGTTCAGGGGCAAGGGCAGTTCGGGATCGTTGGGAACAGCACTGCCGGCGCTCAGGCCGTGCCGGGCGCCGTACACATCGGTCAGGATGGTGCGCAGGTCGAGCCGGTTGCGTTGCGCCGGCAAACCGCCGTTGATCGCACACGCGCCCACTGCCACCAGCGTTTTGCAGCTCGCCCGAAATTCACGCAGCACGGTCACGTTCTCGGCGTTGCACAGGCCACCCTCGATCAGGCCGATGTCGCAGTGGCCGACCTCTTTGATGTCGGTCAGCGGCGATCGGTCGAACTCGATGTGTTCGATCAGTTCGAACAGCCGCTCGTCGATGTCCAGGAAGGACATGTGGCAACCGAAACAACCGGCCAGGGACACGGTGGCGAGCCTGAGCTTGCGCGGTGCGTGGGTGTCGCCCGGGAGTGTCATGGCGACCCGCCCTCCGCCTGTTCGGATACCGGCAGGATGTCGAAACGCCGCTGCCCAATCGGGACCGCGAAGCCACGCCGCTTGGGCAGGATCACCCCCACCGGGCAGACCTGCGCCGCGCGGTCCGTCAGCGCCATCGGTGTGTCGGCCAACCGGCCGCTCTCGCTGTTGACCAGCAGGTGCGTACCGATGCCGTGCCCGCCGATCGCAAACACGTCCTTGCCGTCGACATCGCGGCTGGCCCGCACGCACAACTCGCACAGGATGCAGCGGTTGAAGTCCAGCAGGATGTCGGGATGGCTGGCATCGACCGGACGGGTGGGATAGAACTCCTCGAAGTGCGGCCCTTCCATGCCCACCTCGTAGGCCGTCGCCTGCAGCAGGCAGTTGCCGCTCTTTTCGCAACTCGGGCAGAAATGGTTGCCCTCCACGAACAGCATCTGCAGCAAGGTCTTGCGATGGCCGTTCATCTCGTCGGTGTTGCTCTGCACATCGAGCCCCGGGCTGGCCCGCAGCGTGCACGCGGCGCCAGCGCGGCCGTTGGCCTTGACGCTGCAGACGCGGCACGAGCCGTGCGGCGCGAAATCCGGGTTCCAGCACAGGTGCGGTATGTACCGGCCGACACGCGTGGCCGCCTGCAGCACGGTGTCGCCGGGCATGAAGGGCAGGTCTTCACCGTCCAGCGAAAAGCTGTCTGCGGTGGCACCGGTGTCGGTCATGCGCGGTTCTCCAGGTGGGCTCCGACGTCGTCGCGCCCGGTCATCTGGCGCGCGATCGACAACTCTGCATCCAGATCGAAACCCGGCACGAAATGCAGCGATTTGAGGTGGCGCTCGTAGGCCGGGCGGAATTTCTGGATGGTGTCGCGCAGCGGGTTGCAGGCGCTGGCCCCCAGACCGCAATGGGTGGCGGTGTGCATCAGCCGGTCGAGTTCGAACAACACGTCGATGTCGTGGCGCGAGCCCTGACCCGCCGCGAGTTTGTCCATGCGTTTGACCACCAGTTCGGTGCCGACGCGACAGGGTGTGCAAAACCCGCAACTCTCGTGCGCGAAGAAATGCGCAAACCCACGCGCCACATCGAACATGTCGCGGCTGCGGTCGAACACCATGAAGGCGCCCGCTGTGGGCACATCCTCGAACGCGATGCGCCGGCCGAACTCGAACGCCGACAGGCACACGCCCGATGGCCCACCCACCTGCACCGCCTGGGTGTCGCGCGCGCCGCAATCCTCCAGGATGCGCCCGATGCGGGTGCCGAACGGGTACTCGTAGAGGCCCGGCCGCTCGCAGTCGCCGGACACCGAGTGGATCTTGGTGCCGGTGGACTGGCGGGTGCCGATTGCGGCCCACCACGCGCCGCCCTTGCGCGCGATGTGCCCGACCGCGCAGAAAGTCTCGACGTTGTTCACAATGGTCGGGTGGCCCAGGTAGCCGTGCTCGACCGGGAACGGTGGCCGGATGCGCGGCGTGCCGCGTTTGCCCTCCAGCGACTCGATCAGGGACGATTCCTCGCCACACACATAAGCCCCGGCGCCGACATGGATGTCGATATCGAAATCGAATCCCTCGACGCCCTGAATGGCCGCCCCCAACAGATGTTCGCCGCGCCGGCGCTCCAGCACCTGCTGCAGCGGCTCCAGCAGAAAGCGGTATTCGCCGCGCAGGTACACCAGGCCGCGCCGCGCCCCGATCACGTGCGCGGCAATGGCCATGCCTTCAAACACGTCGTCGGCATGGCGACCCAGCAACACGCGGTCCTTGAAGGTGCCGGGCTCGCCCTCGTCGGCATTACACACCACCACATGTTCGGCGCCCGGCGCGCGGCGGCACAGCTCCCACTTGAGCCCGGTGCCAAAACCCGCGCCGCCCCGACCACGCAGGTTGGACAACTTGATTTCGGCCAGCACGGCGCCGGGCCCGCGCGCGACGGCAGCCGCCAGTGCCTGCCCGGGCGCAGCAGGCGCACCAAGCAGCACATCGGCGCGGCAGATTTTGTGCTGCACCGCAAACCAGGCTGCCGGCCACTGTGCAACGGGCACCTCGTCAAGTACCAGTGCTGCCAGTTCGGCCACGCGATTGGCGTCCAGCCGGGTGACCACCTGGTGGTGGTTGACCAGCAGCGCAGGGCCCTGGTCGCACAAACCGGTGCACGACGTGCGCTCGACACTGACCAGCCCGTCCGCGCGCGGATGCCCTGGCGCCACACCCAGGCGCTGGCACAAATCCGCCAGCAAGGTTTCACTGCCGAGCATGCGGTCGGTGACGTTGTCGCTGAAGAGAATGCGGTAACGGCCCACCGGCCGGGTGTGGAAGAAGCGGTAGAAACCAGCCACCCCCTCGACATGCGCCAGCGTCAGGCCCAGGGACGCTGCAACACCGGACAGGCAACTGCGCGACAACCAGCCCTGCGCCGCCTGCAACTCGCGCAGGATCTGCACCAGCGCGTGTGGGTCGCACCCATGGCGCGCCAGCACCTGCGCGATGTCGGCATCTGTGGAAACAACAGGGCCAGCCAATAAAGACATGGTGCGGCGCACAAAGAAGGGATGAAAAGCAAGCCCACTTTAGCAAGCTGTCATGGCTTCTTGCATGACCAAAGTCAAGATTGAACCAATATTTTCGGGCACAGTGTCAGCTGCCAAGCACCGACAGGCCCACGGCCTGCGCCACACGGATGCCGTCGACACCCGCCGACAGAATCCCGCCCGCGTAGCCTGCCCCTTCGCCTGCAGGGTAAAGCCCGGCTACATCCAGGCACTGGAAGTCGTCGCCACGGCCCAGGCGCAGCGGGCAGGAGGTGCGGGTCTCCACACCGGTCAGAACTGCGTCCCCCATGTCAAAACCCTTGATCTTCCGGCCAAACACCGGCAGGGCCTCACGGATGGCGTCGATCGCGAAGGCAGGCAGGGCAAGGGCCAGGTCCCCAAGCAGGACACCCGGCTTGTAGGACGGCTCCACGCTGCCGAGTTGGGTCGACGGCCGGCCGGCCAGGAAATCACCCACCAGCTGCCCCGGTGCGGCATAGGTCGAGCCTCCCAGTTGGTAAGCGCCGGATTCGAGTTGCCGCTGGAACACGATCCCGGCCAGCGGATGGGCAAACCCCTGCGGGAGTGGGGCATCCAGGCCCGGCCCCAGGCTTGCCTGCAATGTGGCGCTGTCCACCGGATAGTCGCGCGGGTCGATGCCCACGACGATACCGGCGTTGGCATTGCGTTCGTTGCGTGAATACTGGCTCATTCCGTTGGTAACGACACGCCCGGGTTCTGACGTGGCCGCCACCACCGTGCCACCCGGGCACATGCAAAAACTGTAGACCGAGCGGCCATTGGAGGCATGGTGCACCAGTTTGTATTCCGCCGCGCCGAGCGTCGGGTTGCCGGCATGGCGCCCCCAGCGTGCCCGGTCAATCAGCCCCTGGGGGTGCTCGATCCGAAAGCCGATCGAAAACGGCTTGGCCTCCATCGTCACAGCGCGGCGGAACAACATCGCGAACGTGTCACGCGAACTGTGCCCGAGCGCCAGCACAAGGTGTGTGGTTGGGAGCTCATAAGACACACCCGCTGCGACATCGCGCACCGTCACCGCGCGCAGGCGCCGCACCCGACCCTGCGCATCGGGCGCGCAGGCTTCGATGGCGAGGTCGCTCAGGCGTTGCTGGAACCGGATCTCGCCACCCAGTTTGATGATCTGCTCGCGCATGTTCTCGACCACCTTCACAAGCTTGAAGGTGCCGATGTGCGGGTGGGCGTCGACCAGGATTTCCGCAGGTGCGCCGGCCCGCACGAATTCAGCCATCACCTTGCGACCCAGATGGCGCGGGTCCTTGATCTGGCTCCACAATTTGCCATCCGAAAAAGTGCCAGCGCCGCCTTCACCGAACTGCACGTTCGATTCAGGGTCGAGCAGGCCCTTGCGCCACAGGCCCCAGGTGTCCTTGGTGCGCTCGCGCACCTTTTTTCCGCGCTCCAGCACGATCGGCTGCAGCCCCATCTGGGCCAACAGCAGTGCGGCAAAAATGCCGCAGGGCCCGAAACCGACAACCACGGGGCGGTCTTTCGGCGGCAGACCAGCGGGCGTCGGCACCCGGCATGGCAGGTGGTAGGCCATGTCGGGCGATGGCCCCACATGCGCTGCGCCCGCCAGGCGCTGCAACACGGCCTGCTCCAGTGCCGCCCCGGACAACTCCACGTCGACCACGTAGACCCGCAGCAAATCGGCCTTGCGCGCATCGACGCTGCGCTTGAACAGGTCGATGCGCACGATGTCCGATGCCGGAACCCCGAGCGTCCGACGCACCAGGTGATCGAGATCGGCCGGTACGTGGTCGAGTGGAAGTTTCAGTTCGGACAGGCGGATCATTGGAACAATCGCGTTCCTCAGGTGGGCAGGAAACCTTCGATCGACAGGTAACGCTCGCCGGTGTCGTAGTTGAAACCCAGCACCCTGGCACCGGCTGGCAATTCGGGCAGCTTCTGCGCAATCGCGGCGAGCGTCGCCCCCGAGGAAATCCCCACCAGCATGCCTTCTTCACGGGCGCAGCGGCGTGCCATTTCGCGCGCCGGTTCGGCATCGACCTGGATCACGCCGTCGAGCAACTCCATTTTGAGGTTGGCGGGGATGAAGCCCGCGCCAATGCCCTGGATCGGGTGCGGGGCCGGCGCGCCACCGGAGATCACGGGTGACGCAGCCGGCTCGACCGCAAACACCTTGAGTTGCGGCCAGTGCGCCTTGAGCACCTGCGCACAACCGCTCAGGTGGCCGCCGGTGCCCACACCGGTGATCAGTGCGTCCAGGCCGTCCGGGAAATCGGCCAGGATTTCCTGCGCGGTGGTACGCACATGGGCGTCGATGTTGGCGGGGTTCTCGAACTGCTGCGGCATCCACGAACCGGGCGTGGCGGCCACCATTTCCATGGCCCGCGCGATGGAACCCTTCATGCCCTTCTCACGCGGGGTGAGTTCGAAACTCGCGCCGTAGGCCAGCATCAGGCGCCGCCGCTCGACGGACATGCTGTCGGGCATCACCAGGATCAGCTTGTAACCCCTGACGGCGGCCACGATGGCCAGGCCGACGCCGGTGTTGCCCGACGTGGGTTCGATGATGGTGGCACCGGGCTGCAGCACCCCGCTTTTTTCTGCCGCCTCGACCATGGACAGGGCGATGCGGTCCTTGATGGATCCGCCGGGGTTGTTGCGTTCCGACTTGACCCACACCTGGTGGCTGTCGCCGAAGAGGCGGTTGATGCGCACGTGGGGGGTGTTGCCAATGGTTTGAAGGATGTTGTCAGCGCGCATGGGGTTCTCCAAATAGGGGGAAGAATTGTCTGGGCAGTGGATAATCTCATATGTGAAGCCCACCAGACTGTCGCTGGTGCAAGCCGCAAGGCCGGCGCGCAAGCGCCGGGTGGAAACACCGCACTGGAGGAACGTCCGGACTGCGCAGGGCAGCGTAGCAGCTAACAGCTGTCCACTGAAAACCAGGCATGCAAATGCCTGGCATAAGGTGAGGATCAGAGCAACAGAGACGAGTCGGCGAACGGGGCAACCCGGGTGCCGGGTGAAACGGGCAATCTCTACGCGCAGCAATACCAAATAGGCACACGCGCGGTGCCGCAGCTCGCTGCGGCGCGGTATCCGGGGCCCCCGGGAGTGTGCGGGTAGGTAGCACCGAGCCGTCGGGTGACCGGCGGCCCAGATTAATGACAGTCACGTGGGGGGCAACCCCCACGCACAGAATCCGGCTTATCGGTGGGCTTCACACTTATTCGATTGGCAACACTGCGAGGACTCCATGGACACCACCACTCCGACGATCCACGGCTTCCATGCCCATGTGTATTTCGATGCCTCCACGGTGGAACAGGCACGCGCCCTGTGTACAGCCGCCGCAGCGCGTTTCCCCCTCAAGATGGGCCGCGTGCATGAGAAGCCGGTCGGCCCACACCCCGACTGGAGCTGCCAGCTGGCATTCAAGCCGGCGCCTTTTGGCGAGCTGATTCCCTGGCTGGCCATGCACCGCAACGGCCTGGTGGTGTTCATCCACCCGATCAGCGACAACGACCTGGTCGACCACCGCGACCGCGCCATGTGGATGGGCGCCGTGCGGCCTCTGGATTTGAGCGTACTTGACGAGCGCGCGGGCCACTACGATCTGTGACACTGTAGCGCGGGCCCGCACGCGCTGCCCCGCCAGAGTGGCAGAATCCCGCCTGTTGCCCGGCTTTGACCATCCAACCCAGGCCCTGTCCGCATGAACCTGATCCGCGCGCTCCTCCTGACCGACATCGTCGACAGCACCCGGGTCGCGCAGGAGCTGGGCGACGCGGCATTTGCCGCTCTGTCGCTCGCGCATGACCGGGCCGCGCGTGACCTGCTGCCGCACTGGCGCGGTCGCGAGATCGACAAGACCGACGGGCTGTTGCTGCTGTTCGAGAGCGCCGCCGACGCGGTCGGTTACGCCTTGGCCTACCACCGCTCACTGGCCAGGCTCGGACTGCCTTTCAAGGCGCGCGCCGGGCTGCATGTCGGGCCGGTGACATTGCGCCCGAACAGCGCCGCCGATGTCGCGCTGGGTGCCAAGCCACTCGAGATTGAAGGCATCAACAAGCCGATAGCGGCCCGGGTGATGGAGCTTGCGCACGGCGGACAGACGCTGCTGAGCGAGGCGGCGCGACGGCAGCTGGGCGAGGGCGACAACGCACTGCGACTGCAGTCGCATGGCCACTGGAGGCTCAAGGGCCTGCCGGAGCCGCTGGAGCTGTTCGAGGTGGGTGAGCCCGGTGCGCCTTTCATGCCACCGCCCGACGCTGCCAAGGCCTACCGCGTGGTGCGCCAGGGCGACCTGTGGCAGCCTGTGCGCGAAATCAAACACAGCATTCCGGCCGAACACGACAGTTTCGTCGGTCGCCACGAACCAATGCACGCCCTGGCCCACAACTTCGAGCAGGGCACACGCCTGGTTTCAGTGCTGGGCATGGGGGGCACCGGCAAGACGCGGCTGGTGACGCATTTCGGCCGGCATTGGTTGGGCGAGTTCGGCGGCGGCGTCTGGTTTTGCGACCTGTCGCAGGCCCGTGGCCTGGACGGCATCGCGCACGCCGTGGCGCAGGGGCTCGAGGTGCCACTGGGCACTGGCGACCCGGTCACCCAGCTCGGGCACGCCATCGCGGGCAGGGGCAATTGCCTCGTCATCCTGGACAACTTCGAACAGGTCACGCGCCACGCCGCGGAAACACTGGGCAAGTGGCTGGACCGCGCCGCGGACGCGCGCTTTTTGGTCACCACGCGCGAGGTGTTGGGGCTGCCCGGCGAGCAGGTGCTGGCCCTGGCCCCGCTGCTGCCGGACGAAGCGGCCCACCTGTTTCTCCAGCGTGCCAAGGCTGCCAAGCCTGATTTCCTGCCGACCGCCGACGACCTTGCCGCCATCGATCCGCTGGTCAAGCTGCTGGACGGCCTGCCACTGGCCGTCGAACTTGCGGCGGCCCGCGTACGGGTGATGCCCGCGCGCACATTGCTGGCCCGTATGCGTGAACGCTTCAAGCTGCTGGTCTCCAGCGGCGGGCGCGTCGACCGGCAAGCCACGTTGCGCGCGGTGTTCGACTGGTCCTGGGAGCTGCTGACCGAACCCGAGAAGGCGGCACTGGCGCAACTGTCGGTTTTCGAAGGCGGTTTGACACTGGAGGCGGGCGAGGCGGTGCTGGACCTGTCGGGCGGCCCGCAGGTCGCCTGGCCGGTGGACCTGCTTCAGTCGCTGGTGCAAAAATCGTTTATCTACCAGGTCGGCGATGCGCGCTTCGGCCTGCTGGTGAGTGTGCAGGAATATGCCGGCGAACACCTGTGCACGCCGCATCGTTATGCGGGCAGCGGCCCCGATGCCGCGTTGTCGGCCCAGACGCGCCACGGCGCCTATTTCGCGGGTCTGGAGAAGTCACGCACGCTCTCGGGTCAAGGTACCGATCTCGCGAATTTCGTCACCGCGTGCCGGCGCGCTGTCTCCCGCAATAACACGGGTATGGCAGTGACATTGCTGGAGCGCGCCTGGGAGTCCCTGAAGCTGCAGGGGCCGTTTCGCGTCGGCTCCGAACTGGCATCTCAGGTGCTGGCCATGCATGCGCTTGGCGGTGCCGCTGCGGCCCGCGCGCAGTGGGTGGCGGGCAACGCAATGCAGTGGTGCGGCCGGTATGCCGAGGCCCATCCGCATTTCGAGGTGGCACTGGCGCTCGCTCGCTCCAGCGGCGAGCCGCACTGCGCGGCGCGTGCACTGCGCAACCTGGGCGACCTGGACATCCGCGCCGGACGCACCGACGAAGCGCGGGCGCATTATGGTGCTGCCATGGAGAGCGCGCGGGCACTGCGCGACGGGCAGCTCGAAAGTGATGTGCACAACGGGCTCGGCAACCTCGATGAAGCCCTTGGGCGAATCCAGGACGCACGCGCCCACTACGAAACAGCGCTGACCCTGGCGCGCGACTGCGGCGACCGGCAGCGCGAGGGCAGCATCCTGGGCAACCTCGGCCTGCTGTCGGCGGACCAGGGCCGCATGGAAGAAGCGCTGGTGCGCCACGAGGCCGCGCTGACTGCGGCGCGCGAGGCCGGCAACCTGCGCCTGGAAGGCAGTTCGCTGTGCAACCTGGGTATGCTGTTGCAACTGCTCGGGCGTGCTGCGCAGGCGCAACCGCGGCTGGCGGCGGCACTGGCAACCGCGCGCGCGCTAGGTTATGCGCAACTCGAAAGCAACGTGTTGTGCAACCTGGGAATCGTGTACGAAAGCCTGGCCAGACCGGAGCAGGCGCAGGCCCACTACGAGGCGGCACTGAACCTCGCGCGCATGCTGGGTGATACCGGATCGGAGGGCCAGTTCCTGGGTTACCTGGGGCTGCTGCACGCCCGCCAGGCGCGGCACGCACTGGGGCGCGAGTGCCTGGACGCGGGCCAGGCCCTGCTGAGCGCGGTGTCCGAGCAAATTGGCCTTGCGGTTCTGCTGTGCAGCCGCGCCGAAGCCGAGCATCTGGCCGGCGATTCAGCGGCCGCGCTGCTTACGCTCATGGCTGCCGATGCGATCGGCGCGGAGGTGGGCGCCGGGCCGGAGTCGGAGATTGGCCTGTCGCTGGCGCGGGTGCGGGCACTGGTCGGCTGAAAGCAGCGTCGACAGACGGCACCATTGCCAAGCGACCCCACTTAGAAAGAGTTGCGAATCCATGGGTCCAGGACAGTGCAGTTCAGCCCCCCAGGGACCTTCACCTGCACCGCGTACCCATAGTCAACATAACCACCAGGCTTGTTACCCGGTTTGGAGTTCTTGTTGAGCATCCGAAATTCATTGGGCGCCTGTCCTGGGAGTGGTTTGGGTTCAAACTCCCCGTCAGGGTGGTAGACCGCGATCCCGTTCTCCGCAAACTCGTAACCGGGCGTCACGATCTTCCAACGCATCATCGTATTGCGCTTGTCGGTGGACACAAAGGACGGATCGACGCTGATGCCGCCAGGGTTGGCGCACGATGTCACCGTAACCGTGATCTCGCATTGGCCAGGAGGACATGGCTTGGGGTTGTTTTTCAAAAAGCCCAGGGGGCCCATGGGATCGTCCACCGCACATCCGGCAAGTGCGATGGCCGTGAGCAACAACACAAATGAACTTGCGACCCGATTTTGACGTTTCTTCATACCGATCTCCTTGGTTTGAGGCTATCACTACCTAGAACTTGTACGACGCATTGACATACACGGTGCGCCCGCGTGCGTCGTAATAGCGGTCGTCGTAACCGAACTGCTGGCCCCGGTTGGTGCCCGACACTGACACCACAAAAGGTGGCGCACGGTCAAAGAGGTTCAGCACGCCCGCATTGAACGTCCACTGCTTGTTGGGGTTCCAGGCGGTCTGCCAGTCGAGCGTGGCATAGGAGCCGGCGTGGATGCGGATCTTTTCGCTGCCGGTGATCGCACCTGTGGCATCCAGCAGATTGACCTCGGTTTCCTGGTCCTTGTAGCCAGACTTGAAGTTGACTGCCACGGTGTTGGTCCAGGCGCCGGACTTGAGCGAGGTCGCCAGTCGGCCCTGGGTGCGGAACGTCACCGTGCCGAGATCTGCAAAATTACCCACTGCCGAGAAGTAACGGCCGCCTTTTTCCAGCTGGCTGACTTCACGCAGGACGTAAGTGAGGGTGAGCTGGGATGACAAGAGGCCGAACGCGGTAGTGGTCTTGCCGGAAAAATCGAAATCCATGCCGGTTGTGTAGGACTTGCCAAGGTTCTCGTTGTTCTGAAGAAACGCGAGGAAGGTGGTGCCAGCCAGGTCTTTCTTCGTGCCCCACGCGCTGGGAAAGGCCAGCGGATTGGCAAACACCGCCTGCTCGGTCAGCTGGCCGATCCGGTTCGCGATCTGCACATGCCACAGGTCGGCGCCGAGTGACAGGTTGTCCGTCGGATCCAGTCGCATGCCCAAGCTCGCCTGCTTCGACTTCTCGGGCTGAAGGCGTGGGTTGCCGCCTGCAAGCAGGTCATAGGCTGAAGTGCCAGTTTGACAGACTGCCCCGAGGGCCGTGGCCACCGCAAGCAAGCCCGGTGTGCACGCATAGTTTCCACCGGTGACCCCGAAGCTCTGTACGGCCGCCTTGACCTGCGGCACCGTCGGTGCGCGAAATCCATTGCCGATCGATCCGCGCACCAACAGGTTCGTGGCTGGCGTCCAACGGAAACTGCCCTTGCCCGTCGTCGCGCTGCCGAAATCCGAGTAGTGGTCGGCACGCAGCGCAGTGCCGAGTTCGAGCGCTTTCGCCAGCGGGATGACCAGTTCGCCGAACACCCCTTGCGAGGTGCGGCTGGCTGAATAAGGCAACGCCTCGGAGGTGTCGCCAAAACGCTGGTCGCACGGAATGGGAACCGCGGCGGTGGGGTCGCACAAGACGCCGGTCACCGGGTCTGCCAGTTTGGCCTGGGCGAACAGGCTGGGTTTGGACTGGAAACCTTCCCGGTTGATGTTCACACCGGCACCAAGCATCAGCGGGCCACCTGGCAAATCTGTCAAGGCGCGCGTGCCGTTCCAGCCCACGGAATCGAGCTTCGCGACGCCGCCGTTCCAATAGCCGTTGTAATTGGTTGCCGCGATGGCTGCTTGTGCGGCAGCGGATTGTTGGCCCGGCCCGACAAAGGGGTCAAGCAGACCGCTATTGGCGAGATTCTGGACCGCCAGCGTGCCCGGATAGCCGGAGATGGTGCTCTTGACGTTGCTGACGGAATGCGTGAGGCCCGCGTTGTAGTCCCAGCCGAACATTTCCCCGCGGGAGCCGAGCACCAAATTGGTGAATTCCGAGGTGTCGCTGTTGGTACGCTTGCCCAGATCTGCCAGCCGATAAAACGCGACGACGTCATCGACGATGTTCAACGGCGCGACATTGAGGCGCAGGTTGTGCAGGGCCGACCCGGCTGGTATGAAAATATTGCCCGTGGCAGGGGCGAGCCGGGCGACCTGCTGGGTTCGGGAGAACAACACGTCAGCAAACAGTTCGTGGTTGCCGACCCGCGCAGTTGCTGAGGCCATGAAGTTGTCGCGCTTGCGTTCGGGATAGATCTCGAGTTCGCCGATCACATCGAACCCGCAGTAGTCATCACCCGGAAAGGTTCCCACGGAAGGGAAAGTGACCCTGAAGGTCTTGGGCGGGCACACGCCATTGGTAGCCAAAAAAGGACTCGTCCACTCAAAACTGTTTTGGTTCTCGATCGTCGCCGGAATGGCCGACGCAGAAATCCGCTGCTGCAGGTACTGCTTGCCCTGGAAACCAAAACCCACGTTGCCGGTCTTGGCAAAGGACCGGGCGCTGGACTTCAAGGCCGTGCGCTCATCGTGGCCAAAACTCAGCATGACGTTGTAGCCGTCGTCGTCGAGCGATCCGAAACCCTTGGTGGCACTCAGGCGCTGCTCGCGCGCGCCCTTGGCAGGAAAGGAAAACCCGGTGCCCACTTCGCCTTCGGTGATGTTGCGTTTGGTGATGAAATTGACCACACCGCCAATCGCGTCGGCGCCGTACAGGGCCGACGCACCGTCGGTCAGCAACTCGACCCGTTCGATCGCCGCCAGCGGGATCGCATTGAGGTCGAAGCCCGCCCCCGCGCCAGTCAGGTCCTGGCCGCCAAACTGCGCCAGGCGCCGGCCATTGAGAAGCACCAGCGTGCGGGATTCGCCGAGGTTGTGGATGGAGAGGCCGGCAAAACCCTTGGTGTCGAAACCCACCGAAGTCGACTCCGAAGTGGCACCCTGCACCGAGGTGAGCTTGCGGACCAGGTCCACCGCCGACGTCACGCCCGCGGCCCGGATGTCTTCGGCCTTGAGCACCGTCACCGGGAGTGCGCCTTCGGCCGCGATGCGTTTGATCGATGACCCGGTAACCTCGACACGCTGCAATACCGTGGGCTCCTTGGCTGCATCCTGCGCATATGCCGGCGCAATCGCCAACAACATGGCGCCGCTGCCAAAGGCCAGGAGCAGTGCACCGCCCAGCGATGTACAACGAATTATGAGTTCATCTTGGTGCATGCTTGGGCGATGTCCCGTTCATGGTTGAAGGTTGAGGTTGGTGGTTGAAGCCGTCAGGGCCTGCAAAATGTGGGCTCTGACATCAACAACCGCAAAGCCAAGAAAGCTCGACCACCCTGGAACAATCTAAAGCCAAACCCCGCGTCGCCAGCAAATTCAATGTCAATCAGTTGAGCAATGTCAATTAGTTGAGCGAACAGCCGCTGTTGGCCACCAACCCGCAGGCGGCCTTGCCGCTGCTGTCCATGATCGGTCAGGCCCAGCTCTCCATCGATGACTTGCTGGGTCAACGCTCGCGCCAGTTCATCGAGCAAGTCCTGGTTCTGTCCGCCCAGACGGTGGCCGGCACCAAGCATCCCGGGCGTCAGTCGGCGATCTCTCGCGTCGCATCGCCGACATCCTGGCGTGCAACGTCAGCACGCGCAAATATGCGCGCGTGGTGCACCGCGGCGCTGATGCGCTGCGTTGGACTGCCGCGGGCTTTCTGGAGGCGGAGAAATCATTCAGGAAACTGCGTGGCTTCGCGCAGTTGAAGTCACTGACAAACGGTCTTCGGCCCCGCGTCCAGCCGCTCAAGAAGGCCGCACAATTCCCATGACCACCAGCCCGAACCTGCAACTGAGTTTGGGACATCGCCCGTGACGTTGCGCCGGCACGTCACCGGTTTTTTTTGCCCGATCTAGAACTTGAATTCCTGGGTGACCGTGTATTCGCCACGTTCTGTTGAACACTTGTATTGGCGCAAAGCTGTGCGGATTGCCGCGCGAAAGACCTGCGGCCCGGACAGGAACTTGATGTCTTTCTCGTCGATGACACCACCCCTGACGATGGCCTCGACCTTGACGACACCTTCGATGCCGGACCTGATCGCCTCGCGCGGGCGAATTGGTTCCACTTGGGTCGGGCAGTCCACGCCCATGTCGGCCTTGGCTGGTGCCTTCACAATCGCCGGCGCTGGGGCTGGGGCTGGGGCAGGGGCTGGGGCCGGCGCTGGGGCTGGGGCTGGGGCTGGTGCTGGTGCTGGTGCTGGTGCTGGTGCTGGTGCTGGTGCTGGTGCTGGTGCTGGTGCTGGTGCTGGTGCTGGTGCTCGGGCTGGGGCTGGCGCTGGGGCCGGCGCTGGGGCCGGCGCTGCGGGCGCCGCAATCACCGGTGCCGGTGGGGCCGGTGGAGCTGGGGGCGGCGGAGCGATCACCGGTGGTGCCACTGGCGGAGTCGGCGTAGCCACAATGGCGGGGGCGGGGGGGGCGGGGGCGGGGGGCGGGGCGGGCACATCCGGCGGCGGGACCAAAGGCGGCGGGACTAAGGGCGGCGGCGTGGGGGCCTCGACCTTTGGCAGCTTGGCCTCGGGTGGCTTGATCTCCTTCGGCGGCGGCGGCGGGGGAGGCGGGGGAGGTGGTGGCGCAATGAACACCTCCTGGATCACCACGGCTTCGAGCGACTTTTTCAATATTTCCGGGCCCTTGTGCGCAGTGCCCGAAACCAGCGCCCAGCCCAGCAGCAGGTGCAGCAGCACCACCACCGCCATCGCGCGGTAACGGCTGGTGCGATCCTGCGGCTGGTCACCGTAAGTCATGGGCTGGCGGCCTGCGGGGCGAACTGCTCGCTGCCGATCACGGCGAGTTTTGTCAGCCCCTTGCGCTTGGATGTTGCCAGCACACTGGCAAAAACCTCGTAACGCGCGTCCTTGTTGGGGCGCACATGCACTTCGGGCTGCACGCCGGCCTGTGCGATGGCGGCCATCCTGGCGTCGAGTTCGGCAGCGTCCACTGCCTGGCCTTGCCAATAGACGGTGCTTTTCGCATCGATGTCGATCTGCACCTTTTCCGGCTTGACCAGGCTGGTGGGCGGTGTACCCACCGGCAAGGCCAGGTTGACCGCGTGCAGCTGGATCGGGATCGTGATGATCAGCATCACCAGCAGCACCAGCATCACGTCGATCAGCGGCGTGGTGTTGATGTCCATCATCACGTCCGGTTCGTCAGAACCGGTGCCGGGGCCGATGTTCATGCCCATCCCGACACTCCTGGCAAGTTGCCGCGCGCCACTCAGCCACCCACGGCCGGGGGTTCGGTGATGAATGCCACCTTGGCGATGCCGGCGCGCTGGCAGGCATACAGAACCCGGCCCACGCCCTCGTAGCGCGAGGCCATGTCGCCGCGGATCTGCACCTCGGGTTGGGGGTTCATGGTGGACACCTTCTTCAGGCGGTCAACCAGCGCCTCCACATTTGCAACACGCGCGTCGTACCAGAAGATGCCGCCGGCCTGGTCGACGGAGATGATGATGTTCTCCGGCCGCGACTGGCGCTCCTCCACGCGCTCCTTGGGCAGCGACACCTTGATCGAGGTCGTGACCACCGGAATCGTGATCAGGAAGATGATCAGCAGCACCAGCATCACGTCCACCAGCGGCGTGGTGTTGATGCTGCTGATGACTTCGTCGTCCTCGCCTTCGGCCGGCCCCAGACTGATTGACATGGCGATCTCCTGCGCTGGCTTGGTGGCCGGGAACTACTTCCCCGCGGTCGCGAGCAGCACGGCGTGCAGTTCGCCGCTGAAGGCGTGCACATCTTCCATCGCCGACTTGTTGCGGCGCACCAGCCAGTTGTAACCCAGCACTGCGGGCACTGCGACGGCCAGTCCGATGGCGGTCATGATGAGCGACTCGCCCACCGGGCCGGCGACCTTGTCGATGCTGGCCTGCCCGGACAAACCGATCTTTACCAGCGCGTTGTAAATGCCCCAGACGGTTCCGAACAGGCCGACAAACGGCGCCGTCGACCCGACCGTGGCCAACAGGGCCAGGCCGTCCTGCAGGCGGCTCTGCACATTGCCAACAGCGCGCTGGATGCCCATCGACACCCAGGTGTTGAAGTCGATCTTGCCCAGCAGGCCTTCATGTTTGCTTGCGCTTTCAAGCGCCTTTTCTGCGATGAAGCGAAACGGGCTGTCGGCGGCGAGCCGGTCGGCGCTCTGGCGTACCGAACCAGTGGCCCAGAACTCGCCGCCAACTGCCTTGGAGTGCCTGCCTATGCGCGCCTGCGCGGCGAATTTGGTGAAGATCACGTACCAGCTCGACATGCTCATGACGACCAGGATCAACAGCGTGGCCTTGGCAACCAGGTCGCCTTGTTCCCACACCGCCTTGATGCCGTAGGGGTTTTCGGCAGCCTCCGCCTTGGGGGCTCCCGCGAACGGCTTGGCGGCATCGGGGGCGCTTGCGCCAGCCGGAACGGATGCCGGCACGACCTGCTGGGCCTGCGCGGCCATGGGCAGCAGTTGCGGCCCCAGCGTTATCGTCAAGGCGAGGTACACCAACAATTTGGCAGGTTTGATTCGCATGTGTTTCCTTTCAGGCACGCGCGCCAGGGCGCACCCTGCACGTGGGCTTTCCGGGACAGTCGGGCCGGGCAGTCCGGCGCAAATCCGCGCTGCGATGGGGTTGATTCTCGTAGATATGCCGGCCCTCAAACCCTGCCCGACAACGCCTCGATGCGCTGCACATGCGCCAGCAGCGAGCGCTTGGCCACCGGCCACATGCGCGGGGGTACGTCGTCGTAAGCCAGCGCCACCCAGTCGTCGGGTGTGCCCTCGGGGTGGGCCTGCATCACTTTCAGGATCTTGGCTTCGCGGCGCAGGCGGTGCGCCTTGAGCTGGGCCACGGCCTGGCCAGCCTCACCCAGCACATACCCGTGCGCAGGAAGGATGTATTCAATATGCTGCTGCACACATGCCGCGGCCAGCAGGTCGAGCGAGTCGAGGTAGGCGGTCATGTCGCCGTCCGGCGGGTCGACCACGGTGGTGCTGCCATTGAGGATGTGGTCGCCACTGAAAAGCAGGCCGTCTTCCAGCAGTACCAGGCACAGGTGGTTGGCGGCATGGCCCGGTGTGTGGAGCACCTGCAGCGTGTGCGCAGCGTCCTGCTGCAGGGGCGACGCCAAACACAGCAACTCGCCATCGGCAAGCGCACGCTGCGGCGTGAATGCACTGGCCGCCCGGGCCGTGGGGGCGCTGGGCAGGCCGAGGATCGGCGGGCGCTGCGCGCACAACGCCTGCAGCGGCGCCGCGCCGGGGGAGTGGTCTTGGTGGGAATGGGTGCACACGATCATGCGGATGTCGCCCCCGGCCGCGCGCCACAGGCGCTCCAGGTGCTGGGTGTCGGCAGGGCCGGGGTCGATCGCGATGAAACCGGTGGCCGGATCCCCCACCAGGTAGCTGTTCGTTCCCGGGCCGGTCATCGCGCCCGGGTTGGGGGCGGTCAGGCGCATCACGTTTTTCAGCAGCTGCACCGGGCGCCCGGTCTGCCAGTCCAGGTGGTGCACGATCTGGCCGTCGGGCGAGACCATCTGCAACTCTCCGTACGGGTGCTCGTGCTCCATGTAGCGGGCTTCCTTGCCACCCAGGAAACCGGCCCGCGGGCAACTCGTCCACAGCGGTTGTTCGGTTTCGGCACACGCGTGCAACACGGCGTCGACCGTGGCGAAGGCCTTCAGGCGCTGCAAGGTCCGGATGGTGGGAAAGATGATGAAGAATGAACCTGCGGCATGCCGCTCCAGCGCGTCCGCGGGTCGCACCCAGAGCGGCTCGAACTGCTCCGACTCGTCAGCGACCGGTGCCTGTCCGGGCGGCATGCGTGCCACCAGGAAAGGCACGTCGAAGCGGCGTGGCAGATCCCGGTCGGTGGTCCAGTGCGCCAGAATGAACACTTCGTCCGCCGCCAGTACCAGCCCGTGCGCCGCGCACTGCGCCACAAACGGGCCCTTGCGGTCCAGCGCCGCCATGTCGAGTGGCGTCGGTGGCAAGCCATCGGCACGGCGCGCCAGCAACACCCCAAGCTCCTCGAAACTTTCCCGGATGGCGGCAATCGCCTGTGTCAGGTGCAGGTCGCCCTGCCCTGGCCGGCGGCGGGACTGCCGGTGGGCTGCGGCGTCCGAAGCGTCGACGCCGCCCCCCGGAAACACGTAGGCGCCGGGCGCGAAACTGGCTGTCGCGGAGCGCCGCGTCATCAGCACTTCGACGCCCTGCGGGCTGTCACGCAAGAGCAGCACGGTGGCCGCGGGACGGGGCTGCGCGGGTTCGCGCTGCGCGTGCAGGAGTTGGGTAGATCGGACCATGGACCGCATTTTGCCGCCAAATCGGATCCGTCCACCGTGCCGAGGGCGCGCCACCGTGCGTGCGCAGGTGCAATTTCTTCAGGGGATAATCGTTTGATGCGAATCCGCTTTACCAAGATGCAGGGGGCAGGCAACGATTTTGTCGTGCTGGACGAAACCCGCCATGCGCTTGGCCTGAGCACGGCCCAGTACCGATTTCTCGGGGACCGGCGCTTCGGCGTGGGGGCCGACCAGATCCTCAGCGTGCGGCCCCCGCCGCGCCGGGGCATTGACTTTTCCTACGTGATCCACAACGCCAATGGTGAAGAAGTCGAACACTGTGGCAACGGTGCACGCTGTTTCCTGAAATTCGTGCGTGACCGTGGGCTTGTCGCCAAGGACCTGGTATCGGTGCAGACAATGAACCGCGTGCTCGAACTGCGCTGGCAAGCCGATGGCCGCGTCACGGTGGACATGCAGGCGCCAGATTTCGCGCTCGGCGCCCTGCCCTTCGACGCGGCGGGCTTGTCACCGCAAGCCGCTGGCGACTGGCAACGCTGGCCGCTCGATCTGGATGACCGGGGCCGCCATGTCCGCCTGCCGGTGGCACTGGTATCGATGGGCAATCCGCACGCAGTGGCCCTGGTAGACGATGTCGACACGGCCCCGGTACTGTCGCTGGGGCCGCTGGTGCAGGCGCTCGGTGCCTTTCCACGCGGCGTCAACGTGGGTTTCATGCAGGTGCTGGACCGCTCCCATGTGCGCCTGCGGGTGTTCGAGCGCGGCGCCGGGGAAACCCTGGCCTGTGGCACTGGGGCCTGTGCGGCTGTCGTCGCGGGCATCCGCACGGGCCTGCTCGACCCGCTCGTGAACGTGCACGCGCGCGGTGGCCTGCTGACCATCGCGTGGGCCGGTGGCGCTTCGCCGGTCCTGATGACCGGGCCGGCCACCACTGTCTTTGAAGGCGAAATCGATCTACCCGACAACCTATGAACAACCACCCACTGAACAACCCGATCACCGAAGACGACATCGCCAACTACCTGGCCAACACTCCGGATTTCTTCCAGCGCCATGCCGAGTTGCTGGCCTCGGTCCACCTCGCCAGCCCACACAGCCACCGCGCCGTGAGCCTGCAGGAGCGCCAGGCCGAAATGCTGCGCGACAAGATCAAGCTGCTGGAGCACCGGTTGATGGACATGATCCGCCATGGCAACGAGAACGCACTGCTGGCGGACCGCTTGCTGCGCTGGGCTGGCTCGCTGTTCCAGATCGCCGATCCGATGTCCATGCCGACCCGGATCGCGGCCCAGATCTCGGACCAGTTCTCGGTTCCCCAGGTGGCCATCAAGGTGTGGGGCGTCGCGCAGAGCTACGGGTCCGGCGATTTCGCGCTGGGCGTCAGCGACGACGCCAAGTTGTTCGCCAACTCGCTCACCGAGCCATTTTGCGGTGTCAACACCGGCTTCGAAGCCGTGACCTGGCTGGCCGACCCGCTGGCCGCCGCGTCCATCGCCCTGCTGCCACTGCGCAACGCGCCAGTGGGCAGCCCGGCCCCGGCCTTCGGGCTGCTGGTGTTGTCGTCGCCCGACGCCCATCGCTTCAACAGTGGCATGGGGACGGATTTCCTGCAGCACGTCGGTGAGATCGCCAGCGCAGCGCTGGGCCGCCTGCGCTGAACCTGGGTTGACCCGCATGCCGTCGCCGGTCGACCTGCCCCTTGTAGAGCGCTACCTGGAACATGTGCGCGTGGAGAAGCGGCTGGCGGCACGCACGGTCGAACTGTACGCACTCGACCTGCAGAAGTTGTCCGCGTTTGCCGCAGTGGTGCCGGTGCAATTGTGCGCCGTGCACAACACGCATGTCCGGCGCTGGGTCGCGCAAATGCATTCCGGCGGGCGCAGTGGGCGCGGCATCGCGCTGGTGTTGTCGGGGTGGCGCGGTTTCTATGCCTGGCTGGGGCGCGAGGGCCTGGTTGCCTCCAACCCGGTGCAGGATATCCGTGCGCCGAAGGCCGCCAAACCGCTGCCCAAGGCCTTGAGTGTGGATGACGCGGTTCAACTGGCCGCCTACCGTGGCAGTTCCGGCAATGCCTGGCTGGAGGGGCGCGACGCCGCGCTGGTCGAATTGCTGTACGGCGCCGGGCTGCGGGTGGGCGAGGTCACCGGGCTCGATGTTGTCGCCGGGCCCGGTGCACGTGGCTGGATCGACCTGGACGCGGGCGAGGCGCATGTGCTGGGCAAAGGATCGAAACGACGTAGCGTGCCGATCGGCAGCAAGGCGCTGGATGCGTTGCGCTGCTGGATCGCGCTGCGCGCACAAGGGCCCACGACGCCGCAAGCCGCGCTCTTCATCGGACAACACGGCAGCCGCCTGACGGCGCAGTCGATCTGGCAACGCCTGCAGTTGCGCAGCCGGCAGGCAGGGCTGGGCACTCCGGTCCACCCCCACATGCTGCGGCACTCGTTCGCCAGCCACCTTCTGCAATCGAGCAGCGACCTGCGCGCGGTCCAGGAGTTGCTTGGCCACACCAACATCAGCACCACGCAGGTCTATACGAGGCTGGACTTCCAGCACCTTGCCCAGGCTTACGACGCCGCGCACCCGCGCGCCAAGCTCAAGCGACCGCCACCGGGCTGAACCGGCGGGGCGGGTGCGGGCGACGCCACAGGCCCGACAATCCAGGCCATGAAAACCATCCGACTGCGCGAGGGCAAGGAGCGATCGCTGCACAAGCGCCACCCCTGGATCTTCGAGTCAGCGATCGCCCGCGGCGGCGCGGATTCCGGCGAAACCGTGCGGGTCGAGTCCCACACCGGGCAGTTCCTGGCATGGGCCGCCTTCAGCCCCAGCTCGAAGATCCGGGCGCGCGTCTGGAGTTTCGAGGAGCCCGAACGCATCGACCCCACCTTTTTTGCACGGCGCTGCGCCGAGGCGATTCAGGCCCGCGCACGGTTCGACATCGCGAGCGACGCGCTGCGCCTTGTCCATGGCGAATCCGACGGGCTGCCCGGGCTGGTGGTAGACCGGTATGGCGACACCCTGGTTGCGCAGTTCCTGTCGGCCGGCGCGCACCGCTGGAAAGAGACCATCGCCGACGCACTGCTTGGGTGCACCGGGCTCCAGAAGCTGTTTGAGCGTTCGGACACCAGCAGCCGGGCACTCGAGGGCCTGCCCGAACAGGCCGGCTGGTTGCGATCGGAAGGGCCCACGGCGCTGGTCCTGAAAGAACATGCCTGGCAACTCGGCCTGAACATTGCAAAGGGCCACAAGACCGGCTTCTACCTGGACCAGCGCGACAGCCGGCAGCGCTTCGCCGCCTACGCCCGCCGCCTCGGGCTGCAGCAGGTCCTGAACTGTTACTCCTACACCGGCGGTTTCACCGTGGCGGCACTGGCCGGTGGCGCCGGGCATGTGACTTCGATCGACTCCTCGGAGGGCGCCATCGCACTGGCCCGGGCGAATGTCGCACGCAACGGTTTTGACCCGGACCGTGCAACATTTCTGGAAGCCGACGTGAACGCGTCGCTGCGGCAATTCCACGCGTCTGGCCAGAGTTTCGATGCGATCGTGCTCGACCCGCCAAAGTTTGCGCCCACTGTCGCCCATGCGGAGCGTGCATCGCGTGCCTACAAGGACATCAATCGCCTGGCTTTGAAAATTTTGCGTCCGGGCGGTGTGTTGTTCACGTATTCCTGCTCCGGCGGCATCAGCGCCGACCTGTTCCACAAGATCGTGGCCGGCGCCGGAATCGATGCCGGCGTCGACGGCTTCATCCATGAACGCATGGGCGGCGCACCGGACCACCCGATGACGATCCAGTTTCCCGAGGGCGAGTACCTCAAGGGCCTCGTGGTCATGCGCAAATGACCCGGTTGAGTTTCGCCGCTAAACTCCCCACCTTCCCGGACAGCCCCCCGAACCGCCCGCATCGATGGGCTGAAGCACCTTTGTCCGACCTCTGACTGGAGCCCCCATGAGCCTTATTCCCGCCACCATCCTGACCGGATTTCTCGGATCCGGCAAGACAACCCTGCTCAAACGCGTGTTGTCCGAAGCCCATGGCCAGAAGATCGCCGTGATCGAAAACGAATTTGGCGAGGAAAACATCGACAGCGAAATCCTGGTGACCGACGTCAAGGAGCAGATCATCCAGATGAGCAACGGATGTATTTGCTGCACGATCCGCGAGGACCTGCGCAGCACCTTGCACGACCTGGCCGACAAGAAGCGCCGTGGCGAACTCGATTTTGACCGGGTGGTGATCGAAACCACCGGCCTGGCCGACCCGGGTCCGGTGGCCCAGACCTTTTTCATGGACGACGAGATCGCCGAGAGTTACCTGCTCGACTCGATCCTGACACTGGTGGACGCGAAACACGCGGTGGCCCAGCTCAATGACAGGCAGGAAGCGCGTCGCCAGATCGGTTTCGCGGACCAGATCTTCATCAGCAAGACGGACCTGGTGGCCAAGGACGACGTGGACGCCCTGATGCACCGGATCAAGCACATGAACCCGCGTGCGCCCCAGCAGTCGGTGCATTTCGGCGAGGTGGCCTTGTCCAGCGTGTTCGACCTGCGCGGTTTCAACCTGAACACCAAGCTGGAGATCGACCCCGATTTCCTGAAGGACGGCGACGACCATGCACACCATGACCACGACCATGACCAAGGCGAACACTGTGACCACCCTTCGCACCAGCGCGCCGAAGGCGAGGGGCACCACCACCACCACGACGACGACGTCAAGAGCTTCGTCTTCAAGTCGGAGCGGGCGTTCGATCCCGCCAAGCTGGAGGACTTCCTGGGCGCCATCGTCAACATCTACGGGCCGCGGATGCTGCGCTACAAGGGCGTCCTGCACATGAAAGGCACGGAGCGCAAGGTGATCTTCCAGGGCGTGCACCAGTTGATGGGCAGCGACCTCGGGCCGCAGTGGCAAGCCGACGAACAGCGCATTAGCAAGATGGTCTTCATCGGCATCGACCTGCCCAAGGACATCTTCCTGCAGGGCATGGAGCAATGCCTGGTATGACGTTCTGTCGACAAATGTTTGGTTAGCGCGTTTTCCATGGCCGAATTGGACCAGGCACCGGAATTTCGGAGCTTATGCCTGTACACTCGCGCGCCGGTGACAAGTAACAGGGCCGGTCGTCCACCAACCCGGATGCCGCGACCGGGACGATGGTGACGGCCCAAGGGAATGCGCGGTGCGCATCCGATTGCCACTGCTGGAAAAACCTGCGAGGAGTCAAGAAGTGAAAGCGAAACCCGGGAAGACCGCCAAAACAACCCAACCAGCAGGCAAGACCAAGCCGGCAGCCGAAAAGGTCGCCGGCAAAACGTATGCCGGCAAGTCTCCCCCTCCCCGAACCGCTGTGACAGCGGTCGCCAAACCGGCCACCAAACCGGCCACCAAGCCAGTCTCCAAGCCACTTCCGAAGACCAGCGCCAAACCGGAATCCCCCAAGGTAAAAATGACCCCCGACAGCTCCAACAATTCTTCTGTCCCAGCCAAGGCATCCCGCCCCGCGCCTGTGGCCGCCCCGGCCAAGACAAAACCACCGGCAAGCACCCCCAGCGTTGCGGCACCGGCCAAACCGATGGCGCAGGTGGTCGCTGCGGTGGCAACACCGGCCCCCGGCGCAGCCCTGACCCAGCGGCCGGGCCGGCCGTCGTCGCGGCTGGCCTCGCTCACGGTGCCGTCGATGGCCCAGTCGGTCGCCTCGACCGCAGCCAAGGCCAGCTACATGCAATTGGCCGCGGCCCCGATGATCATTCCGCCCTTGCCATCGGCCGCCAAGAAAGACCCCAAACTGGCCAACAACTGGAAGACCAAGCCGGTTGAACAGTTGACCGACGCCGAGCTGCTCGCCATGCCGGATACGGAGTACATGAACGACAAGCAGATGGCCGCGTTTCGCCTGAAGCTGATGGTGCTCAAGCAGGACATCCTCAACAGTGCCGGAGAAACCACCGAGCACCTGCGCGAAGACACGGTGGTGGTTCCCGACCCTGCCGATCGCGCAACCATCGAGGAGGAACATGCCCTCGAATTGCGCACCCGCGACCGGGAACGCAAGCTGCTGAAAAAGATCGAGCAGTCGATCGTCCGCATCGATGCCGGCGACTACGGCTATTGCGACGAAACCGGCGAATCGATCGGCGTCGGGCGCCTGCTGGCGCGGCCTACGGCAACCTTGTCCCTCGAGGCCCAGCAACGCCGCGAACTCAAACAGAAGATGTTCGGCGACTAGGCCGGCCAACCGACACCTGCCCGCCCCCGCCTGAAAACCGCCTGGAATTTCTTCTATCGAGGCGTTGAAGCATGGCCACCAAAGACAACAATAACTCCGGTTTGCTGTCCAAGGTGGCGAAGTTCGTCCGCAATCCGACAACCAACTGGACCGACCTCGACAGCAAGCCGGACTCCGAACCCGACAACGGTTACACCAAGCAGGCGCTCAAGGAAATGATTGAGCGCAAGCGGCAGAACGACTTCGTGCGCAAACGCGAATTCGACCAGTTGCGCAAGTTGCGCGACCGCGACCCGAGCGCCGGCAACCCCAACCTGGCAGGTCGGCCATCCTACTTCCAAAGCAGCCTGCCTACCAACCCTGGCGAACGGGCCAGCACGATCAAGAAGATCGACGATATCGAGGCCCAGATGTCCAACCAGTGGTGGCAGGGCAAGACCGACGCCGCCAAACCCGCCGGCGCCGGACACCCCGATGCCCCGGCCAAGGGCCAGGGCGCGTGGCCCGAACAGCCTGCACCGGTGGCACCGCCCGCACGTCGGCAGGCCCCCGTCACCGACATCAGCTACGCCACAACCCGACTTGCTCCGATGGTGACGGAGGCCGCCCGTGCGGACCCGGCGGAGTTCATGCCGACACAGACAGCCCCCGCGTTCGGCGCTGCAGCGCGGTCACCTGCCAAGCCGGCCCCAGCGGTGGCAACGACGGCCAGAAGCCCCGAGCCCGCAGGTTTTGTTGGTTCCCGGTCGTTCGCGATCGAAACCATCGAAACAGCCGACGACGGCGACCTGGAAGAAGCGGCAATACGTTTTGCCAACGGCGACAACGACGGCGCGGAATCAGCCCTTCTGAACGCATTGAAGGCGTCTGGCCAGCGCCGGGAACAGATCGAAAACTGGAGCGCTGCCCTGTTCGACCTTTACCGCGCGACCGGCCAGCAAGACCGATTCGACAGCGTTGCGATCGACTTTGCCGAGCGTTTCGGCCGCTCCGCCCCAGCCTGGTTCTCGATGCCGGAACTGCTTGGTCTCAAGTCGGCCGGCTCGACCGTGAGAACGATCCCTTCGCGCCTGGAAAGTGAGCCGGTCTGGAGCAGCCCGGAGCAATTTGGCGCTGCCTCGGTCGACGAATTGCAATTGGCCCTTGCCAATGCACCGGCTCCATGGTTCGTCGACTGGGGACCGATCGAGTCGCTCGATGCCGACGCCGTCGTGCCCCTCGCGACTTTGTTCGGGCACTGGGCCGAGCGGCCAGTGCACCTGCGGTTTCGCAGCCCCGACAAGCTGCAGTGGGTGCTGCGCGCCGGCACTCCGCCGGGCAACAAGTCAATCAGCCAGGCAGCCTGGCGGCTTCGCATGGACGCGCTTCGCGTCATGGGCTTGCAGGACGACTTTGAGCTTGTGGCACTTGAATACTGCGTCACCTACGAGGTCTCCCCTCCAGCCTGGCACGACGTGCGCTGCAGTTACGCGCCTGAAAAATCCGGCGATCCAACGCCCGACGGCTCGGGTGAAGCCGGATCGGCGGACGACGAAGACACCATGCCGGAAGCCCTGGACAGCCAGAGCCTGACGTTGCCGATGGGATACGACTCGGCGCCTGCCGCCGTCGTCGAGCTGACCGGCGAAGTCCTGGGTGAAGCCACCGATGCGCTGGCCCGGCTCGAACAGGCTCGCCATGGTGGCGAGCGGCTGGTGGTCTCCTGTGCCAACCTGATCCGCGTCGATTTTTCTGCTGCGGGCAGCATCCTGAATTGGGTCGCAGCCAGGCAATCGGAAGGCTGCCATGTCCAGTTCCGGTCCATGCACCGGTTGGTGGCGGCCTTCTTCCATGTGATCGGCATCGACGAGCATGCCAGGGTCGTTCTGCGGTCCAATTGAGCCCGCACCGGTCCGTCCAGACCCGGCCCCCAGTGGCGCAGGGCTTGCCCCCCCCACCCACAGCCCTGAACTGCATCGAACATGGAACAATTTCACGGAACCACCATCATCAGCGTGCGCCGCAAGACGGCCGACGGGCATGAGGTCGCGATCGGCGGCGACGGCCAGGTCACACTCGGCAACATCGTGGTCAAGGGTACGGCGCGCAAGGTGCGCAAGCTCTACCATGGCAAGGTGCTGGCGGGTTTTGCCGGCGCCACGGCCGACGCGTTCACGCTGTTCGAACGCTTCGAGGCCAAGCTCGAAAAGCACCAGGGCCACCTCGTGCGCTCCGCAATCGAACTTACCAAGGACTGGCGCACCGACCGCGTCTTGCGCCGTCTCGAAGCCATGCTGGCGGTGGCCGACAAGGACGCCTCCCTTATCATCACCGGCAACGGTGATGTGCTCGAGCCGGAAAACGGCATCGTGACCATCGGCTCTGGCGGGGCGTACGCGCAGGCTGCAGCGATCGCACTGCTGAACAATACCGACATGTCGGCGGTGGAAGTCGTGCGCAAGTCGCTGGCCATTGCCGGCGAGTTGTGCATCTACACCAACATGCACCACACCATCGAAACCCTGCCCTGAGGCCAACCCGGCCCTGCAATTCGTCACCACAATAAACAGCACCATGTCCGCATTGACCCCCCAGGAGATCGTGCAAGAGCTCGACAAACACATCGTCGGTCAGCATCAGGCCAAACGCGCCGTCGCGATCGCGTTGCGCAACCGCTGGCGTCGCCAACAGGTGGAGCCCGGGCTGCGGTCCGAGATCACGCCAAAGAACATCCTGATGATCGGGCCCACCGGCGTTGGCAAGACCGAAATCGCACGCCGGCTTGCGCGCCTGGCGGATGCGCCCTTCATCAAGGTGGAGGCCACCAAATTCACCGAGGTCGGTTACGTTGGCAAGGACGTAGACGCCATCATCCGTGACCTGGCAGACGTGGCCGTGAAACAAACCCGCGAAACCGAGAAGCTCAAGGTGCGCGCCCGCGCAGCCGATGCTGCCGAGGACCGCATTCTGGATATCCTGGTTCCGTCGGCACGTGGCGAAACCACCATCACCAGGGCGGCCGAGCCGCCTGAGAACATGGCACGCCAGGTGTTCCGCAAGAAGCTGCGCGAAGGGCTGCTCGACGACCGGGAAATCGAGCTCGATGTGGCCGAGGCAAAACCCCAACTGGAAATCATGGGCCCCGCAGGCATGGAGGAGATGACCGAGCAGCTGCGCGGCATGTTCGGCCAACTCGGCCAGCAAAAGCGCCAGACCCGCAAGTTGCGCATCAGCGAGGCGCTGCGACTGGTGCAGGACGAAGAAGCCGCCAAACTCGTCAACGAAGACGACATCAAGGCCCTGGCCCTGCACGCAGCCGAACAAAACGGAATCGTCTTCATCGACGAGATCGACAAGGTCACCTCGCGCTCGGAAGGCAGCGCTGCGGAAGTCTCGCGCCAGGGTGTGCAACGCGACCTGCTGCCGCTGGTCGAAGGCACCACCGTGTCCACCAAATACGGCATGGTCCGCACCGACCATATCCTCTTCATCGCCTCGGGCGCGTTTCACCTGAGCAAACCCAGCGACCTGATTCCGGAGCTTCAGGGACGGTTTCCAATCCGGGTCGAGTTGCAGTCGCTGTCGGTCCAGGATTTCGAGTCCATCCTCACCCAGACCCATGCCTCGCTGGTCAAGCAGTACCAGGCGCTGCTCGCCACCGAAAACGTCACCGTCGTGTTCGAGCCGGCTGGTGTGACCCGCCTGGCGCAGATCGCGTTCGACGTGAACGAACGCACCGAGAACATCGGTGCGCGCCGCCTGTCGACGGTGATGGAACGCCTGCTCGATGAAGTGAGTTTCGATGCCACCAAACTGGCTGGGCAGACGGTGGTGGTCGATGCGCCCTATGTCGACGGCCGCCTGGCGGAACTCAGCCAGAACGAAGACCTGTCGCGCTACATTCTGTAAGCCACTCGCCGGGACGGAAATGGACCGGCTTCAAGCATCACTTTCATAAGTGCTTCTAAGTACTTAATTTAGAACGATTTTTGACCCTGAATTGCGTCAATATCTGCTTCTAAGTCCTTGATTTCATTGGAAAACTTTGTTGCGACCTGAGTTGCAAATCTTGCATTTGCTGCTACAGTGCAAAAAAGTGCAATTTAGTGGTATTCCGTGCCCAACGGAACCCTTGCAATGCTGTTTCCAATCTTCGAGGGTGTTCTGTCGTGTTTCAAGGGGCTTCGTCTCTCAGTCTGGATGCAAAAGGTCGCCTGTCCGTGCCGACCCGGCACCGCGACGCCCTGGTCGGCCCGAATGGCGGCCAACTCACGATCACCCGGCACCCGCACGGTTGCCTGATGGTGTTCCCGCGTGCCGAATGGGAGAAGTTCCGCGAGCGGGTGTCCGGGTTGCCAATGTCGGCCCAGTGGTGGAAACGCATCTTCCTGGGGAACGCGATGGACGTCGACATGGACGGCACCGGCCGGGTGCTGGTGTCGCCCGAACTGCGCCAGGCAGCGGGCATCACGCGCGACACCACGCTGCTGGGCATGGGCAATCACCTGGAGTTGTGGGACAAGGCAATTTACGAAACCCTGGAAGCCCGGGCCATGCAGGGCGACATGCCCGATGTCTTCAAGGAATTTTCTTTTTGAAAGTCAAGCGTGAACAGTGGCTGGACCCATACAACCGTTTTGCTCGACGAAGCGGTAGCTGCCTTGCTGGACGGCGCGCCGCCGTCCGGCGGCGCGCCGATGGGCCGCACGTTTGTGGATGGCACATTCGGCCGTGGCGGGCACTCGCGGCTGATCCTGTCGCGTCTGGGCCCGCAGGATCGCCTGCTGGCGTTCGACAAGGACGCCGCAGCCATCACCAGCGCAGCCACGATCACCGACCCGCGTTTCAGCATCCGGCACCAGGACTTCGAGCACCTGGCGGAGCTGGGTACCAACGCGGCCAGCGGCATCCTGCTCGATCTGGGCATCAGTTCACCCCAGATAGACGACGCGACGCGGGGTTTCAGTTTCCGGTTCGAGGGCCCGCTGGACATGCGCATGGACACCACCCGCGGCCAGAGTGTGGCCCAGTGGCTGGAAACCGCGCCGGCCAGCCTGATTGCGGAGGTGATTCGTGACTATGGTGAGGAACGGTTTGCTGGCCCCATTGCAAAGGCGATTGTTGCTCGCCGACAGGAACAGGGCCCAATTTCAACCACCACCGAGCTGGCCCAGCTCGTGGCTGACACGGTCAAAACCCGCGAGCCGGGCCAGAACCCTGCAACGCGCACATTTCAGGCTTTTCGGATTTTCGTCAATGCCGAGCTTGAAGCGCTGCAACACGCGCTGAAGGCCTGCCTCGATGTCTTGCAACCCATGGGTGTGCTGGTCGTGATCAGCTTCCATTCCCTCGAAGACCGCATCGTCAAGCAGTTCATTGCCGCGCATTCGCGCGAGCAGTACGACCGCCGGGCGCCGTTTGCCGCGCCCCAGGTGATGCGGCTCGAGGCGCTGGGGCGCACCAAGCCATCGGCCGCCGAAGTAGCCGCCAATCCGCGCGCGCGCAGCGCGATCATGCGCGTCGCGCGCAGGACGGCGGCACCGTGACGCGGCTCAACCTCGTCTTGCTGCTTGCGGTGCTGGCCAGCGCCCTCTACCTGGTGAATGTGCAGTACGACTCGCGCCGCCTTTTCACCGAGCTCGACCGCGCGAACGCGGAAGCGCATCGGCTGGAGCTGGACAACGACCGTCTGGAGGTGGAAAAACGCGCCCAGGCCACACCCCTGCGGGTCGAAAAACTTGCCCGCGAGAATCTGCAGATGCGTTCTGCCACACCGGCCATCACGAGTTACGCAACCTACACCGAACCCACGGCACCCGACACTGGTGGTGTCGGCACACCGGCGCGTGCCGCGGCAGGAGTCCTGAAATGAGCACGCCGCGCCGCGCCAAGCAAGCTCGCACCGCCATGCGCAGCACGGAGCTTGCCTGATGCGCAGCCGCAGCATCCCCTACACCGCCAGTCCGCTGCTGGCCAGCCGCACCCCGGTGTGGCGTTCCAAGTTCGTCATGGCTTCGGTGGCGCTGGCCTTCGTTGGTCTGGCGTCGCGGGCGTTCTATATCCAGGTGATCGCCAGCGATTTTTACAAGCGCCAGGGCGAAGTGCGTTTCACACGCACGCTGCCGATCCCCGCCACCCGCGGTCGCATCATCGACCGCAACGGACTGATCCTGGCCTCCAGCATTCCATCCCCCAGTATCTGGGCCATCCCTGAAGACGTGCCGCGTGACGAGAAGCAGCTCAAGCAGCTGGCGCAACTGCTGGAGATGCCACTGCCCGAGCTGAACCGCAAACTCGAGAACGTAGACAAAACCTTTGTCTGGCTCAAGCGCCAGGTCGATGATTCGGTTGCCAAACAGATCACCGAGCTCGGCCTCAAGGGCATCTACCAGCGCAAGGAATACAAGCGCCAGTACCCGGAGGGCGAAGCCGCTGCCCACGTGGTGGGTTTCACCAATGTGGAGGACATCGGGCAGGAGGGCGTCGAACTGACGTTCGAAAATGACCTGGTGGGCCGCGCCGGATCACGCCGGGTGATCAAGAACAGGCTGGGCCAGGTGGTCGAGTCCGTGGGCGAGCTGGTCCCCCCGGTGGACGGACGCGACCTGCAGCTCAGCCTGGACAGCAAGGTGCAGTTTTTCGCCTACCAGAAGCTGCGTGACGCGGTGGTTCAGAACAAGGCCAAGGCCGGCAGCGTGGTCGTGCTCGATGCCCGCACGGGCGAGGTTCTGGCGCTCGCCAACTACCCGAGCTACGTGCCCGAAAAGCGCCGCAACCTGTCGGGCGAGCAGTTGCGCAACCGCGCGCTCACCGACACCTTCGAGCCGGGCTCGACGATGAAGCCCATCACCATCGCCATGGCGCTGGAGGCCGGACGCGTGTCGCCCCAGACCGTCATCGACACCTCGCCCGGGCGTTACCAGATCGGTGGCTTCACCATCAGTGACACCCACAATTACGGCAGCCTCACCATCGAGGGCGTGATCCAGAAGTCCAGCAACGTCGGTGCACTGAAGGTCGCCCAGAAGATGGCGCCACAGGAGATGTGGAACACCTACACCGCGCTGGGTTACGGCCAAAAGCCGCAGTTGCAGTTTCCCGGTGCGGTGCCCGGGCGCCTGCGGCCGTGGAAGACCTGGCGCCCGGTCGAACAGGCGACGATGGCCTACGGATATGGCCTGTCGGCGTCGCTGTTCCAGATGGCGCAGTCGTACACCGCCTTCGCGCACGAGGGCGAGGTGATTCCGGTCACCATGCTCAAGTCCGACGCAGAAGTTACAGGCAACCGGGTGTTCTCGCCAGAGACTGCACACGCCGTGCGCAAGATGCTCCAGATGGCGGCTGCACCGGGGGGCACCGGCCCACTCGCCCAGACCATCGGTTATTCGGTCGGCGGCAAGTCGGGCACCGCCCACAAACAGGTCGGCAAGGGTTACGCCAGCAACAAATACCGCTCCTGGTTCACCGGCATGGCGCCAATCGACAAGCCACGCGTGATCGTGGCGGTGATGATCGACGAGCCCAGCAATGGCCAGTACTACGGCGGCCTGGTGGCCGCCCCGGTGTTCAGCGAAGTGGTGCAGCAAAGCCTGCGCCTGATGGGCGTGCAACCCGACATGGCAGTCAAGCCGCAGATCGTCATGGCCGTGGAGGAAAGCCTGTGACGCCACACCTGCACAACCCACAGCAGGCCGCGCAATGGCTCAAGCAGCGCGTTCGCGGAACGCTGCAGACGGACAGCCGCAAACTCGCGCCGGGCGACGCGTTCATCGCCTGGCCGGGCGCCACGACCGACGCCCGCACCAAGGTGCGTGATGCACTGGACCACGGGGCCGCCGCCTGCCTGGTCGAGGAACAAGGCGTTGAGGCGTTCGGCTTCGACGACCCGCGCGTGGCATCGATGACCAAGCTGCAGGCCGCCAGCGCCTTGGTTGCAGATGCCTATTGCGACCATCCTTCGCACGCGCTCGACGTGCTTGCCGTGACCGGCACCAACGGCAAGACGTCCACCGTGTGGTGGCTGGCACAGGCCCTGTCCGACGCGCGCCTGGCGCAGCCGCAGCCGTGTGCCATGATTGGCACGCTGGGTGTCGGTTTCCCTGCGCGCCGGGGCGAGGCCGTTGCAAGCAGCTCCGCACAGGACGCCCTGCCCGGCTGCGGCCTGACAACCCCCGACGGCGTGCTGCTGCAGACCAGCCTGCGCCGGTTTGCCGACGCCGGGGCTCAGGCCTGCGCGATCGAAGCCTCGTCCATCGGCATCGAAGCGCACCGGCTCGACGGCGTTCGTATCCATACCGCGATCTTCACCAATTTCACCCAGGACCACCTCGACTACCACGGCAGCATGGCCAACTACTGGCGCGCCAAGGAACGCCTTTTTCACTGGCCCGGCCTGCGTGCGGCGGTGATCAACATCGACGATCCGCAGGGCCAGGCACTGGCGGCTTCGCTGACCGGACCGGATCTTGATCTGTGGACCGTGTCACGCGAGCGGCCAGCGCGCCTGCACGCCAGCGGACTGCAGGACACACCCACCGGCATGCGTTTCACAGTCACCGAGAACGCGCAGCAGCATCTGGTCGAGACGCGATTGATCGGGCACTACAACGTGTCGAACCTGCTGGGCGTGCTGGCGACACTGCGCACGCTGGGCCTGCCGCTGCAACAGGCGCTCACCGCCTGCCACGATCTGGCGCCGGCACCGGGGCGCCTGCAATGCGTCGAGCTGGCTGGCCGCCCACTGGCCGTGGTGGACTATGCCCACACGCCCGACGCCCTGGAGAAGGCGCTGGCTGCACTGCGTCCACTGGCAGGGCAAAGGGGCGGCAAACTCTGGTGCGTCTTCGGTTGTGGCGGCGACCGTGACCCGGCCAAACGCCCGCTGATGGGGGCAGTTGCCGCCCGGGGTGCCGACCATGTGGTGCTCACCAGCGACAACCCACGCAACGAAAACCCGCAAGCCATACTGCAACAGATCGCGCCGGGCCTGACCGGGCATGCGCGCTTGACCCAACTGGAGGACCGGCGACAGGCAATCGCCCATGCAATACGCAGCGCGCGCGGCCACGACGTTGTCCTGGTGGCCGGCAAGGGGCACGAAAGTTACCAGGAGATCGCCGGCGCCCGGTTGCCGTTCTCCGACCTGGTCGAAGTCCGGCAGGCGCTGGCCGCTTGGCAAGCCGACGTGCCGGCTCAGGGAGTTGCCGCATGATGACGCTGGCACAGGCCCTGCAATGGCTCCCCGGCGCCGTGGCCGTGGGTGACACCGGCGTGGAAATCCGGCGCGTGCACACCGACACCCGCAGCCTGCAACATGGTGACCTCTTCGTTGCCCTGCGTGGGGAGCGGTTTGACGCCAACCAGTTCCTGGCGCAGGCGAAATCGAGTGGCGCGGTGGCTGCAATTTGCCACCCGGGAGCCGGCCTGGCCGAGGCCGGCCTGAGCGGGCTGGAAGTGCCCGACACCAAACTGGCGCTGGGTGTGCTGGCCAGCGCCTGGCGCGCGCAGTTCGATCTGCCGCTGATCGCCGTGACCGGCTCCAACGGCAAGACCACCGTCACCCAGATGCTGGCGGCCATCCTGCAATCCTGGAAGGGCGGCGCATCACTGGCCACCCAGGGCAACTTCAACAACGACATCGGTGTACCCCTGACGCTGTTGCGCCTTCGCGCCAGCCACCGGGTGGCGGTGCTCGAACTCGGCATGAACCACCCAGGCGAAATCGCGCAGCTGGCGGCAATGGCCCGCCCAACGGTGGCACTGGTCAACAACGCGCAACGCGAACATCTGGAATTCATGGCCAGCGTGGAGGCAGTGGCACTGGAAAACGGCGCCGTGCTTTCCGCCCTGCCGGCCGACGGCGTGGCGGTGTTTCCGCACGACGACGCCTTCACCGGACTGTGGTGCTCGCTGGCAGGTGCACGCCGGCAATCGACATTCGCGCTGCAACCGGCCGGCGCCGGCGCTGGCGCCATCGATGTCTGCGCCCCCGCCCCCGTGTGGTCAGGCAACGCCTGGGATGTTCAGGCCAGCACCCGCGCCGGAACGCTGCGCTTCAGCTTGCACATCGCCGGCCTGCACAACGCAAAGAACGCCCTGGCCGCAGCCACCTGTGCGCTCGCCACCGGCGTGCCGCTCAAAAACATCCAACGCGGACTCGAAGCCTTCGAGCCGGTCAAGGGCCGTTCACGCGCAATGCAGGTCGCCATAGGCCAGGCCACGCTCACACTGATCGACGACAGCTACAACGCCAATCCGGACTCGGTCCATGCTGCGCTCGATCTGCTCGCCACGCTGCCAGCCCCACGCCTGATGGTGCTGGGCGACATGGGCGAAGTCGGGTGCCAGGGTGAACTGTTCCATGCACAGGCTGGGACACTGGCCCGTCAACTCGGCATCGAGCGCCTGTTCACCCACGGCCCGTTGTCATCCGCCGCCGCACGGCAGGCCGAGGGCGCGCGCCATTTCGCCGACATGCCAACGCTGATTGCCGCCGTCCTGGAAGAACTCCCCGGCACCGCATCGGTGCTGGTCAAGGGCTCCCGCTTCATGCGCATGGAGCGGGTGGTAGAGGCCATCACCCAGCACGCGCAAGACCACCACGGGCAGACCCATGCCGCATAAGACCACCCACCAGGACACACCATGCTGCTGAGTCTCGCCCAGTGGCTGCAGACCCTGTCACCCGAGTTCGGGTTTTTCCGGGTCTTCCAGTACCTGACATTCCGTGCCGTGATGGCGGCCTTGACGGCCCTTCTGATCGGCCTGTTCGCGGGCCCGGTTGTGATCCGCCGGCTCACGCAACTCAAGATCGGCCAGCCGGTGCGCGGCTATGGCATGGAGTCGCACCTGAGCAAGAGCGGCACACCGACGATGGGTGGCGTGCTGATCCTGCTGTGCATCGCCATCTCGACCCTGTTGTGGTTCGACCTGTCCAACCGCTTCGTCTGGATCGTGCTGGTGGTGACGCTCGGTTTTGGCGCCATCGGCTGGGTCGACGACTGGCGCAAGGTGGTCAACAAGGACCCGGAGGGCATGCGCTCGCGCGAGAAGTATTTCTGGCAATCCGTGATCGGCCTGGTCGCCGCGTTGTACCTGGTGTTCAGCATCTCCGAAAACTCCAACCTGCGGGTGCTCGAACTGTTCTTCAAATGGGTGCAGTCGGGTTTCGACGTCAACCTGCCACCCAAGGCCGGCCTGTTGCTGCCGTTCTTCAAGGAAGTCAGTTACCCGCTGGGCGTATGGGGCTTCGTGTTGATGACCTACCTGGTGATTGTCGGCTCCAGCAACGCGGTCAACCTGACCGACGGGCTGGACGGCCTGGCCATCATGCCGGTGGTGATGGTGGGCTCGGCGCTGGGCGTGTTTGCCTATGTCACGGGCAGCTCGGTTTACTCAAAATACCTGTTTTTTCCGCATATTCCGGGCTCGGGCGAGTTGCTGATTTTTTGCGCCGCCATGGCCGGCGCCGGGCTGGCCTTTTTGTGGTTCAACACCCACCCGGCGCAGGTCTTCATGGGCGACGTGGGTGCACTTGCCCTGGGCGGTGCACTCGGCACTATTGCGGTCATCGTGCGCCAAGAGATTGTGCTGGCCATCATGGGTGGTATTTTTGTTGTCGAGGCCCTGTCGGTGATGTTGCAGGTGGGTTATTTCAAGTACAGCCGGCGCAAGTACGGCGAGGGCCGGCGCCTGTTCAAGATGGCGCCCTTGCACCACCATTTCGAGAAAAGCGGCTGGAAGGAAACCCAGGTGGTGGTGCGCTTCTGGATCATCACCATGCTGTTGTGCCTGGTCGGCCTGTCTACCTTGAAGCTGAGGTAAGCCGTGC
>CAMAWD010000009.1 GCA_945861785.1 Rhodoferax sp. OV413 | reverse complement strand
GCACCTATGCCGTGGCCAACTTCCTGGCCGACATGGCCTATGCCTGGCTCGACAAGCGGATCCAGTATGACTGAACTGATGCGCCGCATGCTGCGTTCACCACAAGGCGCATTGGGCCTGCTGCTGGTCGGGCTCGTCCTGCTGGTGGTCGTCGCCGGGCCACTGATTGCACCCTACAACCCGGAGACCTTCGCTCCGCTGCAGCGCTACAAGGCGCCCAGCGCGGAATTCCTGCTGGGGACAGACCAATATGGCCGGGACATCCTGAGTCGCCTGCTGTTCGGCGCGCGTGCCACCGTGTTGCTGGCGGTCATGGCCACGGCCCTGGGTACGCTGGCAGGTGCGCTGATCGGCACCACATCGGCCTACCTCGGTGGACGCAGCGACGAATTCATCATGCGCACGATCGACGCGGTGATGTCGATCCCCAGTCTGCTGATGGCCCTGTTGATCGTCACGATCCTGGGCAAGAGCAGCCTGAACGCCCTGCTGGCGATCGCGATGGCCTTCACGCCGGGCATGGCGCGGGTCACGCGCTCGGTGGCACTTACGGTACGCAAGCAGGACTACGTCAACGCGGCCATTGCGCGGGGCGAAAACGCCGGCTTCATCGTCTGGCGCGAGATGCTGCCTAACGTCATCTCGCCCATCATCGTGGAACTGACCGTGCGTGTCGCTTTCGCGGTGATGCTTTTCGCCACCCTGAGTTTTCTCGGGCTTGGGGCGCAACCGCCGGCATCCGAGTGGGGATTGATGGTGGCCGAGTCGCGGCGCTTCATGCATCTGAGCCCCTGGATGATCCTGTGGCCGAGCCTCTCCGTCGCCGTGGTCGCGATCGGCTTCAACCTGCTCGGCGACGGTCTGCGCGATGCGCTGAACCCGCGGACCTGACGCTCCCATGACCGCCATCCTGGACGTCGCTGCCTATTCGCTCGACTATGCCACGCCAGGCGGGGCTGTCCGCGCGCTGGACCAGGTCTCCCTGCGCATCGCGGCTGGCGAGGTGCTGGGTCTGGTGGGTGAGTCTGGCTCGGGCAAAACCTCACTGGCCTGGGCCATCATGCGCCACCTGCCGGCAGGTGCGCAAGAGAGCGGACAAATCCACCTGAAGACCAAAGATCTGATCAGCGCCAGCAGCACCGACATCGACTCCATCCGCGGCCGGCGCATCGGCATGGTGTTCCAGGACCCGAACACCTCGCTGAATCCCACGCTGCCGCTGGGAGAGCAGTTGGCGGAGGTGCTTGTCCGCCACCGCGGGCTGACGCGCCGGCAGGCATGGGCGGAGGGCGAAGCGATGCTGGCGCGGGTCGGCCTGAAGATGCCCGCCGCCATGATGCGGCGTTACCCCCACGAGGCCTCGGGCGGCGAGAAGCAGCGGGTGGTCATCGCCACTGCATTCGCCTGCCAGCCGGAGTGCATCCTTTTCGATGAGCCAACCACCGCATTGGACGTGATCACGGCGCGCCAGATCCTCGACCTGTTCGCGGAATTGCAGCAAGAGACCGGCGTGGCCTCCCTGTATATCTCGCATGACCTCGCGCTGGTGTCCAACATCTGCCACCGCGTCGCCGTGATCCATCGCGGCCGAGTGGTCGAGCAGGGCTCGATCAGGGACGTTTTCGCCACGCCCCAGGACGACTACACGCGCATGCTTCTCGCGGCCGTGCCCAGGCCGGAGCACCGTCTTGTCAGCTCGACACCTGACGCGCTGGCGCGTCCCTTGATCGAGGTCGACAAGCTCAGCGTCCACTACGGCCGCAAGCCCTTCCTGTCCAGGCTGCTCCGGCGCCGGAACACCCAGTTCACCGGAAACCGTGCCATCAGCCTGACACTGCAACCCGGCGAGATCATGGGAATCGTGGGTGAATCCGGATCGGGGAAATCCACGCTCGCCAAGGCCTTGACCGGTCTCAACCGCTTTGAAGGGCAGATCCGTTTTGACGGCCGGCCGATCGGCACCCTGGCCGACATGGACCGCGCCTACCGGCGCGATGTGCAGATCGTCTTCCAGAACCCGGATTCGTCGCTCAATCCGCGCCAGCGCATCGGCGAGATCCTGTCGCGCCCGCTGGATCTCTACGGCGGTCCTGGCCGCGGTCCGGACACGTTGGCGGTTGCGCGTTTACTGGAAGAGGTTCGGTTGCCGGCGGCCTATGCCCAGCGTTTCCCCCACCAGTTGTCGGGCGGGGAGAAACAGCGCGTTGCGATTGCCCGCGCCTTCGCTTCGAAACCCAGGCTGGTCATCTGCGACGAGATCACGTCGTCACTGGATGTCTCGATCCAGGCCGCGATCATCAAATTGCTGGTGGAACTTCAACAGGCGCGCGGAACCGGCTACCTGTTCATCACGCACGACCTCAACCTTGTGCGCCAGGTGGCACATCGGATCGCGGTCATGTACCAGGGCGAACTGGTTGAACTGATCACCGTCGATGACCTTGCCGCCGGCGCCCGGCACGCCTATACCCGCTCTCTCATGGGTGCCGTTCCGGTGCCCGTGACCAACCGCAATTGACATACCAGGAGTTGACAATGGACCGCACCTCGATACTGGCGCACCTCGACGAAAAGGCCGCGCTGGCACTGCTCAGCCAGATGGTTCAGCACAAGAGCTACTCGGAAACCGAGGGCGAACAGGTCCTGGCCGCGTTCATGGTGGACAAGATGCGCGCGCTCGGCCTGGAGGCTGATCTGCAGCCGGTTGTGGGCAAGCGCGTCAATGCCATAGGCCGCCTCCGGGGCACCGGAGGCGGCAAGAGCCTGCTGTTCAACGGGCACCTCGATACCAACCCCGCGACCGAAGGCTGGACCGTCGACCCCTGGGGCGGCCTGGTCGACGACCGGTTCATCTACGGCATCGGCGTGTCCAACATGAAGGCCGGCGACGCCGCCTACTTTTGTGCCGTGAAGACACTGCTGGACGCGGGCATCCGACTCAAGGGCGACATCGTGCTGACCTACGTGGTCGGTGAACTCCAGGGAGGTGTCGGCACGGTTGCGGCCATCAGGCAGGGGATCACCGCCGACTATTTCATCAACTCCGAGCCGACCGATCTGCAGGCCATCACGATGCATGCCTGCGCATTCACCTTTGTCATCGAGCTGACTGGCAACACGCGCCATCTCTCCAAGCGCGAGGAGGCGGTTGACGCGATCGTTGCCGCCTGCGACCTGATCCCGCGCCTCAACGCCATGACATTTTCCGGTGCCCGCAGCGACGAACACCGATCGATCAACCGGGTCCACGTCGGTGTCATGCACGGCGCGCTGGGTACGGAACTGCTCGAATGGCGTCCGCCACAGGTGGCCGACTTTGCCCGCATCAAGGGCTCGGGACGTTACGCGCCGGGCCAGACCGAGCAAGGTGCGATCTCCGACATGCGGCGCGAACTCGATGCGCTGGAGGCTCGCTTCCCGGGCCTCAAAGCAAGCATCCACACCGAACGAAGGGCCGGCCAGGGTGTGATGCCCGCATTCGAAGTGGCCAGGGAAGCGCGTATCGTGAAGACCGTGAACGCGGCCTATGCCGCTGTCCGTGGGCACATCCAGCCCACCGGGGCCATCGCCCCGCCCGGCTTCTTCGGCACCGATGCCGGCCACTTCTACGACGCGCTCGGCTTGGAGGGCATCGTCTGCGGACCCGGCGGACGCTACAACACGATGCCGGATGAACGCGTCGACATCGTGGACTACCTGGACATGATCCGGATCTACATTTTGTGCATTCTGGACATCTGCGAAACGAGCTGAGGCCGCGGCGATTGCGGGAAAACACCAAGTAGATGAATACTGATTTTTTCCTGGGCACAGCATATGCTTGCAGGGTTTCATCCCCCATCTTTTTCCAGACCAGGAGTCATCCATGAAGCAGCCACTGCGTAGCATCGCGACGACACTCGCAATTGCATTGAGCCCATTTGCCACGGACGCGATCGCCCAGACCAAATGGGATCTGCCAGCTGGCTACCCCGCCACCAACTTCCACTCGGTGAACCTGACCGAATTCGCCAACGACGTCGACAAGGCCACTGGCGGCAAACTCAAGATCACCGTGCACGCCAATGGCGCACTGTTCAAGGCGCCCGAGATCAAACGTGCGGTGCAGGGTGGCCAGGCGCAGATCGGCGAGATCCTGGTGTCCAATTTCAGCAACGAGTGGCTGCCGTTCGGCGCCGACGCCCTGCCGTTCCTGGCCGACAGCTACGACGAGGCGGTCAAGCTGTGGCGCATCCAGAAGCCGTTCTTCGAGAAGAAACTCGCTGAACAGGGCATGGTGCCCCTGTACGCAGTGCCGTGGCCACCGCAGGGCATCTACGTGAAGAAGCCGATCAACTCAGCAGCCGACCTCAAGGGCGTCAAGTGGCGCGCCTACAACCCGCAGACCTCGCGCATCGCCGAACTCGTTGGCGCCCAGCCGGTGACCATCCAGGCCGCCGAGTTGTCGCAGGCCATGGCCACCGGTGTGGTCGAGTCCTACATGTCCTCGGGTTCCACCGGGTTCGACACCAAAACCTACGAACACATCAAATACTGGTACGACACCCAGGCCTGGCTGCCCAAGAACCTGGTGATCGTGAACAAGGCTGCCATGGACGCGCTGGACGGGCCAACGCGGGCTGCGGTGCTCAAGGCAGCCGCAGATGCCGAAGTGCGCGGGCTGGCGGCATCCAAACGTGCCAACACCGAGTCGCTCGACAAGCTCAAGGCCAACGGCATGAACATCGTCCCGCCCTCCGCACAACTCAAGGCCGACATGAAAAAGGTCGGCGACACCATGCTGACCGAATGGCTCGACAAGGCGGGCGCCGAGGGCAAGGGCATGGTCGACGCCTTCCGCAAGCCCTGACCGCAGCGCCGGCGCCAGATGATGCGGCGAACGCTCGACGGTCTGTTTGACGGGGCGGCCGTGCTGGCGGCAGTCCTGTTGGTGGGGGTTTTGGTGATGGTGCTGTTGTCGATACTTGGTCGGCAGTTCAATTTCCACGTGCCAGGCACCGACGCATATGCCGGCTACCTGATGGCCGGCAGTGGCTTTCTGGCACTGGCGCACACCCTCAAACGCGGAGAACACATCCGCGTCACTCTGTTGCTGGGGGCGTTGTCCGGCGGCTGGAAAAAGGCGTTGGAACTGTGGGCTCTGGGTTTTGCGAGCCTGCTTTCGGGCATGTTCGCGTTTTACAGCTGCAAACTGGCTTGGCAGTCGAACACTTTCCGCGACATCTCCACCGCCAGCGACGCGACGCCGTTGTGGATTCCACAGATCGGCATGGCAGCAGGGGCCGTCATCCTGGCAATTGCCTTTCTGGACGAGCTGGTGCTGGAACTGCGCGGCCAGCGCGTGCAGAAGGTGAGCGACGAGGCCTTGCGCAATGAATGACCTTACCATCACCGCCTTGTTACTGGTGTCGCTGCTGCTGATCCTGGGCAGCGGCGTGTGGGTCGGCCTCACCCTTACCGGGGTGGCATGGATGGCCGTCACCCTGTTCTCCACACGGCCCGCGGGCGACGCCATGGCGGTCACGGTGTGGGGGTCGTCATCGAGCTGGACCCTCACCGCGCTGCCGCTTTTCGTCTGGATGGGCGAGATCCTGTTTCGCACGCGCCTCAGCCAGGACATGTTCAAGGGTCTTGCGCCGTGGGTGCAGGGCCTGCCAGGCCGCCTGCTGCACACGAACGTGATCGGTTGCACCATCTTCGCTGCGGTGTCGGGGTCCAGCGCAGCCACCTGCGCCACGATCGGCAAGATGACGCTGCCGGAACTCGGCCGGCGCGGTTACCCCGAACACATGGTCGTCGGGACTCTGGCTGGCGCCAGCACGCTGGGCCTGCTGATCCCACCGTCGATCATCATGATCGTCTACGGCGTGGCTGCCGAAGTCTCCATCTCGCGGCTCTTCATCGCCGGTGTGTTGCCGGGAATCATGCTGGCGTGCCTGTTCTCCGGCTACATCATCTTCTGGGCCTTGCGCCATCCGTCCGAGGTGCCGCCGGCGGAGCGCAGCTTCACGCTGGCCGAAAAGCTATCGGCGTCGCGCAGCCTGATCCCGGTGGTGTCGCTGATCCTGGCCGTGCTGGGGTCGATCTATGCCGGCATCGCCACCGCCACCGAAGCCGCCGCCGTCGGGGTGGTCGGGTCCTTGCTGATTTCCACCCTGCAAGGGTCGATGGGGTGGGCGAATTTTCGCGACGCGCTGATGGGTGCCACGCGGCTGTATTGCATGATTGCGCTGATCCTGGCCGGGGCCGCATTCCTGACACTGTCGATGGGCTATATCGGCTTGCCACGCCACCTTGCCGAATGGATCGCAAGCCTCGGCCTGAGCAAGGCCCAACTCATCGTTGCGCTGACCCTTTTCTACGTCGTGCTGGGTTGCTTCCTGGACGGAATCTCGATGGTCGTTCTGACCATGGGCGTCTTGATGCCTACCGTGAACGCTGCCGGGATCGACCCGATCTGGTTCGGCATCTTCATCGTGCTGGTGGTCGAGATGGCACAGATCACGCCGCCTGTCGGTTTCAACCTGTTCGTTCTGCAGGGCATGACCGGCAGGCAGCTGACCTGGATTGCCCGCGTGACGATGCCGATGTTCTTCCTGATGTGTGTGGCGGTGTCGCTGATCTATGTGTTCCCGGACATCGTGACCTGGCTGCCGCAGCAGATGGCCAAATAACGCAAAAACTCGCATCCTGCGACCACAATCGTGTACACTGCCGGCTTCTAGTGCACACTGAAAACCCATGTTGCGCAATATCACCCTGTCTGCAGACGAGGCCTTGATAGCACGGGCACGTGACAAGGCGCTCTCCGAACAAACCTCGCTCAACGTGGAGTTTCGCAAGTGGCTGGACCAATACGCATCGTCCCGGGATGATGCGGCCGTGACGCGGTTTCGCCAGGTCATGCAGGATCTGTCCAAGGTTGACGCCGGCCGGAGCTTCACGCGCGACGAGATGAACGAGCGCTGAGCGATGCTGCGCCCGCATGGCAGCCTGTTTTTTCTAGACACCAATATCTTTGTCTATGCCTTGCTGGCCACCGAGCCACTCAAAAAACAGCGCGCGCTGCAATTGCTGGAACAGGCGCTTGCCAGTCGCCAGGGGTGCATCAGCTACCAGGTGATCCAGGAATTTGCCAACGTCGCGTTGCGCAAATTCGCATCACGCATGGGCGCGGCCGCGTGCAAGCAATTCATTGATGCAGCCATGCAGCCGTTGAACCGCGTTGGTTCCAGCCCCGCGCTGCTCGACAGCGCACTGGCTCTGCAAGAAGAAACCCGCTACAGCTTTTACGACAGCCTGATGTTGTCGGCCGCCCTGGAAGCAGGTGCCGACACCGTCTATACCGAAGACCTGCAACACAACCAGTGGGTACGCGGCAGCTTGCACATAGTCAACCCGTTCCTGCAGTCCGCGAACGACGCGCCGACCACATGACTCCGATGCTGACTGTCATCGCCATTTGTATCGGGGCCAGCTTGGGCGCGCTGGCCCGCTGGGGCCTGGGGCTGTGGCTCAACCCCGGCGCCGTGATTCCATACGGCACGCTCGTGGCCAATCTTGTCGGGGGCTACCTGGTCGGCGTCTGTGTCGCGGTGTTCCAGGCCCTGCCCCACATTGACCCGGTGTGGCGCCTGGCACTGGTCACCGGCTTCCTCGGGGCACTGACCACCTTCTCCAGCTTCTCCGCCGAGGTGGTGGGCATGCTGGGGCAACAGCGTTACACGCTGGCTTTGGGCACCGCCGCATTGCATCTGTTCGGCTCGCTCATCCTGACCGCAGCCGGCATCCGGACCGCAAGCTACTTTCTGCTCGAAAAATGAACCACCCCAACATCATCTTCATCGTCGCCGACGATCTCGGTTTCGCCGACCTCGGCTGTTACGGTGGCCGGGATGCCCGCTTTGGCCCGGTCTCCCCGGTGCTGGACCAACTGGCTGCCAAGGGCCTGAAATTCACCCAGGGTTACGCCAACTCGCCGGTCTGTTCACCGACCCGCTTCGCCCTGATGACAGCGCGTTACCAGTACCGGCTGCGTGGCGCCGCCGAGGAGCCGATCAACAGCCGCAGCCGCGGCAGCACCACCCTGGGGCTGCCGCCGGAAATCCCTACCTTGCCATCACTTTTGCGCGCGCAAGGGTACCGCACCGCGCTTGTCGGCAAGTGGCACCTGGGGTATCCACCGGCGTTCGGGCCCACGCGTTCGGGCTACGAAGAGTTCTTCGGGCCCATGGCCGGCGGAGTGGATTACTTCACGCATTGCGCATCCACGGGCGCGCACGACCTGTGGCAGGGTGAGGAAGAGCACATAGAAGAGGGCTACCTGACCGACATGATCACGCAGCGCGCGATCGACTACATCGACCGCCGGGCGGCCGAGGCCCGCGACGGCACGCCGTTCTTCCTGAGCATGCACTACACCGCGCCACACTGGCCCTGGGAAACCCGCGACGACCGCGCCCTGGCAGAAGAAATACGCGGCAACATTGTCCACCTGCACGGAGGCAACATCCACACCTACCAGCGCATGGTCCACCACATGGACGAGGGCATCGGCCAGGTGGTTGCCCGCCTGCGCGCACAAGGCCTGCTGGACAACACCCTGATCGTCTTCACCAGCGACAACGGCGGCGAACGTTATTCTGACAACTGGCCTTTGGTCGGCGGCAAGATGGACCTCACCGAAGGCGGCATCCGGGTGCCCTGGATCGCCCACTGGCCGGCCACCATCGCACCGGGCGGCGTAAGCACCCAGCAGTGCATGACCATGGACTGGTCCGCCACCATGCTGGACCTGGCGGGTGCCACACCAGACCCGGCCTACCCGCTGGACGGTGTGTCGCTGCGCAGTGTGCTCAACGACGTCAGCCACAGTTTCGATCGCCCCTTGTACTGGCGCATGAACCACCGGGGGCAACGGGCCTTGCGCATGGCCGACTGGAAATACCTGCGCGTGGACGGCCACGACTACCTGTTCAACATTGCTGCCGACGAACGCGAACGCGCCAACCATGCCGCGCGCGAACCGGACATGCTGGAGACCTTGCGCGAGGCGTGGGAGGCCTGGAACGCCACCATGCCGCCGATTCCCGAGGATGCAAGCGTCAGTGTGGGTTATTCCGCCAAGGACATGCCGCAACGCTGAATGGCCCGCATCCCGGCGCCGCATGGGTCGGGCCGGCCACTGCCGGACTCACTTGACCCCAAGTTTCTGCTTGACGTCCAGACCGACTTTCTTGTTCACGAACTGGGTGGTAAGCACCTTGGACAGGTCCACATCGCCCGGCTTGTACAGGCCGGCCCTGACCATCTTGTCGTAGAAATCCTTCACGCGGGCAGTGGTCATGGCGCCGATGCCATTCTGGAGCGCGTCACCGCTGTCCACGATGCCGAGTTTTTTCATCAGTTCGATGCTGCCGGCGATGTTGGCATCGGTCGACTCGGGATTTGCTTTCTTGATCATTTCGTTGGCGGCCTTGTTGTCGCCATACAGGTAGTTGTACCAGCCGATCAGCGAAGCATCGACGAACTTCTGCACCAACGCGGGTTTGTCGCGCACCAGATCGGCGCGTGTCTCGATGGTGGTGCTGTAGGTGCTGAAGCCGTTGTCGGCCAGCAGGTGCACCACCGGGTCGAAACCGGCCTGCGCCTTGATGCTGACCGGCTCGCTGATGCTGTAGCCCTGCTGCACCGATTTCTTGTCGGCCAGGAAAGGGCCGACGTTGAACACGTAGGGCTTGAGTTGTTCGTCCTTGAAGCCGTGTTCGGCCTTCATCCATTGCCAGAAGCTGAACTGGCCGTCCTTGCTGATGAAGGCGGGTGACGCCTTTGTGAGGTCGCTGAACTTGTCGTAGCCCTGGCCTGGATGGGCAAAGATCGCCTGCGGGTCTTTCTGGAAGATCGCCGCGACCACGACCGTCGGGACGCCGTTCTTCACATTGTCAAAACTCAGCAGCAGGTTGCCAGCCATCAGGAAGTCGATCTTGCCGGTTGGCAGTTGCGGCCGGTTGTTGACCTGGGGCCCGCCCTGCTGGATTTCGACGTCCAGCCCCATGCGTTTGTAGGTGCCATCGGCGAGCGCCTGGTAGAAGCCGCCGTGGCCGGCCTGCGCCTTCCAGTTGGTGGCAAACACCACCTTGTCCTGGGCGAAACTGCCACTGGCACAGGCAAACATGCCGGCGTACGCGAGGAAATGCACAACGAATCGGTTGTTCATGGGGGAGCTCCGTGGGTCGGGTTTCAGTCTGGTGTGGCGGGGTGCGGATTCAGCGTGGACATCGGCAGGCTGCTCACCTCCAGCAAGAGGCGCGCCAACTGCAGGCCGGCGGCGTCTATCACGGCGTGGCCCTTGTCGGCCGTTGCCGCGGCCGCGTTGCCGGCGGCGCCAAACGGGTTGTAGTCCTGAACCTGCCAGCCCAGCTTGGCCGAGCTGCCATTGCCAAGAATCGGGTACCGCACGGCCCGTTCCTCGGCACTGGTGCGGAAATGCCGCGCCTGGGCCATGTCGACGTGCTGCGCGCGCGTGGCCAGCATCATCGAGGTTTCCATGTCGCCGCCATGGATGCCGAAGCGGTGTTCATCGCTCGGGAACAGGCCCATGACGGTCTCGCCCAGCGGCAAGGTGAACCAGTTGGTGGAGTAGACGATCAGGTCGTGCGCGGTACGCAGGTCGCGCGCGACGATGTCCATCACGCTGATCTGCCCGCCATGGCTGTTGAACAGCACCAGCTTGCGAAAGCCGGCGCGCGCCACACATGCGCCGAGTTCCATCCAGACGGCGATCAGGGTCTGCGCCGACAGCGTCAGCGTACCCGGAAAACGGATGTGCTCGTTGCTCTTGCCAATTTGCTGCGTCGGCAGGAAGAGCACCGGCAGCGCCGCAGGCAGATGCGGCAGTGAAGCGGCGACCACGCTGTCGACCAGGGTGGTGTCCACACTGACCGGCAGGTGCGGGCCGTGTTGCTCTATGGCCGCCACTGGCAACACCGCCACCGCCTGCTCGATCACTGCGCTGGCGGCCAGCTGCGTGAAATGGCGGGTGGTGAGGTCGGCCCAGTAGCGCGAAGGAAGTTGCATCGGCGCATCTTAACCGCGCCTTCGCCGATCCGCTTCAGGCCGCGACCAAGGCCGGTTTGTCACGCACGGTCAGCTTGCTGGCGCCCATCGCAGGAAGACGGCGGCAGCTTGTCTGCGCCTGAAGTGCAAGAGGCGCAAGCAAATCGCCGGATGGCTCGCTCAGGAATCCGAACCGCCAGCCTGCGGCAATTTCCGGCCAAACAGGCGCTGCAGAATTTCGCGATGCCCTTGCCAGTAGCCCTGCCGCTCGGGGATGCGTCCCGAGATCAAAGCGTGGAACCCGGGCAACGCGTGGTAGGGGGCGGCAGGCAGAAGATGGTGTTCGGCATGGAAGTTCATGTTCCATGCCAGCAGGCGCCAGGGTGCGGCGACCCGGGTGGTTCGCGTGTTCTGCAGCAGGTCAGGCACATTCGGGCAACCCACGTGTTCGGTCATGCGGATAAAACGCATCACCGGCTGGCCGAGCATCAGCGGGAAAAACCAATAGGTCAGCGGCGCCGTCCAGCCGGACAGGACAACCCCGGCAAGCAGTCCATAGGCAAGCGCCAGCACGCGTGACTCCCAGGCTACCCGTGACCGTTCACGCAATGGGAGGAAGCCTTGTTCCTCCTCGGACAAGTGGCCCAGGCTGCGCCTTGCGATCCCGCTCCAGCTGCCCCACCAATAGGGAACCGCGCTGAGGTACCAGAGGTAGCCCCATGCCGAGGCGGGCATTGGTATCAGCTCCGGGTCCTGCCCGTGCAGGTTGGTGAAACTGTGGTGGTGGTGGTGCTCGTAGCGAAAATGGACCTGCGGCACCATGATGACCGCGCCGCAGAACCAGGCCACCCATTCGTTGGCGCGGCGCGACCGGAATGCCGAGAAGTGGGCACATTCGTGTTGTGGTGCAAAAAGGTGGGTCAGCACCACACCCAGTACGAACATGGCCGCAACCACAAGCCAGCTGCCGACAGCCAGGGCCACCAGGGCCCCCGACAGGGCCACCGCCAGCGCGTGCCCCAGAAGATGCCAAGCGGCCGGGCCGTTGGAACGCGCCATCAGCGCGTCGATCTGTGCGGGCGCAAGCAGCGTTCGAACCAGGTCCGCCTTTGCCACCCGCGCCTGCGCGTCTTTTGCCATGAACCGTGCCCCCGGCTGTGCTGCACGCACGCTCTGCCCGGATTGGCAGCGCACCGGAAGCACCGACCGGCGATTTTGCCCGATTCGCGCCAAACTTGTCTAGACAATCGACAATTGCGCAGGCTACACTAAGCGGCGCTGTGGCACTGTCTGCCTGCAAACAAGGAGTCCGGAACACCATGGCTGTTAGCGACACATCCGGGCTGTCTGATTTGCAGCGCCGCAGCCTGTTGCGTTGCGACATCGATCTGCAAGCCCAGGGCAAGGCAACGGGCTTTGTGCGCCTGCCCCACTCCGTGCACCGTTCGGCCTATGGGTGGATCCCGATTCCCATCGTGCGCATCACCAACGGCCCTGGCCCCAGGGTGCTGATGGTGGCTGGCAACCACGGCGACGAATGGGAAGGCCAGATCGCTTTGGGCAAGCTGGTCCGCTCGATTGAGCCCGAACACATTCGCGGCCAGCTGGTGATCCTGCCATCGGCCAATTTCCCAGCCGCGATGGCCGGGTTGCGGACCTCACCTATCGACGACGGCAACCTGAACCGGAGCTTCCCGGGCGATCCGCTCGGTGGCCCGACAGCGCAGATCGCCTGGTGGATCGAACACCTGCTGCTGCCAGGTTTCGACTACAGCTTCGACTTCCACTCCGGCGGCAATTCGCTGGTCTACCTGCCCAGCACGCTCGCCTACCGGGACCCGGATGCCGAGCGCATGGGCACGGTGCTCGGTCTGGTGCGCGCATTTGGCGCACCTGTGGGTTACATCGTGACGGCGCCACAAAGCGGCGGCCGCTCGTTCACCGCCGCGTCCGTCCGCCAGGGTGTCATGTCCATCGCCACCGAGGTGGGTGGTGGCGGCTACGTCACGCCGTCCTCCATGGCGACCATGGAAGACGGCATGCGCCGCCTGCTGGCACACGTGGGCCTGCTGCAGGGGTCCGCCCCCGCACCCGCTCCAGCCACACGCCTGACCGAAGTCGGCGGCGACGACTACCACGTCTACGCCACCGACAGCGGCCTGTTCGAACCGCTGGTCGACCTGGGCGCCCAGGTGCGCGCAGGCCAGCCTGCGGCGCGCATCCACAGCCACGCAACGCCATGGCGAGAACCACTTGTGCTGCATTTCGAGCGCGATGGCCTGGTGCTGTGCAAACGCGGCCCCGCCCCCTGCGAACGCGGCGACTGCCTGTTCCAGCTCGCCACCGACCTGGCCGTCCCGTGAGATGCGCAGGGAGCCAACCATATTGACTGAATCGAGGTCCACGCCATGTCGAACTTCCTGAGAAATGCCTGGTACGTCGCCGCGCTCTCCCCGTCGATCGGGCGCACATTGCAAGCCGTCAGGATGCTGGGCGAGGCCATCGTGTTGTACCGCACGCAGGATGGCGCCGCAGTGGCGCTCGAAGACGCCTGCCCGCACCGCAAGCTGCCCTTGTCCATGGGCCGCATCAAGGGCGACGCGGTCGAATGCGGCTACCACGGCCTGACCTTCGACTGCTCCGGCAAATGCATCGATGCCGCCACCCAGGCACGCATTCCGCCTTTTGCCAGGGTGCGCAGCTACCCGACCTGTGACCGTTACGGGCTGCTGTGGGTCTGGATGGGTGACGCCGACCGGGCAGATACCGGCAAGATCCTGTCCATCCCGACCTATGGCGACCCGGGCTGGCACGTGACGGGCGGCGACAACATGCGTTGCACCAGCAACTATCTGTGGCTGGTGGACAACCTGCTCGACCCCTCGCACGTGGCGTGGGTGCATCGCGGCTCCTTCGCAGGCGCCGGCACCGATGCCACACCCCTGGATGTGCGCACGCTCGACAGCGGGGTGATCAGCAGCCGCTGGATCCTGAACCAGCCGCCGCCGCCGTTTTATGCGCCCTTGGTCAAGTTCACCGGAAACGCGGACCGACTGCAACACTATGAAATGCAGTATCCCGCGGTCGGCGTCAACATGGGGATCTACACACCGGCGGGCAGCGGCGGCCCGGCCATGGTTGACGGCCCAGACACCTACCGGATGATTTCATACCATTTCATCACGCCGGTCGACGAGGACCATACCCATTACTTCTGGTTGCAGCACCGCAACACCGACCCGCACGACGCAACCATCACACAGCGGGTCGCCGCCGGCGCCAAGACGGCGTTCGAGGAAGACCGGCTCATCCTGGAGGCAGTTCATCAGGGCATGAAGAACAGCAGCACGCAGACCACCGGCCTGCTGCTCGACGCCGCAGCCAGCCGCTTTCGCAAGGGCCTGGCGGAGCGCATCGCCGCAGAGCAGGCTGCGGTTCAGGTGGCTTCGGGCTCCTTGTAGTAACCCACGACGTCGCCAACGGTGGTCACGCCGAGCCCGTTGAGCAGGCGGTTCGAGTAGTTGAAATAGGCGCAGACCTGGTTGACCTCCAGGATCTCGCCGTCCTCGCAGCCGGCCGCGCGCAGCGCATCCCAGTCTGCCTTGTTCATGTCGCCCACCTGCGCGGTCAGCTTGCGGGCGTAGTTGAGGAATGCGAGTTCCTTGCCGGCAAACGCGAGTTCCGGCTGCGCGCCTTGCAATGCGTCCCACACCAACTGCGCGCGGGCCGGGTCGTTCATCAGGCGCCGCGCATTGGCGAAATGGTGTGTGAGGCTGTAGGCGCAGCGGTTGGTCATGCTGACATACGAGGCCACCACCTCCAGAAACCAGAACGGCAAGGTGTTGTCGGGGTTGTGCAGCACGCTGCGGTACAGCACCAGGTGCCCCTGCATGCTGTGCGGGCGCAGGCTGTGGGCCCGCATCACGTTGTCGACGGTGCCGCTCGGCGTGAGGGCGAGCTGGTACATTTCCTTGAGTTTGCCGGTGGCTTCCTCCAGCGGGATCATCCTGATCCAGGCCGGGCCTGGCGGTGTGTCTTGGCTCTGTGCGGCGACGGTCGGCAGTGGGTTGTTCACGGGGTCTCCTTGTGGATGTTGAGCGACCGCCGGTCCAACGGCGGGCGTGAAAAAATGCGGTGCACCATGGGCACGAAAGTCTCGAGCGGCTCGCAGGGGTAACCCGGGTCGGACGCCGCCTGGTCGTAACGGTCCACGAACTCGGCGGTCCAGTCGAAGTGCGCATTGCCACGCCAACGCTCCCGCTCGTGCGGGTCGACGCCCGGCAGGTTGGGCGAGTGCAGGTTCTGGAACACGCCATGGTGGCGCAGCATCCAGTGGTTGCGCTCCGACACATAGGCGCCCATCAGTGCCGCTGCAAAGTCACCATGCATCAGTGGGCAGGTGATGAACCCGACATCGTGCAGCAAGGCCACCACCACGTCTTCCTCGGAGCGGCCATCGCGCAGCACCATCGTGGCCGATTGCAGGGAGTGCCGGTAGTTGTTGACCATGTAACCAAAACTCGGGTCGTGTTCGCTGGCACTGAGCAGGCGCAGCGCCTGGCTGGCCTGCTGCAGGCCCGCATAGGCTGCACGCTGCGCGTTGAGTTGCGCCCAATCGGCGCGGGAGAATTCCTCGAGTGAGACCTTCTCGACATACTGCCAAAGCGGATCGGCCAGCGGGGTGTAGGTGGAGCGTTGGGGCATGGTCGCGGTACAAGCAGGTGTGCCTGGGAGTTCGGAGTTCGGGTTCGGAGTTCGGCAGCTGGGGGGTCAGGTTTGCAGCCAGGCCTGGGTGGCAGTGCGCCAGCCCGACAAGGCCCGCTGCACGCCGGGGTGGCGCGAGGCGTTGTCCTGCCAGGCCTGCAGCCCGCAGGGCAGTTCGATCGGCTGGCCGCATGCAGCAAGCACCGACAAGGCCAGCGGCAGGGTCACCAGCGGCCCGCAATCGGCCAGGCTGATGTCGGTTGTCAGAAGGTAGGGCTGGGGCTGCGCCCATTCATCGAGCTGCTGCAAACGGGACAGGATGTCGCCACGCAATGCCGCCACCTGCTCCTGAGCGCGCTGTGGGGCCTTGACCAGCGGGAACAGGGCGCGCACCCGGGGCTCCAGGTACAGGTCGTGAAAACGGCTCAAAAAACGCACGCGCGCGCGCAAGGCAGGATCCAGCGGCAACATTGCCGGCGCCGGATAACACTGCTCGAGGTATTCGTTGATAACCTCGGATTCGGAAAGCACCCATCCATCGACCTCGATCGCTGGCAGCGTGCCCATGGGCACCAATGCGCGGTACTCCACCGAGCGGTAACCGTTGGGGGGCAGACGTTCTTCAAAGTCGACCCCTTTGACACACAAGGCGATCCGTACCTTGGCGCTGTAACTGGACAGAGGCGTCGCATAAAAAATCATGCTGGCTCTCCAGCGAGAAATGCCGCGTAGTCGCGCGCAGCGGCGGTGGCGGCGGCCGCGAGCAGCGCCTCACCGTGCTCTGGCCGCGCCAGGCCGGAGTTCGAACCGACGCGCCCATCGGGAAATTGCGCCCGGTGCGCCTGCGCGTCCAGGTGGTTGTCACCGGCGTGGAACTTGATGAACCCGGGTGACAGCAACGCCGGCGCCGGCAGTTTGTCGGGCCGGCGCGAATCGGGCAACACATGCTGGGTGATCGCGATCTCGGACGGCGTTGCGTGCATGCCTTCACCGGCGCCGTAGAGCCGCTGTCGGATGTCATTCACCTCTGCCAGATCCCACCAGCTGCGCAACCGGAACTGCAGCGGTGTGGCAGCTTCGCGCCCCAGGCTGCGGTCGGCATGCAGCTCCTGGATTGCGCACCATGTCGGGGCGACATTGCCACCATGCCCGTTCATGAAGTAGAAATGCGTGAAACCGCTGCGCGCCAGCGACTGCACGTAATCGATGATCACCTGGATCAGTGTGGTCGGCCGCAGGCTCACGGTGCCGGGAAATGCCAGGTTGAACTGCGCCGGTCCCATGGAGAGCGTCGGCCCGACCAGGGCGCCGGCCAGTTCGCCCATGGCACGCGCCACGGTTTCGGCGGTGATGCTGTCGGTGCCGATCAGACCCGTCGGCCCGTGCTGCTCGGTCGAGCCCAGGGGGATCACCACCCCCCGGGAGCGCTGCAGATAGGCCTCGACCTCGGGCCAGGTGGCGTGTTGCAGGACCATGCGTACCTCAGTGGGCTTTGGACATCTTGCGTTCGAGCCGGCGCACCAGCCAGGAAACAAAAACAATCAGTGCGAGGTACTCGAACACCAGCAGGGTGTAGATCTCCAGCGGACGGTACTCGTTGACGTTGAGTTCGTTGGCGCGCCGCGTCAGTTCCTCCAGGCCAATGACGGACACCAGCGAAGACATCTTCATGACATACACGAACTGGTTGCCCAGCGCGGGCAATATCACCTTGATGGCCTGCGGCATCACCACCAGCCGCATCTGCTGCGACCACGACAGGCCGATCGACTTGGCGGCCTCGAGCTGGCCTTTGGGTACGGACTGGATGCCGGCGCGGAACACCTCGGCCTCGAACGCGCTGTCGCTCAGTGCCAGCGACAACACGCCGGTTGCGAACACACCGAGTTGCAGCCCGACGATCACCGGCAAGCCATAAAACACCCACAACAACAACACCAGCAACGGAACCGAGCGAAACAGTTCTACGTACACACGACTCGCGCGGTGCAGGAGCTTCAGCTTGGACAGCCCAGCCACCGCCACAAACGCCCCGAGAATCACCGACAGGAAGATCGCGCACAGCGAAACCGCCAGCGTTGCCCCCAGCCCACCGATCAGGAACTGGAGGTTGGACAGGCCCTTGGCCTGCCAGGGATTGAGGATGTACCAGCCCCAGGTGTAGCTGGAGCCATTGGAAGCACCGCCACACCCTGCCAACAGGCCGACGGCCAGCAGGGCAAACCCGAGGCCTATTTTTTGGCGGACAGCCACTTGGCCTCGAGCGTGTCGAAGTAGCCCTCGGCCTGTTTCAGGGAGATCCAGTTGTTCACAAAGGTCAGCCAGACCTCGTCACCCTGTGGCATCGGATAGGCGAAAGGACGCTTGTTGCGCATGTCGGAACCAGAACCCACGACCTGCAGGTCCGGGTAGGTCTTCATCAGGGTGGCGGCTTCCACGTTGCTGGTGATCGTGACCTGGGCGCGCCCGGCGAGCACTTCCTGGTAACCGGTGGCGGGCTTCTCGACCGCACGGATCTTGGCCTTGGGGAAATGCGCCCGCGCCTGCTGCTCGAACACCGTGCCCAGCAACACAGCCACCGTCACATTGGGGCTGTTGATACTCTCCCAGGTGGTGAACTTGCCCGGCGCCTTCTTGTTGACCAGCGGCACCGTGCCCGCATACAGGTAGGGGTGCGAAAACGCGACAGTCTTGGCGCGTGCCATGCTCAGGGACGCGCCCGAGAAGATGTCGAACCGGTCCGACACAATGCCGTTGACCAGGGTGGCCCATTCAGCTGGCACGAACTCGACCTTGACGCCCATATCGGCGGCGAGTTGGGTCATGGCCTCGACATCGAAACCGGTCAGCGTGTTGGTGGCTGTGTCCTTGATCGACATCGGGTTGAAATCGCCCGTGGTGCCGACCCGCAGCGTTCCGCGCTCCAGTACCTGGTTGAGCTTGGACTTGTTCTGGGCGATCGAACTGGTGGGGGCCAACAAGGCCACTGCGGCCACAAGGCCCAGCAGCATGGTCGTCAATTTTTTCATGGCGATTTCCTGGATTCTGGTTGATTGAAAAACAAATTGCACTCTGTCACGGCGCAGTATATGCAAGAAACACGCATCCGGCAGAAACATGTCTATGCAAGCAATATGCCAGCACCCGGCATCAGACTGGCGCCCCCACCGCCCAGTTGCGCGTCACATTGCCCGCGGCGTTCACGCTTTCCAGGTTCACGCAAAAACCCCACAGACGTGCGGCGTGTTTCAGCACTTCCAATGTCGAATCGGCCAGCGGGCGATCCTGGTACTGGCTGTGGCGCAGCGTCAGGGTGCGGTCACCGCGCAGGTTCACGTTCCAGACCTGGATGTTGGGCTCGCGTGTACCCAGGTCGTACTGCTGCGAGAGGTTCTGGCGCAGCCGCTGGTAACCAGCCGTGTCGTGGATCGCCGACACCTCGAGCGCGTCTTGCTTCTCGTCATCGTGGATGGCGAACAGGCGCAGCCCACGCATCAGTTGCGGGCTGAGGAACTGGCCGATGAAACTCTCGTCCTTGTAGTTGCGCATGGCGTGGTCCAGCGTGGGCAACCATGGCGCGCCGGCAATGCCCGGGAACCAGGCACGGTCTTCTTCGCTCGGGTGCTCGCAGATACGCCGGATGTCGGTGTACATCGCAAAACCAAGTGCGTAGGGGTTGATGCCGCTGTAGGCGCGGTGGCCCACCGGTGGCTGGTAAATCACGTTGGTGTGCGAGGTCAGCCACTCCAGCATGGCGCCGTCGCTCAGATGGCCATCGTCGTACAGGGTGTTGAGCAGGCGGTGGTGCCAAAACGTCGCCCAGCCCTCGTTCATCACCTGGGTCTGCCGCTGCGGGTAGAAATACTGCGCCACCTTGCGCACGATACGCACGATCTCGCGTTGCCACGGCTCCAGCAGCGGCGCGCTTTTCTCGAAGAAATACAGCAGGTTTTCCTGCGGCTCGGCCGGAAATCGCTGGGTGGCACGGGCGACCTCCGCCTTTTCCTCGCGCACCGGCACGGTGCGCCACAGTTCGTTCACCTGCTGTTGTGCGTGCGCCTCGCGCGCCTGGCGCTCGGCCATCTCCTGCGCCAGGGTGCGCCGGCTCGGTCGCCGGTAGCGGTCGACGCCAAAGTTGGCCAAAGCATGGCAGGAGTCCAGCAGGGTCTCGACTGCCTCCAGGCCGTGGCGCTGTTCGCATTCGCTGACATAGTTGCGGGCGTACACCAGGTAATCGATGATGGACGAGGCGTCGGTCCACATGCGAAACAGGTAGTTGCCCTTGAAAAAACTGTTGTGGCCATAGGCCGCATGGGCGATTACCAGCGCCTGCATGACGGTGGTGTTCTCCTCCATCAGGTAACTGATGCAGGGGTTGGAGTTGATGACGATCTCGTAGGCCAGCCCCATGTGCCCGCGCCGATAGCGCTTTTCAGTCGCGATGAACTCCTTGCCGTAGCTCCAGTGGCGGTAATTCACCGGCATGCCGACCGATGCATACGCATCCATCATCTGCTCGGCCGAGATGATCTCGAGCTGGTTCGGGTAGGTGTCGAGGCCATAACGCTCGGCGGCGTCGCGGATCACTTCGTGGTAGCTGTCGATCAGCTCGAACGTCCAGTCGCTCTGGTCCGGCAGCGGCCGCGCCGCACGCGCCACCGATGGGCGCGGCGCCTGTAGCGCGATGCGGGGACGCCGGTCGCCGGTGGACGGCACACGGTAGAGGTTCTCGGTCTTGCGCCGCTCCAGCACCGGCGGGTGTTTCGGGTTCATGCGGGTGCTCCCTGTTTCCTGAAGAGATTGCGGAACACCGGGTAGATCTGGTCGGTCGCGGTGGCCTTGCGCATGGCGAAGTTGGCGTGCCCCTCTTCCAGCCGCAGGTACTCGGTCCACAGGGTCTGCTCTTCTTCGACCACCTGCACGTAAGCGAAATACCGCACCAGCGGCAGAACGTTGTCGGCCAGCAACTCGCGGCAGCGGGTGCTGTCGCTGTTGTAGTTGTCGCCATCGCTGGCCTGCGCGCCATAGATATTCCACTCCGCAGTGGGGTACCGCGCCACGATGATCTGGTGCATCAGCACCAGCGCGCTGCTGACCACCGTGCCGCCGGTCTCGGTCGAGTGGAAAAAACCGTCTTCGTCGACCTCCTGTGCCTGGGTGTGGTGGCGGATGAACACAATGTCGATCTTGTCGTAGTGCCGCGTCAGGAAAAGATAGAGCAGGATGAAGAAGCGTTTGGCCAGGTCCTTGCGCGCCTGGTCCATGGAGCCCGACACATCCATCACGCAGAACATCACGGCCTTGCTGGAGGGAACCGGCACCCGCACGCGGTTGCGAAAGCGCAGATCGATCGGATCGAGGTACGGAATACGTCCGAGCCGCCGTTCCAGCGCCTCGATTTCTGCCGCCAGGGCCGTGATCGCCGCATCGTCACGGCTTGCGGCGCGCTCCAACACGGACATTTCCTGGCGCTTCTCAGCCAGCTCGCGGCGTGGCGCGTGTCCCACTGCGATGCGCCGGCCGAGTGCGCCGCGCATCGAGCGCACGATGGACAGGTTGTTGGGCGTGCCGTCATGGGTAAAGCCAGCGCGGTGCGACTTCCATTCCGGGTTGTCGCCGATCTGCGTACGCAACAGGTGTGGCAACGCGAGGTCCTCGAAGAAAAGCTGCAGGAACTCCTCCTTGCTCAGGGTGAACGTGAAGTCGTCCTCTCCGTCGCCGGAATCGCTGGCCTGCCCGCCTCTGCCACCGGCGCCGCCAGGCGGACGGGCAATCCTGTCCCCCCGCAAATACTCGGTGTTGCCAGGGTGCACGGTGTCGCGCACACCCCCCTGCCCATGCTGGAACAGGGGCTCGCTGATGTCCTTTTTCGGAATCGTGATGTTCTCGGCGTTCTCGATATCGCGGATGCCGCGGTCGTTCACTGCACGCCGCACGGCGTCCTGCACCTGCGTCTTGTAACGCCTCAGGAAACGCTCGCGGTTACCGACCGACTTGTTCTTGCCAGACAGTCGCCGGTCGATAATCTGCAGCGCCATGGAAGCCCGCCGTTCAGGAGCTCTTGCGAACGCGCAGGTACCACTCGCACAACAGGCGCACCTGCCGTGCGGTGTAACCCTTGGCCACCATGCGGGTCACGAAGTCCTCGTGTTTCTTGGCCTCGTCAGCACTCGCCTTGGCGTTGAAGCTGATCACCGGCAACAGTTCCTCGGTGTTGGAGAACATCTTCTTTTCGATCACCAGACGCAATTTTTCGTAACTCGTCCAGGCCGGATTCTTGCCCTGGTTGTTGGCCCGGGCACGCAGCACGAAGTTGACGATCTCGTTGCGGAAATCCTTCGGGTTCGCGATGCCTGCGGGTTTCTCGATCTTTTCGAGCTCCGCATTCAGGGACGAGCGGTCGAACACTTCGCCGGTGTCGGTGTCGCGGTACTCGTTGTCCTGGATCCAGTAGTCTGCGTAGGTGACATACCGGTCAAATATGTTCTGGCCGTATTCGCTGTAACTCTCCAGGTAGGCGGTCTGGATTTCCTTGCCGATGAATTCCGCGTAACGCGGTGCAAGGTGCTCCTTGATGAACCCGATGTAACGGGTCTCCAGCTCCGCCGGAAACTGCTCGCGGCCGATCTGCTGCTCCAGCACGTACATCAGGTGCACCGGGTTGGCAGCCACCTCGGCGCTGTCGAAGTTGAACACCTTGGACAGGATCTTGAACGCGAAACGTGTCGACACGCCGCTCATGCCTTCGTCCACCCCGGCGTAGTCGCGGTACTCCTGGAAATTCTTGGCGCGCGGGTCGGTGTCTTTCAGGCTCTCGCCATCGTAGACCTGCATCTTGCTGAAAAGGCTGGAGTTCTCGGGCTCCTTGAGGCGCGTCAGCACCGAGAACTGCGCCATCATCTTGAGGGTGCCGGGTGCACACTTGGCCTGCCCGAGAGACGAGTCGCGGATGAGTTTTTCGTAGATACGCGCCTCTTCGCTCACACGCAGACTGTAGGGCACCTTGACAATGTAGATGCGGTCGAGAAAGGCCTCGTTGTTCTTGTTGTTGCGAAAGGCTTTCCACTCGCTTTCGTTGCTGTGGGCCAGCACCACACCGTCGAACGGGATCGCGCCAAAACCTTCGGTGCCTTTGTAGTTGCCCTCCTGCGTGGCGGTCAGCAGGGGGTGCAGCACCTTGATCGGGGCCTTGAACATCTCGACGAATTCCAGCAGGCCCTGGTTGGCCAGGCACAGGCCACCGGAGTAGCTGTAGGCGTCGGTATCGTCCTGCGCAAAACTCTCGAGTTTGCGGATGTCCACCTTGCCCACCAGCGAGCTGATGTCCTGGTTGTTCTCGTCGCCCGGTTCGGTCTTGGCCACGCCGGTCTGCTTAAGGATGCTGGGGTAACGCTTGACCACGCGGAACTGCCGGATGTCGCCGCCGAACTCGTCCAGGCGTTTCACCGCCCAGGGCGAAAGGATGCGGTGCAGGTAGCGGCTGGAGATGCCGAAGTTCTCCTGCAATATCGGGCCATCTTCGAGCGGGTCGAACAGGCCCAGCGGGGTCTCGTTGACGGGTGAACCCTTGAGCGCGTAAAACGGCACTTGCTGCATCAACTGCTTGAGCCGCTCGGCGATCGAACTCTTGCCGCCACCCACAGGCCCCAGCAGGTACAGGATCTGCTTGCGTTCTTCCAGGCCCTGCGCCGCATGCCGGAAATAACTCACCACCTGCTCGATGGCGTCTTCCATGCCGTAGAACTCGGCGAACGCGGGGTAACGCTTGATGACTTTGTTGGCGAACAGGCGCGAGAGCCTCGGTTCGTTGCGGGTGTCGACCAGTTCGGGCTCGCCAATGGCCCGCAACATGCGCTCTGCTGCGGTGGCATAGGCCAGCGGATTGCGTTTGCACTCGATCAGGTAGTCGTCGATCGAGAGTTCTTCTTCCTTGGTGCGCGCATACCGCGCCACGAAATTGCCGATTGCGTCCATCGAGCCCCCCTGTTTCAAACGAAAAGAGAAAACCGTCTGCGAATCACCTTACACGCTTTACCCCTCGGCTGCACAACGCCATCAGGTTAACCGCCGTTGACCGCGCGGACAAGACAATTGACCAAAAGCACCACTAAACTGTTCAGACCGTGACAAAGTGAATAAGTTGCATGAAACGAGGTTACACGATGCATGCCAGGTTTGTTGTTGCTTTTTTGGCCGCTGCCCTGTTCTCGATGGGGACTGCAGCGCAGGTGCAGCTTGACCGCATCAAGTTGCCTCCAGGCTTTTCGATCGAGTTGTTCGCGCGGGTGGACAACGCGCGCCAGATGGCACTGGGCCGCTCGGACGCCAATGGTGGCATTGTGTTTGTCGGCTCGATGCGCGCGGGCAAGGTGCATGCGGTGCGGTTCGATGCCGCGTACAAGGCAAGCGCTGTCACCACCGTCGCCAGCGGTTTGCAGTTGCCTGTCGGTGTGGCTTACAGGGACAGGGACGGCGCCTTGTACGTCTCGGCCGTCAACCGCATCCTGCGTTACGACATTATCGAGCAGCGCCTGGACCAGCCACCTGCCCCGGTGGTGGTGACCGACCGCCTGCCCACCGAAACCCACCACGGCTGGAAGTTCATCGCCTTCGGCCCCGACGGCAAGCTGTACGTGCCGGTGGGTGCGCCGTGCAACATCTGTGAACCCGACCCGCAGCGTTACGCCAACATCCTGCGCATGAATCCGGACGGCAGCAATGTCGAGACCTTCGCGCGCGGCGTGCGCAACACGGTCGGTTTCGACTGGCAGCCCCACAGCGGCGAACTCTGGTTCACCGACAACGGGCGTGACATGCTGGGCGACGGACTGCCACCGGACGAACTCAACCATGCACCCCGGGCCGGCATGCATTTTGGTTACCCCTATTGCCACGGCGGCGACCTGCCAGACCCCGAGTTCGGCGCCAAACGTGGCTGCGCGGACTTCACCGCGCCAGCACAGAAACTCGGGCCCCATGTCGCCTCGCTGGGCATGCGTTTCTACACCGGCGCCATGTTCCCGCCCGCCTACCGCAACCAGGTCTTCATCGCCGAACACGGCTCCTGGAACCGGTCGAAGAAGATCGGTTACCAGGTGTCGCTGGTACGCCTGCAAGGCGGCAAGGCGGTGTCGTACGAACCCTTCGCCACCGGCTGGTTGCAGGGCGAGTCGGCCTGGGGGCGTCCGGTGGATGTGCTGGTGCTGCCAGACGGGTCGCTGCTGGTGTCGGATGATTCTGCCGGGGCGATCTACCGGATCAGTTACCGTGGGTGAGCAGCCCGGCTTCACCCACCCCCACGCTGCATGTACAGATCGAACCGCTTCATGAACAGGTAACGCTGCGCCTCGTCGAGCGCAGTGAACCGAAAACTCACCATCAGGCGGGGGATACGTGCCAGGCCGATGGCCCGCGGTTCGGCGACCCGCCAGGACAATGCCAGTTGCCCTTCGCCAATACGCGCAATGAGCGCCTGGGCGATTTGCTGGTAGGGGTGGGGGCCGATGGCCTTGGGCAGGTAACCCAGCCACTCCTTCTCGGTGCAGCCCATCTCACGGTCGAAGTTCTCGGCATAAAAGGCTTGCATGGCGCACTAAATCACGGGCTCACCCGCCAGCGATCGGCGGCCAGATGGCAAGCACATCGCCTTCTGAAAGCGTCTGGCTGTGCCGGTCTGCCGGTGCCACATACTTGCCGTTGACCAGCACCAGGTGCACCATCTTCTCGGGCAGCGCCAGCGGGGCGATCACCTGCATGATGCTGGCATCGGGCGCGATGTCCATGGCCATCATGTTGGTGTATTTGAGCTCCGTGGGCAGGTAGTCGGTCAACGACGCGAACAGCTTGAGCGTGATCTTCATTGTGTGCCGTGCTGGATCAGCGCCGCCGCTCGTCCATTGCGCCACTCCAGTCGCCCTGCCCCTGGGCGCTGGCCAGGTAGGCATCCATCAGCTTGGTTGGGTCCGCCTTGAGAACATCCTTCCAGCGGCCAAGGTGGATCTGCCCCTCGACCAGGCCACGCGTCACGCCGACATGGTCGGTCCAGCCCACGCTGTTGCAGCCAACCAGCACGTCGTCCTTGAACTGCAGGCTCAGGTGGCGACCTGCTGCGGTGTCGGTCAGTTCGACGTGTTCGCCGCCCGCAACGCCCTGCCATTCCCCGAAACTGCTGGAGATCAGGCCCAGCGTGTCGAGCACGTTGATCTGGGTCACACCCTTGAGCGACGGACGTTGGCCCACCATGTTGAGCGCAGCCACGCGCGCCTGCTCGGCCGCGTTGGGCTGGATGGCGCTCACGATGGTCTTGTTGCTGACCTTGTCGAAAGCCTCGGCGCAATCACCGGCGGCATAGACACCGGGTACATTGGTTTGCAGGTGCTCGTCAGTCAACACGCCCAACAGGCATTGGATGCCCGATTTTTCCAGGAATCCGATGGCAGGCCGCACGCCGGTGGCGCTGATCACCAGATCGACATCGAGCGCCTGGCCATTGGACAGCCTGACCTTGAGCGCCGCGCCGTTGTCACCCTTCTCGATGCCCTCGACCTTGGTGCCGGTGAACACCTGCACCCCCTTGGCGGTGCACCAGTCCTTGATCATGCCGCCGGCGGTGGGGCCCATCATGCGTGGCACCATGCGGTCTCCCATTTCGACCACGCTGAGTTTGACGCCGCGCGCAGCCAGCGACTCCATGATGATGCAGCCGATGAAACCCGCACCCATCTGCAACACACGCGCACCCTTGGTCGCGAGTTTCATGATGGCGCGTGCGTCTTCCATGGTCCAGCACGGGTGGATGCCGGGCAGGTCCATGCCGGGGATGGGCGGACGCATGGGGTGTGAGCCAGTGGCGATCAGCAGGCGGTCAAATACCAGCGAACTGCCGTTGTCCAGCGCAACCGTGCGCGCCGCACTGTCGACGGCAGTCGCCTTGGCATGCACCATGCGGATTTTCAGATCGTCGAAGTGCGTGAGGCTTTTGCGCAGGTAGGTGCCACGTTCGCCCACGTTGCCCATCAGCAGGTAGGGGATGGCCATGCGCGAATACGGTGGCTCCTGTTCGTCGCCCACCATGGTGATGGTGTCGAGGGGCGCATGTTTGCGAATGGTTTCAGCAGCAATCACACCGGCCGGGCCGGCGCCAAGAATCACGTGGTGCATGTCGGATCTCCAAAATTAAAAAAAGCGGCCCTCGCGAGCCGCTCTTGTGTCGCGCCTGCGGGAAAAGCTCAAAGCCCCAGGCGTTCCTTGGTGGCAGCGGTTGGGCGGCCTTCCGAATCCCAGCCACGTGCCGCATAGTACTTGGGCATCATCTCGGCCAGCATGTTGACCTTGCCCTTGGCAGGGCCGGTCTTGACGGCTTCGGTGAGCAGGCGCTTGGGCAGGCTGTCGTCCTTGGCGGTGAAACCGGCGCGGTTGTTGAACTCGCGCTCCATGTTCCAGATGCGCTCGCCGATCAGGGCCAGTTCTTCGGTGGTGTACTGCTCGCCGCAAGCGGCCGCCATTTGCGGAGCCAGATCCTGCAGGCCCCAGGCGAAGGTGGTGAAGATGCACAGGCCGGAGGAGTCGAAAGCGGCTGTCGCATCCTGGAATGCCTTCACCAGGTCGGGTTTGCCTTCGTGTTCCAGCGGATCGGTCTTGATCGGGATGCCCAGCACTTCGGACGCAATGGTGTAGCCGCGCAGGTGGCAACCACCGCGGTTGCTGGTGGCGTACGCCAGGCCGATGCCCTGGATCGCACGGCCGTCGTAGGCCGGGAACTCCTGGCCCTTGGAACTCATGCTCAGGTCGGGGTGGCCGTATTTGGCAGTCAGGCGCTTCGAGCCCTGGCCGATTTCCTTGCCAAAACCACGGCCATAGATGGTTTCTTCGGTCAGGAAGGCCAACGCGTGCGCTGAGCCGAACTTGGCGTCGATGCCGATCTGCTCCTTGGTGAGCACACCCATTTCGTACAGTTCCATCACCGCGCCCACGGTGGTGCCAAAACTGATCGGGTCGATGCCCTCCTCGTTGCACAGCATGTTGGCGTATTGCAGCGCTTCGAGGTCGCTCACGCCATTGGCAGCACCGAGCGCCCAGGCGGCTTCGTACTCCAGGCCGCCATTGGCGCCACGGTACTGTGGCTTGTTGACGATGGTGAAGTGGTTTTCGTCCATCTTGCTGATGCGCCCGCAGGCAATGGTGCAGCCAAAACAGGCCTGATTCGTGACCAGGTGTTTCTTGCCGTCGCTCTTGCGCGGCGTGGCCATGGCTTCGGCGGAGATGTCCTTGGCGCCTTCGAACTGGCTGTCCTGGTGGTTGCGGGTGGGCAAAGCGCCGACTTCGTTGATCACGTTCATCAGCACCTGGGTGCCATACGCTGGCAGGCCCTGGCCGGTGACGCCGTTTTCGGCCAGTACTTTCTTGCCGGCCGCCACGGCCTTCATGAAGGCTTTCGGGTCGCGGATATTGCCCACACCCTTGGTGCCGCGCACGGCAATCGCCTTGAGGTTCTTGCTGCCCATCACGGTGCCCACACCGGAGCGGCCGGCGGCACGGTGCAGGTCGTTCACGACGCTGGCATACAACACGCCGTTTTCACCGGCCTTGCCGATGCTCGAAACACGGGTCAATGGATCTTGCAGGCTCTTCTTGAGCATCTCTTCGGTTTCCCAGACGCTCTTGCCCCACAGGTGGGCGGCATCGCGCAACTCGGCGACGTCGTCATGGATGTACATGTACACCGGCTTCGCGCTCTTGCCTTCGAAGATCAGCATGTCCCAGCCGGCCATCTTGAACTCGGCACCCCAGTAACCGCCCGAATTGGAGCAGGCCACGGCACCCGTGAGCGGGCTTTTGGTGATGACGGTGTAACGGCCGCCGGTGCTGGCCATGGTGCCGGTCAGCGGGCCGGTGGCCCAGATGATCTTGTTGTCGTCGCCCAGCGGGTCGACCGTGGCAGCCACCTCTTCGACGAGGTACTTGGTGCCCAGCCCGCGGGAACCGATGTAGGCCTGGGCCCACTCCATGTTCAGCGGCTCGGATTTGACCGTGCCCGTGGTCAGGTTGACGCGCAGAATTTTTCCAGCCCAAGACATAGTGTTCTCCTTACACAGCAGAAGGTTGGTTGCCAAGCTTGTCGGCCCACTGGGCCATCTTGCCCAGGCCGGTCCAGTTGGCATCGATGAAGGTGATCGCGCCGGTGGGGCACGCGTCGGCGCAGGCCGGCTCACCGCCGCAGAGGTCGCATTTTTGGACCTTGCCAGTCGATTCGACGTAGTTGATGGTGCCAAACGGGCAGGCAATGGTGCAGACCTTGCAGCCGACGCAGGTCGACTCGTTGACCTCCATGGCGCCGGTGGCCTTGTTCAGGGTGATGGCCTCGACCGGGCAGGCATGCAGGCACCAGGCTTCGTCGCACTGGGTGCAGGTGTAGGGGACCTTCTTGCCGGTATGGTGGAAATCGAACACCTTGATGCGCGACTTGGCGGTGGCAAATGTGCCGTAGTTCTCGAAGGAACAGGCCATTTCGCACTGCAGACAGCCAGTGCATTTGTCCGGGTTGATGTGCAACACCTTTTGCATGTGTCTCTCTCCTGGGAGTTGTGGCACCTGTGCAGTGCCGTGCCTATGAACAAAACTACATAAGCATTGTTGGAGGAGCCAGCCCATTTCATCCTAGGGATAACCCTAGTGAAAAATGGGGCGGCCGCCGAAATTCTCAAATTGAGACAACACCCAGCCTTGCTATATTGCCCCACCCTCCACCAACAAGCGACGGCCCCAAATGAAGCGCATCCAGATCATCGACTCCCACACCGGCGGCGAACCCACCCGCCTGGTCATCGCAGGTTTCCCCGACCTGGGCACTGGCAGCATGGCCGAGCGACGCGCCCTGCTGGCCGAACACCACGATGCATGGCGCGCCGCGACGGTGCTGGAGCCGCGTGGCAACGACGTGATCGTCGGTGCGCTGCTGTGTCAACCGGTGTCGCCAGCCGCCAGCGCCGGTGTGATCTTCTTCAACAACACCGGTTACCTCGGCATGTGCGGCCACGGCACCATCGGCCTGATGGCCACCCTTGCCCACATGGGCCGCATCCAGGCCGGCAGCCACCTGATCGAGACGCCCGTGGGCACGGTGCAGGCGACCTTGCATGGAGATGGCTCGGTGAGTGTGCGCAATGTGCCAGCATGGCGGCACCTGCACCAGGTGGCCATCGACCTGCCCGGCCATGGCGTGGTGCATGGCGACGTCGCCTGGGGCGGGAACTGGTTCTTTCTGGTGAGTGACCACGGCCAGCGCGTCGACAGCGCCAACCTGGCACAACTCAGTGCATTCGCGACCTCCTTGCAGAAGGCCCTGCCGGTGCACGGCGTCACCGGCGCAGGCGGCGCGGAGGTCGACCACATTGAACTGTTTGCCGACGACGACAGCGCCGACAGCCGCAACTTCGTGTTGTGCCCGGGCGGCGCCTACGACCGCTCGCCCTGCGGCACCGGCACCAGCGCCAAACTCGCCTGCCTGGCGGCCGACGGCAAACTCGCGCCTGGTGTGTTGTGGCGCCAGGCCAGCGTGATCGGGAGCCAGTTCGAGGCCAGTTACGAAGCCGGCAATGACGCGCACCGCCCGGACGCAATCATCCCCACGCTGCGCGGGCGCGCACACATGTGTGCCGAGGCCACCTTGCTGATCGAGGACGACGATCCGTTTGGCTGGGGCATCCGGCTTTGACCAGCGGTGATAGGGCACGTGGCCCCGTGCCGGCGACCTGCCTTATGGCGCCGCCTCATAGAACCGGGCCATGCGGGCGCGGTCGTCAAAAGGCATCTCGAAGTGAACAACAGGATTCATCACGGTTTCTCCTGGTGGGTGGGCAGATGGATGGGCACGCGGCTCACAACGTCGAGGCAAGTTCCGCGAGCTGGTCGGTGGCAATGCCCCAGCCCATGTGGAAACCCATGTTCTCGTGTGCGACGCAGTCTTCGACGGTCCAGTGGCGGGCACGGGCGGTGTAACGCGTCTTGCCATCTTCGTCCTCGAACGTCAACACGCAGGTGAAGAATGGTTTGGCCGACGGCTGCCAGGGCGTGGTGTAGGCGTCGGTAAAAACGATGCGTTCGTTCCGGACCAACTCCAGGTAGACGCCGCGGTTGGGTATTTCAGTGCCATCCGGGCCCTGCATCACGATGCAACTGGTGCCACCGGTACGTGCGTCGATCTCGGCACGGACTGTGCGCCAGGGCGGTGGCGTGAACCAGCGCAGGATCAACGCGGGTTCGGTCCAGCACCGAAAAACCTTGTCGCGCGGTGCGTCGATCAGGCGCGTCAAGACCAGTTCGCGCTGGCCGGTGTCGGGTGGTGTTGGTGCGGGCGACATGTGTATCTCCTATCGGGCATTGCGAAAACAATGGCAGGTTCGGTTTGGGGGCTCTGCCTGGGAACACAAATCAGGGACCGGGTGCCGATTTTTGGCGAGCCGAGAGGACTGACCAGTTGCCGCCGCTCGTGTCCCCCGCCCTGCGGTCTCCTCCTTTACCTCGCCGCGACAACTGGTCAGTCCTCTCGGCAGCGGGCGTCTTCGGTGTGCCACGCTCCCAGCAAGCCGCTAGATCAGGTCGGCGGTGCGTTCGGCGCAGCGGCATAAAGGAGGAGCCCGCAGGGCGGGGGACAGCCGCGGAGCCGAATGCGCCGCCGGCCTGATCCACCACTTTGCAACCGGGTTCTGGTTGGTCATGTTGGCGGGCACCGTGCTTCCCTCGAAGTGGATGCATAGCAAATATACCGAAGACGACGGAGAAACGATGCATGTGCGTCGGCACCGGTTTTCCAACTCCGCCAGCGGCAGTTCAGCGTTGCGGGAGGAACAGCGTGGCTTCGACCTCCACCAGCACCTGGTCGCCGGGCAACATCCGGCTGACCTCGACCACGGTGCTGACCACCGGCTCGCCAAAGAACAAGCCGCGCACCCGGTTGTAGACCGGATAGTGCCGCAGGTCGCGAAAGTACTGCACCAGGCGTACCACATCGCGCATGTCACCACCGCATTCCCGCGCCATGTCGCGAACCCGGTTCAGCACAAACCAGCTCTGTGCAGCTATCGGAGCCTCGAACACATCGACCGACATCTGGCCAGTATCCAGGCCGAGCGTGCGAAGCTCCGAGCGGGCTTGCACATCCAGCGCGTCATAGGTGTCGACCACGCGCCGGCTGCCCGGGTCAACCGCAATCACGCCGCTGGCGAACACGAAATCTCCGGCGCGTCGCCAGGCGGCGTAGTTGGCCAGTGGCGCACCGACTGCCGGTGAGTTGCTCATGCCAAGGCCTCCAACTTGCGGGTCACGCGTGCGAGAAAACCGGCACGGTCGTCCTGAGTGACGTTGTTCATGTTGTGCAGTTGCAGCCAGGTGAGTTTGCACGATTTGGCGCACAGGGCGCGAATGGCACGGCCAAACAAGCGGCGGTTCGGGTCGCCGACCACCCACAACCACCACAGCGGCGACCCACCGCTGGTGACGATGGTTAGGCGGTGTATATGCTGCAGGCCGGGTCGGGGCTTCTCGCCCTTTTTCGAGGGCACCAGAAAGGCCACACCGGGCAGGAAAACGCGCTCCAGCCAGCCCTTGAGCATTGCCGGCGGGCCATAGAACCAGACCGGGTAGACGAACACCAGGTGCTCGGCCCAGCGCAGCGCATCCACATGGGCCTGCACACGGACCTCGATCAGGGCAGGGTCGAGGTTGTAACACTCGCGTTCGTCCCGCTTCATGACCGGATCGAAGCCTTCTGAATACAGGTCGATGGTGCGCAACTCGTTGCCCGCCTGCCGCAAGGCCGCGCAGGACGTGTCGTACAACGCGCGGTTGAAACTCTTCGGATCCGGGTGGCAGTGGACGATCAGGGTCTTCATCCTGTGGCCCGGTTATTTGCCGCCGTCGCATACTCGGGCCGCCAGCCCCGGGTCTTGCCGGGATTCATCAGGCCGTGCGGATCGGCTACTTTTTTGAAATCGATCTGGCTGTCGTCGATGGTTTTCATGCCGCCATCTTCGATGGTGACCACATGCGCATCGAATACGGTGATGCCGCGCGCCTCGATCGCGAGCCGGATCTCCTCCATGCGTTCGGCGTCGAAGTAGCTCACCAACGGAATCGCAAACACGCCATAACCGCCGCCAGCCATCGAGAACTCGTGGTGCCACAGGATCTCGGCGCCGAACTCGTCGATCAGGGTGAGAGCGAGCGGGAGGTCGAACGGTTGTGGATAGGACAGCTGGATGTAGGTCCAACTGCGGTCCATCTTGAGCGCCATCAGCGTGGTGTGGTTGTAGGCGCACTCGTAGGCCGGCAACAGGCCCGCCGCGCGGACTTCGGCATCGGTCATCGCCATCGACACACGCCCCCCACACCGCTGCACCAGCGCCTCGAAATCCGGCAGTCCTTGCGCAGCGCACAACGCGAACACCGCATCGTGCGTGACGTCGAATCGCCCCTGGTACTGGGTGTAATACGGCGCAAAGCGGCGCTCGACCGTGCTCAGCAGGCGCAGCGGCAGGTCGGGTCGGCAGGCCGCCATGCCGAAACGCAGCGCCGCCTCGTAACTGTCGAACAAGGCGATCATGTGGCGCCAGTCCTCGGCCGGCGCCAGGCGCACATCCATCTCGGTGATGATGCCGTTGGTGCCGTAGGCGTGGTGCACCTTCTGGATGTCGGAGCCGATCAGTTCGATCAGGCGGGGCGCATGTTCCAGCGTCAGCACCTGGACGCGCAAGATGTTGCCTGGGTCCTTCAGGATGCCGTGGCGGATCGAACCCACCCCGCCGAATCCACCGGCAACAAAACCGCCAATGGTGGCGTCGCTCAGCGTGGACGGAAACATCAGAATCTCCTGCCCGCTGGCGCGGGCGGCGTCTTCCAGCGCGGCAATGATGCAACCGGTCTGCACCGTGGCAAACCCGTCGTGGACCTGCACGTTGTTGAGCGCCAGGGTCTCGACGATAACCCCGCGCTCCAGGGGTGTGCACTGGCCGTAGTTGCCGGTGCCGCCACCCCGCAGCGTCAGCGGCACCCGGTGCCGGGCGCAGGCCGCAGCGATCCTTCGCAACTCGCCGATGTCGCGCGGAACCACAAGCAGGTCGGCGGTCTTGTCGCGCAACATCTCACTGAGGATCGGGCTGTACCAATGGAAATCGACCGACTTGCTGCGCAGCAGCGCCGGGTCGTCGTGGGCCTCGATTCCGGCGAGGTCCTGGCGCAGGCGGTCGAGCGCGTTCGTCGGTGCGCCCTCGGCCCTCACAGGAATTTCCCCTTGCGGATGACGCTGCGCCGCCGACCGGCGGGCGTCAGGAGCTGGTGGTCGCTGCAGGCGTTCAGGCAGACCAGGTCCGCAGGGCTGCCCTCGGTGATACGGCCGTCCCAGGCCAGGCCCATGGCGGCTGCCGGATGGACAGTGATGCTCCCCAGCCAGTCTTGCGCCGGCGCCAGGTGGGCGACCTGCACGGCAAGGCCGAAGGTCTCGAACAGGTCGTAACTGCCATAGGGATAGAACGGATCGGCGACGTTGTCGCTGGCGATACTGGGCTGCATGCCCAGCGCGTCGGCCTCTCGCAGCCGCGTGATGCCGCGCTCCACCGGGGTGCCATCCCAGCTGCCTTGCAGATACAGGTTGGTGGTGGGCAGCGCCACCAGGTGGATGCCGGCCTGGGCACACGCGCGCAATGTCTGAAGAACCTCATCCGGTGGCTGCACCGACAGGGAGCAGGCGTGGCCGCAGACGATCGACCTGGCGAAACCGCGCGACAGCGCGAGATCGGCAATGGCGCGCAGACCACGGGCGTCCGGGGCGAGCCCTTCGTCCACATGAAAATCCAGCGGCAGGTTGTGCCGCTGGGCCACGTCGAAGACACGCGCCAGCCTTTCGAGCAGGTCGTCGTTGCGGTAGACAAAAGCGCCCAGCGCGGCGGTGCCCCCGGCGGCGGTCACCGCCACCTGTGCCGCAATACGGTCCGCCGCCGCGGCGTCGGCCCACAGGTCCAGAGGCACCAGCGCCACCATTTGCAGGTCGATACGGCCCCGCCACTGCTCGCGCAGCTGCTCGAACACCCGCAACGCGACGGGCATGTCGTCGCCCACCCAGTCCAGGTGGGTGCGCATGGCGCGTGTCCCGCAGGCCCAGGCGTCTTCGAGCGCGCGCGACATGCGCAAGCGCAGGTCGGGTGCGGTCCAGCGCGCCCGGCCTTCTGCCGCCCGTGCGATGGCCGTCGCCAGGTCGCCATTGGCCGCCCCGACGGAATCTTCGGTGTAGGTTTTGTCCAGGTGCACATGCAGATCGGCAAACGCACTCACCAGGGTGCCGCGCGGTGCCTCGGCACTCGGGGCGATGCTGATCACGTCACCAGCCTCGATCCAGAGGTCGAAGGTCTGCGCGCGGGGCAACTCCTGGTACGCACCGCGTACACAGGGCGGAATGAGCATGGACTGCAATCTCATCGGCGGGTCTTGATTTCGCTTTCGTGCCACTTGCCAAGCACCAGTTTGGAGAGCAGGTTGAAAATCAGGAAGATCGCAATGCCAGTCAGTGACACCAGTACCAGCGCGGCGAACATCTTCGGTATTTCGGTGCGAAAACTCGCCTCCAGGATACGCGACGCAAGCCCGGTTTCGCGCCCGGCGGCACCTGCCGTGAACTCCGCCACCACTGCGCCAATCAGGCTCAGGCCCCCGGCCACCTTGAGGCCGGCGATGAAATACGGCATGGCCGCGGGCGCCAGCAGGTAACGCAGCGTCTGCCAGCGGCTGGCGCGGTAGAGCGCGAACAGGTCGCGCAGGTTCAGGTCGGCGCTGCGCAGGCCGATCGCCGTGTTGGACAGAATCGGGAAGAAGGCGACGATCCAGGCGCACAGCAGCAGCGCCGCGGTGGTGCTCGGGATGTAGATGATGATGAGCGGCGCGATCGCAATGATCGGCGTGACCTGCAGCACGATGGCAAACGGAAACAGGCTCAGTTCGACCCAGCGCGACATCGCGAACAGAGTGGCGAGCAGCACCCCACCCAGAACCGCCAGAATCAGCGCGCCAAAGGTGATCTTGACCGTGAACCACCAACTCAGCATCAACGAACCGAGGTTGTCCCACAGCGTCTGCGCGATCAGCAGCGGACCGGGCAGGATGTAGTGCGGGATCTTGTTGACGCGCACCACCACCTCCCACGCCACCAGTGCCAGCAGGAGGATGGCGATCGGCAACACGGTGCGCACCCAGCGCCGCTGCGCCAGGGGCAAGGCGCCGTCGCTGGTCATCACCCGTTCATTCACTTTGCTCTCCCGCCGCAACCAGGGCCTTCGAGACCCGCACACACAGTTCGTTGTAACGCGGCGTGGCGCGAAACGCGTCGGAACGCGGGTACGGCTCGTCCACGTCGATCACCGTGACCACCCGGCCCGGGCGCGCCGCCATGATCACGATGCGCCGGCTCAGGTACACCGCCTCGTAGACGCTGTGCGTGACGAACAGCACCGTGAAGCGCGCACTGTGCCACAGCGACAGCGTGTCGTTGTTGAGCTTGAAGCGGGTCATCTCGTCGAGTGCTGCAAACGGCTCGTCCATCAGCAGCAGGCGCGGTTGCGTCACCATGGCCCGGGCGATGGACACGCGCATCATCATGCCACCGGACAACTCGCGCGGATAGGCCCGGGCAAACTGCGCCAAACCGACAGTCTGCAGGGCCGACTCCACCTGCGCCCTCACCTGCTCGCGCGACTTGCCTGCCAGGCGCAACGGCAACCAGACGTTGTCGAACACCGTGGCCCAGGGCATCAACGTGGGCTCCTGGAACACGAAACTCATGTCATGGGCGTGGTCTGCACCACCGCCACTCCATGCGATGGAACCGCTGGTGATCGACGACAACCCGGCGATCATCTTGAGCGCCGTGCTCTTGCCACAACCCGAGGGGCCCAGCAGGCTGACGAATTCATGTTCCCCGACCACCAGCGACATGTCCTTCAGCGCCACGGTGCCGCTGTCGTAACGCTTGTGGATGTTGCGGAGTTCAAGCAGGCTTGTCATGGGATTTCATGCCGGGATATCTTGCCCGGCAAGACGATTCCCGGGAACACCTTGATCACCGCGCTGTCGTCCTCGCGCCCGAAACCGGCGCTTGAGGCCTGCATGAACATCTGGTGTGCGGTGGCCGACAGCGGCAAGGGGAACTTGCTGGCACGTGCAGTGTCGAGCACCAGGCCCAGATCCTTGACGAAGATGTCCACCGCCGACAGTGGCGTGTAGTCGCCGGCGAGCACATGGGCCATGCGGTTCTCGAACATCCAGCTGTTACCGGCGCTGTGCGTGATCACCTCGTACAGGGCCGCCGGGTCGACGCCCTCGCGCAGCCCCAGAGCCATCGCCTCGGCCGCAGCCGCGATATGCACGCCGGCCAGCAACTGGTTGATGATCTTGACCTTGCTGCCGGCGCCGGCCTGGTCACCCAGCCGGTAGACCTTGGCCGCCATGGCGTCGAGCACCGGGCCGCAACGGGCATACGCCGCCGGCGTGCCGGACGTCATCATCGTCATCTGCGCGCTGGCCGCCTTGGCTGCGCCTCCGGAAATCGGGGCATCCAGGTACAGGATGCCAAGCGCTGCGAGGCGCGTCTCCAGGTCGGCAGACCAGTTCGGGGCGACCGTGCTGCACATCACGAACACGCTGCCGGGGCGCAGCGCGGCGGCGCAGCCACCGGCGCCGAACAGAACCTCTTCGGTCTGGGCCGCATTCACCACCACCGACACCAGCACGTCGCTGTGGCACGCCACTTCCGCCGGGGTTGCACAGGCCAGGCCGCCGCCCTGGGCAAAATCCTCGGCAACTGCAGCCCGGATGTCGTACACCCGCAACGCGTATCCGGCGCGGCGCAACGATGACGCCATGCCCTGGCCCATGGCGCCGAGCCCTATCAGGCCGACCTGAACTTCTTGTGTGTGTGCCTCGTTGTTCATCCAGACATCCTACCGCAGCGCACCGCGTATCGGGCACAATGCCCGAACCATGCAGCCATCGGCAATGCGCCCTCCCCAGACCGCACGACCGGCGCGGCTCGATTCCATCGCGCAGGCACGCCAGATCGTCCTGCATGAGCGCGCACCGGCAAGCAATGGCCTTGTTGCGCCATGGATCGAACGCTCCTGGCAGCGTTGCCTGGCCATAGGGCACGCCCCCGGGCAGACGGTCGGTTTCGATCCCTTGGGGGCGGCACAGGCGAAACGCGTGATGAACTCCAACCGCGCACTGACGGACGCTGCGCGACCGGCCCTGCAGGACCTTGGCCGCGCACTGGCCGACACCCGCTATTTCGCCATCCTGACCAACGCCCAGGGCGTCGTCGTCGACGTGAACGGCCCGATCGACCGCAGCGACCGCCGGGCCGACCTGATCACACGCATCGGAGTCGACCTGTCCGAAAGCTGTGTCGGCACAACAGCCATCGGCGCCGCGCTCACCGAACTGCAGCCGGTCTGGCTGCACCGGGGCGAACATTTTTTCAACGACACGTCGGGCTACAGTTGCGCTGGCGCACCACTGTTCGGCCCCGACGGTGTCTGTGTAGGCATGCTGGACCTGACCGGCGTGGATGCCCCGGAACGCCCTGAACTGACCCACTTGGTGGTGCAATCGGCGCGCAACATCGAGAACAGCCTGGCACTGCGCCAGAGCCATGCCCTGCTGCTGCGCCTGAACTGGCCGGGTTGCCGGCTCGGTGAGAACAACGATGGCCTGGTGGGCCTGGACGACGACGGCTTCGTCACAACCTGCAACAGTGCGGCCCGCCAGTTGCTGCCGCAACTGGGGCTTGCGCCCGGCAGCAACAGCCACCGCACCCACGCCAGCGAGCTGTTCGCTGTGCCGGTCAGCCTGCTGTTCGATGCCGTGCAAGGCCCCGCGGCCATGCTGGACCTGCCGCTGTGGTCCGGCCTGCGCCTGCAAGCCCTGGTGGCTCCGGCAGGCGGGCCCCGCGAAGGGCCGGCAGCCTGGAACACGATGGTGGGCGCAGTGCCACCGGCCCGGGATCCGCGGCGGCTGAGGGACATCGAAACCGCGCTGATCCGCAAAGCTGTGGAGGACGCACGTGGCAATGTGGCGCTGGCCGCCCAGCAACTTGGCGTGAGCCGGGCGACGGTCTACCGCAAACTGGGAATCAAGCGCGGCTGAAGTCCCTTCAACGCCCGGCGTTCGGGAAGAACAACTGCTCCCCGCCGATCTTGTAGGACGCTATCACCGCTTGCCCGTTCGCTGAAATCACCCAGTCGACAAATTTCTGTGCCTCGGCGGCTTTCAAGTGGGGATGCCGGGCCGGGTTCACCACCATCACGCCGTACTGGTTGAACAGCCTGGTGTCGCCCTCCACCAGCACGGTCAGATCGCCCCGGTTCTTGAAGCTCAGCCAGGTGCCCCGGTCGGTCAGCACATAGGCGCCGCTGCTCGACGCGATGTTCAGTGCCGGGCCCATGCCGCAGCCGCACTCCTTGTAACCACTGCCCTTCTTGTCGGTGAGGCCGGCCACGGACCAAAAACGCAGTTCCGCCGCATGGGTGCCGCTCTTGTCGCCGCGCGAGATGAAGTTGCCGTTGGCCGATGCCAGCTTGCTGAGCGCCTGCACGATGTCGCGCCCGCGCGCCCGGGCCGGGTCCGCCGCCGGGCCCACCAATACGAAGTCGTTGACCATCACCGGGAAGCGCTTGACGGCGAACCCTTCGGCGACCACCTTTTCTTCGGCCGCCTGGTCATGCACGAACAACACGTCGGCGTCGCCCCGGCGTCCCATGTCGATCGCCTGGCCCGTGCCAAGTGCAACCACCTTCACGTCGATGCCGCTCGCCTTCTTGAATTCCGGCAGCAGGTGCGCGAAAAGCCCGGACTGCTCGGTCGAGGTTGTGGACGCCATGACGATGGACTGCGCCTGCGCCTGAACCGGCACCGCGTGCATCAGCGCGGTGCAGCCGATCACCAGCAAAAGCCGCCTGCGCCCCACGGGTGACATGAAAGTCGTCCTTGTCTTCATACGAGTTCTCCCTTTACAAAAAGATGGGCAGCGGTGGACACCTGTTGCAGCCGCTGCGTGTTGAAAAACTCCCCCACCGGCAGGTCGGCGGCGATGTGGCCCTGCTCCAGATAGACCACCCGGGTCGCCAGACGCTTGACCTGGCCGAGGTTGTGGCTGGCGAAGACCATCGTCATCGAACGGCCATCGAGACCGGTGGCGAACCCTGCCATCAGGGCCTCCACCTCGCGCTTGGCATGCGGATCCAGGCTGGCCGTGGGCTCGTCGAGCAACAACAGGCCGGGCTGGTGCACCCAGGCCCGGGCCAGGGCCACGCGTTGTTGCTGGCCACCGGACAGGGTGCGGGCATTGCGCCCGGCGAGTTCGGCCAGCCCGACCCGGTCCAGCCCGTCCAGAGCCAGTTGTCGCGCCGCGCTCCAGCGTGTGCCCGCCAACCACAGCCCCAGTGCCACGTTGTTGCGGACGGAGGTCCGCAACATGAAGGGGCGTTGGAAAACCATCGCCTGGCGCACCAGCGGGTTGCGCCACAATTCGCCCGAGGTGGGCCGCTGCAACCCATGGAGCAGGCGAAGCAGGGTGCTCTTGCCGCTGCCGTTGCTGCCGACCAGCGCCACACATTCGCCCGGCATCACCTGCAGGTGGATGTCTTGCAGTGCAGTCAACGCCCGAAACTGCACCGACGCGGCCGTGAGCGACAGCACCGGCGTCAAGCGCCAACCCCGGCCAGCACCGCACCGGCGCCGCCCTCGACACGCTCGCGCCAGCGTCGGACCACTGCAATCAAGCTGTTGAGCACCAGCACCACCGCCAACAAGACCAGCCCCAAGGCAAGCGCGAGTGGCAGGTCGCCCTTGCTGGTCTCCAGTGCGATGGCCGTGGTCATCACGCGGGTGAATCCGTCGATATTGCCACCCACCACCATCACCGCCCCGACCTCCGAAACGGCACGGCCAAAAGACGCGATCAAGACGGTGAGCAGGGCATACCGCTCGTCCCAGGCCAGCAGCAAACTGCGCAGCAGGGAAGATGCACCCAAAGATTGCAGCTGCTCCCCATGGGCGCGCTCGGCGTCCTCCACCACCTGGCGCGTCAGGGCGGCGGCCACAGGCAACACCAGCAGGCACTGGGCCACCACCATCGCCTTGAAACTGAACAACCAGCCGAGATGGCCCAGAGGCCCGGAGCGCGACAGCAGCAGGTACACCACCAGGCCCACCACGACCGAAGGCACCGCAAGCAGGGTGTTGAGCAGCGTCAGCAAGAAGCCGCGCCCAGCGAAACGGGACACACCCAGCCAGGCGCCGGCAACCAGACCGACGCCGCAGGCAAGCAGGCAGGCGACACCACTCACTGCCAGCGAGCGAGCGACGATGGTCCACAGACCGGGGTCGGGGGTGATGACGAGCTGCAGCGCTGTTGCCGCGCTTTGCGCAAAGGAAGACATGGGGTGAGTCGGTAAAGCTGCGGTATCGTAGGTGCTCATGCAAAAACCCGCGATATGAAACACCGTGCATAGGCTCCAGTTCCACTACACGCTGGGGCGCGACAGCAGCCCTGCGCTGGTCCGCAACCCCCTGATCGACCTGCTGCAGGCCGTGTCGGCGCACGGCTCCATTTCTGCGGCCGCGCGCTTTATGGGGTTGTCCTACCGGCATGTGTGGGGGGAACTCAAGCGCTGGGAAGACGAACTCGGCCATGGCCTGGTGGTCTGGGAAAAAGGCCAGTCGGCCCGCTTGACCGAATTCGGCAGCAAACTGATGTGGGCCGAGCGCCAGGCCCAGACCCGGTTGGCACCCCAGATCGAGGCCTTGCGCGGTGAACTGGAGCGCGCGTTTGCTGTGGCCTTCGACGACCAGGCGCATGTCGCCACCTTGTACGCCAGCCACGACGACGCCCTGGCCGCGCTGCGCGAGTTTGCCCTGGCCACCGGGCCGGACAGCGACGTTCGGCGCGACACACCGGGGCCGCTGCACCTGGACATCCGTTTCTGCGGCAGCCTGGACGCGATCCGCGCGCTCAACGAGGGACGGTGTGAAATGGCGGGGTTCCACACGCTGCAGCATCCGGCGCCCGGATCACTGGCAGAACGCATCTACAAACCCCTGCTGCGCCCCGGCTGGCACAAGATCATCGGTTTCGCCCAGCGCAGCCAAGGCCTGATGGTGGCGCGGGGGAACCCGCTGGCGCTGCAGTCGCTGGAGGATGTGCGACGGCTCCAGGCACGGTTTGTGAACCGGGCCCACGGGACCGGCACCCGCGTGGTGCTCGACGAGTTGCTGGCACAGGCCAATCTGCAAGGCGCAGATCTGCCGGGTTATGCAACGAGTGAACCCTCCCACGCGGCGGTGGCCCTGGCGATCGCCGCCGGCACGGCCGACGTGGGCCTGGGCATCGAGGTGGCGGCCCGCAGCCAGGGGCTGGAGTTCGTGCCGCTGGTCGATGAAAACTACCATCTGGTGTGCCTGAAGTCGGCATTGGGGCACCCGGCGACCCAGGCCCTGCTGACCCTGCTGCGCAGCGCTGCCTGGCGGGCCCAGCTCGACGCAATGACAGGTTACCGCAGCAGCCGCAGCGGCGAGATACTGTCCTTGCGGGAGGTCTTGCCGTGGTGGGAGTTCAAGCCGCGCAGGACCGGAACCCCGCAAACACATGGTCGCAATCCGGTGGCAGGAAAAACCTGAATTTGGGGTTCTTCATGCGTTCGCGGGTGGCAAATGACGCACCCCGCAGAACTCTGTGGCTGCCAAAGCAGGGTTCCGAATAGTCGCGCCAGGGGTCAGGCGCAAAACCCGGGTACGGGCGCGCAGTGCTGCCGGTCCACTCCCACACCGTGCCCCAGCGAAAGCCGCGCCGCGCGGCAGTGTGGGCGGCCAATTCCCACTCCACTTCGGCCGGCAGGCGGCGCCCGGCCCAGCGGCACCAGGCGTCGGCCTCCCACCAACTCACATGCATGGCGGGCTGGGTGCCCAGCATGCGGCGGGCGGTGCCGAAACGCGTCTGCATGACGGCGCCGCTGGCCACGCCGATCTGGTCGACATACCGGGGCGCCCTGCCACCGTGCATGCCAGTCTGCGCCTGCAGCCACTTCCAGCCGTCGGCGTGCCAGCACTCGGCCCGGTCGTAACCACCATCGTCGACGAACTCGACAAGCTGGGCCCAGGTGACCGGTTGCGCGTCGATCTCGAATTCCGGCACGGCGACTTCGAATGGCGGTCGTTCGTTGTCAAAACTGAAGCCCGGCCCCGGCAGGTTTCCCAGCGCCCAGCGGGCCGCAGGCACCAGCAGCGGCGGGCGCACCGACATCGCCCCCGGAACTGCGATGTTCAGGGCCAGGCCGAGGGTCTGGGCCATCGTCACCAGGGCTTCGCCGTGCAGGTCTTCGTGGAACAGCGCCAGGCGGAAAAAATAGAGCGCGTCGTCGGTCTCGGCCGCCTTTTCGAGCAATTCAAGGGTGGTTTCCAGCGTTCCGAGCAGGTAGGCCTTGGTGGATTCGGAGTCCGGCAGGTCCAGCGCCCAGCGCTGCGCAGGCAGCACCTGGGTGTCGCTCCACCAGGTGTCGGCACCCGTCTCGATCGACGCCAGACGCGTGGCCTGCGGGTCGGCCAACCTGCCGCGCTGGCGCTGCATGTTGCGCGCGATCCACCATTCCTGGAACCAGCCGATGTGCCCCAGCTCCCACAACAGGGGATTGAGTTCCGGCAGTTCGGGTACGGCTGCGCCCGATTTTTCCAGCAACCCGGACATCTGGCCCACCAGGTGCAGGCTGTGGTTGCGCGCGTCCATCAGCGCCACCGACAACAACTCCCGCCCGGCGCGGCGCATGTCGGGTGAATCGATGCCTTGAACCAAGCTGTCTTGCATGCCTGTCATCTTATCCGGCCCCTGCCCCAGGGCGGTGCCACTGCGGTCATTACCTAAGGGAAATCCCCCGCCTTTGGGGCTGCAATTTCATACATATATCTGAAACATTCCTTAAAATCCTGCCTGACCACCAAGTCCTGCGTTTCGCAATGCAGCAACCCCCTGGCCCAGGCACCTGGGCAATTTCATCATCTTTCGGGAGCAACTCAATGGATCGTCGTTCGATCATCAAAAATGCCGGCTTGGCCGGCGTACTGGCTGCTGGTATTGCGCCAGCCGTCGTGCATGCGCAGGCCAACATCCGTTGGCGCCTGACCTCCGGCTTCCCGAAGGCGCTTGACACGATTTACGGCGCGGCGGAGAGCTTCTCCAAGAAGGTCAAGGACATGACCGGTGGCAAGTTCGAGATCTCCGTACATGCGGCGGGCGAACTGGTGCCGATGCCCGGCCTGGTTGACGCCGTGCAGAACGGCACGGTCGAAATGGGCCACACTGCGCCGTATTACTATTTTGGCAAGAACGACGCCTTCGCGCTTGGCTGCGCCATCCCGTTTGGCCTGAACAGCCGCCAGATGACTGCCTGGCAGTACGACGGCAACGGCCTGAAGCTGATGCGCGAGTTTTATGCGGGTTACGGCTTCACCAGCTTCCCCATGGGCAACACCGGCGCGCAGATGGGCGGCTGGTACCGCAAGGAGATCAAGACCGTCGCCGACATGAAGGGCCTGAAGTTCCGTGTCGGCGGTTTTGCCGGCAAGGTCACGGCGCGCCTGGGCACCGTGTCGCAAAACATCCCTGGGGGCGAAATTTACCAGGCGCTGGAAAAAGGCACCATCGATGCAGCCGAATGGGTCGGCCCGTACGACGACCAGAAGCTCGGCTTCTTCAAGGTCGCGCCGATTTACCACTACCCCGGCTGGTGGGAAGGCGGCCCTCAGCTCGACCTGTTCGTCAACCAGAAGGCGTTCGACACCTTGACCCCGGAGTACAAGGCGATCATCGAGTCGGCAGCCGCTTTTGCACACACCGAAATGCAGGCCAAGTACGACGCCCGCAATCCTGGTGCACTGAAGCAGTTGGTCGCCAACAAGGTCAAGCTCGTGCCGTTCCCGAAGTCGGTGCTGGACGCATCCTTCAAGGCAGCCATGAGCCTGTACAGCGAGTTGCGGGCTTCCAACCCCGCCTTCAAGAAGATCTACGACGACTACTCGGACTTCCGCCGCGAATCGAACCTGTGGTTCCGCTTCACTGAAGCGCGTTTCGACAGCTTCATGCAATCCCAGAAGCTGTAAGCGCACACGGATACGACCAGCACAAGCGGCTGGTCCGCAAGCAAAAAGGCCTCGCACAGCGAGGCCTTTTTTGTCTGAACAATAACCTGCCCGTCGGGTCGCAGGCACCGGTTCGCCGGCCTTCGGCCGGGGCGGCACCGCGCGCCCTACTTCTTCTTGGCATCGGCCTTCATGGCGTCCTGCAGCGCCTTCATCGGATCATCATCGGCCAATGGCGGCTCGTTGTCGCCAGCAGCTTCACTGGACGCGGCCTCGGGCTGCGAAGCACCCGCGGCGGGTGTCGCGCTGGCTGCGGCCTCGTCCTTTTGCTGGGTGTCCTGCATCTGCTGCAGGATCTTGTCGGCGTCCACTGTTTCGCCCTTTTCGATGCCGCCGGTTACCAGGCCCGGGAACACAATAACCGCCGCCACCATCACCAACTGCAGCACGATGAACGCGATCGACCCCTTGTAGATCTGCGCGGTGGTGACGGCAGGGATCGTGGCGCCAGTGACCCGGTCTTTGTAGTCGCTCTTGGCGGCCACACTGCGCAGGTAAAACAGCGCAAAACCGAACGGCGGCGTCAGGAAGGACGTCTGCAGGTTCATGGCGATGATCACACCGAACCAGATCATCACCGCGTCAACCGGGACGCCCGGCATCAAGGACGGCAGGATCTTCTCGGCCACCGGTGCCAGGATCGGGATCACGATGAAGGCGATCTCGAAGAAGTCGATGAAACAGCCCAGGATGAAAACCAGCACATTGACAACGATCAGGAAGCCCAGGGCTCCACCGGGCATGTCCTTGAACAAGTGTTCGACCCAGATATGGCCGTCCGCAGCGTTGAAGGTGAAGCTGAAAACTGTCGACCCAATCAGGATGAACAGCACAAACGTGGCGAGTTTGGCCGTGCCATCGAGCGCCTGCGTCAGCAGTGTGAAATTCAGCCGCCTGCGCGATACCGCCATGATGAGCGCACCCATCGCACCCATTGCACCACCCTCGGTCGGTGTGGCAACGCCCAGAAAGATGGTTCCCAGCACCAGGAAAATCAGCACCAGCGGCGGGATCAACACAAACGTCACCTGCTCGGCAAGTTTGGACAACAGGCCCAGGCGCAAAACCTTGTTGCCGATTGCCAGCGCCAACGCCAGCAATGAGCCAATGGTCATCGACAGGATCAGTACCTCGTCGCCAGGCGCCGCAGTGGTGCGCTCCAGCAGGGACCGCATGGTCTGGTCATGTTGCGTGGACCAGGCCCAGCCGGCGGCCGCGCAGGCCAGAAGCAGCACGATGAGAGATACGTGCCCGCTGGCACCGTTGTCTTCACGGTAGATGCGTGCTTCCTGTGGCAATGCCGGCACCCACGCCGGCTTGACCACTGCGACAACCAGGATGAATGCGAGGTAGAGCCCCACCAGCAGCAGCCCCGGGATCAGCGCGCCGGCGTACATGTCGCCGACCGAGCGGCCCAGCTGGTCGGCCAGCACGATCAGCACCAGCGAAGGCGGGATCGCCTGCGCCAGGGTGCCCGAGGCAGTGATGGTGCCGGTGGCGATGGTGCGGTTGTAGCCGTAACGCAGCATGATGGGCAGCGAGATCAGGCCCATCGAGATCACGGCGGCTGCCACCACGCCAGTGGTAGCCGCAAGCAAGGCGCCGACCAGGATCACGGCGATAGCCAGGCCACCACGCACCGGGCCGAACACCTGCCCCACGGTTTCCAGCAGGTCCTCGGCCATCCGGGAGCGCTCCAAAATGATGCCCATGAAGGTGAAGAACGGGATTGCCAGCAAGGTGTCGTTGGCCATGATGCCCATGACCCGCAGCGGCAACGCCTGGAACAGGTTGGTCGGGAACAACCCCGCCTCCATGCCAATGAAACCAAACAACAAACCGGTGGCGGCCAGGCCAAAGGCGACCGGAATGCCGGTCAGCAAAAAGAAAAACAGGCCCGCAAACATCAGCGGGACGAAGTTCTGTGCAATGAAAGCAGTCATGTCAGGCGCTCCCGGCTGGCTTGGCGGACAGGCGAATCTCTGCCTCCTTGGCGAGTTCCTCGACCAGCAGTTCCTCCGCAGATTTTTCATGCTCGACGGTGAAAGGCTCGGCCAGGTGGCCAGTCAGGAAGCCGATGCGTTTGATCAATTCCGAGACCGACTGCATGATCAAAAGAGAGAAACCCAGCGGGATCAGCATGATTACCGGCCAGCGGATCAGGCCGCCTGCGTTCTGGCTCATTTCACCCGACACAAACGCGCGGTAGAACACCGGCCAGCCCAGGTTGATCATGATCACCGCCAGCGGAATCGTGAACACCACAATGCCCAGGGCGTCGATGATGGCATTGGTGCGCTTGGACAGGAGCGACGAGATGAAGTCGATGCGCACATGCGCGTTTTTCAGGAAGACGTAACCCGCGCCGAGCATGAACACGGCGGCAAACAGGTACCACTGGATCTCGAGGTAGGCGTTGGAGCCGATGCTGAAGGCCTTGCGCATCAGGGCATTGCCGGCGCTGATCGCGGTGGCGGCCAGGATCAGCCACATCACGAGTTTGCCAAGGCCCATGCTGATGGAATCGATCAGCCTGGACAAGGATAGAAGAGCGGGCATGCGGTCTCCGGGCGTTGCAGTTTTCGAACCAGCCAAGGGTAACCGTTCTGGCGCATCCAAAACAGGGTAAAGCTACGTACTTGATCTAGGGAAACTACTGCCCTTTGCAATTCAAATTCCAGTTGCTGCGGCAAGTACGCCGGGCAACCCAATCCAGCCGATCAGGCCACGATCTTGAGTGGCGGGCGCGCAGCCTCCTCGATCACGGCCGCAAAACGCGCCTGGATCGAGGCCAACATGCCGGGTGCGTCCAGGCCCTGCATCGCCATCAATCTGGCCGGGTCGCCATGTTCGATAAAGACATCCGGCAGGCCCAGGTGCAACAACGGCCTGACCAGGCCGGCGGCCTGCAGCGCCTCGCCGACTGCGCTTCCGGCGCCACCCATCAGCGCGCCGTCCTCCACAGTCACGAGCGCTTCGTACTGCCGTGCGATCTCCAGCAGCAACTCCGTGTCAAGCGGTTTGGCCCACCGCATGTTGACAACTGTGGCGTTGATCTGTTCGGCCAGTTCCAATGCCGGGTAAAGCAGGGTGCCAAAGGCCAGCACCGCGACGCCCCGGCCGCGCCGGCGCACCTCGCCCTTGCCAAACGCCAGCGCCTGCAGATCGGCGCGTGGCACGGCGCCGACGCCAGCACCACGCGGATACCGCACCGCCACCGGGTGGTTCTGCGCGAAAGCGCTGCTGAGCAGCTGGCGGCATTCGCTCTCGTCCGCCGGGCAGGCGATGCTGACGTTGGGCACGCAGCGCAGGAACGGGATGTCGTAGGCACCCGCATGGGTGGCGCCGTCGGCGCCCACCAGGCCGGCCCGGTCGAGCGCGAACACCACCGGCAGGTTCTGCAACGCCACGTCGTGGACCAATTGGTCATAGGCGCGCTGCAGGAAGGTGGAGTAGATCGCCACCACCGGCTTGAGACCTTCGCAGGCCAGGCCAGCGGCGAAGGTCACGGCGTGTTGTTCGGCAATGCCGACATCGAAATAACGCCCCGGGAAGCGTTTCTCGAACTCCACCATGCCCGAGCCTTCGCGCATGGCCGGCGTGATGCCGACCAGTCGAGGGTCATGCGCCGCCATGTCGCACAACCACTGGCCGAACACCTGGGTGAAGCTGGGTTTGGCCGGTACACCGGATTTTTGCAGGCCCACCGCCGGGTCGAACTTGCCGGGCCCATGGTAGGCCACCGGGTCGGCTTCGGCCAGGCGGTAACCCTGCCCCTTTTTGGTGACCACATGCAAAAACTGCGGGCCACTGAGGTGCTTGATGTTTTCAAGCGTGGGGATCAGCGACTCGAGGTCGTGGCCGTCAATCGGCCCGGCGTAGTTGAAACCGAACTTCTCGAACAGCGTGGCGGGAACCACCATGCCCTTGGCATGTTCCTCGAACCGTTTGGCCAGCTCGAACAGCGGCGGTGCGCCCTTGAGCACCGACTTGCCGACATTCTTGGCCGCCGAGTAGAACTGCCCGGTCAAAAGCTGGGCCAGGTAGCGGTTCAGCGCGCCCACCGGCGGGCTGATGCTCATGTCGTTGTCGTTCAGGATCACCAGCAGATTGCAGTTCGCCACGCCCGCGTTGTTGAGCGCCTCGAAGGCCATGCCCGCAGTCAGGGCGCCGTCGCCGATGATGGCAACGGCGCGCCGGCTCTCCCCCTTGATCTTCGCGGCCAGGGCCATGCCCAGCGCGGCCGAGATCGAGGTGCTGGAATGGGCCGTGCCAAAGGCGTCGTGTTCGCTCTCGGTGCGCCGCGGAAAACCGCTCAGGCCACCCAGTTGGCGCAAGGTGTCCATACGCTCGCGCCGGCCGGTAAGAATCTTGTGCGGGTAGGTCTGGTGGCCCACATCCCACACCAGGCGATCGTGCGGCGTATCAAACACGTAGTGAAGCGCCACCGTCAGCTCGACGGTGCCCAGGTTCGAGCTCAGGTGCCCGCCGGTCCTCGACACACTGGCCAGCAGGTAGGCCCGCAACTCCGTAGCCAGGGCAGCGAGTTGGCTGCGCGGCAGCCGGCGCAGGTCGGACGGGTCGTTGATGGTCTGGAGCAGCGGGTAGGACGCTTGTGGCATGGGCGAAAACCTCTGGTTGATCAGTTCGACCGGTCGACGACCATGTGCGCCAGGGCGCGCAAGGCCGCCGCATGGTCGAATTCGGCGCTGTCCAGCGCGGCGCAGGCTTCGGCAAGCAGTTGCTGCGCGTACGCCTGCGACTGCGCCAGCCCAAGCACCGAAACATAGGTGGGTTTGTCGGCCAGCGCGTCTTTGCCTGCGGTTTTTCCCAGGGTGGCCGAATCGGCGGTGACATCGAGGATGTCGTCGACAACCTGGAACGCCAGCCCGATGGCAGCCCCATACGCCGCCAGCGCCCGCAATTGCCCGGGCCCGGGCCCGGACTGCCCGCAGGCCGCACCCATCAGCACGCTGCCTTGCAGAAGGGCGCCGGTCTTGCGCTCGTGCATGTCGCGCAACTGGGCTTCGGACAGCGCGCTGCCCACGCTGGCAAGGTCGATCGCCTGGCCCCCCGCCATGCCGGAGCTGCCGGCAGCCCGCGCAAGCAGGCGGCACATCCGGGCCTGGATCTGCACCGGCACCACATCGCCGTCGGGTGTCAGGAGCTCGAACGCAAGTGCCTGCAGGGCGTCACCCGCCAGCAGCGCGCTGGCCTCGCCAAACTGCACATGCACGGTTGGCTTGCCGCGGCGCAGGATGTCGTTGTCCATGCACGGCATGTCGTCGTGCACCAGGGAATAGGCGTGGATCAGTTCGGTTGCACAGGCGGCGCGCAAAGCGGCCTCGGCGTGGCCCGACACCGCCTCGCAGGCCGCCAGCACCAGCAGCGGGCGCAGTCGCTTGCCGCCATCGAGCACGGCATACCGCATGGCCCGCACCAGTTCTGCCGGCGCACCGTGCGCCTGGCCGGCCGGCGCATCGGCCGTGACCCAGCGCGACAAGGCGTCTTCCACCCGGGCCAGGTGCCCGGCGGACCAGCGTGCAAGGTCAAACTGCGCGGCCGCACCCGGGTTGTCCCACGGTGTCACTCGGGCACCCAACTCTTGAGCGAACCGGACTCGAGGACCTTGATCTGGTTTTCGACCGATTCGAGCTTGCTGCGGCAGAACTGCAGCAGCGCCGCGCCGCGCTGGTAGCCCCCCATCAATTCCTCCAGGGGCAGGTCGCCGGATTCCAGCCGGGCAACCAGTTGCTCCAGTTCCTGCAGGGCTGCCTCGTAGGTGGCCGGCAGGGGCAGGTCGGTTCGTGGTGGGCTCGCCTTGGGCATGTTTCTTGTGGGGCGGATGTACACCGGCATTTTAGGGGCTTGGCCAGCGTCCGTCAGCCAGTTTTTCAAGGAACACCGGCCCGGTCCCGCAACCGCCCGGGCACTGGCCTGCCATGGCGGCATTGCGCAACAGACCGGCGGGTACAATCCCGACGATTCAGCGCCGGCGCTTGCCCGGCCCGTCCAGTGCCCGCGCATCACACCGGTGAACGCGGGTTTTTTCTCCCTGTGGGGAGTCTTTAGGTCAGCTCACCCATGTCTGATTTAAGTCTTCGACTGCAGCAGGCGCACAGCCAACTACCAGTTTCCAGCTACTTTGACGAGGCGCTGTACCAGCGTGAGCAAGGCCGGATCTTCCAGCCCGGGCCCCGTTATGTGGGGCACGCCCTGGCGGTTCCGGAAATCGGAGACTACTACGTGTTGCCCCAGGAGCGCGGTGGCAGAGCGCTGGTGCGCACGCCGCAGGGGGTCGAGCTGATCTCCAACGTATGCCGGCACCGCCAGGCGGTCATGCTCAAGGGGCGCGGATCGCTGCAAGACCAGCAACCGGGCAGTGCCTCTGGCAACCTGGTTTGCCCGCTGCACCGCTGGACCTACAGCGGGGGCGGCGCCCAGGTACGGGCCGGCACCCTGCTCGGCGCCCCGCATTTCACCCAGGACCCCTGCCTGAACCTGGACAACTACCCCCTGCAGCACTGGAACGGCCTGGTGTTCGAGGCCGGCGGCAGGGACGTGGCCACGGACCTGCAGGGCATGGGGCCGCTGGCCGACCTGGATTTCTCGGGGCATGTGCTCGACCACGTGGAATTGCACGAGTGCAATTACAACTGGAAAACCTTCATCGAGGTCTATCTGGAGGATTACCACGTCGGGCCGTTCCACCCCGGGCTGGGCAGTTTCGTGTCGTGCGACGACCTGCGCTGGGAGTTCAAGGACAACTATTCGGTGCAGACAGTGGGAGTGGCGAACCGGCTGGGCCGCGCCGGCAGTCCGGTCTACGAGCGCTGGCAAAAGGCGCTTTTGGGCTACCGCAGCGGCCAGCCGCCCAAATACGGCGCTATCTGGCTCACCTACCACCCGCACATCATGGTCGAGTGGTACCCCCACGTGCTGACGGTCTCCACGCTGCATCCGATGGGGCCGCAAAAAACGCTCAACGTGGTGGAGTTCTATTACCCGGAAGAAATAGCCGCCTTCGAGCGCGAATTCGTCGAAGCCCAGCGGGCCGCCTACATGGAAACCTGCGTCGAGGACGACGAGATCGCCCTGCGCATGGACGCCGGTCGGCGTGCCCTGCTGGCACGCGGCGACAACGCCACCGGCCCCTACCAGAGCCCGATGGAAGACGGCATGCAGCACTTCCACGAGTGGTACTGCAAGACCATGGGCCCAAATGCGCTCGAACCCCTGGAAAACCCCGCATGAACTACACCACCCTGATTTCCGCTGAGCAGTTGCAGACCCTCATGGGCAACGGTGCACCGCTGCTGGTGTTCGATTGCAGCTTCGAGTTGATGAAACCCGAAGCCGGCGACCAGCAGTTTTCGCAGGCGCACATCCCGGGGTCTGTGCGGGCCAACCTGGACCGCCACCTGAGCGCCCTGCCAGGTGCGCCAGCTGCCAGCGGCGGGCGCCACCCGTTGCCCAGCCGTGAGAATTTTGCATTGTGGCTGGGCAGCGTCGGCCTGACCCACGACATGCAGGTTGTGGTCTATGACCGGCAGGGGGCCAACTACTGCGGGCGGCTTTGGTGGATGCTCAAATGGGTCGGCCACGAACACGCCGCAGTGCTCGACGGTGGCCTGGAAGCCTGGTACGCCGCAGGCGGTGTGGTCACCAGCGGCACGGGGGCGCACCATCCACCACAGGTTTTCAGGCCCGGCCCCGAACGCGCCACGCTGTGTGTGACAGCGCAGTTGGCAGAGCGGCTCGGGCGCCCTGGCCAGAACATCATCGACGCGCGTGCGGCGCCACGTTTCAGGGGCGAAGTCGAACCCCTGGACCCGGTGGCCGGGCATATCCCGGGCGCGCTCAATCGTCCCTTCGCCGGCAACATGGGCCCGGACGGCCGTTTCAAACCGGCATCTGTGCTGAAGGAAGAGTTTCTGGCTCTTCTGGCCGGGCGCGATCCGGCAAGCGTGGTGCACCACTGCGGCAGCGGTGTGAGTGCCGTGCCCAACATCATTGCGATGGAAGTTGCTGGCCTGGGCCGCCAGGCCCTGTATGCGGGCAGTTGGAGCGAGTGGTGCAGCGACCCTGCGCGACCGGTCGCGCAGGGCTGACCACCTTGCGTCTTCAGGCTTGGCGCTGCCGGCGGCGGCGTGCGATGCCAAACACCAGTCCGACGCCGGCCAGCATCATGGCGTAGGTTTCGGGCTCTGGCACGGCCGCGATGGCGGCGAGGTTGACGGCGCCGTTTTGCGCGCCGAGGTAGGTGCCGACGTCCAGCCCGGCCGGATTTGAATCGTTGCCCTCCAAAATGGCATGGTTGTCTTCCGGGTCGTACACACCGCCGAACTTGTAGAACTCATAACGGCGCAGGATCGACGCGGCCTTCGGTCCGACCGGTGCACCGTAACCGCTTTCGAGCACGCCCGAGAGCGGATTGCCCGGATCCTTCTGCAACAATTGCCACTCGGTTTCGGTCTCCAGGTTGTTCAGCAGCGCGTTGCCGCCAACCAGATCCTCCAGCTTGGGCGCGTCCTCCAGTTCCGTGGTGAACACCTTGACCCAGATTGCCGTACCCCACTGTGCCTCCGGCTTTTCGGGCGGTTGCACAGGCGCAGGCGCCTGTATCACCGCCTGCACCACCGGTGGCGCCGGCGGTTGCCCGACAACCGGGGCGGCTGGCACAACCACATAGGCTGGCGCCGGCAGGTTCACGATGCCGCTGGCGCCACTCAATACGCCCGGAGACGACTCGATCAACCAGCTGTACGTGGTCTTGCTCGCGCTCTTGGTCGTGCCGACACCGAAGTGGTCGCACGGAGTCGCCGCGTTGTACCCGAGCCCGCCGCCAGTCCAGCAGTTGTCGCCCGGCGTCACGAAGCTGCCGCTCGGTGTTCCGAAGTCCCATGAGCCGTTGTACAGGCCACTGTAGGTGACCCTGGTGCCAAAAAACGCTCCATTCACATACTCTGTGATGGCGGGAGCGCCGTAACGCTGGACCGCCACCGCAGGGTTGAAACCACGCCCGCTGGGAAACCCTCTGCCTGCGCCACCAAACGTATCCGTGATGTCGCTGCTGTGCAGCCCTTCGAGCTCGATTTCGAACCCGTGCGCGGTACTGCCAGTGTCATTGATGACATCGAAGTTGCCGAGAAAACCGATGACGGCGGACGAGCCAGCCGTGGGGGCTATCACCAGTGTGACGGCGATCGCGACCGCCGAGAGTGCGCGTGTGGACATAAATTGCTTCCTTCCTTGTTGACGATGAACGGGGTCTGACATGTGACCCAGGAAGGTTAGTGCGCGAAACTGAAGGCCGGCTGAAGACGCCGGCAGCTGACAGGCCGCCGGCGGTCGTTCGTTTGCGTTGCATCAACAAATACCGGATCGCCACGCGCCCGCAGGCGCACCGCAATGTCAGAACAGCCCGGATATCTTCCCGTCGTCGTCGATGTCGATCCGTGCCGACGCCGGCTCCTTGGGCAAACCGGGCATGGTCATGATGTCGCCGCAGATCATGACCACGAATTCCGCACCGGCGGCCAGGCGCACCTCGCGCACATTCACCATGTGGCCCGACGGCGCCGCCCGCAACTTCGGGTCGGTCGAGAACGAATACTGGGTCTTGGCCACACACACCGGGTAGTGGCCATACCCATCCTGCTGCAGCTTGGCGATCTTGGCCCGCACAGCGGTGTCGGCCGAAATGTCGGCCGCCCCATAGACCTTGGTGGCGATGGCTTTCATCTTGTCCCACAGGCTGTCGCTGTCCTCGTAGACAAAGCGCATGTGGGCCGTTCCGGATTCGGCCAGTTTCACGACCATGTGCGCGAGTTCTTCGGCCCCAGCCGAGCCGTCGGCCCAGTGCCGCGCCAGCACCACCGGCACACCCAGCCGGTCCATGTGGCGGCGCAGCAGGTCGAGTTCTTCCTGCGTGTCGGACGTGAAATGGTTGATCGAGACGACGCACGGCAGCCCGTAGTGGTTGCGGATGTTGTTCACATGCCGCTCCAGGTTGGGCAGACCCTTTTCGACCGCAGACAGGTTTGGCGTGTTGAGGTCTTTCGCGTCCACCCCACCGTGGTGCTTGAGCGCCCGCAGCGTGGCCACGACCACCGCACAGTCAGGGCGCAAGCCGGACTTGCGGCACTTGATGTCGATGAATTTTTCGGCCCCCAGGTCGGCGCCGAAGCCGGCCTCGGTCACCACGTATTCGCCCAGCTTGAGCGCCGCCTGTGTTGCCGTGACCGTGTTGCAGCCGTGGGCGATGTTGGCAAATGGCCCGCCATGGATGATGGCCGGGTTGTTCTCGAGCGTCTGCACCAAGTTGGGTTTGATCGCGTCCTTGAGCAGCGCCGCCATGGCACCCTGGGCCTGCAGGTCACTTGCCCGGATCGGAGTCTGGTCGCGCGTGTAACCCACGATGATGTTGGCCAAACGCTTCTTGAGGTCCTTGCGCGAGGTGGCCAGGCAGAAGATGGCCATCACCTCGGAGGCCACCACGATGTCAAAGCCGTCCTCCCGCGGGAAGCCATTGCCCGGTCCGCCAAGCGAAACGACGGTGGAGCGCAGGGCCCGGTCGTTCATGTCCATCACGCGGCGCCAGACGATCCGACGCGAATCGAAACCCAGCGCGTTGCCATGGTGGATATGGTTGTCCAGCAACGCGGCGAGCAGGTTGTGCGCCAATGCAATGGCATTGAAGTCACCGGTGAAATGCAGGTTGATGTCCTCCATCGGAACCACCTGCGCATAACCACCACCCGCCGCACCGCCCTTCATGCCGAAAACCGGCCCCAGAGAAGGTTCGCGCAGGGCGATCACCGCCCGTTTTCCGATGCGGTTGAGCGCATCGCCCAGACCCACCGTGGTGGTGGTCTTGCCTTCCCCGGCCGGGGTCGGACTGATCGCGGTGACCAGCACCAGTTTGCCATTCGGCCCGGTCTGCTGGCCAAGCCAGTTCAGGTCGATCTTGGCCTTGTAGTGCCCATAAGGCTCGAGGGCTTCGAGCGGTATGTTCAAGCGGTCCTGGGCCATTTGCAGAATGGGTTTGAGCTTGGCTGCCTGCGCGATGTCGATGTCCGAAAGGGCCACGGTGTCTCCTTGTTGTTGGTGGTGGGAGAAGGCAATTGTGGCACTGCCGATGGCACCGCGGGGCGCCGGGTGTCACTCGTTTGACCACTGCGTGCGCCGTGCGCCCCGGTCTTTGACGCCCCCGGATCGGCAACGCCCAGGCAACGGCGCAAGACCACTACAGCGCCAGCAACGCCCCGGCGAAGGCCCCAAGGTAAACGTCGAACTCCTGCAGGTCGTTGTGCCCAGCCCCTGGCACGCGCAACAACGTGGCTTGTGGCGCCAGCGCCTTGAGCGCCTCGCTGTGGCTGGGGGCGATCAGCAGGTCGCGCTCGCCATGGACCAGCAGCAGGGGGCTGCGAATCCTGCCGATCAGTGCGTCGGTGCGCATGGGGTAACGCAACACGGCCTGCGGCACCCAGGCGTAGTGCTCCACTGCGAGCGCTGCCATGCTGCGGTAGGGCGACACCAGCACGGTCAGGTCAGGCACATTGCCAACCGACAGGTCGGCCGCCAGGCCAGCGGCCAGGCCGGAACCCAGCGAGCGGCCATAAATCACAATTTTGCGGCCCACGTACTGCCCGGAAACCGTGGCCCATGCAGCGCTGACATCAGCACGCAACTGGGCTTCGCTTTCGATCTGCCCGGTGCTCTTGCCGAAACCCCGGTAGTCGATCATGAACAGGTCGAAATTGACCCGGCGGTAGTACTCGGGGTTGACAAACCAGGTGGCCAGGCTGCCACCGTTACCGTGAAGGAAAAACACGACGCCCTTGGGCTGGGGCAATCGCAGGTGCAAGGCCGACAGGCGGGCGCCCGGAACATCGATTGCCACCTCATGGATGTCAGGCGCCTGGGCCAATGGCTGGCTGGCTGGCAGCACGGTCGGCGCAAACAGAAGCTTTTCCTGGCGCAGCCACAACCAGGCAAGCGCACCGGCATACAGGGCCAGGCCCACCAGGGTGACGAAAAGCGCGGTGCGTGTGAGGGTCATCAGGCGCAGGGCGCGCACGGGATGCGGGTTCGCAGAAAAACAGATGCCGCAGTTTAGCCTGCACGCCGGATCGACTGCTTTCTCGCACAAAATAGAACCAGGCAAACCGACGTACAGGAATACGGCAACGACAGGCTCGACCAGCTGCTCCAGTTGCTGGGCGACACTTCGGGCGACGTCATGGCGCTCACGACCGATGCGTTTGTGTCTGTCAACCTCGGGCGCAACCAGGAATCGGCTGAAGCCGCCTGGCCCAGTGTGCGCTTGAGCCAGTACCTGGAAAAGGACGAACACAGCGTGTTGTCGTGCAACGCCCTGGGCGTTGCGAACCGCGGTCCAGATAGCCGAATGCAGCCATCGCTGCGCCGTCAGGGCGCGGGCTTCAGGTTGCGCCCGAACAGCGCGAACAGACGCTCCCAGTGGCGCTCTGCGGCAGCCCTGTCGTAAATTCCGGCTCGCAACGGAAACACAAACCCGTGCCCGGCACCCGGGTACCACTCGATGCGGTGTGGCACGCCGGCCGATTGGAGTGCCGATTCGAGCTTGCCGATGTCGGCCGGTGGCGCCCACTTGTCGTTCTCGGCACACGCAAAGTAACTTTCGCAGCGCACACCGGCCACCGCACGGTGCGGCGAATCCGGCGCCGCGGTCGCCATGTTGGCGCCATGAATCGAGGCAATGCACCGCAGCCGATCCGGAAATCCCGCCGCCGCCCACACCACAAATGGCCCGCTCATGCAATATCCCACGGCTCCCACACGCGATGCGTCCGCCTGCTTCTGTCCGTCGACGTAGTCCAACATGGCCTGTGTGTCGCAGCGGTTGGTGCTGGTGTCTAGTGTGGCCATCAGGCCAAACATGTGGGCCATCATGGCCTCGGTTCGCTCGGTAAGCCAGAAATCGCGTGAACGCCGGTAGTAAAGGTTGGGCAGCACCACGAAATACCCCACCGCCGCGATCCGCCGCGCCATGTCGTGCAGCTCCTCGCGCTTGCCTGGTGCGTCCATGTAGAACAACACCACCGGGTGCGGGCCCCCCTCTTCCGGGTGGACCACGAAGCAGTTCATGGCGCCGTCGGCGGTAGCGATATCGACGTGGTGCTCGATCATGGCAATGTCTCCTGTTGTCGTCTGCGATTGTCTGTTGGCGCAGCGTAGCACGGTACGCCTGCGGGGGGCGACCGGACCAACCAGCTCAACCACAGGAAAACTCGCCCAAACACTCCTTTTTTTCCGAACTTTTACGCCTTAAAAGTCACGATAAACAAGTGATTATCTCGTTAGACTCGCCTCTCATTCATGTGCTGGCGTTTTCACATACCGCGCATGCAAAGCCCCTTGCGGGGGTGGCCTTTCTCCAACTTACAAGGTATTTATGCAGACGATTGCTCCACTCTGGTTGTGGGCCACCTTTGGTGGCATCGTGCTGGTGTCGCTGTTCATTGACTTCGTGGTGCTAAAAAAACAGGGCTCGCACGACATTGGCGTCAAAGAAGCACTGAACTGGTCGCTGGTCTGGATCGCACTCAGCTTTTTGTTCAATGGCTTGTTCTGGTGGGCGGTCAGAGACGCCACAGGCTCAACGGAAATTGCCAATACCAAGTCGCTCGAATTCCTCACCGGCTACTTGATTGAAAAGTCGCTGGCAGTGGACAACATCTTCGTATTCCTGTTGATCTTCACCTATTTCGCAGTGCCCACGCAGTTTCAGAAGCGGGTATTGATGATCGGCATCATCGGAGCGATCGTGCTGCGCACCATCATGATCCTGGTGGGCGGTTGGTTGCTGGCCGAGTTCCACTGGATCTTGTACGTCTTCGGTGCGTTCCTCATTCTCACCGGCGTGAAGATGTGGTGGGCCGCCGGCAAGGAGCCCGACCTCGACGCCAACCCGGCGCTCAGACTGCTGCGCAAACTGTTGCCTGTGAGCAGGAACTTCGATGGCGAGAACTTCTGGACTGTGGAAAACGGCAAGAAGATCGCGACGCCGCTGTTCATGGTGATCTGCCTGATTGCGCTGACCGATGTCATCTTCGCCGTCGATTCGATCCCCGCAATTTTTGCCATCACCAGCGACCCGTTCATCGTGCTGACCAGCAATGTGTTCGCCATATTGGGCCTGCGGGCGATGTACTTTTTGCTGGCCGCAGTGGCCAACAAATTCCACTTGCTCAACTATGGCCTGGCGGTGATTTTGGTGTTCATCGGGACGAAGATGTGTCTGATCGACATCTACAAGATTCCGGTGCTGTTCTCGCTGGGGGTTGTTGTGGGCATCCTGGTGTTAACCATGGTGCTGAGCGTGCGCACAGCCACGGCGCAACCCAAGAAGGCGCATTGAAAACTGCACAGACTCAAAGTGCGGGTTGCAGCACCCGCTGCACCAGCGGGTGCTGCACCTTCTTTTCGGTGCCAATCGCAAAAAAATGCTCGGTCACCCCTTCGCAGGGGCCCAGGCGCTGCACGGCGTAATGGGCCAGCAGATCTTCATGCACCCATTCGGCGGCGGGAAAAATCCCCATGCCGCTGGCGCCAAACGTCTTTAGCAGGGCACTGTCTTCGAACTCGCCCACAATGCGCGGCCGAATCGCATGCTGCTCAAACCAGTGGTCCAGGCGGGCACGTACCGCGGCATGCGCGGTGGGCATCAGCACGGGCACTTCGCCCAGACTTCGCGGGAAATCCCTGCTTGCTTGCTCGACCAACTTCGCCGTGCCGTACCAGGCGATGGCGGACGACCCCATTCGATGGCTGTACAGCTTGATGTTGGGGTTGCCCGGGGCAATGCGGTCTGACAGCACCAGGTCCAAGCGGTGCAACGCGAGATCACCGAGCAGTTCGTCAAACTCACCCTCATTGCACAGCAAGCGCAAGTTGGGCTCGGAGATCACCGGCTGCAAAAGGCGGCGCACCACGAGTTTGGGCAGGCCATCTGAAATACCCACTGCCAGGCGCACGGTCGGTGTGCTCACAGCATCACGCACCAATGCTGGCAGATTGTCGCCCAACTGAAAAATCTGGTCGGCCTGGTGCATGGCGGCCACGCCCGCATCCGTCAGCACCAAGCCGCGCCCGGCAGGCTTGAGCAGGGCAAAACCAAGCGACCGCTCCAGTTCACGCACCTGGGCGCTGACTGTTTGCACCGCCATGTCCAGCTTGTCGGCAGCCCGCGAGATGCCGCCCTCTTTTGCCACCACCCAGAAGTAATACAGATGCTTGTAATTGAAGGGAGTGCTCATGGTCAGTATTTTCGGGAATCTGGATAGGGAATTTGCTGCTTTTCACTAGTCTAGTGGAGTCCTATCGTGGGGTCTTCTTTCACCCACTGGAGGCAACTCAATGCAAATAGTTTTTGAATCCCGCGATGCCGATGGCGCCAACCTGCGGGACCTCTCCGTCGAGCGCGTGCGTTTTGCGCTGCGCCGCCTGAGCACCCAGGTGCCGCGCGCCAAGGTGCAGTTCTCTGACGTGAACGGCCCGCGTGGTGGCGTGGACAAACGCTGCCAACTGGAGCTCAAGACCCAGGCTGCCGGCACGGTTGTCATCGCCTCGCTCGCACGCAACTGGCGCACCGCGTTGGACCGATCTCTGCGCCGCGCCACCCAGGTACTGACGCGCAGCTTGCAGCGCAATCAAAAGAAATCAGGCTCCCCGCCCGCCCCCTTCGAACACAAGGAAAGATCTCCATGAAATGCCCAGCCTGCCCCGACACAACCCTGGTGATGACCGATCGGCAGGGAGTTGAAATCGACTACTGCCCAGCTTGCCGAGGTATCTGGCTGGACCGCGGTGAACTCGACAAGTTGCTGGACCGTGCGGCCAGCGCAGTCGCGCCTGCTGCGGCAGCGCCGGTGCCACCGGCGCGCAGTCGCCAGCCACCGGACTTTGTGGACTCCGGCTACCGCGATGGCCAGCACTACCAGCGCAGCCGCAAGAAGTCGTGGCTCAACGAGATATTTGACTGAGCTCACCAAGCGACACCGCGCGCCGCCGTGTTTCGGTCTGCGGCCTTGAACGGCCCATAGGCGTGTGGCAAATGGCGCGGCAATCGCGTGTTCCAGCGTAACGACGGTGATGCCCTTGAGCGGTTGCATGGTGGTGTCCTTCAAGCCACGGTGGCGATGGCGTCAATGGGCAGCCAGCCTTCATGGTCACATCCCCACAGGGTAAACAGCCTTTGCTCTGCTGCACAGCCATGGAGAAATATTTCGGCGCATGCCGGCTCCAGGACAGCCCGCGACATCCACGACTTGGCGAAAATCTGGCGTTGCCCTACTTTCGGTCCCGCATATCGGCTGCCTCGTCTGGCACCTTGGCGAGCACCGCGTCAAACTTTTTGCGGGTACCGCGCTTGGCCCGCAGTTCCAGAAAGTCCTCCGTGGCAAGGGCAGATAACTTCTCGGCCAGCGCCGTGCTGATAAGTTGATTGACGGAGATGCCCTCCTGAGCCGCGTATTCTCTGGCGTACTTGTGCAGGGACTCGGGCAACCGGACACTGAGTGCACTCATGATTTTTTCTCCTTCAAACGGTTCATGAACAAGTCAGGGCTCAAGACGCCGATTCCAACACCATACGGTAGCCCACGTACCACTCAAAACTGTGTTCGCCGCTCCCCAAGCACCGTCAACCCAGCCGAATTTCCCGATCCAGCCGATTGGCGACCCGGGCCGACGCTCCACGCCATGAGACACCCTCAATAGGTCTCCAGATGCAGTCGCCCCTGCAACTTGAGCGCCGTGCCGATCACATCCCAGTCCAGCCCTGCCGACTGCGCCACATCGCGCAAGGCGAGCACCACGCCCTCTTCCATGCTCTTGAGGCCGCACACGTAGAAGTAGCTGTCGGGGTCCTGCAGCAGCGCCACCAGATCGGGCGCGCGCTCGTGCATCACGTCCTGCACATAGCGCTTGGGTTGCCCCGGTGTTCGCGAAAACGCAAAGTTGCTGTCGATGAAATCCCTGGGCAGGTTTTGCAACGGGCCGAAATACGGCAGTTCTTCCTGCGTGCGGGCACCGAAGAACAACATCAGCTTTCCGCCTTCGAACTTGCCGGATGCGCGCAGCCGCCGCCGCCATTCGGTCATGGCACGCATGGGCGCACTGCCGGTGCCGGTGCAGATCATGACAATGCTGGAACGCGGATGGTTGGGCATCAGGAAACTGGCACCGAAAGGCCCGATCACCTGCACCTTGTCGCCCACCTGCAGGTCACACAGGTAGTTCGACGCGACGCCACGCACCGGTGCGCCCTGGTGGTCCTGCAACACCCGCTTCACCGTCAATGACAGGTTGTTGTAGCCCGGGCGCTCGCCGTTGCGCGGGCTGGCGATCGAATACTGGCGTGCATGGTGCGGCCGCCCCGCCGCGTCCTGGCCAGGCGGGAGGATGCCGATCGACTGGCCTTCGAGCACCGGGAACGGCATGGCGCCGAAATCGAGCACGACATGGTGGGTGTCGTAGTCGCGTCCCACCGCAGTCACCCTGACATTGCCCGACACCGTTGCGCTCACCGATACGGATGCGGCTTTGGGCCCATACAGGTTGGTGTAAGCATGCGCGGCCGACCACGGTGGCAGCGTCGCACCAACCTGCTGGTTGGCGTGCACGTGCGTGCCAACAGCCACCACCGCCTCCTGCGCAGATGGCGACTGCACCGGCAGCCCATCGGGCGCGGCATCACCCCCTTCGGCAAGCTGGTCCGGCGGCACCTCTTCAGGCAACTCGTCCCACACCAGTTGCTCCGCCACCGGATAGGCCTTCACCCGCAGCATGGTGCGCCAGTTGTCGATGGAACCGGTCGGGCAAGGCGCAATACAGGCCATGCACAGATTGCACTTGTCGGCCTCCACCACGTAGTTGCGGTCGTCGTGCGTGATGGCCCCCACCGGGCAGGTCGCCTCGCAGGTGTTGCACCGGATGCAGATCTCGGGGTCGATCAGGTGCTGCCGGATGACAGCCGTATCTGCCATGTCCATGGCAATCAGTTGAAACGCACGTATTCGAAATCCACCGGCTGGCGGTTGATGCCCATGACAGGCGGCGCGATCCAGTTGGCGAACTTGCCGGGCTCGACCACGCGACCCATCAGGCTGGCCACGAAGGCGCGGTCGGTCGCGGTTGGCAACCAGTCGCCGACCTTGGCGGCCCATTCGGCCTGGCTCACCACGCGCCCGTCCGGCGACACCTTGGCGCCGGCCAGCGCACCGATGTTGCGGTGGAAGGCCTTGTGCGGCGTCTGCAGCCGGAACGGAATGCCGGCCTTTTCGATCACCTTGTTCCAACGGCCCACGCCGCCGATCGAGTCCTTGATGTAGTCGTCGCGCAGCACTTCGTTGAGCGCGTTGAGCATCGGCACCTCGCGCTCCACCAACTGGTCGCCCTGCACCGCCAGCACCTTGTAGGTCTGGCCCTTGAGGATGTGGTCGTCGTTGCGTTTGCCTTCATCAAAACGCCCCTTGATGCCGGTCGAGTAGAAGGTGGCAGCGTTGCTCGACTCGTCGGCGCCGAACAGGTCGATGGTGACGCTGAAGTGGAAGTTCAGGTAACGCTGCAGCGTGGGCAGGTCGATCACGCCGGCGGCGCGCAGTTTGGCTGCATCATCGGTCTTGAGCTCGTTCATCGCCGCACAGGTGCGCTGGATCACGCGCGAGATGCCGCTCTCGCCAACGAACATGTGGTGCGCCTCCTCGGTCAGCATGAACTTGGTGGTGCGCGCCAGCGGGTCGAAGCTGGATTCGGCCAGCGCGCAGAGCTGGAACTTGCCGTCGCGGTCGGTGAAATAGGTGAACATGAAGAACGACAACCAGTCGGGTGTTTCTTCGTTGAAAGCCTGCAGGATGCGCGGGTTGTCCTGCTGGCCGCTGCGCCGCTGCAGCAGTGCCTCGCCCTCCTCGCGACCGTCGCGCCCGAAATGCTTGTGCAGCAGGTAGACCATGGCCCAAAGGTGGCGGCCTTCCTCGACGTTGACCTGGAACAGATTGCGCAGGTCGTACTGGCTCGGCGCCGTCAGCCCGAGTTGGCGCTGCTGCTCGACCGACGCCGGCTCGGTGTCGCCCTGCGTGACGATGATGCGGCGCAGGTTGGCGCGGTGCTCGCCGGGCACATCCTGCCAGGCGTCTTCGCCCTTGTGGTCACCGAAGTGGATCTTGCGGCCCTTCTCGGCCGGATTCAGGAAGATGCCCCAGCGGTAGTCGGGCATCTTGACATGGCCGAAGTGCGCCCAGCCTTGCGGGTCGACACTGACTGCAGTGCGCAGGTAGACGTCGAAGTCCTGGCTGCCATCGGGGCCCATGTCGTTCCACCAGCTCAGGTAGTTCGGTTGCCACTGCTCGAGCGCACGCTGCAGCGTGCGGTCTTCGCTCAGGTTGACGTTGTTCGGGATTTTGTCGCTGTAGTTGATGGTGGACATGGTGCGCTCAGGTTGGGTTGGATCGGGTAAACGGGGATGGGGCTCAGACACGGTTCCAGTCAAAGGCGGCCTTGTCGCCCTTGCCATAGACCTTGAGTGCGCCCTTTTCGCCGACGGCGTTGGGGCGCTGGAAGATCCAGTTCTGCCACGCGGTGAGCCGGCCGAAAATGCGTGTGGCCATGGTCTCGGTGCCGTTGAAACGCAGGTTGGCCTCCAGGCCGGTGAGTGCGTCGGGCGACATCGCCACGCGCTCTTCGATGGCAATACGCACCTCGTCGGCCCAGTCGATGTCGTCCGGGCAGGCGGTGACCAGGCCGAGGCTGAAGGCGGCGTCGGCGTGCAGTGGCTCACCACTGCGCGCACGCGCGTTCATCAAAGGCTGCGCATCTTCGTAGAAGCGCCGCGCCAGCCGGCTTTGGCCAGTGGCCATCGGGTAGGCGCCGAAATTCGCCTCGTCCACCGCAATGCGGGGTGCACGCGCCGTGTCGTCAGGAAGGGCCAGCATGTAGCTGCGGTCGCAGGCGAGCGCCAGTTCGAGCAGCGTGCCCGCAAAACACGAGCCCGGCTCGATCAGCGCGAACAGCGAGCGCGAAGATACATCCAGCCGGCTCAGGGTGCGACGCAGCAAACCCACCGTCTCGCGCACAAACCAATGGCCCTGGTGCGCCTGCAGGGTTGCGTCCATTGCCAGCACGGCGGCCACATCGCCCGAGGTCTTGATCAGCCAGGTGCCGATGTCGAGTTCGTTGGTGCGCATCGACAGGATGGCGTCTTCGAGTTCGCGCGCCATCTGCAACGGGTACCAGGAAGCACCGGCCGCTTCGATGCCGGCAACATCGTGCGGCTGCGCGCCACGCGGGCCCTGCACCGTGAAGGTCGCGGTGCGCCGGGTGCGGTCGATCTGGACGGCCACGTGGGTGTAGCGCAGCGCATCGGCCTCCACCACGCACTGCAGCGGCAGCAGCGCCACCCCGTTGGCGCCCGCCGGGCGGTCGCTCTGTTCGGCCAGTTGCAGCGCCCGTTCGCGCACCTTGTGGGCAAACACCTGCGGTTTGGCAATCTCGTCCACCAGGCGCCAGTCCTTCGCCTTCTGGCCGCGCACACCTTCGGCACTGGTGCAAAAGATGTCGGCAAGGTCATGGCGCACATGGCGCTTGTCGGTAAGCCGTGTCAGGCCGCCCGTGCCGGGCAACACGCCCAGCAGTGGCACCTCGGGCAAGCTCACCGCCGAGGACCGGTCGTCCACCAGGATGATCTCGTCGCAGGCCAGCGCCATCTCGTAACCGCCACCGGCACAGGCGCCATTCACCGCCGCCAGGAACTTCAGGCCACTGTAGGCCGACGAGTCCTCCAGCCCGTTGCGGGTTTCGTTGGTGAACTTGCAGAAATTGACTTTCCAGGCATGGCTGCTCACGCCCAGCATGAAGATGTTGGCCCCGGAACAGAACACCCGGTCCTTCTTGCTGGTGAGCACCACGGTGCGGACCTCGGGGTGCTCGAAGCGGATGCGGTTGATGGCGTCGTTGAGTTCGATGTCCACACCCAGGTCATAACTGTTGAGCTTGAGCTTGTAACCAGGACGCAGGCCAGCATTTTCATCGAAATCAGCGGCCAGGGTCGCGATGGTGCCATCGAAATCGAGTTTCCAGTGGCGGTACCGGGAAGGGTGGGTCTGGTAATCGACGCGGGGGTCCGAACTCATACATTTGCCTCTTTGAATATGCATGAAAATGCATTTAACCCGATTGGATTCGAGAATAATAATGCATATTTCTAACCTGCGTCAAATCCTCCAATGGCTCCGGAAAAAGACTTCAAACCGGAAGTTTCAGGGCGCTGCGCACCAGTGCGCGCAATGCCTGAAAGGTCGCGCCGAGCGCCTGGGCGCTGGTGTCCAACTTGTACTGGGCCTTGGAGTAAAACGCCGCCCGGCCGAGCAGGATGCCCTTGAGGTCCTGCATCGCCTCGCGGCTAGCGGCCATGGGGCGCAGGTCACCCTGGGCGGTGACACGGGCCATGTGGTGCTCGGGATCGGCCTGCAGCCAGACTGTGGTGCAGTGCGACAACAACTGGTTGAACGTGGCTGCGTCCGACACCAGCCCGCCGGGGGTGGCGATGACGGCCTCGGGGTAGATCTGGATCGCTTCTTCCAGGGCGCGGCGCTCATAGCGGCGGTAGGCGTTCACGCCATACAGCGCCTGGATTTCGGCCACGCTGCAGCCGGCGAACTTCTCGATCTCGCGACCCAGCTCCACAAAGGGAAAACCGAGGTCTTCCGCCAGCATCTGGCCGAGGGTGGACTTGCCTGCGCCACGCAGGCCGACGAGGGCGACGCGCGCGCTCAGCGCGGCCTTGTCGCCGCCAGTGCCCAGCAATTCCCCGATCGACACGCGCACGCGCTGCAGCGTGGCTTCGTCGCGTTGTTCCAGCAGTTCACGGATCAGCAGCCACTCGGGGGATGAAGTGGTCACGTCACCGATCAGTTCCCCCAGCGAACATTGAAGCGCACCTGCCACCTGGAGCAACACCAGAACCGAGGCATTGCCCACGCCATATTCCATGTTCGCCAGATGCCGCTCGGACACATCGGCGGCGAGCGCTAGCGCCTTGCGCGTCATGCCACGGCGCGCGCGCACGCTGCGAACCCGCTCGCCCAGGGCCAGCAGGAAAGGGTTCTTGTCTGCCGGCTCCCCGCTTGTTCCCGGCGGCGCAATCTTATGCAATATAGTGCTTTTCATGTACTAAAAAGATCCTTATGGTTCTCGCACGCAGAATAGTTCATATTTTGGCGACGAACAAGCCCGCAAGGCAACAAAGGCAAGGAGACTCCCGTGACGACCACCCCCGCCATCAAGCCCCGGGCCAGTGCAAGGCGGCTTCAAACAAGCCCGGCCACGCGCCAAACTTGCTAAACTGGATCCGCATGCCGGTGCACCTGTGCGGGCGCGCTTTGCACCCCATTGACCTGACAACGAGCGAGACAAACCCATGGGTATTCCCAGCATCCGGCATGTGCGCGCCTTCACCGTCCGGGGTGGTGGTGCCGATTACCACGACCAGGGCAAGGAGCACTGGATCGACGACCACATCGCCACACCGATGGCGCGTTACCCCGAATACCGACAGAGCCGCCAGTCCTTTGGCATCAATGTGCTGGGCAGCTTGGTGGTGGAGATCGAGGCCAGCGACGGAACGGTCGGTTTTGCCGTCACGACCGGTGGCGAGATCGGCGCGTTCATCGTCGAAAAACACCTGGCGCGTTTTCTCGAGGGGCAACGCGTCACCGACATCGAGAAGATGTGGGACCAGATGTATTTCGCCACGCTCTACTACGGCCGCAAGGGGGTGGTGATCAACGCCATATCCGGTGTCGACCTGGCTTTGTGGGACCTGCTGGCCAAGGTGCGCAAGGAGCCGGTGCACCAGTTGCTGGGTGGCCCGGTACGCGACGAACTGGTGTTCTACGCCACGGGGCCCCGCCCCGACCTGGCCCAGCAGATGGGCTTCATCGGCGGCAAGATGCCGCTGCAGCATGGTCCGGCAGAGGGTGAGGAAGGCCTGCACAAGAACATCGAAAAACTTGCCGATATGCGCCAGCGTGTCGGCAAGGATTTCTGGCTCATGTACGACTGCTGGATGAGCCTGGACCTCAACTACGCCACCCGACTGGCGCAGGCCGCACACGCGCATGGCCTGAAGTGGATCGAAGAAGCACTGCCGCCCGACGACTACTGGGGTTATGCGCAACTGCGCCGCCAGGTGCCAGCCGGCATGATGGTCACCACCGGAGAGCACGAGGCCACACGCTGGGGCTTCCGGCTGCTGCTCGAGATGGGTTGCTGCGACCTGATCCAGCCGGATGTCGGCTGGTGCGGGGGCATGACCGAACTCATCAAGATCTCGGCGCTTGCCGACGCCCACGGCAGCATGGTGGTACCACACGGGTCATCGGTCTACAGCTACCACTTCGTCATCACCCGCCACAACAGCCCGTTCGCCGAATTCCTGATGATGGCGCCCAAGGCCGATCAGGTGGTGCCGATGTTCAACCCGCTGCTGCTGGACGAGCCGGTGCCGCAAGGCGGCCGCATGAAGGCCTCGGCACTGGACCAGCCCGGATTCGGTGTGCGGCTCAATCCGCAGTGCAAGCTGCACCGGCCCCACAGCCACTGACAGCGCAGGCCACGCATGGATGACCTGAAGGACAAGGTGGTGTTGATCACCGGTGCGAGTTCCGGGATCGGCGCCGCGGCGGCTGTGGATTTCGCAGCGCAGGGCGCGCGCATCGCCGTGCATTGCCATTCGCACCCCGAGCAGGCGCACGCCGTCCTGGCCCGGGTGCGGGCCGCCGGTGGCGACGGCGCGGTGTTCCGCGCCGATGTGTCCGACACCGCGCAGCTCGAACGGCTGGCCGCCGAGGTACACCAGCACTTTGGCCGCATCGACGTGCTGATCAACAACGCGGGGGGATTCGTCAGGAGGACACCCCTGGTTGAAGCGAGTGACGCGCTGATCGACGAGGTGTTCCACCTCAACGCGCGCTCCATGATTGCGCTGTGCCGCCACGTCGTGCCGCACATGCGCCAACAGGGTGGCGGCTGCATCATCAACCTGACCTCGCAGGCGGCGCGCAGTGGCGGCAGCATGGGCGCGGGGCTGTATTCGTCGAGCAAGGCCTACATCTCGACGCTGACACGCGCCCTGGCCAAGGAGTTGGTCGGCGACGGTATCCGCGTCAATGCAGTTGCACCCGGCGTGATCGCCACACCGATCCACGATGGCCATACCAGCCCCGAATTGCTGGCCCAGCTGAGCGCCGGGATCCCCATGGGACGCCTGGGCCGGGCGGATGAGTGTTCTGGCGCCATGCTTTTCCTGGCCAGTGAAAAGCTCGCCAGTTACATCACCGGCCAGACGATAGAGGTCAACGGCGGCAGCGTCATGCCCTGACAGCGTTGCCCATCCGCCCCCGTACCAGCCCCTCCCCCACGAAACGAGCACCACATGTCCACCTCGACCACCACCACCGTCCCCACCACCGACGGGGCTGTATCCGGTTTCGTAGTCGCCGTCCAGTTCGGTATCGACCCCGTCCACTGGGACGCATTCATGCGTGAGATGGTGGCGAATGCCCGCAGTTCACGCGAGCGCGAACCTGGTTGCCTGGTGTTCGACGTCTGCACCGATCCGGCGCAACCCTTCCAGGTGTTCCTGTACGAGATCTACCGCGATGCCGCCGCCTTCGAGCAGCACAAGCGCGAAGCCCATTTCGTCGCGTTCGACCGCACGGTGTCGGCCTGGATCCTCCAGCGGGCGATCCGGACCTACACGCTGGTGGACCGCTGAGCCGGTGCCCGGTCCACCCAGGGCCGGCACCACTTGCCGCCGCGCCGTCTTTCAGCGTCCGCCAGAGACGTCGATCGTGGTTCCGTGCACATAGGACGCCGCCGCACTCAACAGCCAGATGGCCGCCTGCGCGATTTCCTCCGCCTGACCCACCCGCCCGAGCGGGATCGTCGGCGCAGTCGCCTGCATCAGGGCCGCACCGCCGATGGGCTCCAGGATGTCGGTGGCGATCATTCCGGGCCGGATGCCCACGACACGGATTCCCTCCTTGCCGACCTCCTTGCCCAGGCCGGTTGTGAAGCTGTCCACCGCACCTTTGCTCGCCGCGTAGGCCACCATGCCCTGGATGCCGCCGAGCCGTGCCGCGGCCGAGGAGATGTTGACAATGACGCCCCCCGATCCACCATGCCGGGGCGACATGCGCCGGATCGCCGCGCCGGCGCAGTAGATGCAGCCGTAGATGTTGGTACGGAACAGCGCGTTCAACGTCTCCTCGGTATGGTCCTCGATCGGGCGGATCGCGCCACCGATCCCGGCATTGTTGATCAGTGCGGTCACGCGGCCGAAATGGCGGTCGGTCTGTGCGAACAGTTCATCCACATCGGCAGGCCTCGAAACATCTGCGCGCACGGCAATGGCGCTGCCGCCGGCGCGTTCGATGGCGGCCACCACCTCCAGGGCTGCGTCGCGGCTGCGCGCATAGTTGACCACCACGCGGTACCCCGCGCGCGCGCCAAGGACCGCACAGGCCGCACCGATGCCGCGTGACGCCCCGGTCACGACCAGCACACCGGGCTCACTGGCCGGTGCGGGTGAAGGTGCCACGTCCATGCCTGGTGCTCAGCGGCGCCGGTTCAGGGCGTCGGGGTTGACGACAAACGGTGGCGTTCGCCCAGCCGCCACTTCGAGCACGGCGCGGAATGCACTCTCCGCCAACCCGTGCATGCACTCGTCGGTGAAACAGATCCCGTGGGGCGTGACGACCACGTTGTCCATGGCCAGCAGCGGGTTGCTTGGCGGTGTCGGCTCCTGCTCAAAGACGTCCAGCCCGGCGCCGGCGATGCGGCCGCCTTGCAGCGCGGCCACCAGCGCAGCTTCATCGACGATCGGCCCGCGGGCGGTGTTGATCAGGTAGGCGCTGGGCTTCATGAGGCCGATAAGGCGCGCATCGACCAGGCCCTGCGTGCGGGCGTTCAGCGGACAGTTGACGCTCAGGAAGTCCGACTCGCGGAACAGGGTGTCCATATCGACCAGCCGCACGCCGATCGCCGCTGCCACGGCTGGATCGGCCACCGGATCGTGCGCGATGTGGTGCATGTCCAGCGGCCTGGCGATGCGAAACAATTCGGCGCCGATGTTGCCCATGCCGATCGAGCCCAGCGTGCGGCCGGTCAGGCCGGTGCCGATGTGGTCCATCTTCTCGGCCCAACGGCCGGCGCGGGTCAGGCGGTCCTTGATCAGCACCTTGTGCGCCAGCATCAGTATCAGCGTCAGGGCGGAACTGGCCACCGGGCGGCGCACGCCGTCGGGTGCGATTGTCAGCAACACCCCGGCCGCAGTGCAGGCCGGCACGTCGATGCTGTCGTAACCAACACCGAAACGTGCAATCAGCTTCAAGCGGTGGTCGGTGCCGGCCAGGCTTTGCGGCGTCAGGCGGGTTGTCATGGCACAGATGGCGTCGTAACGCGCAGCATGCGCCGGCGTGATGTGGTCGGAGTCCTGGCCCATGTATTCCCACTGTACAGCCGGCTCGTCCAGCATGCGCAGCACCTCGGTACCGAAAATCGGCACGCCATCCGACATCAGCACATCGCTGGTGATGCCGACACGAAACTTCTCCATCCTGTCTCCTCGAAAGCGCCTGCTGGCGCGTCAGTTTGCGCCCTTCATGACGCGCGGCAACCACAAAACCAGCTCCGGCACGAAGGCCACCAGAAGAATCACCGCCAACCAGGCCGCCGTAAACGGCAGCAACATGCCGAGCGACTCGTTGTAGCGGATGCCCGCGATCTTGCAGGCCACCATGGCCAGCACGCCCACGGGCGGTGTCACCGAGCCGAGCACGAGCAGCATGATGGTGACGATGCCGAAGTGCACCGGGTCGTAGCCCAGGTGGGCGATCAGCGGGCCCATGATCGGCACCACGATGATCAGTGCCGGCACCGGCTCCAGAAATGTGCCGAGCAGGAAGAAAAAGGCGATCAGGACCAGCATGGCCAGTTTCGGGTCGCTGGTGATCGACAACATCAGCTGCAGGGTGCTCTGGCCGACACCGGCGCGGCTCAGCACCCAGCTGAACAGCCCGGCGCCCGCCAGCGTGACGAGGGCGCCGGCCGTCATGCTGGCAGCTGCGGCGAAGTTGCGGTAAAGCGAGGCAAACCCGTGCCGGCGCCCCGCCAGACCGAACAGCAAGGCATACAGGGCGGCAATTGCGCCGGCCTCCGTGGGGGTGAAGGCGCCCGACAGGATGCCGCCGATGATGATGACCGGCATCAGCATCGCGGGCGCCGCGCGCAAGGTCGCCGTGCCGCGCTCCCCCCATCCGACGCGCGGCGAAGGCTGGGCACCCGCGCCCGGCGCCATGTACCAGGCCAGCACCAGCATCGACACCCCGGCGAGGATGCCGGGGAACACACCCCCCAGGAACAAGGCGCCGACCGAGACACCCGTGACCGAGCCGTAGATGACGGCGATCACGCTGGGCGGAATGATGGGCGCCATCATGGAGGCACAGGCCGTGACGGCCACGGCGAACGCTGGTTTGTAACCTTCGCGCTTCATGGCCGGAATCATGATCGAGCCGATGGCGGTGAGATCGGCCAGCGCGGAGCCCGATATGGCCCCCATGAACATGTTGGTCATGATGTTGGCCTGCGCCAGGCCACCGCGGAAATGCCCGATGAGTGCGCGGGACATGTTCACCAGCCGCTCGGTGATGCCGGCCACGCTCATCAGTTCGCCGGCCAGCACGAACAAGGGCACGGCCAGCAGGGAGAAATTGTCGAGCGCCTCGTAGAACTGCTGGGCCAGTATCAGCACCGGCAGCTGGCCGTCGTAGAGAATGGCCAGGATGGCGGCCAGCCCCATGCAGTAACCGATCGGCAGGCCCAACACCATGAAGATGCAGAACAACCCCAACATCAGGGAAATCGTCATGCGCAAACTTTCATGGGGCTGGTTTCACAGTGTGGGGTCCACCGGATGCTCGACCGCCAGCGGCCGGTTCCAGGTGATCAGCACCAGCAGGGCTTCGCAGCCGGCACCGACCGCCAGGGCCATGTAGACCGACCACTTCGGAATCTCCAGCAGCGGAGAACGCTGGAGCCAAGAGCGGCTCATGAGCTCGATGGCGGCCCACAGCAGCAACACGCTGAAGGCAATACACAGCGCATCGGTGATCCAGACCACGATCCGGCGGCCCAGGGGTGGCAACATCAGCTCGAGCACCTCGACCCGGATATGGCCGCGCGACCCGGCCACCAGGGCCGAACTGATCATGACCCCCCAGACCATCAGGCCACGCACCAGTTCCTCGGCCCAGAACAGCGACTCGTTGACCACGTAGCGGAAGAAAACCTGCAGCAAAACGAGAACGAAGTAGCTCGCCAGAAATGCCACCGACAGCGCCTTCAACGTCGCGCCAAGGCCACCCGCCAGCCGGTCCAGCCGGTACAGCACCGCCGAGCGGTGGGGAGGTGCCTCGCGCGAGTCCGTGTGCGGACCCGGCATTGCCAGGTCAGCCCTTGGCGGCCGCTACGGTGGCATCGACCAGCGCCTTGCCCTTGGGCCCGGTCTTGGCGACGAAGTCGGTCAGCACCGGCCCCATCTTGGAGCGGAAACTGTCGATGTCCGGTGTGGCATTGGCCTTCACCCGGCCCGCCAGTTCGTTCCAGGCGGCGGACTGTTCCGCGATGTTGGCGTCCCACATGTCCTTCTGGACTGCCCGCACGGACTCCTCCCGGATGACCTTCTGCACATTGGCGGGCAGTGCCGCCATGCGCTTGGCGCTGGCCATCATCGAGACCTCGGTGAAGATGTGGTGGGTCTTGGTGGCAAAACCGGCCACCTCGTAGATCTTGGCGGAGACGATGTAGTCGGCCGGCACCTCGATGGCGTCGATCACACCAGTCTGCAGGGCGGTGTACATTTCGCCGGCCGGAATCGGCGTGGGGTTGGCGCCCATCGCCTTGGCCATGGCCACCCAGGTGGGGATCTCCGGAACCCGCAGCTTGATGCCGCGCACGTCGTCGGCCTTGTGGATCGGCTTGCGCGACAGGAACACCCGGAAGCCCGAAGCGCCCAGGGACAGGATCTCCACGCCCAACGACTCCTTGGCCATGTCGACCACCTGCCGCCCCGGTGGGCCGTACATGACGCGCTTGACATGGTCGAAATCGTTGAACAGGAAGGGCAGCGAAATGAAACCCATGTGCGGCTGCCAGTTGGCCAGGGTGCCCAGGTCGCTCCAACACATGTCGAGCGTGCCGAGTTGCAGCGCCTCGGCCGAGGTGCGCAGGTTGAACAGCTGCGAGGCCGGCCGAATGTCGATCGTGACCTGCCCACCGGTGGCGTCCTTGACACGCGAGGCAAAGGTCTCGGTGATCCTGTGCCCCAGGTGGGTGGTCGGGAGGTGGTGCGAAAAAACCAGCCGGATCGGGGCGCCTTGCGCGCGGGTGATTGCCGGAACGGCCAGAACGCTGGCTGCGCCAGCACCATAGGCCAAAACTGCACGCCTTGATATTGCCATGGTGTCTCCTGTGTGTCGGCTCTCGCCAACGGTTGTTGTAGTCCGGCTCCAGAACCAAGCATTGCCAAGGCCGCCGGCAAGGATAATACTAATGTAATATTAAATTCCGGTCAATTGCGTTTGACCCTGCCTTCACCCACTGAAGTTGCACGCCGCCGAGGAGACAAAATGATCACAGACCAGGATGTCGCGCGTTATGAGCGCGAGGGTTACATCGTCGTGCCCGACGTGTTGTCGGGGCAGGACATCGCCGATCTGCAGCGCGTGACAGACGAGTTCGTGGAACGCTCGCGCAGCACCCTGCAGCACACCGATGTGTTCGACCTCGAACCGGGCCACAACGCAGAGCAGCCGCGCCTGCGCCGCATCAAGACCCCGCACCAGCACCATCCGGTGTATGCGCGCATGGTCCGCCACCCCGGCATCGTGGCCGTGCTGAACAAGCTGTGGGGCCCCAATGTGCGTTTCGACCTGTCCAAGCTCAACCTGAAGGCGGCCGGTTTCGGCTCACCGATCGAGTGGCACCAGGACTGGGCTTTCTACCCGCACACCAACGATGACCTGGCCGCCGTGGGCATCATGATCGACGACTTCACGACCGACAACGGCTCCATGCTCGTGATCCCCGGCAGCCACAAGGACAAGATCTACGACCACAACGCCAACGGCCATTTTGTCGGTGGCGTCGATCCCGTCACCAGCGGGATCGACTTCTCGCGGGCCGTCATGTGCACGGGCCGCGCGGGCTCGATCACCGTGCACCACGTGCGCCTGCTGCATGGGTCGTCCGCCAACACCTCGGGCAAGCCGCGCCGCTTCCTGCTGCACCAGTACCGTGCGGCGGACGCCTGGCCGCTGGTCCATCCGCCCACAGACTGGAATGCCTGGGGGGATCTGCTGGTGAGCGGTGCCGAGACGCTGGAGCCACGCATGACGGCCGTGCCGGTGCGCCTGCCCTATCCGGCGGCACCCAAGCAGGGGTCGATCTACGAGAACCAGCGCGACCTGGGCACGCGTTTCTTCAAGGACGCCGGCGAAATCGCGACCGAAGCCTCCTGATGCAGCAGCTTCGGGTTTACCAATCGATGTGGGCCATGGAGCGGCGGCGCCCGGACGGCGCCGAGTGGTCGCTCGCGACCAAGCTCGACATGGTCCACGCAGCCGGCTTCGACGGAGCAGGGGTGCGTTTCTTCGATCGTGACTACGTGCGTGAGGTCACCGGGCAGTTGCGTGACTGGGGCCTGACCTGGCAGGCACAGTGTTACCCCAGGACAGTCGACGACCTGGCGCCGATCCTGGCGCATGTGGCCGAATTCGGTGCCGACCATCTCAACCTGCAGGCCGATGTGCGTCCGCATACGGTCGCCGAGTGCATCCCGCTGATCGACGGCTGGCGGGCATTGGCCGCCCAGGCGGGGGTGGCCCTGCACCTGGAGACCCACCGCGACCGCATGACCACGGACCTGTATTTCACGCTGCGCCTGCTCGACCGTTTTCCGGACCTGCGCCTGACCGGCGACCTGTCGCACTACGTGGTGGGGCGCGAATTCGCCTGGCCGATTTCCGACGAGAACCACCGCCTGATGCACCGCATCCTCGACAACTGCTGGGGCTTCCACGGCCGGGTGGCCAGCCGCGAGCAGGTTCAGGTGCAGATCAGCTTCGCCCACCAGAAAGACTGGCTCGACCTCTTCATGGGCTGGTGGGAATACGGCTTTCGCAGCTGGCGCCGGCGCGCACCGAAGGACGCGGTGCTGACCTTCCTGTGCGAGCTCGGCCCGCGCGAATACGCCATGACGGGCGCCGACGGTTACGAACTCTCCGACCGCTGGGAAGAGTCACAACTGCTGATGCGCATGGTGCGCGCCCTCTGGCAGAAACTCGAGGATGAAGACCACAGACCGGCGCACAACCAGGCCGCCCACGCCGGGGCGCAGCCATGAAACCCAACACGATCAAAAAGCAGTTGCTTGGCGGCCAGACGGTTGCCGGCGCCATGGTGTTCGAATTCTTCTCGCCCGGCATGAGCGCGATCCTGGCCAACGCCGGTTGTCGCTTCGTGCTGTACGACATGGAGCACGCCGGCCTGGGCTTCGAGACGCTCAAGTGGTTGTTCTCCACCTGCCGCGGCTTGCCGATCGAGCCCATGGTGCGGGTGCCGCGCGGCGAATACACCTGGCTGGCGCGGGCGCTCGATCTCGGCGCCACCGGCGTCATGATCCCGATGGTCGAATCGCGCGCGCATGCCGAGTCCATCGTCCAGGCCTGCCGCTACCCGCCCGTCGGGCGGCGTGGCGCGGCCTTCGGGTTTGCGCAATGCGACTACCTGGGTGGTGACGTGGGCGAGAAGATCCGCATCGCCCACGAACGCACCCTGGTCATCGCGCAGATCGAAACCGAACACGGGCTGGCCAACGTCGAGGAGATCGCCGCCGTGGACGGCATCGACGTGTTGTGGGTGGGCCATTTCGACTTGTCCAATTTCATGGGTATTCCGGGGCGTTTCGACGATCCGCGTTTCGACGCCGCGATGCGCAAGGTGGTCGAGGTCTGCCGGCGCCACGGCAAGGTGGCAGGCTTCATGGCCACCGACCCGGCCTGGGTGCGGCGGGCGCAGGAAATGGGTTACACCATGATTGCCGCCGGCACCGACAACGGGCTGCTGCAACAGGCCTTCACCAGCCTGGTGCGCCAGATCGATCGGCAGCCGGAATGACCCCGACACCGCCCCTAAAACCTGTTCCTTCGCGGAGTGCAAGCCCATGTTCGACCTGACCGGCAAGGTGGCGCTCGTGACGGGGGCCTCGCGCGGGCTCGGGTGGGCCATGGCCGAATCACTGGCGCGGGCCGGTGCACATGTGGTGCTGAACGCGCGCGACGGCGCCGCACTGGCGGCGCGGGTTGCCGAGTTGCAGGCACAGGGCCTGTCCGGCGAGGCACTGGCCTTCGACGTCAGCGACACCGCCGCTGCGGAACACGCGGTGGCCGACATAGCCGCACGGCACGGCCGCTTCGACATTCTGGTCGCCAACGCCGGCATCAACCACCGCGCGCCGATCGGCGAGTTTGCGCTGGCAGACTTCCAGCGGGTGCTCGCCACGAACCTGACCGCCGTCTGGGTGTTGTGCAAAGCGGCAGCCGGCCAGATGGTGCCGCGCCGGCGCGGGCGCATCATCGTCACGGGGTCGATCACTGCGTTGGCAGCGCGGCCCTCCGTCTCGGCCTATGTGGCCAGCAAGGGCGCCGTACATGCGATGACCCGGCAATTGGCGGTCGAACTGGCACCCGCGGGTGTCACGGTCAACTGCATCGCACCGGGTTACTTCGCGACCGAGATGAACACACCCCTGCTGGCCAACCAGGAGTTCAACGACTGGGTCTGCAAACGCACACCCGCGGGGCGCTGGGGCGACCCGCGGGAGATCGGGCCGGCCGCCGTGTTCCTGGCGTCCGACGAGGCCGTGTTTGTCAACGGGCTGGTCATGACGGTGGACGGCGGTTTCACGGCAGCGATGTAAGCGGCCAGCGCATTTCGCCGTTCCAGACAGGGAGACACACATGCAGGGCTGCAGGGTACAAGGGCAGGAGGTGCCCGCCAACATGGTCGGTGAACTGCCCGATAGCGCGGCCTTGCTCGAACGTCCGCAGGCGTTGCGCGAACGCATGGCCGCCGACGGATTTATTTATTTGAAAGGCGTGCTGGACAAAGCCCTGGTGGCAGCCGCGCGCCAGGAGGTCTTCGAACACCTGGTGGCGGTTGGCGAGGTGGCCGAGCCCGCCAGCGCGGGCATCGCCACCGGTGCCAGCCGGCGCGACGAACTGATTGCCGACCGCGGGAAGTTCTGGCAGTCGGTGAGCGAGGGCCCCAGGCTGCGCGCGCTTAGCCATGGTGACGCGTTGCACGGCATCATGGCAAACCTTCTGGGCGCGCCGGCGCGGCCGCAGGACTACATGTTCCTGCGTGCCGGTACTGCCGGCCGCGCAACCGGGCTGCATTTCGATTACCCGTTCTTCACCCGCGCACACGACCAGGTCTGCACGGTGTGGTTGCCGATCGGTGACGTGCCGGTGTGTGACGGCCCGCTGGTGGTGGTGGAGGGCTCGCACCATTTCCGCGATCTGATCGACCCGATGATAGGCTTTGACGTGGCGCGCGACACCACCCGCAAGGCCACGCTGGCGCAGGACGCACTGAGCCTGGCGCGCGAGCGCGGCACCCGCTTGCTGACGCGCAACTTCGAGGCCGGCGATGTGGTCGTCTTCGGCATGTACATACTGCACGGATCGCTGGAAAACCATTCCCCTGTCGGGCGGGTGCGCCTGTCCTGCGACGTGCGCTGGCAACCGGCGGACCTGCCCATGGACGAGCGGTATTTCGGGGCCCACCCGGGCGGCACCACCGGCGCGGGTTACGCTGAGCTGGTCGGCGCCAAGCCGCTGACACAGGAGTGGCACGTGCGCTGAATGGTGGGCTGACTGGTGCGCTCAACGCTGCACAGCGGTCGCTCACTTCGCGTCAGGCGGCTCGGCGCCTGGCCCGCCTGTCATCCGCCCACCAGCCACCGCCCGGACTCCGGGCACACGTGGGCGGGTGCGCCATTCAGCCAGACTTGCCCTTCATCCAAAGGCAGCACACCTGAAGGGACGATGTCGAAATCGACTCCCAGCGCGCGCGCGACGTCGGCGCTCTCGACCGCAAGCTCCCAGGTCAGGAAGACTTGGGAGCAGTCCCGGTCGGGGGGGAAGTCGGCCACATCGAAGCCGCCATGCCGGCGATCGATTGCGGCATGCGCCTGGCCGGTATCGAACACCACGACGGTGCCCCTGACCAGCGGGATTCGTCGACCGGCCGACGGAAAATGCAGGTCCAAACCCTTGTCCTCGCTCACGAAAAGATTGCAAAAGACAGCACCGCCATACTGCTCCGCGTCGTGGTGGTAGCGCGCCCCGCGACAGGCCATCAGGGCAACATCACTGGCGCAAAGAACCCCGTGCAGGCCCACCGTGCTGCTCCAGTCAGACACCGCCTGCACGCAACGGCGGTAGTCCGGCCAGCGCATACGCGCCCGGGGCAGGGACAACAATTCGACGTCGCCGGGTTCCAGGCCCAAGCGCTGCGTGGTCTCCCGCTCCCAATCCGCCAGCAGCCCGGCCGGGGGCGCAAGGATGTCGACCACGCCAGTCAACACCAAATCACCAATGCTGCGACTGCGCATGGCATCGCCGCTGCGGTAGCAGGAAACCAGCTGATGCGGCCCGTGGTGCGCGCCAGGAAGGTGGGTCATGGTGGTCAGTGTATTGAAAACTGCGCTGGCCATCGCTCACGTCGCGCCGGGCACCGGCAATTGCGTGCCGGTGCGGCACACCAGCCCGGTGCAAGCACAATACAGTTGCTGGTGCCGGACCAGCTCCGGGCCGGGCCCACAGAACGAAGGACCACCCCATGGCCAGCTACAGCGCCGAGATCCTCTGGCAACGCGGCGATCAGGACTTTTCCTCCGGTCGGTACAGCCGCCGCCACCTGCTGCGTTTCGACGGCGGCGCCGAGGTCCCCGGGTCTTCATCACCGCACGTCGTGCCGCTGCCATGGTCCGACGCGGCCGGGGTGGACCCGGAAGAGGCCTTCGTGGCATCACTCTCCAGTTGCCACATGTTGTGGTTCCTGTCGATCGCGGCCAAACACGGGTACTGCGTTGACAGCTACCACGACCATGCGTCTGGCGAGATGCGCCGCAATGCCCGTGGCAAAATGGCCATGACCCGCGTCATGCTGCGTCCTGCGGTGGTGTTTTCGGGTCCGAAGCAACCCGACCGGCCCGCCCTGGACGCGCTGCACCACGAAGCGCACGAAGCGTGTTTCATCGCCAACTCGGTCCATACCGAGGTGCTGTGCGAGCCGGTCGTTGCTGCCTGACACGCCAGACGCCGCCGGCAGGGTGGCTTGCGCAGCCGCTCAGTGCCGAAACTCACGGTACAGCAGAAACAGCCCGCTGCCCACCACAACCGCCGCCCCCAGCACCACCAGCGCGTCGGGCACGTGGCCGAACACGAGCCAGCCAAGCAGTCCCATGTAGATGATCTGCTGGTAGATAAAGGGGCCCAGCACCGCCGCGGACGCATAGCGGTAGGCCAGCGCCGCCGCGAGGTGGCCCATGCCACCGAACAGCCCCAGCGACAACACCAGCACCCAGCTCCACCAGCCATCGGGTGCCCGCCAAACGAACAAGCCAAACGGCGCCAGCAGCACCGACGGGATGATGGCCGACATCAGCTGCGTGGCCGCCGGCAGTTCAGAGGCGGCGAGCCGGCGCGTCAGCAGGTTGAACAGCGCGTACAGGATCGCATTGCCGATCGACAGGAAGATCGCCGGATGGAACGCGCTGGAGCCGGGCCGCACGATCAGCAATACGCCGCCAAAACCCGCCAGGATGGCGATCCAGCGCGGGCCGTCGAGCCGTTCGCCCAGCCACCTGGCACTGATCACCGCGACCAGGATCGGCACCGAAAACTGGATCGCCGCCGTGATGTCGAGCTGCAGGTAGACCAGCGCCCAGATGTTGAGCCCCGTCATGCCCGCCAGCATGATGCCCCGCAAAAGCTGCAGGCGCGGATGCTGCACCCGAAACAGGCGCAGCCCGTAGTTTGGCGCCAGCACCACCACGCCCAGTACGGCATGGGTGAGAAAGCGCAGCCACACCACCTGCACCACCGGCAGGGTGACCACCAGGTACTTGGCCGCCGCATCGAGGCAGGAATAACACAGCGCCACGACACACATCAGGGTGATGCCGATGCGCCGGTCGCGTGGCGAGCCGGGCGCCAGCAGGCTCACGGGGTGTACCGGGCAGCCGTGCCGGCGCTGGTTGCGGCCATGCGGGTCAAAGCTTGCCGGCCACCCAGCCCTGCACACTCGCCAGGGCGGCAGGCAGGCCCGCCGGGTCGGTGCCACCGGCCATGGCCAGGTCGGCCTTGCCACCGCCCTTGCCACCGACCTGGGCGGCGACGAAGTTCACCAGCTCACCCGCCTTGACCTTCGCCACCAGATCGGGCGTGACCCCGGCTGCCAACTGCACCTTGGCACCATCCACGGTGGCGAGCAGGATTACGGCGCTCTTGAGCTTGTCCTTGAGCTTGTCCATGCTCTCGCGCAGGGTCTTGGCGTCGGCTCCGTCGAGGCGCACTGCCAGCAGCTTTACGCCCTTGACATCGACCGCCTGCTGCAGCAGCTCGTCGCCCTGGTTCGATGCCAGTTTGCCCTTGAGCGCAGCAATTTCGCGTTCCAGCTGCTTGACATGTTCCTGCATGCCCTTGACGCGTTCGTTCAACTCGGCCACCGGCGCCTTGACGGTGCCAGCCACCTGCGCGACCGTGGCTTCGAGGTTCTGCAGGTAGGCCAGTGCGCCCCCGCCTGTGACCGCCTCGATGCGGCGCACACCGGCCGCCACGCCGCCTTCGGACACCACCTTGAACAGGCCGATGTCGCCGGTGCGCTGCACATGGGTGCCGCCACACAGCTCGGTGGTGCTGCCGATGTCGAGCACACGCACGACCTCGCCATACTTTTCGCCGAACAGCATCATGGCGCCGGTCTTCTTGGCCGACTCGATGTCCATCAGGCGCGATAACGTGGCCGCATTGGCCAGGATCTCGGCGTTGACCAGCGCCTCGATCGCCTGCACCTGTTCGTCGCTCACCGGGGCGTTGTGCGTGAAGTCGAAACGCGTGCGTTCGGCATTCACCAGGCTGCCCTTTTGCTGCACATGCGTGCCCAGCACAGCGCGCAGCGCCTTGTGCATCAGGTGCGTGGCGGAATGGTTGCGCACCGTCGCCGCGCGGGTGGCGGCATTCACGTGGGCCGTGACCTTGTCGCCGATCTTCAGCGCGCCGGCCGACAGGCTGCCGTGGTGGCCGTATACGTCGGACTTGATCTTCTGGGTGTCTGCCACGTCGAACATCGCAGTGTCCGAAAAAATCGCGCCCTGGTCACCCACCTGGCCGCCGCTCTCGGAATAGAACGGCGTGCTGTCGAGCACCACCACTGCCGCCTGGCCCGCCGCAATATGGTCAACCGGCACACCGTCGAAGAACAGGCCGGTAACGATGCTATCAAAGGTCAGGCTGTCGTAACCGACGAACTCGTTGCCCGCGCCGGTGTACTCCAGCGCCTTGTCCATGCGAAACTTGCCAGCCGCACGGGCCTGCGCCTTCTGGCGGTCCATGGCGGCATGGAAACCGGCTTCGTCGACCGTCAGGCCGCGCTCGCGGCACACATCGGCCGACAGGTCCAGCGGGAAGCCGAAGGTGTCGTGCAGCTTGAAGGCCACGTCGCCCGGCAGCTGCGTCACACCGCCCAACAGGGCCGCGTCGAGTATCTGCATGCCATTTTCCAGCGTCTCGAAGAAACGCTCCTCCTCGGCCTTGAGCACCTCGGTGATGCGCTGCTGCTGCGCCGCCATGGCTGGGTAGGCCTCGCCCATCACGGCCACCAGGTCGGCCACCAGTCGGTGGAAGAAAGGCGTCTTCTTGCCCAGCTTGTAGCCGTGGCGGATGGCGCGCCGGATGATGCGCCGCTGCACGTAGCCGCGGCCTTCGTTGCCTGGGATCACGCCGTCGCTGACCAGGAACGCGGTGGCGCGGATGTGGTCGGCGATCACCTTGAGCGAGTTGTTGGCCAGGTCGGCACAGCCGGTCTCGCGCGCCGCGGCGCGGACCAGCGCGTCGAACAGGTCGATCTGGTAGTTGCTGTGTTGGTGCTGCAGGATCGCCGCCAGACGTTCCAGGCCCATGCCGGTGTCCACACACGGAGCCGGCAATGGTTTGACCGAACCATCGGCCTGCATGTCAAACTGCATGAACACGTTGTTCCAGATCTCAATGTAGCGGTCGCCCTCGGAGTCGGGTGAGCCCGGCGGGCCACCGGCCACTTCGGGTCCGTGGTCGTAAAAGATCTCGCTGCAAGGGCCGCAGGGGCCGGTGTCGGCCATCATCCAGAAGTTGTCGGACGCATATTTGGCACCCTTGTTGTCGCCGATGCGCACCACGCGTTCCGCAGGCAGACCGATTTCTTTGGTCCAGATGTCGAAGGCCTCGTCGTCGTCGATGTAAACCGTGGCCCACAACTTGTCGGCGGGCAGCTTGTAGACCTGGGTCAGCAGTTCCCAGGCCCAGGTCAGCGACTCGCGCTTGAAGTAGTCGCCAAAACTCCAGTTGCCGAGCATTTCGAAAAAGGTGTGGTGGCGTGCGGTGTAACCCACGTTCTCCAGGTCGTTGTGTTTGCCACCGGCGCGCAGGCAGGCCTGCACCGAGGCGGCGCGCACGTAGGAGCGCTTGTCGGTGCCCAGGAACACGTCCTTGAACTGCACCATGCCCGAGTTGGTGAACATCAACGTGGGGTCGTTGCCAGGAACCAGCGGGCTCGACGCCACCACGGTGTGGCCCTTGGAGGCGAAGAAGTCCAGGAAGATGGTGCGGATGTCGGCAACGGTGATGGCAGAGTGGTTCATGGGGCTTCAAGCTAAGGATGTGGCTGCGCGAGGAGTTGCGCTGCAGGCTGGCCCAACGATCCGCAAGGGACCATGGACACACGGGAAAACCTGTGCATTTTAGCTGTGCTGGTGTGCCAGCCAGGCCGGCGACAGCTGCCTTGGCGGGATAATCCCGGCGATCCCCGCCACTTTGCTCTGGAGCACACCCCATGGACATGAAAACCTCCCCTCTTTCGCTGTTGCGCGACCCCACCCTGCTCAAGACCGACGCCCTGATCAACGGCCAGTGGGTCGCCGGGCTAAACCGGTTCGATGTGTTCGACCCCTCCAATGGCCGCAAACTGGCCGACGTAGCCAACCTGGGGGATACCGATGCACTCGCTGCCATCGATGCCGCCAACGCGGCGTGGCCGGCATGGCGCAGCAAGACCGCCAAGGAACGCAGCATCCTGATGCGCAAGTGGTTCGACCTGCTGATGGCCAACCAGGAAGACCTGGGCCGCATCATGACCGCCGAACAGGGCAAACCGTTCGCCGAGGCGAAGGGTGAAGTCGCCTACGGCGCGAGTTTCGTGGAATGGTTCGCCGAAGAAGCCAAACGCGTCAACGGCGAAACCCTGCCCACCTTCGACAACAACCGCCGCCTGATGGTGGTCAAACAACCGATCGGCGTCTGCGCTGCCATCACCCCCTGGAACTTTCCGTTGGCGATGATCACGCGCAAGGTCGCACCCGCCCTGGCCGCCGGTTGCACCGTGATCATCAAACCGGCCGAACTCACCCCCCTGACCGCGCTGGCTGCGGCCGAACTGGCGCTGCGCGCCGGCATCCCGGCCGGTGTGCTCAACATGTTGACCGCCGACAGCGCAAACTCGATTTCGGTCGGCAAGGTGCTGTGCGCCAGCGACGTCGTGCGCCACATCAGCTTCACCGGCTCCACCGAGGTCGGCCGGATCCTGATGGCCCAGTCGGCGCCCACGGTCAAGAAGATGTCGCTGGAGCTGGGCGGCAATGCGCCCTTCATCGTGTTCGACGACGCCGATATCGACTCCGCCGTGGAAGGCGCCATGGCCAGCAAGTACCGCAATGCCGGCCAGACCTGCGTGTGCGCCAACCGCTTCTACGTGCAAGATGGTGTCTACGACGCCTTCGTGGCCAAGTTCAGTGCCAAGGTGCGGGCGCTCAAGGTCGGCAATGGTTTTGAGGACGGCGTGGCGCAAGGCCCGCTGATCGAAGACGCTGCCGTGGACAAGGTCAAGCGCCATGTGGCCGACGCGCTGGCCAAGGGAGGCACGATCACCGTTGGCGGCAACGCCCTGCAGGGCCAGTTCTTCGAACCCACAGTCGTGTCTGGCGCGACTGGCGACATGTTGTGCGCCAAAGAGGAGACCTTCGGCCCGTTCGCACCGGTGTTCCGTTTCACGACCGAGCAGGAGGCCATCGATGCCGCCAACAACACCGAGTTCGGCCTGGCAAGTTATTTCTACAGCCGCGACGTGGGCCGCATCTTCCGCGTCAGCGAGGCGCTGGAATACGGCATGGTCGGCATCAACGTGGGAATCCTTGCCACGGAGCACGTGCCTTTCGGCGGTGTCAAGCAGTCCGGCCTGGGGCGCGAAGGCTCGCGCCATGGCATGGACGACTACGTGGAGATCAAGTTCCTTTGCCTGGGGGATATCCTGAAGTAGGCCTGGGCCCGTTTGCGGGGCGATTCACTTGCGCTTACCGGGCCTGCCGGCCTTGGCCGGCGGCTCCTGCGGCTTCGCTTTCTGGTCCCAGAGCGATGTCTTGAGCGGGCAGATCTTGAACGCGGGGCACTTGGCGCAGTCGGCGACAATTGCGATCGGGCACAGAGTCATGGGGAATCTCCTTGGGGGGTGACGCATTGCGCGCCAGGAACGTGCACGCGACCCTGCAATGCGAGATTCGAATCGACAAAGCCAAAAAAATAGCCATTGGACGCTGCGATACCCTCATGGCAGACTTGCAAAAATTCAAGGGGAGCGAAACATGGTCAAGTTCACGACGAGACAAGCGCGCCGCGATTTCTCCTCGAAGTTGCTCGGGGCCGCCATCAGCGCCGCACTGGCAAGCCTTTGTGCGGCAACTGCACTGGCCCAGACGTATCCCAGCAAGAATATCCGCCTGCTCACGCCCTACCCCTCCCGCTGGACCGCCGAGGTCAAGTCCTTGATCGATCGCGAATCGCAGATCTTCAAGGACATCCAGCGCGAAACTGGTGTGAAGGTGCAATAGGTGGTCGCGTTGTCCAGCCCCGAGCGCGTTCTGGCGTTCCGCGATGCGCTGGGGGAGGTGCCTCTCTGGCATGCCCCGACGCAATGCCTGTGGTGGATCGATGTGCGGGCCCCCAGCCTGCAGTCCTGGAATCCGGCGACGGGTGCGCACCGGGTGTTCACCTTGCCAACAAAATCGGTGGGAAGCTGGGCCTTTCGCCGGCAAGGTGGCATGCTGGTGTCGCTGCGCGACGGACTCTACGGATTCGACCCCGCGACCGGCGGGACCACGCGACTGCTGTCGCTGGAAGCGGACATCGAGGGCCATCGGCTGAACGACGGGCGCGCCGATTCACGCGGTCGATTCTGGATCGGCACCATGCACGACACCGTCCGCGCCCCGACGGGTTCGTTCTACCGGGTCGACCCGGACTTCTCGGTGCAGAAGGTGTTCGACCAGGTCGACATCCCGAACTCCACGGTCTTCAGCCCCGACGACCAACGGATGTACTTCGCGGACAGCCCTGCGAGAAAGATCTGGATCTTCGATTTCGATGCGGAAGAGGGGCGCATTTTCAATCGCCGCGTGTTCGTGGATTGCGCTACGGATCCTGGCATGCCCGATGGCTCTGCCATCGATGAAGATGGGTGCCTCTGGAATGCGAGCTACGGCGGCAGCCGGGTTGTTCGATACACCCCAGCGGGCAAGATCGACTGCATCATCCCGCTGCCCGTGACACAACCGAGTTGCTGCACCTTCGGCGGGCCCGGACTCGACACACTGTTCATCACGACGGCTTCGCAGAGACTCTCGGCCGAGCAACTTGCGTCCCAGCCCATGGCGGGCGGACTGTTCGCCGTGCGTACCGGCAGCCGCGGCTTGCCAGTGCCTTCTTTTGGTGGTTGAGGTCGGGATGAAGCAGGAAACCTTGTTGCCGGAGGCGGGATCGCCAGAAGCGATGGCACTGCTCGGGCGTTGCCGCGCGATCGGAACGGCGACCTGGTCGGACGCGCTGGACCGGCTAGGAATCGAGGGGGTCATCATCGATGGTGCCTGCCGCGACATCGATGACATCCGCGAGGGCGGACTCTGGGTGGCGAGTCGCCAGGTGACACCGCGCACCGGCAAACGGCGCATGCGCCTGGGCGGTTTCGGTGAGCCTGTGCTGCTGGCCGGTCATACCGTACATGCCGGAGACCTGGTCGTGGGGGATGCGAGCGGCCCGGCGCTGGGTGACGCGGCCAGGGCTGCCAGCTGCGGCGTTCATCCCGTCGGCCTGCACGCACATCCTGGACTTCGACGACCAAGCCGCCGCGGGTCACCATGGCGAACAGACCGCGCTTGATCGCCCAAGGCGGCACGCTGCCATGTGCGCAAGACCGCTTCAAAAATTCCTACAGCGCGCTGGGTCAGTTTGACGAAGCCGTCATGCGGCAGGGGAATCCCGAAACCGCAACCAAAATCCCACCAGGTCGGCCCGGCTCTGCGGTACGGTGGCCCAGGTTGCCCATCAGCCGAAAATCGTCTGGCAGATCCGGCAATGCGGACGTGCGCAATGCAGCCAGGTCCCGCAACACCCAATGAAATGGGTTGAAGAACAACTGCTCCAGGCTGCTGCACGAGGCGCTCGTGAGAACTTCTATCGCACCGCGCAGCTACGGCCCCTGACGGCGCGGCCATCTCGCATCGTTGTCAAGCGCTCCATTTCTCTCCAAAGCGGCAATCTCGTCTTCAGACAATTGGAGCACCTCCGTCAAGATCAGCCGCGTGTGTGCGCCAAGACAAGGGGCAGCACGGTACTGCGAGCCAGGCGTTCGCGACAGGTGAAACGGAAGTCCGCCGTACGGATGCCGACCCGCCTGCGGGTGGTCAAGTGTGGTGAAGTAGTTCCGCGCAGCCAGGTAGTCGCTCCCCACGATGTCCTTGGCGTTCTGTACCGCTGCGGCGGGCACGCCTACGGCCTGCAATGCTTGCGCTGCCGCGGCCTTGGAACGCAGTTGCGTCCATACGTGCACTGCATCGACGATCACGCCTTCGCGTTGCAACCGCGCCGCAGCCGATCCAAACTCCACTCCGGCGGCCATGTCGGATCGCCCTATCGCGGTGGCCAGCGCACGCCATTGCACATCGCTCGTCACGGCAATGGCGACCCACTCGTCGTCACCCTGCGCGCGAAATGCCCCATGGGGCACACATCCTGTGCGGGCATTCCCCTGAAGTCCGGGATCTCTGCCGTTTTCGATGGCGTCGAGAATGTGCTCGCCAATGAATTGCATGGCCGCCTCACATTGCGGCACCTCGACGTACTGTCCTTCGCCCGTTAACTCCCGGTGCACCAGTGCGACAAGCGCCGCCGCGGCACCGTGCAGACCACCGATAGCATCGAGATACGCGGGACCGGAAGTCGCAGGACGGCCATCGGCATAACCGATCATGCCGGACATGCCGGCGATCAACTCCATCGTCGGCGCCAATGCAGCTGCATTGGCCATTTCACCGACATTCCCGAACGCAGGCATTTCGACCACGATGATTGCAGGCTTCACCTGCTTCATCTGCGCATGGCCTATGCCGATGCGATCCAGCGTGCCGGGCCTGAAGTTGGAGACCAGGACATCCGAGCGCGAAATCAAGCGCTGCAAGGTCTCCACACCGCCAGGCCGCTTGATGTCGAGGCACAACGAGAACTTGTTGATGTTCTCGGAGTTGAACAGCGCGCACCGGTTGTACCGATGTGTGCCGAGTTCACCGTCGGGATAACGCCGCGGATTGACGACCTGATCGTGGTGGCGCCACATGTTCGGCCGCGCGCCCGACTCGACGTGGATCACCTCCGCCCCCAGGAAGGCCAGAATCCGCCCGGCGAGTGGGCCAGCGAACGCCGTAGTCATGTCGACCACCCGTACACCTCGCAGTGGCCCATCGTTGGTCGCCAGCATCGCACCTGCTTGCTCCATGCCGACGCGGTCACAAGCCGTCTGCGGGGTCGTCTTGACGCGTGGCCCATGAACCTGGCCAAGGGATGGCGCCGCAAACATCACCTTGCGTGGTGATGCACTGAGGCGAAACTGCGGCCCCAGGATCGTCCGATATCCCTGATCCGTGGGCACGTTTTCCCAGAATTTGCGTTCGGCGAGGTGTCGACAATCCTGCCACAAGGCGCTCAAGCGATAACTCTTGGCCGCCACCAATTGCCTGGCCTGGAGCGCCGCCACAAGTTCGTCGGCTCCGCGATGCCGGGCAAACTCACCGACTTCCGCGACCAGCGTGTTCCAGTTGTTGATCCGCTCGAGTGGCTGGGAGAATCGCGGATCGTCGGCAAGATGCGGCGCGCCCATCACCTCGCAAAAGCCAAGCCACCGGTCGTTGAAGACCCAGAACGCGATCCATTCGTCCGCGCACCGGACATAACCCAGCGGCTGGCGCTCGTCGCCCCGTGTCTCGAGCGACCCGTTGTAGACGTATTGCGTCGCGTAGGGATACCAGAGTGAGGCCGCCGTCTCCGCGATATCCACCGAGACGTCCTGCCCCAGGCCATCGCGGCATCGAACAAACACCGCGGACAGCGCGGCGATAAAGGCCGCCACGCCGGCGGCGTAGGAGGCCCGATCGCCGCAGCCGTACAGTGGCTCGCGATCCGGTTCGCCATTCTGATTCATGTTGCCACTGAGCGCCTGGTGCACAAGCTCGGTGGCAAGCCAACCCGCCAGCGGACCGGTCACCCCAAAATCACTGACCAGGCAGATGATGCTTTGAGGGCTGGCGCGGCGCAGGCTCGTCCGGTCCTCACCCGGCCCCAAGATGATCACATCCGCCACCTTGGCCATTTCCGCCAGGGCTTCCCGCCCCGCGTGCTCGCCGCGGTCGACGATCCGCGACGACTTGCCTTGGTTGAGGTGAAAGAACAGCAGCGACTCGCCCCCGTCGCCGTCGCCTCGCAACGGAGGACGCTGGCGCATGTGGCAGCCATCCGGCGGCTCCACCAACGTCACCTGAGCCCCATAGTCCGCAAACATGCGCGCGCAATACTGCCCCGCAATGTCATCGGTCAAGTCGAGCACGTGGATGCCAAGGAGTGCTGGCTGCATACGAAACCCTTGTCCCGGCACCAATTACGAATCGCGCATCACGCGATCACGGATCTCGTCCCCGACGCGGTAGATGCAGACCACGACGATCGCCACCAGGAGCCCGGGGGCAAAGGTCGCACTGGGCCGAACCACGATGTACTGGAACGCTTCGGCAAGCGACCCGCCCCAGCTCGCCAGCGGGGGTTGAACCCCGATCCCGAGGAATCCCAGACCCACCTGCGCCAGCAACGACGTGCCTGCAAGCAGGGTTGTCTGCACAACGGCCGGCCCGAGCGCATTGGGCATGACATGGCGCCACATGCGGTACCAGGGTGAAAGTCCGTAGAGCCGGGTCACCGTCACGAATTCTCGATTCCTGACCGTGATCACGCCCGAACGCACGACCCGGGCCAGGACGGGCGCATAGATGATGCCCAGTGCCAGCATGCTGTTCTCCAGATTTGCACCCAGCACGGCGGTGAGAACCAGCACCAGGACCAGCCCGGGGAACACCAGCAAGGCATCCACCACCCGCATCAGGACCATGTCGACCATGCCGGACGCGTAACCGGCCACGAGGCCCCAGGGGACCCCCAGCACGATGGCTGTCGCGATCGAGATCAACATGCCACCAAGCGCCGGCCGGATGCCCCAGATCAACCGGCTGAGCACGTCACGGCCAAGGCTGTCGGTACCCAGCCAGTGTTTCGAGCCCGGCGCCGCCATGGCGTTGCCAAGGTTTTGCGCGATCGGATCAAATGGCGCGACGACGGACGCAAGCAGGCTCAGCACCACGATCAGCGCCAGGATCACGACGGCGACACCGAAGCCGATGCGGCTGCGCAGACCGCCCCGGTGGGAAAAATCGGACACCGCCTCACCGACAGGCCCCATCGACACGTCCTTCATGGGGTGCTCACCTGATCCTTGGATCGAGCGACGCGCACCCGATGTCCACCAACAGGTTGATGGCGATGACAGCGAACGTGAGCACCAGCGCCACGCCCTGCACGGCCGGGAAGTCCTTCTGGAGAACACCCGTCACCAACATGGCACCGAGCCCCGGAATAACGAAGACCTGCTCGACCAGGATGGCCCCACCAATCAAGGTTCCGGCGATGATTCCCAGCACCGTCAACACCGGAATCAGCGCGTTCTTCAGCGCAAATCGCGCGTACATCGGCAGCGGAGCCATGCCGATGGCACGGGCCGTCCGGATGTACGGCGACTTCAGTGCCTCGATCATGCCGCTGCGCGCAAAACGCGCCACCGCCGCGGCAGCCCCGCTGCCCAGCGTAAGGCACGGAAGCACGATGGACTGCAGGTGCTCCAGCAGCCCTTGGCTCACAGGTGCCACGCCGATCGCGGGAACCCAGGCCAGGCGCAAGGCAAACAGGTTGACCGCCAGCATGGCAAGCCAGAACTCCGGCACCGCCAGGCCGATGCCGGCAAGGCTGTTGATGCCGGTATCGAGCAGTCGTCCGCGCCAGACCGCAGCCAACACACCAAGGGGCACACCCACGAGCAACGCAATCATCAGCCCGACGGCCGCCAGTTCCAGCGTAAGGGGAAGGCGATGAAGAATGTCCTCGGCGATGGACCGGTTGTCCACCAGGGAGGTGCCGAAGTCGCCCTGGGCGACCCGCCAGAACCAGGAGCCGAACTGGACGTGGAGCGGTCGATTGAGCCCCAGCTCCTCGTTCAATTTTGCGATCACTTCGGGTGACCCGTCCGGACCCGCGATCGCCTCGGCTGCGCCGCCGGGAATGACGTGGACCAGGGCGAAGATCAGGACACTGCCGACCAACGCGGTCGGCAGTGCCGCGATCAGGCGCTTGAAGGCGATGAGCCACATCAGCGCACACCCATTTCCATGGCTGGACCGCCCCTGTGCCTCATTTCTTGAAGTACATCGTGACCGGGTTCAGCTTGCCCTGCAGATTCGGCTGCTCGCCCGCCACGTTTTGCGCGTACACGGCGACATTCGAACCGTAGAACAAAGGGATCCAGGGGAACTGCTCGACCCAGACGGCGTTGAGCTTGTCGTAGAGCTTCTTCTGATCCTCCTGCGAGTAGGCCGAGAGCAGGTCATTGAGCATTTCATCAACGCCTGGGAACTTCTGCTTCGTGCGGTTGTATTCGCCGTTCGAGGCAAAGATCTGCTGGTAGGTCATCCACGGGTCCGGCCGCCCGGACCAGCCGCCCTGGCGCAGGTGGTACTCGTTGCGCGATTGCCAGGCCTGCTGACAGGCGCTGCCTGCAAGCATCGTCGCTTCGATGCGGATGCCGGCGGCCTTCATCTGCTCCTGCTCGATCGCGACAATCTCCGGCCCATAACCCAGCACCGGTGTGCCACACACCTTGAGCGAAATGCCATCCGGGTACCCGGCTTCGGCGAGCAGCTTCTTGGCCTGCACGGGATCATAGGGACTGCGTTGGCCGATGGCCGAGGTGTGAGCCCAGTTCGACGGTGGTACCAGCAAGGTGGCGGGCCCCTCCCCGATGTCCTTGCCGAGGATCGCATCCGAAATGGCCTTGCGGTCAATCGACAGGCTCACCGCCCGGCGCACTTTCGGATCGTTCAAAGGCGGCATGCCGGTATTGACGAGGAAGATGTACACCCAGAGCGTAGGTTCGCTTTGGACCCGGACGCGGTCGCTCGCCTTCAACACCGACACATTCTTGGGATCCACGTTGGACGCGTGGTCGATCTGCCCGGACAACAGCGCGCTAACCAGGGATGTGGGATTGCCGATGATCTTGTACTGGATGCCGCTCAGCTTGATCTTCTCCTTGTCCCAGTACCCGGGGAACGCTGTGAGCTCAAGCATCGAGCCTGGGGTCCACTGGCCCAGCTTGAACGGCCCGGCACCGACGGGACTGCGCTGGTAGCCCTTGCCCGAGGCCTTGACGGCTGTCGGTGAGACGATCATTCCCGCGCGATCGGCAAGAATGGCCGGCAACACCGAATACGAACTCGACAGCCGCAAGACCAGCTTCAGGGGGTCGATGACGTCGATCGACACCACCGGATCGAGGTCCCTGATCAGGCCGATTTCCTTGAAACGCAACAGGCTGGCCTTGACCGCCTCGGCATCCAGGGGCGTATTGTCGTGAAATTTCACATTCGGACGCAAGGAGATCTCAAACGCGCGCTGGTCGTTGCCGATGAAGCGCCAGGCGGTCGCCAGCCCGGGCCGCAACTTGAGCGTCTTGGGCTCGAAATCGATCAGGCGATCGTAGAGGCTGTAGAGAAACGGATAGTCAAAGCCGGTGAATCCGTTCGCCGGGTCCAGTGTGACGGGCTCCACCGGCACCCCGATCGCCAGCACATTGTTGCGCGCGTCGGCATGCGCGATGCCCAGGGCAAGGGGGATGGCCAGCACCGCCGCACCAACCCATTTGATCAACCTGCTGTTTTTCATGTCTATCTCCTTTTTTGTGTGAATCAGACTTCGCAATTGGCTTCGGAGGTGCCAGCCGGCACCTCCTGCGCCCTGTGGCACGCAACGATCCTGCCTCGAACTTTTTGCCCTACCGGTGCCGTCGTGCTGCAGACGTCGACCGCCATCGGGCAACGGGGATGGAACGGACATCCGACAATCTCACCCGGGGCGCTCGGGCGCTCCACCAGGGTCTGCACATCGGTCAGACGGCGCCCATGGACAGTTGGCACAGCCCGAATCAGCGCCTGCGTATAGGGATGGATCGGATGTCGGACGACTTCTTCGATCGGTCCGCTTTCGACCAGCTTGCCGAGATAGAGGACCGCAACATCGGTGGCGAGCTGGATGACGGCTCCCATGTCGTGCGAAATGAGCAAATACGTCAATCCCTGGGTGCGCTTGAGCGCATCCAGGAGCACCAGGATCTCGTTGCGCACAGACACGTCGAGCGCGGATACGGGCTCATCGAGCACGATCAGCCGGGGTTTGTTCGCCAATGCCCGCGCAATGACGACACGCTGACGCTGACCGCCGGAGAGTTCGCGCGGTCGCCGCTGCGCCATCGAAGCGTGCAATCCGACCTGCACCATCAGGTCGAGGGCGATGGCAAGGTGTTCCTCCTTGGACGCACGACGCCGACTCAGCAACGGTTCGGTGATGCTCCTCCAGACCGGCCAGCGCGGATTGAGGGCCGAAGTCGGGTCCTGGAAGACGACCTGAATACCACGTGCGCCAGCAGCCCGCGCGCCATCCTTCTCGGCGCACAGGTCCGTGCCGTCCATGAGAACCTGCCCCGACTCCACGTGCTCCAGACCACACACGGCGCGGGCGATGGTGGACTTGCCCGAGCCAGACTCGCCGATCAGGGCCAGCGTCTTGCCTTCGACCATCTGGAACGACACCGAAGCCACCGCATGGATGGGCGGTCGCTTTGGTGGTCGGTAGGTCACGACGAGCTCATTGACCTCGAGCAGGGCACTGGCGGTCATGGTCACGGCTGCGCCCCTCCCGGCAGATGTGGCGGCGCGGTCGCCGCACCACGTGGATCCGGTTCGGAGCGCCAGCACCGCACCTCGCGCAAGGCAGTCGAGAACTCCAGCTGCTGGGCGGACTCACAACCGGACTGCGCCATCTCGCATCGAGCGCGAAAGCGACACCCGTCCGGCCAAGTTCCCGCCAATGGCGGGCTCCCCGGTATGCCGCGCCTGAGAATGCCGATCTCATCCATGTCGACCACACAGCGCACGAGCCCGCGGGTGTAGGGGTGGCGCGGATCGGTCAATATCGCGCGCGCCGGCCCGGTCTCGACGATCTCGCCTGCGTAGGCGACCGCAAGGCGATCACAGAACTGGGCCACCAGCCCCAGGTCATGGCTGATGAACAGCACCGAGAGGCCGTCCTGGCTGACCAGCTCGCGCAGCAACTGGATGATCTCGTGCTGGATCGTGACGTCGAGCGCCGTCGTGGGCTCGTCGGCAATGAGCAGCTTGGCCCCGCCCGAGATCGCCATCGCGATCATGATGCGCTGGCACATTCCCCCGGAAAACTGGTGCGGATAGTCGTTCACGCGCTCGCCGGGGTTGGGAATCCTGACCCGGGCGAGCGCATGGATCGCCGCCTCGTGGGCCTCGTGCCGGCCCATTCGCCGATGCGCGCGCAGCGCCGCCTCGATCTGGGCACCAACCGTGAATACCGGGTTGAGCGCCGCGACGGGCTCCTGGAAAATCATTCCGATCTGGCTTCCGCGAATGGAGCGCATGTGACGCTCCGGTTTTGCAAGCAGATGCATGCCGTTCAGGCGAACCGCACCGGACGCGGTCAACCCATCCGGCAGCAGGCCCATGCTCGCCAGCGCGGTGAGCGTCTTGCCGCTGCCGCTCTCACCGACCAATCCAAAGACTTCCTGGCGGCGGATCTGAAAGCTCACCCCACTGATCAATGCGGCACCATCGCGCTTGCGCACGAACAGGTCGGCCACATCGAACAGGACCGGGGCCTGTGCGCCCGACTCCGAGTCGCGCTGGGTTCGGGGCGGCGGTTCAGTATGCAACAACGGGGCCTTCGAACGAATGGAGACGGCTGTCAGTCACTTCAGGCGGCGACAACTGCCGACTTCGGGCGAATCGCATAGATCACCGACCGGCGAATGTGCGCAATCGGCGTGGTGTCATTGGCAAACACCATCTCCTCCGTCTCGTAGAACTGGTTGCCCTTGCGCTCGAAGCTGTTGGTGACCCAACCAGCGGTTCGCAGCCGGTCGCCCACGTGCGCGATATTGAGATGCTGGGTCCATCCCGTCACATAGATGCCGGGCGTCGGAGACACAAAACTGCGCGTACCGTTGTGTGTGGCCAGACGCATCGCGTAACTCGCGTGGACCAGGCCTTTTTGCCTATAGACCGGCCAGGTGTCCGCCAACAACTCCAGGTAGTCCTGGTTGTCCTTCTCAGTGAAGGCCTCATTCTTGGACATGAAGCGCAACTGGATCGGAATCGATCCGGCCGCGACGACGGGAAGCGGTTGCTGGAACGCAATCGAGGTGAATGCCGCGACATCCGGAACAGCCGGCCGATCCACCGGCAGCGTCGCATCACCTTGCGCTACCACATGGCCCTGCGCATCCGTGGCCACGACCGACATGCGCCGGGCATCGCCTGGGTCCATGGTTGCCGTGATGGTCAACTCCTGGCGGTCGTAGGCCGGGCGACGGCAATGCGAGGACATGGTGCCGTGCTCAAGCCATTCCTCGCCCCACCGCTCGACCACCGGACGCGTCAGGTAGCCATGCAGCGATGGACCGGGAACAAGCGCCGCTCGGTAGCCGTAGTTCTGGGCGGAGCTGTCGTCATGAATCGAGCCGGACCAGTCGGCAACGTGACCCAACTGAACGGTAACCTTGAAAACACTTTGCACTTGGCTCAAGACGGACTCCCAATGGGTTTGGTATTCAATACGCGGACATCCCACTGGCACCGCGACACGCCGGTTCAACATCCATGGCGGCGCGAATGGCCCAAGAGATGAAGTCACCACCAGGAGTTCCCTGCGTGACTTGTCGCGTTCCCGGGCATCGTTACCGGCTGCTCAGCCACCGCCAAGCCCGGAAAAAGTGAATCGCAATGTCAGAGGTTCACGGCAGTATAAGGTAGCCAGGATATGACATTTTGTAGAATTCTGGATATCAGATATCAATAAAAAGGATGCCCTTGAAGATGCGTTACGAGCGACTCGATGTGATCAGCCATGTGGCGGAGCTGGGCTCGCTGTCCAAAGCGGCCAAGGCGCTCGGCATCGCCCAGTCGGCCGTCAGCCGGCACATCGCGCTGCTTGAGGAACGCTGGGGTGATCGTTTGTTCGAGCGGACGGGCCGCGGTGTGACCCTCAGCGGATTCGGTCAACGGATGTTGCCCCAGGTACGCGCACTGCTGGCGCAAGCCCAGCGCCTCGATGATCTGGCGCATGAAGCCTCGGGTATCCCGTCGGGCGTCGTGCATGTGGGCATGTTGCCGTCGATCACACGGCATGTGATCGGTCAATTGATGACAGCGATGAGCGCGAAATATCCGGCCGTCCTATTGCGGATCACCGAGGGCTTCAGCGGCGCGCTTGACGAGCAGGTGACCTTCGGCCACCTGGACCTGGCGGTCATCAATCGATACGGTCGTACCGCGCCGCGCGGCGAGGAAGTCCTGGCCAGGATGGACACCTACCTGGTCGGCAGGCCCGGCAACCCGTTGCTGGCGACGGGTCAAATCACGTTTTCGCAGTTGTCCAAGGTCGCCCTCGCCGTTCCCAGCGCCCCAAACGGCTTGCGTGCGATGCTCGACCAGATTGCACGAAGAAAGCGGGTTCAGCTGAACATCAGGATCGAGATCGACACGATTTCCGCGATCAAGGATGTCGTCAGGAAAAGCGACGTCTGTGGATTGATGCCATACGCCGCAGTCTACGAAGAGGCTCGGGCAGGAATGCTGATGTCCGCACGCGTGCTCCAGCCGTCGATTCCACGTACTATCACAGTGGGCATAACGCGGCAGCGTCCCATATCGAGGGCGACACGTGCGGTGCTGAGCGAGCTGGCCAACTTGGTGCCGCTGGCAGTTCGGAAATACGGTGCACCACCGACATAGCTGCCTGCGCCGGGGCATTCTTTCGCAACCTATTGAACGCCTGTGCGGCGCCGCATGATTCGACCTCCTTTGTCTGCCCACTCAAGGTCCGTGTGGCCCCAGACCGGCTGCGCTCGTCGTGGCACACCCTGCGGCGCCCGAGCGCGCGCAGTTGGCAGTGTCAGATGCACTCAAATATCCAAAAGCACAATATTTTTCGGCTCATCCGACATTCGCGCAAGGAGACCGGGGGTGCGTTGACCTTCCTTCCGGCCGGCCAGAACCCCGCAAGCTCTGGAGTCGCACTTTCGTGAACTCAAGCATTCGGGACTGCAAGAGCGCATCAGACACCGCAACGAGGATGGGCACTGTTCACGCCTTGGAGTCAAGGTCAGTCGCGCAGGCCAAAAAATTGCTGAAGGCACATGGGAAAATGAAGTAAGAGTGGCTTGGTCGAAGCTGCCTGAGACTGTATGCTGGACTCAGTTGCCACACATCGCTTTCCAATAAGGCCACCAGGTCTCGATGGCTCGCTGGAAAGCTTTCGTCTCTAGGCCCGACGCCACGCGACGACGCCTTTGTGCGCCTCCAGCAAGTCGAAGGCATCCGGGCGCGGGTTGCTGGCTGCCGGCCGGGATGCAACGGGCTCGATGGCCGATTCCATGCGCCGTCAGGCAGCCAGCGCTCCAGCTTCGCCCCTGCCGGATTCAATGTGCCCGGCTCTACCCCATCGCCCCGCTGTTGACGCTTCTCCTGCCACGCCTGCGCAGCCTCCATGATGCCCATACGCGGCCACTGCCCGAGCGCGGCTTGTTTCATCCGGCCATCAAGGGGTGACTTGTACCGGTACGTCCAGGTCTTGGTGCTTGGCGCAACTTCCAGGCGCAGGCCTGGACAACCGCCGACAACCAGATGCTGGCCGGGTCGCAACAGCTTGGCCGCACGCGCGTCGAATTGCACCGCTTTATACTCCTGCCTGGGGCGTGGGGATCGGTGGCAGGCAGGGGAATCCAACCTACGCCAAAACCTACGCCGAATCAAGGGCTTAGGCGATACAACCCATACAAATCAACGGGTTGCGAAATGCGGGTGTAGTTCAATGGCAGAACGGCAGCTTCCCAAGCTGCATACGAGGGTTCGATTCCCTTCACCCGCTCCAGATTGTCATTGCTGGCAGTACCAACAAGCGCAACAACCGCTTGGTCCAGTTGGGACATCGGGCCTTTGGCGTGCCGGGCAACGGATCCGTTGGGCGCCAGCAGCGGCAACAGGCACAACTCCGTCGAATTGCAATCCCTGCCCACGAACGAACATGCCACCCGGAAAGTTCCATTGCAGCACTGGCCTGATCAACGCGTTGCGTCCCGCGCCTGGGATTTCACCCGGGGGATCCAGTAGGCCAACTGCCCGGCGGCCAGGAATGACACCAGCCCGGTCACCGCGATGCCTGCGCCCAAGGTGAACGTTGCGGCCATCAGTGACAGCAGTGCCAGGCCGCACGAGGCTCCGATGTCCGCCATAAGGCGCCAGACGCCAAAAAAATGCGCGCGCCCCGTGCTCGGTGAATGGTCGGCACCGAGCGTCATCATCATGCCCGAACCAATGCCATTTCCAATACCGATCACCATCGCCGCGACCAGCAAGGTCGCCGCATCGCGGGTCAGTGGCACCGCAAGCAGCCCTGCACCCATGATGACCAACGAAGGCACCACCACCCAACGCCGGCCGAGCTTGTCCATCACCTTGCCGGCAGGGTAGAAAAGCAGCATGTCGACGCCGCCCGCCAGGCCGTAGATCAGCGAAGTCACCGAGGGCGCGAGGGCAAGATGGTCCGCCCACAGCGGGATGATGGTCTGCCGCGTCGTCCTCGAAGCACTGACCAACAGGATGCCGATGCCCAAGGTGATGAAGACATGGCGATTGTCCCGCAGCGTCGACAGCATCGTCGGTGGCGTCGGTTTTGGGCTGGCAAGTCCCCGATCGGCGTCGACCGCGTCCACGACCAGGTCGGGCATGCGTGCGGCCACTGTACCCGAAGCCAGCAGCGCCGCGATCCCGACGCCGTAGGCGCCGACAAGGCCATAACGGTGAATCGCGGCAGCAGCAACGAAAGGGCCGATGAACATGCCGATGCGCATGCTTCCACCCAGCGTGGACATCGCGCGTGCGCGGAACTCGACCGGCACCACCGCCGCGAGGTAGCTCTGGCGAGCAAGCGTGAACACCGCCTGCGACATGCCGACCATGAAGCTGCCCACGGCAAACATGCCGAGGTGCCCTGACCACCCGCACAGCGCAATCGCCACTGCGCACCAGATTGCGCCAGCGACGATGGTCCAGCGCTCGCCACGGTGCATGGTGATCAGCGAAGCCGGGATGTTGCTCACCAGCGAACCGATGCCGATCAGCGACACCAGCAGGGCCGTCACCGGAACCGATGCGCCCATCGCCAGCGCGGTGAGCGGGATCACCGGCAGGATCGCCCCTTCACCGAGTCCGAACAACAGGGAGGGCCCGAAGGCCGGCAAGGCGATTCGCCGCAGCGAGAAGGCAACAGGGATCATTGACCGAATGTAATGCAGCCGATAGCGGCGCCCGGCGCGAGCTGTGTTTGAATCGACACCTTGCCGGACAATCCGGCGTCACACCACCCAGGCGATCGTCCATGACACAGTCAACCCGTTGGAAGCAGCGGCCCGAGGGCTCCACCTGGGGCGACTTCGGCCCGGACGACCAGTGCGGCCGGATGAACCTGCTCACCCCCGACAAGGTGCTGCAGGGTATGCAGGAAGTGCGCGAGGGCCTGACCTTCAACCTGAGCCTGCCGCTGGACTTTCCCGGTGGCAACGTGCTCAACCCGCGCCGCCTGCCACCGGTGTTGCGCCCGACCTTGCGCAACGGCCGGGCCAACATGAACTACCAGTTGCGTTGCGACGAGCCGTCCTGCACCGACGTGATCAGCGACGACCTGGTGGTCATGCACCTGCAGTACAGCACCCAGTGGGACAGCCTGGCGCACGTGGGTTCGGTGTTCGACGCCCAAGGCACCGGGGAGCCGCAGGCGGTCTACTACAACGGCTTTCGCGCCGGCATCGACGTGACCGGGCCTGCATCCGCGGCTGGCGCCGGCATTTTCGACTTCGCCAAGGTGCCGCGTGAGTCGACATCGGGCGCGAACAAGCTCGGCATCGAGAACATGTCCGAACGCTGCGTGCAGGGCCGGGCCGTGATGGTCGACCTGCACGCCCATGTCGGGCGCGAGCGGGTGCTGATCGACTACGACCGGCTGCAGGACATCCTGAAAAAGGACGCGGTTGAGATCGAACCGGGCGACATGGTCTGTCTGCACACCGGCTTCGCGGAAATGATTCTGGAGATGAACCGGCAACCTGACGCACACCGACTCGAGAACAGCTGCGCGGCGCTCGAAGGGCGCGATCCACGGCTGCTGCAATGGATCACCGACAGCGGCCTGGTTGCCCTGATCGCCGACAACTACGCGGTCGAGGCGCATCCCGCCTCGAGCCACCCGGGCAGCTGCGCCGCATTGCCGCTGCACGAGCACTGCCTGTTCAAGCTGGGGGTGCACCTGGGCGAAATCTGGCACCTGACGCCATTGGCCTCCTGGCTGCGGGCCCACGGCCGCAACCGTTTCTTGCTGACCGCGCCGCCACTGCGGCTGCCCGGCGCGGTGGGTTCACCGGTCACACCGATCGCGACGGTCTGAGGGCAGGACGCGAGCGCGATGGCAGGCGTGGGCGCAGTTCCACCTCAGGCAGAAACCTTTCGAATCAACGTGCCCCCCCGGAAATGAAACAACACCACCGTGCTCAGGACCGCTGCAAAGAAGCACCAGACCGAAATAAACCAGGTCTGGTAGACACCGTAAGCGAGCGCGAAGGACACCACGGCCAGTTGCCCAAAAAGCCGCAGTGCGCGGTGTGACGACAGCATCAGGCTGATAGTTGTCGCAACCAGGTACAGCATCGTGGCAGCCGTGAGGAAATACGGAGGGGTCAGGTATTCGATGTGGTGGCCCGATTCGCGCGCGACCAAAGGGTATTCGAGCAGGGCAACCAGCAGGTACGCGCCGACCCCAAGCCCGATCGCCACCAGCAGACCCAGGGCACGCCGGCGCGTGCCGGGTGGCTCCATCACGAGCACGGCCAAGGGGATGCAGACGGGCCACAACACATGGGAAAAGAAGGAGTACAGCTGCGTCATGACCCCACGGAGGCCAGGCGCGTCATGCCGGAACGTGAGCCAGACAACACCCTCGCTGAACTGCTGGAGCGCAAACAGGAGGGGAATGCTGGCGAAGGGCCATTCACGCGGATCCCGAACATGGCGAACGGTCATTGCACAAACGCCCAGGAGGTAGGTGCCCACAGCAAAACTGGCTTCCGATGAGAAACACATGCAGACACCCTCCGCCCGGTCCGGGCCACGGCCACGGCCAGTCTACCGGGCGCGGAGTGCGGATCGATTGCAGATTCGCAAGGTCCTGGCGATGTGTTGCTTGCGGGATACCTGCGGACAAGGTGGGGCGGCGGCCACGCAACCGGGTCCGCCAGCATATTTGTGCGCCGGACTGATCTCCGACAACACAAGCGCACATGCGGCTTGCCAGCTGGCGCAACGCAGAGCAGGATCCAGACAGCCGGGTTGTGGTGCTGGTTGGCGGGAGCTGGCCCGGCAGTGACGAGGAGATCGGCGATGCGCTTTTCGGGTTTGACGAATCAGTCTGTTCGCCTGGCTGCGCCACGGCGCTTGCAGGGGCTCTTGGCAATGCTGGCCGCAACCATGGTCATGGCAGGCTGCGCGGTGGAGGTGCAAAACACCCGCCCGGCCCAGGAACTCGAGCGGATGTCGAAGCCCCAGGGGTCGGTCCACCTGGGGTGGCGCGTCTTTCAGGACAAATGCGCGTCCTGCCACGGCCCCACCGCCAACGGTACAGCGGGCACCCCCGACTTGCTGCCGATCGTTCGCGCCATGGGGCCGCGCCAGTTTGTGGGGCTGGTGCTCACGCGTTACGACTGGGGAATGCCGGTGGCGGCTGGCAGCGGTGAGCGCACCGCCCGTGAAGCCCAGGTCGACACCGTGCTGCAACGCGGCGGAACGCCTTTGGAAATGCCGGCCTGGGGCAGCGAACCCCGTGTGAACGCGCACATCCTGGACCTTTACGCCTATCTCACTGCCCGCGCCCAGGGTGCCCAGGGCCCGGAACGGCCGTTGCCATAGGCAGGCAGAGGATGCACCGGCGCGACCAGGCGTGCAACCTGCGCTTCACGCGGGGTGAGCTTGTTCCAGAGGAGCCGGGCGGATTGGCGGGCTTTGTGCTTTTCAGCGGCACCGCCGGCCTGCGCGAGTGCCCCGTCGATTTTCTCCAGCAGTTCGGTATCGGTGCACGGTTTCACCAGCCAGCCGAACGCGCCTTTGCGGGTGGCATCGATGGCATCCGCAATCGTGCCGGTACCCGAAAGAAAAAGCACGACGATCGGGCTCTCGCACTGGAGCAGGGCATCGAACACCTGCAACCCAGACATGCCAGACGGCACCGCCGTCCGGCCGGTTCGCAAACGACAAACGCCCGCGGTGGCTTTCGATGATGGTGCGGCAAATACTCAAACCAAGCCCAAAACCATCGGGCTTGGCGGTGAAGAAGGGCTCGAACATTTTCGCCGCAACCTCCGGGCCGATACCGGGACCGTGGTCGGACACACGGACCTGGACGAACCCCTCCACCAACGAGGTGTCGATCTCCAGACGCCGTTGCACCAGGGGCGTGCCGCGCATGGCCTGCAGGCCGTTGAGCATCAGGTTCAGCACCACCTGCTCCAGCAAAGTCCGATCGCCACGCACCAGTGGCAGGCCCGGCTGCAGGTCGGTGTCGATCCGGGTCTGCTGCGCCCGAATCTGCAGCTTGAGCAGTGCGAGCGCATCTGTGACCAGGTCGTTGACCGCGAGCTCACCGGCATCTTCAGTTTGCGGTTGGAGATGGCCGCGGATCTTGCGCAGGACCGCGCCGGCCCTTTGCGCCTGCGCCTGCACATCATCAAGCGCGCCCTTGAGCGTGACCATGTCGCCGAGCGCGAGGTAGTCCTTGGCCACACTCGCGTACAGGTTCACCGCCATCAGTGGCTGGTTCATTTCATGGGCGATGGTTGTCACCATCTCGCCCAGGATGAGCCGACGCTGCTGGTGCTGCACCTGCTGCGCCTGCAGGTGCTCGCGCGCCTCGGCCCGCTTCTGCGCACTGATGTCGACAACCGAACTCATCCAGCCCTTGTGCACACCGGTGCCATCGATCAGTGGCGCCGTGTACACCATGGTGAACACGTCGTGCCCATCGCGGTGGCGGATGCGTGACTCGAAACCGGTCAGCGCCTCCCTTCCCTACAGTGCGGCCCGGCCTTCTTCCCAGTACTTGTCGAGATCGTCGGGATGCCAGTACGGGTACGTCGCAAGGCGGTCGAGCAGTTCGTCGGCACGGCACCCCGTCATGGCGCACAGCGCAGGCTCGAGCCGGGCATTGCTCTGTTCGACCAGCCGTTGCCGTTGCAATTGCTCCCGCTCCTGCTGCGCGGCGGCCTGATCGGCCAGGCGGCGCGCACGCTGGCGCGCAACCAGGCCACCCAGGGCCAGCAGGGCCGCAGCCAGCGCACCGATGGTCCAGGTGAGGTTGCGGGGTAGTTGTCAAAAGAGGGGCGCTGGCGGCAGTTCCATCAGGCTCCATTGCCCGGGATGGCCGGTGTCAAACGGGCTGGCAGGCGCAGCTGTGCCGGAACGCATCTGGATGTCGAGTTCCGCAAACACCGTGTTGAAACGGTCCTGCACGGTGCGCAGCGCAGCGGCGCTCAACAGGTCCTCGATCAGGACGTCGGCAGCGCCAGTGTCCAGCAGCCTGTGGGTCTCGGCGATGGCAAGGGCCGGCGTCCATTCGGCGTTCTTGCGGTCCACCGTCAATCTGAAGTCGGCCAATGCCAGCCGGGCCTGGTCGACGCTGATCAGGGTCGGTCGGTCGATGCACCGCAGCGACCGACCTGGCCGGGCCAATGCCCCGGCCAGGCAGTGCCTTTGTGCTTGCGACTAAGATCGTCCCGTCCGTCCCGATTTACCCATCCCAACTGCAGGAACCCCATGACCATCTCCATGTACCAGGCCAGCGTGCCACGCTTCGTGAACATTCTCGGCAACCTGTCCAACATCATGGACAAGACACAGGCCCACATCGACGCCAAAAAGATCGCCGACGCCACTTTGACCGGTTACCGCCTGTTCCCCGACATGTTGCCCCTGACGACCCAGGTGCAAATTGCCTGCGACGCCGCCAACGGCGTGGTGGCGCGCCTGGCCGGCATCGACATCCCGGTGCATGCGGGCGACGACAAGACCATCGCCGACCTGAAGGCCCGTATCGCCAAAAGCATCGCCTTCATCCAGTCGGTATCGGCAGCGCAGATCGACGGCACCGAAGACAAGGCCATCGTGACCAAACGCGGCGACAAGGAGACCCATTACGTGGGCATGCAGTTCCTGCTCGGCCATGCAATTCCCAACTTCTACTTCCACATCACCACCACCTACAACATCCTGCGCCACAACGGCGTGGAGATCGGCAAGCGGGACTTTCTGGGCAACCCCTGAACACTGGCGTCGTCGAACGGCACACCACCCGTGTGTACCTTGCTCCCTGGGGCCTGGCCTGCCACCAGGAAGCGCGCCGCAGGATGTGCCCGCAGGACCGGTGCAGTTTTGGTCTACCCATCGCCAGCCGCCGCGAGCAACGCCTGGTCGAGGTCCATCCAGAGGTCATCCACGTCCTCGATGCCCACACTCAGCCTGAGCAGCGAAGGCGGCAGATGGCCTTGCCCGGGAATCGCGGCGCGGCGCTCAATCGTCGATTCCACCGCGCCCAGGCTGGTGGCATGGCAGATGAGCCGAATGTTCTTGCACACTGCGTCGGCACGTTGGGCGCCGCCATGAACGTCGAATGAGATGATGGTGCCGAAACCTTTGAGCACACGCCTTGCCGTGGCATGTGTCGGATGTGACGCCAATCCCGGGTAGCGGGCCAGGCTGACCTGCGGGTGGCGTTCAAGTCGTTCGGCAAGCACCATCGCCGTCTGCTGGGCGCGCTGCAGGCGCAGCGCCAGGGTTCGGCTGCCACGCACAGCAAGGAAGGCTTCGAGCGTTCCCGGGGTGGCGCCGGTCAACTCGCGCGACTTCTTCAAGGCATGCCAAAGCGCATCGTCACGCGTGCTTGCCACGCCAGCGAGCAGGTCGGAGTGCCCGCCGATGAACTTCGTGGCCGACTGCAGCGAGACGGTGGCGCCAAAGTCGAGCGGGCGTTGGTTCAATGGCGTGGCGAAGGTGTTGTCCACCGCGACGATCGAACCCGGCTTGCGTGGTGCGGCACAGATGGCCTCCAGATCCGCAACTGCCAACAGGGGGTTCGAGGGCGATTCAAGCCAGACCAGATCCGCCTCGGTACAGGCGCGGACCCAGCCGGCAGTGTCGTCCAGCGCCACACGCCGCAAGGACCAACGACCGCGCTTTGCACCCGCTTCGGCCAAACCCGCCACGCCCTGGTAACAGTCGTCCGGCAGCACAACACGCGAGCCGGCCACGAGCTGATCGAAGACCGCGGCGATGGCCGCCATGCCAGACGCGAATGCCACCGCACGGCCCGACTCAAGGCCGCCGACAATTTCTTCGAGCGCCTCCCAGGTAGGCGTGCCGTCGTCGCGCGCATATTCTCGGCCGGCACCAATGGTGAAGTTGGATGCCGGGATCGGCGGCACGTTCAGCGGTGCGCCCGGTTCGGCGGAGCGGCCGGCCGTGACGAGCCACGATTCCAGCTTGAGGGTGGACGGTTGGTTTTTCAATTGCGTGGCCTTTGCAAGGGTTGGTTTGAATCGTGGTTGGCAGGCTGTTGGTGCGCGGGCTGGTCACCGGTAAAGCACTACCCGGAACTGGCCAGGTGTGTTTGGATGAAGGTGACTTGCATGTCTGTCGGCGGATTCTCCAGCGTATTACAAACTCGCGGCATCTGCCATTGTCGAATCGGCGCATCTGCAACAATTGGCCGCAGCACGCCGGGTATTTGAGAAAATGCACCTGTGCGTGCCCCGGTTTTTTGCCCGGCAATCTGGTCTTGGAGAATCCAATGGAAGTGTTTCTGGCCATCGTTACCGTTTCGGCCATCGCGTGTGTCGGTATCCTCAGCCCGGGCCCGGATTTCGTGGCCATCTACTGTGCGTCGGCGCGTTCATCGGCAGCGCCCGCGTCGGCCGGTTGGCCATTGCTTGCCGCCATGCTGGTGGCGGTCGTCGTGGTGGCAACTGTCTGGTTCACTTTCGTGGTCAGCATGCTGACACGGCCCGGCCCGGCGGCTGCATTTCGCCATTTCAAGGTCTACTTTGAGTCGCTGTTCGGGGTCTTGCTGGTGGCGTTCGGGTTGCGCCAGTTGTTTGCCCGCACAGCCTGACCCGACCGCCGACGACCATGCAGCGAACGGCCTGGGCATGGCAGAACCCCTGAAGAACCAGTTCGGCGCCGATGTGCCCCACGCCATCGGCGCCATGCTGCAGGCAGTGCACCGACCGTTCCCGGTTGCAGCCTTTGTGGAGGACTGCCTGAGCGGGTATGACACCCTCGAACTGATGCCGCGCGGCCGCCATATCGCCAGTGCCTTGCGCAAGCACCTGCCACAGCATGTACCGGCCGCACTGGACATCCTGGTGGCATCGCTCGGGCAGCCGGTGGGCCGCGAAACCACTGCTGGCATGGGGGGTTTTCTGTTCATGCCGCACTGCTTTTTCGTGGCAGAACACGGGCTGGACAATTTCGAGGAATCGATGCGTGCCCAACATGCGCTGACCCAACGCTTCACCGCAGAATTCTCCATCCGGCCGTTCCTGGTGCGCCACCCGAAGGCCACCCTGGCGCGCTTGCGTAAATGGGCGAACGACCCCAGCGACCACGTGCGGCGCCTGGTGTCCGAAGGAACACGGCCGCGCCTGCCCTGGGCGCCACGGCTTGCGGCGTTCCAGGCCGATCCGGCCCCGGTGCTGGAACTGCTTGAACTGCTCAGGGACGACCCGGCGCTTTACGTGCGCCGCTCGGTGGCGAACAACCTGAACGACATCGGCAAGGACCACCCGCAGTTGCTGGCCGCGACGGCGCGGCGCTGGTTGCAGGATGCGCCGCCCGAGCGCGTCTGGGTGGTGCGCCACGCGTTGCGCTGGGCCGTCAAGCAGGGAGCGCCCTGGGCGCTCGACCTGATGGGTTTCGGCCACGTCCCAACCGTCACGCTGGGGGGCCGGACCATCGCTGCAACTCGGCCCGGGCCGCACAGTGCGCCTGCAGAAGAACCTGTCGCTGGCAGAGCTGACAACACGCCGGCACCATCTTGGCGTGCACATGGTGGACGCACTGGTGAACGGCCGTGCTTCACCGATTGGCAAGTTCGACCTGCAAGCCGGCTGACCCGGTCAGTTGGCTTGCAGGGTACTGGGTTTGAATCCGCGCACGGTGCGGTCGCATCGCCTGAGGGTCAGATCTTGAAAGCCTCCAGCGACTCGGGGGCAAACAACTCGCGCGGCTCCAGCAGCCGCTTCGAGAGCCCCTGCTCGAAGTGGTAACGCAAAAAGGTGCGCAGCGTGGCCTCGTTCTTCTCGAAGCCATAGGGCCAGAAATCCTCACCCATTTCGCGCTTGACCTGCTCCACATGCGAGGTCAGCCAGGGCAGCATGGTCTTGAGCGCGGCGGTTTCGTACAGATCCTGGTAGCTGCGTTTTTGCGACTCCCACATCGCCTTCATGAGTGACTGGGCGATCCAGCGGTTGGCTTCGTACACGTCGCGGCGCATGGCGACGGTGTGCATGATCGGGAACAGGCCGGTTTCCTTGAAGTAGTTGCGCTCGACCTGCTCGTAGTCCTCGAACAGGCGCTTCACGCGCCCGCCCCCCTTGAGAAAACTCGACGGCATGCGCGCGGTGTACAGGGCGTCGATCTCGCCGTCGAACAGCATCTGCGACAGGGTCTGCGCGGGCCCGATGCCCTGCACCTTGATGTTGGGCGGCAGGTCGAGCTTGAGCTTCTCGGAGCGCCCGGGCTCCTCCTCGCCGCCGGTGAAATAGGTCACGCTGTCCACCGGCACGCCATAGTGGTCGGACAGGATGCCGCGGATCCACACCGGCGCCGTCATCTGGTACTCGGGGTTGCCGATGCGTTTGCCGATCAGGTCCCGCGCTTCGCGGATGCCGGAATTGGCGTTCACGTAGATGCAGGAATGGCGGAAGAAACGCGAGGGGAACGCGGGTATCGCGACGAACGGCCGCGCCGGATTGTGCATCGACACACTGTAGGACGACAGCGACAACTCGGCCACGTCGAACTCCTTGTGCCGCAACATGCGAAAGAAAGTCTCCTCCACCGGCATGTTGAGGTAATTCAGGTCGATGCCATCGGGCACCACGCTGCCGTCCATCAGCGCGCGGGTGCGGTCGTAGTTCCAGCAGCCGAAAGTGAGTTGGAGTTTGGACATACGGGCTTCAGTCAGGCTTGATGCCGGCCGCGGTGATGGCCTTGGCCAGGCGCTCGTTCTCGCCCAGGATGGCCCGGTTGTAGTCGGCGGGCCCTCCCACCAGCGGGTCGATGCCGGCATTGGAGAATGTCTGCATCACCTCCGGCAAACGCGCCACCAGCGCCATCTCGGCGGCGATGCGTTCGATGGCCGCGGCCGGGGTGCCGGTGGAGGCCAGCACACCCACGATCGGCGCCAGATCGAAACCGGGGATAAGGTCGGCGATGACCGGCACGTTTGGCTCCTGGCTGGAGCGCTGTGCGGCGTTGTTGGCCAGCAGTTTCACCTGGCCGTTCTTGACGAAGCCGGTCAGCGACGGCAGCGCCGAAAACAGCACATCGACCTGGCCGCCGATCAGGGCTGGCACGGACTGCCCGGTGCCCTTGAAAGGCACGTGGGTCAAGTCCAACCCCAGCGCAGCTTTCATGGCCTCCATGGTCAGGTGGTGCGTGCTGCCAACCCCGGACGACCCGTAGTTCAAGGTGCCAGGTTTGGCCTTGGCCAGCGCCACGAATTCCTGCAGCGTGTTGGCCGGCACCTTGGGGTGGGCCGCCAGGTACAGCGAGGCACGCGCGGCAAGGGCCACAGGCATGAAATCCCGCTTGTAGTCATAACCCAGGTTCTTGTAGATCGCCGGATTGATGGAGAACATCGAGCCATCTGTCACCAGGAAGGTGTAGCCGTCCTTTGGCGCGTTGGCCATGGCCTGCGCTGCGACCACGCCGTTGGCGCCCGGTTTGTTGTCCACCACGACAGACTGGCCCAGACGCTCGGTCAGGCGCTGCGCGAACACCCGTGCCACCGTGTCGGGGAAACCGCCGGCTGCGTACGGCACGATGAACCGGATGGGCTTGGACGGATACGCCCCCTGGGCCAGGCTGGTCGCGGGCAGCCCGAGGGCACCGGTGGCCAGCAGGGCGCCTGACAGAAGCAGGGTGCGACGAGATTGCATGGGGTGTCTCCTGTTGGATTGGAATGGATGGATTCTGAACCAAACGCCGGCAATTGGCACGGTCAACGGGTATCTGCCGGCGTGGAATACGACGGCTCGAGTGCCGGCCCGCTGGCATCCCACACATACTTCGCACCGAAGGCACGCCAATCGGTGGTCTTGGGGACGATGGCCTGGAACGAACATACCGATGGCGGAATGTGCGTGTCCCCGGTGCCGATGGCCGTCGCGCCGGCCTGGAATGCGCGCACCGCATCGACCATCTGCTTGCGGAACTCGACGATGGCGAGGTCGCTGGCGCCCAAGCGGTCGTGCGTGCGGTCGGCGATCGGCCCCATCGTGAGCCACATGGCCACGTCCTGGTTCGGAAACCCCGTGATGCCGGTGAAGTTGCCGGCCTTCATCGCGCCGCGGTCCTGCCAGAAATGGTTCTCGCGTGTACGCAGCGGGCGGTACTTCGCGTCCACATCGACCCCGACCTGCTGGCCCAGGAACTTGCGCCAGCCCGCGGTGTCGGGCGTCTGGTCAGGATGGCCCCAGGCGATGAAATAGAAAGCCGTGTGCGTGTCGTCGGCCGGCACGTTGATGTTGGCCACGTTGTACAGGTTGTTTGGCGGAATCAAGGCGGTGGCCGGGGCCACGAATACCGTCGTGCGCACGTACTCCGTGGTTGCGGCATTGGTGATGGGCCGGCGGATGGCCGCATACCGGAAACCATAGGTACCGCGCTCTACCTGCATGCGCGGCGCCTTGTCGGTGGACGGGCGCAACCAGTTGGTGGCGGTGGCCCCGGCGGTGTCCACGCGCGCCGGAACCATGTCGGACGAATGCAGGCTGGAACTGTGCGCCGAGTCGATCGCGCCTTCGAGGATCTGGGCCCAGTTGCAGGACAGCATGACCTTGGCAATGGTGACACGTGTGTCCGCCGTGGGCGCCCAGGCCGGCGGCACGAACTCCGGCTGCGTGTCGGGCGGGCCCATATAGGCCCACACAAAACCGCCCCACTCCTGCACTGCAAACGCGCGATGCCGGACCTTTTGGGCCAGACTGCTGGCGGCGGGTTCCGACACCATCTCCAGCACCTGTCCATGTACATCCATCTTCCAGCCATGGTAGAGGCAGCGCAGGCCACCGTCCTCGTTGCGGCCGAACACCAGCGAAGCGCGCCGGTGCGGGCAATATTCGTCCATCACGCCTACCTGGCCGTGCGTATCGCGGAACACCACCAGGTCTTCACCAAACACCCGCGCCTGCACCGGCGTGCCATCGGGATCGGGCACCTCTTCGATCAGGCACACAGGTGTCCAGTGGCGGCGCATCAGCTGGCCCATCGGAGCCTCGCCTTCGACGCGGCATAACAGATCGTTTTCATCTTTTGTCAACATCGGCGGCTCCGTGGTGTCTGCTGGTGATCAAACAACTTGCAGATTTATTCTTAGGCGGCTAAGATTATTCAAACCCGCGCGCCTTGTCAAGGCGTATTTTCCGGCGCGCGCACCTGGAGACCGATCCGTGACCCTGACCCCATCTGCCGACACCGTTGCAGCCGGCGCCGAAGTGCCGTTCTTCGAGTTGCTGGTCAGCGCCAAGATCGCGCTGGCGCGCGACGTTTGGGGCTTCGAGCTCCGCCATCCGCTGGGCACGGACCTGCCCCCGGCCACGGCCGGTGCGCACCTGACTGTACAGGTGCCCGGCGGCCCGCGGCGCAACTACTCACTGCATGGCGACCCCGCCGATTCCGGCTGCTACCGCATCGCCGTGAAGCGCGACGCCTCAGGCCGGGGTGGCTCGGTGCGCATGGTTGACGCGGTGCGGCAGGGCGACCTGATTGCCGTCAGTACGCCGCGCAACAATTTCGAACTGCATCCGCGCGCCCATGAGTTCCTGTTCATCGCCGGGGGCATCGGCATCACCCCGATCCTGTCCATGGTGCGGCACCTGCTGGCCACACAACGCGCGACGTTCCGGCTGATCTACTGCACCCGCGACGCCGCCAACACCGCCTTCCTGCAGGACCTGGGCGCACCGGAACTCGCAGGCCGGGTGCGCATTCACCACGACCACGGAGACCCCGGCCAGGGCTTCGACTTTTGGCCGGTGTTCGAGAGCCCGGGCAAGGCCCATGTCTACTGCTGCGGCCCGCGCGGCCTGATGGACGCGGTGGCAGACATGTCCGGCCACTGGCCGACGGGCAACATCCACTTCGAGAGTTTCGGCGCCGACGTCAGCGCATTTGCCGCAAACACGGCTTTCACCGTGCACCTGAAAAAGTCCGGCGCCACTGTGCCAGTGGGCGCAGACCAGAGCATCCTGGAGGCCCTGCGGCAGCGCGGCCACCACGTTCCCAGTTCCTGCGAAAGCGGTACCTGCGGCTCCTGCCGCACCGGCCTGCTGGCAGGGGAGCCCGAGCACCGCGACATGGTTCTGGGCCCCGACGAGCAGGCCACGCAGATCATGGTGTGTGTATCGCGCGCCCGGTCGGCCGAACTGGTGCTGGACTTGTGAGCGCAGGGCCGGGCCGCCCCAGACTAGCTCGTACCGCAGTGCGCAGCACGGAGGTGGACCTGTGAGCACCCAAGGCATCCTGCACCATTGGCGCGAGGCGGTACCGAAGGACCGCCTCGCGCACCTGATCCGTGACTGCGAACGGGCCTTCCGTCGTGCGCTGGAGTTGCGCATGGCCGAACACGGCGTGCCATTCGGCCACTGGACTTTCCTGCGCGTCTTGTGGCATGCAGACGGCCTGACACAGAAAGAGCTCAGCGCGCGGGCGGGAGTGATGGAACCCACCACCTTCGTCGCCCTGAAAGCCATGGAAAAGCTCGGTTACGTGACGCGCCAGCAGACCCCCCACAACCGCAAGAACATGTACGTGCACCTGACGGACAAGGGGCGTGAACTTCAGGCGCTGCTGGTGCCACTGGCCGTGGCCACCAACCGCATCAGCGCCCGCGGTGTGGCGACTGCCGATGTCGCCACGGCGCGTCGGGTGTTGCTGGCCATGATCGCGAACCTGGCGGACGAAGAAACCACCACAACGACGGCAAAGCCGCGCCGCAAACCTGCCGTCAAACGGAGATCAGTCGCTCCAGACGGTTCGCAATGTCCATCACCCCGATGACTTCCACCTTGTCCTGCACAGGCCAACCGGTTTGCACTGGTGCCACGATGTAGGCGGCTTCCAAGTCCACATCCTCGCAGGCTTGCCAAAAACCCTTGGTGACTTTGGGTGCGGCGGAAAACTTGACCTCGAACCCCAGCTTTCGTTGACCCAGCTCCACCACCACATCCAGTTCAGCACCCGCCGCAGTCCGGTAAAACGACATCGACGCTCCGGAGGGCAAGTGGGCGGCGATTTGCTCGACCACAAACCCCTCCCAGGATGCGCCCGTGCCAGGGTGACCCAGCAAATCATTCACCTCGCGGATGCCCAACAGGCTGTGCAGCAAGCCGCTGTCGCGCACATACACCTTCGGCGTTTTTACCAAACGCTTGCCCAAGTTGATGAAACAGGGCTCGAGCCTGCGAACCATGAGGGCGTCGCACAAGTGGTCCAGGTAGCGACCCGTGGAAGAGGCTGAAATGCCCAGTGAAGCGGCCACGGCCGAGGAATTGAACATCTGCCCATGCAAATGTGCCACCATGCGCCAGAAGCGGTACATCAACTGCGGCTCGACATTGATGCCCAAGGCAGGCAAATCCGAGTTCAAGAAGTGACGGATGAGCGCCGCACGCCAGTCCCATGATGCGTTGACCGTCTTCGCCAGATAGCTGTTCGGAAAGCCGCCCCTGAGCCAGAGTGTCTGCGTATCGTCAAAGCTCTGGAACACCTCACTCAACACCAAGGGCGACAACTCCACCAGCGACAGACGTCCCGCCAAAGACTGTGATTGCTTCAGTAACTTGAACGACGCTGACCCCAGCAACAAAAACCTCCCTGGCCGGCGGTCTGCGTCAATCTCGCCGCGCAACTCGCTGTGTAGCTGCGGCTGGTTTTGAATTTCATCCAGCACAACCAAGCGCTGGCGGTTGGCAGCAAAGAAGGCCGTTGGATTGGCTAGCCTTGCCATGGCCTGGGGGGTGTCCAAGTCCAGGTAGATAGACTTTGCTGAATCGGCCGTCAGCGTCTTGGCCAAGGTTGTTTTGCCAACCTGGCGAGGCCCCAAGATCCCGACAGCCGGACTCCATTGAAGGTGATCGACAATTTTGGAGTGGGCCAGGCGGCTGAACATCCTTGCATTTTCACCATGAAGTGGCGAAATTGCAAGGACAATACCTCCATATCTTTCCTAGCCTGCACGCGAGATCGCCTGGCGTGGCGCACGCAGGCCCCGAGGTCGACCACCACGTTTTCCATGAAGTGCACTGTCGTTGCGCGCGCAACGGCTGCCTGCGCACAACACGTGCACGCCGCGTTCGGCCATGGCACGGGGCATCGGCAGCAATTGCAGCGTCTACGCCGGGTGCATGCAGGCCATGGACAGGTAAAAATGACGGCATGGTGTTCCCCTTGTGGTGCACAGAGTGGGTCAACGGGTGGCAGGCAGGTGGCGGGTGGCGTGGTCCAGCCAGGCCTCATCCTGGGACAAGGTGCGCAGCTCTGCAAGCGCCTCCTCGCGCGTCTGGGTCCAGCGTTCGAGCACCCGCACGTCGGCGCCGTCGTCCTCCTGCCAGCAAAACTCCAGCCGGATCCCGTTGGGGTCGATGAAATAGACCGACCAGGTGCCCGCACCCACGGGGATCGGGCCGACGGTGGCCACGCCCGCGTCGCGCAGCCGCTCCAGCATCTGGTTGAACCGCTCTTGGGTGAGCGTGAAAGCGCAATGCTGCATCGCCGCCAGCGCATTGCGGTCACCGGTCTGCTTCACGCCCTTGGGCATTTCGAAAAAGGCCAGCAGGGTGTCGCCACCGGCATCGAAAAAATAGTGGCGCAGGTTTTCGAACGGCGGATTGCCGCGGTTGCCCGGCCCCACGCCGACACCTGGCGGCACCTTCAGGGCATGGACCAGCGGCATGCCCAGCACCCGTCCGTAGAAGTCCATCGTGGCCTTCATGTCTTCGGTGTTCAAGGCAAGGTGGTGAATGCCGCGCGACAAGGGTGGCGCGGTGTGGCGCAGGCGGGTGGTCGGTGGGTTCATCGGGGGGCCTCGTTCAGGTGGATTTGGCAAGATCGAAATACAGCTGACCCAGATCGGCGCGCCGGGCCAGCTCCGCACTGGCCTGGGCCAGCGCGATGCGGCCCTTGACCAGGACATACGCGCGGCTGGTGAACGGCAGCGCGATGTCGAGCTTCTGCTCCACCAGCACCATCGTCAGCCCGCGTTCGCGCAGGGCCGTCAAGGCATGGCGGATCTCCGCCACCACCAGCGGGGCCAGCCCCAGAAAAGGTTCGTCGAGCAGAAGCACACGCGGCGAAGACATCAACGCACGGCCGATCGCGACCATCTGCTGCTCGCCACCGGACAAGGTGCCCGCCAGTTGGTGGCGCCGCTCGGCGAGCCGCGGAAACAGCCCATAGACGTAGTCGAAACGCCCGGCCAGCGACGCCGCATTGCGCCCGGCCAGCCGGACCGCACCCAGCCGCAGGTTGTCTTGCACCGACAGCGGCGCGAACATGCGCCGGCCTTCGGGCACCTGCACCAGTCCCGCGGCCACGATGGCGTGGGTCGGCATGGTGATCAGGTCCTGCCCGTCCAGTGTGGCGTGGCCGCTGCGCTCACGCAAGGTGCCCGACAGCGCCGCCAGCAGCGTCGACTTGCCAGCCCCATTGGGCCCGAGCAGGGCCACGGTCTCGCCACGCGCCACCTGCAGCGCCACGTCCTGCACCACCGGGCCATGGCCGTACCCCGCGCACAGGCCGGACACGTCAAGCATGGGCCATCGCTCCCAGGTCGCCGAGATAGGCCGACACAACCACCGGGTCGGCGCGGACTTCGGCTGGGGTTCCCTGTGCAATCTTGTGGCCGAAGTTCAGCACCACCACACGGTGGGCCAGTGCCATCAGGAACCGCATGTCGTGCTCGATCAGCAGCACGGCAATGCCCTGATCCGCGATCTGGCGGATGATGTCGCCCAGGCGCTCGCATTCCGACGGCGTCAGGCCGGCGGCCGGCTCGTCGAACAGCATCAGCCGGGGTTTGGCAGCCAGTGCCCGGGCGATCTCGAGCAGGCGACCCTGGCCGAACGACAGGGTCTCGACATCGGCATGGCGCCACTCGCCGAGCCCCACAAACTCCACCAGTTCGTCGGCCCGCCGGGCCGCCCCGTGTTCGGCCCGCGCTGCACCGCGTGTGGCGCCCAGCACCGACCACAAGGAGCCGACAAAGGCCGTGTGCATGCCCATCATCACGTTCTCGCGCACCGACATGCTGGCGAATGGCTTGTTGTGCTGGAACGTGCGCATGATGCCGCGTGCAGCCATCGCATGGGTGGGCAGGCCCAGCAGCGATTCGCCATCGAATTCCAGGCTGCCGGCGGTCGGCATGAGGGCGCCGGCGATCATGCCGAAGGTGGTGCTCTTGCCGGCGCCGTTGGGGCCGATCACGCCCAGGATTTCACCGCACTGCACATCCAGGTCGAGCCCGGAGACCGCCAGCAAGCCACCGAATTTTTTGGTCAGGCCTCTGGCGACCAGCAGCGGGGGTTTTGGTTTGCCTGACGGTGGCCGCGTGGTGCTCATTGGTGCACCTTCGTCCCGCGCACAGCCGAAGAGGGCGTTTTTCTTTTGGCCACCAGGGCATCCCACAGGCCGATCAGGCCCTTGGGCTGAAACAGCACCACCGCCACCATGACCACGCCGAAAACCAACGCATGGTGGTGCCCGATCAGCGGCGACAACACGAACGGCATCAGGTAGAGCAGGGCCGCGCCGATGATTGCGCCGGCGTGGCGGCCGCTGCCGCCGACGATCACCATGAACAACAACAGAAAGGAGTTCTCGAGACCGAAGATCGGCGGGTTCACCGTGTTGTCGACAAACGCATAGACCATGCCGGCCACACCCGCCATGGCGCTGGTGATGGTGTAGGCGATGATCTTGGTGCGCGCCACGTTGACACCCATGGCCTGGGCCGCCTCGGGGTTGTCCCGCACGGCGCGGCAGGCGCGGCCGAACCATGAGCGATCGAGCCGCCAGAGTACGGCCAGGGTGCCAAGCAAGAGCACCACGATCACCACCGTGTACCACGGCCCGGTGATACGCACGCCAAACACATCGGGCAGTCGGTAGTTGGCCAGCCCGCCGGCGGCCCCCGTGACCTTGCCGCCCTCGTTGAGCACCACGATGAACAGCTGTGCGAATGCCAGTGTGGCGAGGGCCAGGTAGAAACCCTCCAGCCGCGTGGCTGGAATCGCCACCACCAGGGCCAGCACCACGCACAGCGCAATACCGGCCAGCACCGCCAACGGCAGCGGCAGCCCGACCTGGAACAGCAGAATCAGAATGGCGTAGGCGCCAATGCCATAAAAGGTGAAGTGCGAAAACGCCACCTGCCCTGCAATGCCAAACAGAAAGTTGTAACTCAACGCCAGTGTGGTCCACAGAAGGAGCTTTCGGTAGATGTCGGTCTGGTAGGACCCAAGCATGAAAGCCACCGCCGACAACACCACCGCTGCCACCACAAGCCCCAGCAGCGCCTTCACGCCCGGGCCTCCCGCGCAAGTAACAGACCGGTCGGCCGGATCAGCAGGAACACGATCAGCAGCACCAGCGGTACGCCCATGGCAAGGCCTGGCGGCACCGGCGCATACCGCACCGTGAACTGTTCGGCAAAAGCCAGGATCAGGCCACCCAGCAAGGCACCCTCGACCCGCCCCACACCACCGATCACCAGCGCCGTGAACCCCTGGATCGCCAGCGGCAGCCCCATCAGGTAATGGGCAGACACATTGGGCGCCACCAGGACGCCGGCCAGCCCCGCCACTGCGGCACTGGCAGCGAATGCCAGTGAAGTGACAAGGCGCAGGTTGATGCCCATCAGGGCCGCGGCGCGCCGGTCGATGGCCACGGCTTCGAACGACTTGCCCGCCAGGGTGCGCTCGAAGAAGAACCAGGCTGCGCCAAAAACGGCCAGCGCCACCGCGATGATGAAGAAACTCTGGTAAGAGCCGGCCAGCGGCCCGAGCTCCAGCCGGCCAAAACCGAAGGTGGGCGGAACCGGCTGCGGATCGGGCCCGAAACCGACCGAGACCAGCTCACGGAACACCACCAGCATGCCCAGCAAGGCCAGGATCGGGGCCAGAGCAGGTGCGCCGCGCTCCACCAGCGGACGCACGGCGACGCGCTCGGTGGCCCAACCCACCCCCAGCATGGCCAGCACCACCAGCGCCATCCCCAACGGATACGGGAGCTCGAATCGCGAGAGCAGCACAAAACCACCAAATGCCGCCACCATGGACCACTCCCCTACCGCGAAATTGATCACCCCGGTGGGCCGCGTGATCAGCAGGTACGACAACGCCACCAGCCCATAGATGCAGCCGCTGGCGGTCGCTCCGACGACCAACTCCAGGAAGTCGTTCACTTCGTGCCGACGTGCACGACCTTGCCTTGTTTGTCGCCTTCGTAGACGCGCACCACCATGCCGTTCAGATCGAAGCCGGTGCGTTTGCCATCCGCAAAGCCGTAACTTGTTCCCACACCCCCCATGACACCGGCAAACCCCTTGGTGGACTGCATCGCATCACGCACCTTGTCCTTGTCGGTGCTGCCGGCGCGCTTGATCGCGTCTGCCGCGAGCATCAGGCCGTCGTAACCGTAACCATTGAGGTTGTACGGCTCGTTGCCTGTGTCCTTCTTGAACGCGTCGATGAAGCGCTGGGTCTCTGCCTTGGCGGGGTCGAACGCATCGACAAAAACCACACCGTCGAGCAGGCCCTTGGCGATCGAGGAGTACACCGGGATCGACATGTTGTAGTTGGCCAGGATCGGCGTCTTCATGCCCAGTTGCCGGTAGGAGCGCAGGATGAGAGCGTTCTCGGGTGTCGTGACACCGGTCATGAACAATGCGTCGGGGTTGGCGGCACGCACCTTCTGCATCTGCGGGTCGGCCGTGGTGGAACCGCCCGACACCACCTCTTCGCTGACGATTTGCATGCCGCTCTTTTCCAGGCCGGCCTTGAAGAACTGGTTGGTCAACTGGCCCAGCGCCGAATTCTCGGTAACCAGGGCCACCCGTTTGTAGTTCTTGTTGCGCGCATAGGACAACAAGGTGGCGATCTGGGTCGACGCCAATGGGCCGGTCTGCCAGAAGTTCGGGTTGGTGATCTGCGTCGTCAATGTGTCGCCGCTGTTGGACGGCGTCATGTGCGGCGTTTTGGTTTCGAGGGTGACAGACTGCGCCTGCTGGGTGGCGGGCGTGAGCGACACCGACAGGATGAAGGCGGCACCAGCATCTACCAGCTTGCGCGCCGCAGTGGCCGACACATCCGGCTTGCCCTGGTCGTCCTCGACCAGGAGTTCGACCTGGCGGCCCAGCAGACCGCCGCGCGAATTGAGTTCCTTGACCGCATACACCGCCCCCTGCGCCACTGGCTCGGCATACCCCTTGGCCGGCCCGACCTTGTCGGTGATCAGGCCGATCTTGATGGTCTGTGCAAATGCGCCCGGTGCCATCAACACGATCGCGCTGGCCACCAACGAAAGGGCCGAGTTCAGAAATGTCTTTTTCATGCGTCTTGTCTCCTTGTAAAAATTGCCAACACAGCACACCCACCAAACCCATCAGCGCTTACTTCAGGGCCACCCGAGCGATCCAGCGCTCCAGCGCCAGCATCTGGTCCGTCACGGCCTTGCGGGTTGCCGCATCGGTCAGTTTGCCCTCGGCATCGAACTTGGTCTGGGCCTGGCCGATGAACACCTCGGGCTTGACCAGCACCAAAGCGTCCTGGCTACCCAGCACCTTGCGCAACTCATACTGCTGGCGCGCACCACCCAGCGGCCCCATGGTGGCCGAAAGGATGGCAACCGGCTTGTCCTTGAATGGCGGCGCCGGCACACGCGACAACCAGTCGATGGCGTTCTTCAGCACACCCGAGATTGAAAAATTGTATTCCGGGCTGGCGATCAGCAGCGCATCGGCTTCACGGATCTGTTGTGCCAGGCGCATCACGGCCTCGGGGAAACCCTTGTCCTGCACATCCTGGTTGAAGAGCGGGACATCGGCGTAGTCGGCAACCGTCATTTGCATGCCCGCCGGCATCAATTCGGCCGCTGCCAGCAGGGCGCTGCGGTTGAAGGACTTGGCGCGCAGACTGCCGCAGATACCCAGGACGTTGATGGATGCCATGTAGAAAATACCTCTGGTGTTTGAAATGGTTGGAATGAAAGGCGGGCCTCAGGCCGTGCCCGGTGCGACGGCATACGCCGGTGCGATGCGGATGGTGAACCCACCGACCTGTTCGATTCCGGCCTCGAGAATATCACCCGGCAGCACCGGCCCGACGCCCTCTGGCGTTCCGGTCATGATCACATCGCCCGGCTCCAGCGTATAGAACGAAGACGCAAACTCGATCAGCCGGGCCACGTCGTAGACCAGGTGCCGCGTGTTCGACTGCTGGCGCATCTCGCCGTTGACCTTGATCCACAGGTCGAGTTGGTTGGGGTCAGCGATCTCGTCGGCGGTGACCATCCAGGGGCCGAGCACGGAATAGGAATCGATGGACTTGCGAAAACACTGGAACTCGGTGCCGCGCAGCGTCATGTCCAGGGCCACCGTGTAACCCGCAACATGGGCCATGGCCTGCTCCCGGCTGACCAGGTGGCAGGTGGACCCGATGACCACGCCCAACTCGATTTCATGGTCGTTGCGCCGCCCGGGGAAACGCAGCGTGATGTCCTCCCCGCAGCCGATCAGCGAACTGCCGGCCTTGAGGAACAGACCCCAGTCACCGATGGACGTGATGGTGCGCCCATGGCCGATAGCCTGGTTGGCCTTGCTCTCATCGACGTGCGCCTGGTAGTTGATCGGGGCGCCGATGATTTTGCCCGGATTGGCGATCGGCGACAAAAGGCGCACGTCTGCGAGCCGATACCGCGTGGCGCCCTGCATGGCCTGGCGGATCGGCACCAGCAACTGGGGCAAGGCGGCGATGAACATGTCATGCATTGGCAGCGGGTAGCGCTGCATCGGCAATTGCCCGAGCACGTCGGTGACGTCGAGCACCTCGGTGCCCTCAACCACACCGAGCCGGTCGCCATTGAATCGGCA
>CAMAWD010000008.1 GCA_945861785.1 Rhodoferax sp. OV413 | reverse complement strand
CACTTCGTCATCATTTTGGCCGCGGTTGTCCGAACGCAGAGAACGAAGTGAACGCAGTGAGTTCTGCGGCCCGACCCTCGGGCGAGCACCACAGGGCAGTCGGCGCGTTCAGCGCCCGACCGCTCCAGTATGAGCCCCCACCGGGCTGCGCCTGCCGCGACGCGCGCCAACGCCAACGCCAACGCCAACGCCAACGCCCATGCCCATGCCCATTCCCATGCCAACGCCAACGCAGACCAGGCAACGAACGCCCGCAAAGGGCCGAAAGCGGCCAGTCAAGCCCGCCTCCCGGGCTCGCGCTCACCCAATCCACCGTGCGATCCAATCCCCGAAGACTCCAGTGGTCGTCCCACGTAGTTCTCCGCCAGTGGCGTGCTGGACCCGAACTGCGCGGCCGCCAACAGCGCCAACAGCGCCAATAGCCCGCCGCGCAGCGCGGGGGCGGACAACCTCGGATTCAAGGTCTTACTGCCCCGTGAAGTTTGCTGCAATGAAGTTGCCTGGCGCGGTAAAGAAGATGTAGAGCGTCTCCTTCGACTTGTCCTTGGCCACTGGGTCTTTGAACGTCACCTTCCATTCCTTGCCCTTTTTGCCATCGACTGCCTCAACCTTGTCGTGTTTGAGGGCCTGCCACGATGCATCAATTTTTCCCGCCTTGACCAAGGCCTCCTTGCGCTGCTGCGCGCACCCAAGGACAGTCGCCTCCGCGGCGGGTTTGCTGCCGTGGAAGTGGCAGCTGCCACCTTCAGATGCCATTGCGGGTTGGGCGATCCAGGTCGAAGCGAGGATGGTGGCGGTGCTGAGAAAAAATTTCATGGTGATTTTCCTTTTGGTTGAGGTTGAGGTTGAGGTTGATGTGATGGGGGTATACGACACGATTACTTCAGGGAGTTGCGTTTGTCATCGGTGGAGTTGCCAATATCCATGTCTTCGTGCACATGGCGGTGCTCCTCGGCCGGGAAGCGGAAACTGTCGGGCTGGCTGTCATGCTGGTAGCCATGGAGTTGGGTAAAAAGCAGGTAAACGCCGGCATAGACAATCGCAAGGTTCGCGGCAAAGCTGCCCCGCGCGAACGATGGCCGCCTGCGCCAGACGGCCAGCAGCGCAAGCATGACCGTCAACGCGGCGATTTGCCCTACCTCGACACCGACGTTGAAACTCAGGATGCGCAGTAGCATCGCCATGTTGTCGTCGCCCAAAGGCAACTGCTGCAAACGCGTGGACAGGCCAAAGCCGTGCAGCAAGCCGAAGCCGAATACCGCAGCCAGCAGGTTGGGCGACGCCATCTGGAAGTACTTTTGAAAGCCCCCGTTGTTGTCAAAGCCTTTGTAGATGACGCTGAGGGCGATGATGGCGTCGACCAGGTAGTAGTTCCACGTGATTTTGTAATAGGTCGCAAAAATCAGCGTGATGCAGTGGCCGATGGTGAATACCGTCACGAACTTCGCCACGTCCTTGAAGCCGGTGAGAAAAAACACCACACCAAAAAGGAATAGCAGGTGGTCATAACCGGTCAGCATGTGGCTCGCGCCCAGGCCGATGTAATGCAGATTTCCGCCGTCGAGCATGCTCTGTCGATCCGCCTCGGAAATGCCATGGGCCAATGCCAGCATGGGCGCCATGACGGCTGACGCTGCCAGGAGGCGCATAAGAAGAGGCCTTGAATTGGTCATTGACGACATTCCTTGTCTTGATAAAGATTGGGTGGACTTCGGTTGCAAAAAATGGACAAGCAGCCATGGCGCCGGCTGTCTGTGTTACTGCACGGCCCTTGAAAAAAAGGCCGGCGTGATGCTGGACAGGGTGGTCAAGGCGGTGCTTGACTCGAGCCTTACGCCACAGCCTGCACGGCTCTGCAATTCATGCCCGAAGCTGCGCCTTTGATGCCCCACAGGGCGCTGCGGAGCACCGACGGGTACAGACATCTGAACCTGCCCGGTCGTTCAGCGGGCGGGCGGCGAACTCGGCCGGTGCAAGGCCCGTGGCAGTCAGGCGATGGCCTGGGGAGGTCGAAGCAGGGCGTCCAGAAATGGCGCCGGGCCCAGCGCGTCTACACACGACACTACCGTTGCACGCGGAACTGGCAACACATGCAACTCGGTGTGCTGCCACAAGCCAATCGAACCGGTGCTGGAGTCCGCATGCTGGTGCACCAAGCCGGCGTCGTTGTCGTCCATATGCAAGCTCAGGTCATCATGGTGGTGGTGACCGTTGCCCTGGGAATGCACCGCCATGTGTTCGAGCTCGCTCACCCAGTGGGACGACACCCAGGGCGTCAACAACGCTGCCGTCTGCCAGACCAATGCCAGCATCAACAGGATTGCGCGAGTCGGGCGAGACATACGGCGAGACATACGGCGGGGCATTGCGTGAGTTTAGCCACCCCACCGCTGGTCATCCGCCAGGCCACTACCCAATCCTGTTCCGGACGTCCGGCTTTCCGCCTGGGTGATGATTGTCTCGGGAACCAGACGGTGGCCCGGCCCCGCATTTCGCACCAGCCACCATGCGAAAAACTGCGCCTTTCAGTCCCCGAAGTTCAGCGGCAGCCCCACATAGTTCTCCGCCAACGCGCGGGATGCGGCCTGTGAATGCACCAGGTAGTCGAGTTCGGCCTCTTGCACCTTCTGTCCGAAACCGCCGGTGTCGGGAAAGCGGTGCATCAGGGAGGTGAACCACCACGAGAAGCGTTCGGCTTTCCAGATGCGGCGCAGGCAGCGTTCGGAATAGTTGTCGATGCCAGCGGCGCTGTGTTCCCGGTAGTGTTCGATGAGGGCGCTGGAGAGGTACTTGACGTCGGTGGCAGCCAGGTTCAGGCCCTTGGCGCCAGTGGGCGGGACGATGTGGGCTGCGTCGCCGGCCAGGAACATGCGGCCGAAACGCATTGGTTCGGCCACGAAGCTGCGCAGCGGGGCAATGCTCTTTTCGATCGATGGCCCGGTGACAAGCTGCTCGCCCGCTTGTGGGTCGAGGCGGCTGCGCAGTTCGGCCCAGAAGGCGTCGTCGGACCACTGTTCGACCTTGTCGCCCAGGTCGCATTGCACGTAATAACGGCTGCGCGTTGCGCTGCGCATCGAACACAGCGCGAAACCGCGCTCGGTGTTGGCATAGATCAACTCGTGCGACACCGGCGGCACATCGGCCAGGATTCCGAGCCAGCCAAAGGGGTAGACCTTCTCGTATTCGGTGATCGATTGCGCCGGCACGCTGGCGCGGCACACGCCGTGGAAACCGTCGCAGCCGGCGATGAAATCGCAGGCCAGCTCGTGCGGGACCTTGCCCACCGCGCCATCGGTCTCGTACCGAACCACGGGGTGGGTGGTGTCAAAGTCGTGCACGCTCACGTTGGCGGCGTTGTAGACGATGGGCTGCCCGGCCGCCATGCGTGCGTTCATCAGGTCGCGGGTCACCTCGGTCTGGCCGTAGACCATCACGTTCTTGCCGCCGGTCAGGGTAAACATGTCGATGCGGTGGCGCTTGCCCTTGAACAGCATGTCGAAGCCGCCATGCACCAGCCCCTCGCGGTGCATGCGTTCGCCCACACCCGCCTCGTCCAGCAGGTCCACGCAGACCTGCTCCAGCACACCGGCGCGGATGCGGCCGAGCACGTAGTCCGGGCTTTGGCGTTCGATGACCAGGTTGTCGATACCGGCGCGGGACAGCAACTGGCCAAGCAGCAGGCCGGACGGGCCGGCGCCGATGATGGCTACCTGGGTGCGCATGGGGAAGTCTCCTTGGTTGACCGGGGTCAAGCTTAGTGGCAGGGTGCTATTCTGCCAAGGCGCCCACCCGCGCCGTGTGCGATGATCGAATGCACTGTGCGATCACCGCGCAGTTCTTGCTGTGGGGACAACGCTGTGACCGGTAAACACGCCGTGGCCATTGCCAAGGCCGACCTGATCGAGGGCATGGCCAAGGGCCTGGCCGTTCTGGAGAGTTTCGACACCGAACGCCAACGCCTCAATACCACGCTGGCTGCGCAGCGCACGGGCCTGAGCCGCGCCGCGGCACGCCGCCACCTGCTCACGCTGGCGCATCTCGGGTACCTGGAAACCGATGGCAGCTACTTCTGGCTCTCGCCCCGGGTGCTGCGCTTCTCCGGCAATTACCTTTCGTCGGCGCGCCTGCCGCGGGTGCTGCAGCCGACACTGAACCGGCTGGCGCTGCAAACCCGGGCCTCGTTTTCGGCCGTGGTGCTCGATGTCGACGAGGTGGTGATCGTGGCGAGCGCGGGCCAGGGTTTCGATGGGGCTCCCACTGCCGCCACACGGCTGCTGGCGTACGGCCTGCACCTTGGTGCGCGCCTGCCGGCGCACGCCACGTCCACCGGGCGCATGTTGTTGGCCTGCAAACCGGTTGCCGAGCGCCATGCCTGGCTCAAGGGCCGCGTGTTGCCACGGCTTACCGCCCACACTGTCACCACGGCCAGACAGTTGCGTGTGGTGCTGGAGCAGGCAGCTGCGGACGACCATTGCATGGCCAGCGAGGAGCATGAGGTGGGTGTGTATGCTGTTGCCGTGCCCTTGCGCAACATGCAGGGGCAGGCGCTGGCCGCGCTCAATGTGGTGCTGCCCGGTGCGTGTACCGACCGCACACGCAGCCTGGCTCTGTGGCTGGGGCCACTGCAACAGGCTGCGCGGGAATTGCGGCCGCTGTTGTAGTCTTCAGCGGTGGATCTGCGCCGCCACCAGGCACCCGAACTCACGCGCGAAATCGACCGACACGCGCGCATGCACGGCACCCTGCCGGTCGAAGAACCGCTGCGTGCCGCTGATGCCAAAAACCCCTTCGTGCCAGATGTTGGGGTGGATATACAGGCCTTGCAGGCCGCTGAAACGAAAACAGACAAATTTCTCGGGCGTGATGTCGTCGCCTGGCAGCGCCAGCGGCACCAGGAAGGGCCGGGCTTCGAGCGGGAAGAACAGCTGCCCGCCGTCCGGATGGTAGTTGGCGTGCCACAACATCATGCGTTGCGGCTCATGGGTATGGTCGGTGCGCGCGTGTTCGGGCGATTGCGCATAGGCCAGGATGTAGTGACCACCCACGGCGTCGTTGCGGCCGTACAGGATGTCGCCCTGCCAATCGCTGACAAACACGCCTTCTGTGGTGCCGGCTTCGTCGCCGGTGTCTTCGTCGACAGTGCGCCAGCCCGCAGCCGGCCAACGGACGATCTCTACCTTGCATTTTTGCGGGTCGTCGACCAGGTGACCGTAACCGCGAAGTGCCTCGGCGGTGGCGTCCACCACCGGCATGTCGACTATGCGCAGGCCGGGCGGGAGGTCGGGGTTCAGGTAATTGGGGGCTTTGGCCATTGCGTGGGGATGTGTCGGGGTGGGGGTGGGGGTGGGGGTGGGGGTGGGGGTGGGGGCGTCACTGGGTGGCTGCACTGCGCAGTTCGGGCCCGCTCAGGCGGACTCCCTTGTGGTGGGATGCGACCAGCTTGCACATGGCCGCATTGCGCGGCGCGGCTACGCCCACCTGCGTTGCCAGGCGCACCACCGCACCACACAGGTCGTCGATCTCCGTGATGCGGCCGCGTTGCAGATCGTCCCACATGGAGGACCTGGCCTGGGCGTCGATGCGCAACATGCGCGCGGCGACCAGCGAGAACAGCCAGTTGGGCAGCCTGAGCAGGCTTGGCATGAGGCGCGGCGAGACCGCGGCAATACGCGCCGGCGTGATGCCGGCGCGCCGCATGACGGCCAGTGCCTCGTCCTGCAGGTCAGCCAGCACGCGGCGGTAGTCGCGGTCGAGCAACTGCGCGCGCAGGGGCAGGTCGGACAGCGCGTTGACCGGGTTGTTCAGGTTGAGCAGCAGTTTGCCCCACTGCACCGGGCGCATGTGGTCGGCGAGTTCGGTGGCCAACCCGCAGGCGTTGAAGAGCAGCGCCATTTCGCGTGTGACGCTGTTGCGCTCCATGTAGAACTTGCCGCTGCTTGCCCGGTGGGCGTGCCCGGCAGCGGGCATGACCAGGTTGCAGGCCACCATGCCGGCAAGCGTTTTCATCTGCGGGGCGATGGCCGCGATGCGGGCCGGGTTGTCAACCCCGTTTTGCAGCGAGATCACCAGCGTACCCCTTGGGCAGCAGGCGGAGATCTGCAACGCGGCAGCCTCGGTGGCGCCGCCCTCGACGCACAGCAGGACAACGCAGTCCGGGTGCATGGCCACGTGGGCCAGGGACGTGGCAAGCGTGATCTGGCGGGCCGGAACCTGTGCGCGGAAGCCGTCCAGGTCGCTCACCATCAGGCCATGCTGGCGCAGGCTGTCGATCACGCGCGGCCGACCCACCAGTGTCACCCGCCGCCCGCCGGCGGCCAAGCGCCCGCCGACGTAACAGCCAACGGCGCCGGCGCCAAAAATGATGAAATGCATGGTGCTGTTTTAGCTGCTTTTTCTTCCCAGCGCCAGCACCAGGGACAAAGCACAGGCAGCCATCGATATTGCCTGCAACGGACCGAGTGGCTCGCCGGCAACCAGCGCGCCGGTGATCATGGCCACCACGGGCACCATGACCGACGACATAGCGGCCAGGTTGGCCGGCAGCAGGCCGACGATGGCGAACCAGCAGACGTTCCCGATGCACATCGGGACGAGCGTGATCCAGGTGATGACCACGATCGTGTGCCAGCTTGGAACAAACCAGTTGCCGTCGCCGAAAACCAGGGCGCCGGCGACCATCGGCACCGCGCCAATCAGCAACTGCCACCCGGTGAGCACCAGCACCGGTGCCTGGATGTTGCTGCGTTTCAGGACAAGGGTGCCCACCGCCCAGCCAATCGCAGACAGTATGCCAAGCGCAAATCCCAGCGGCGCGGTGGCATAGGCCTTGAAGCTGCCGACCATCAGCAGCGTGACACCCGCTGCTCCGAGCGCAATGGCCAGCACCAGACGGGGCCGCAGGCGTTCACCCAGCACGGCCCAGCTGATCAGCGCCGACCACAGGGGCATGGTGAAACCCAGCACCGCCGCCTGCCCGGACGGAATCAGCACAGCGGCGTAGGTGCTGCACAGGTTCCACAACACCAGGTAGGCCAAAGTGCCGATGACGACCGCCGGCCAGTGCCGGCGCGGCAGCCCCATGGGTAGTCCGCGCAGCCGCGCGATACCGAGCAGCACGGTACCGGCGCCCACCAACGCGACACTGCGGAAAGTCCAGACGGACACTTCGCGCACAGCATGCGCAAACAGCGGCCAGTTGGTGCCCCAGACAAGGGTCAGCGCGACCAGCATAACGATGGCGCGCCGGGGAACAGTGGAAGCAGGCATCAATAGCATTCGGGTGGGCGACGCAGGATTGTCAACCGAATCACGCAAGGGCACCCATTTTGTCGCCGCCTTGCGCTAGACTGCCGAATCGTTAGGCACTTGCGCATGAGGATCTTGGAGAAGGCGTCGTGAACAGCACCGGTCTCAAACAGCGCCTGTCGGCCATCGTGGCGGCCGATGCGGCTGGTTTCGTGCGCCTGATGGCGGCCGATGACAAGGCGACGGTTGCCGCACTGGATGCCGCGCGCGCAGTGTTCCGGCGCCATATCGCGCTGCACCAGGGCCGTGTGATCGACACTGCCGGCGACTCCGTGCTCTCGGTGTTCGAGACGGCTGGCGGCGCTGTCGCCGCCGCCATGTCCATCCAGGAGGAACTGGCCGACCTCATGCAGGCGGTGCCGGAAGAGCGCCGCATGCGCTTCCGGATCGGCGTGCACCTCGGCGACGTGATCGAAAAATCCGATGGTTCGGTGTACGGCGACGGTGTCAACATCGCCGCGCGGCTGCAGGCGGTTTCCGAACCCGGGGGCATCACCGTATCGGAGTCGATCCGCACCGCAGTCAAGGGCAAACACGCGATCGGTTTCGAGGACCTCGGCCACCAACTGGTACGCAACATCGAAGACCCGGTGCGAGCCTGGCGCGTGCACCCCGGTGGTGCGGCTGCGTTTGGGTCGTCCAGCATGCCTGCACCCCTGTCGGTATTGCGCGACCTGGAAGGCCCGTCCGGGTCGGCGCCGTTGCGGCTTCCAGAACGACCATCCATCGCGGTGCTGCCGTTCACCAACCTGGGTGGTGATGCCCAGCAGGACTACTTCGCCGACGGCCTGGTCGAAGAGATCATCACCGAGCTGTCGCGTTTTCGTCGCCTGTTCGTGATTGCCCGCAACACCTCGTTTTCGTTCAAGGGCAAGAACATCGAAGCCACCCGAGTGGCGCGCGAGCTGGGCGTGCATTTTCTGCTGGAGGGCAGCGTGCGCAAGTCGGGCAACCGGGTGCGCGTTTCGGTCCAGGTGATCGACGGCCAGACCGGTCACCATGTGTGGGCCGAGCGCTACGAGGACGTACTGAGCGACGTGTTCGAGCTGCAGGAGCGCATCACCCGCCAGGTGGTGAGCACCATGGTGCCCGAGATCGAGGCCGAGGAGATGCGCCTGTCCTAGCGCGGGCAACGGCGCTACTCCGAATCCGACGACATGGCCTGGCGTGCCGCCAAGGCGATGTCCGATGCCATGTTTGGTGGCACGCCGGAGCGTTCACTGGAGGCCATCGAAGCGGCGGCGCAGTCGATTGCCCTGGACCGTTCCTGTGCGCTGGCCTGGCATGTCTTGAGCAACACCCATTCCTGGCGCGTGTTCATGGCCTGGGCTCCCGACCGGGACACCGAACTGGCGGTGTCCCGCCATGCCGCCGACATGCTGCTGTCGCTGGCGCCCAACGACAGTCGTTCGTATTTTCAGCGCGGTATCGTCCAGCAGATGGCCGGAGACGCGACCGCCGGCGCGGCCGACATGCGGCGCGCCTTGTCGCTCAATCCCAACGATGCCACGGTCCAGTTCTATCTGGCGTATGTCGAGGCCGCCGAGGGCAATACCGGGCGTGCCCGGGAGCTGGCCGAGCAGGCCGTGCGGATAAGCCCGAAAGACCGCTGGGTCGGCACGGCCCACCTGGCCCGGGCCCTGTGTGCTTTCATCGATCGTGAATGGCAGGCACTGCACGATTGGGCTGACCTGGCCATCCAGGCCCAGGCCACGCACCCGATACGGCGCGTGTTGATGATCGTCTTTGCCGCAGAGGTCGGCGACCAGCCCTTGCTGCGCAAACACCTGGGGCGGCTGCAGGCCGCGGCACCCGATTTTATCGGCAGCCTGTTCCGGTGCGACTACCGCCCGCTGCACCGGCCCGAACACGCGCGGATGCTGCTCGACAGCCTGCGCAAGGCCGGGCTGGAACCCTGAGCCGCAGTGTCAAAGGGTTTTCAGAAAACCCAGCAGCAATGCGGTGACCTCGGGTGCGCGTTCGCGCTGCACCCAGTGGCCGGCGCCTTCCAGCAGGTGGCAACCCCGCAGGCCCGGCAAGGTCCGTGGGAAATGCTCGATCGTGGCTTTCGCGGCCGGGAACCTCAGTACGCTGTCGCGGGCGCCGGCGATGAACATCGACGGCTGAGCGATGGTGCAACCGCGCCACGGGCCCAGCAATTCCCAGGTACGGCGCAGGTTGCGGTACCAGTTCAAACCCCCGCGGAATCCCGCGTGGCGGAATTCGGCAGCGTAATAGGCGATGTCGTCGCGTGTCAGCCAAGCCGGCAGGGCCTGGGGTTCGACCGTGTTGCCCAGAAAACCCTTGCCGGGTGAGAGTGCGCCAAACACCGTCCGTTCCGGGCAATCGCCCGAGCCACTGAAGTGGATGCGCCGGATCGATGCCTCCACGTCGCGCTGCAATTCCGCTTCGGCGACGCCGGGCTTCTGGAAATACTGCATGTAGAAGTTGTCGATGCCCTGTTTCTCGAGAGAGGTCAGGAAATCAAGGTAACCTGGCGGCGAGAACGGCACGCTCATGCCCACAACCGCCCGGAACACGTCGGGCCGCAGCATTGCGGCGTTCCATGCCACCGGCGCTCCCCAATCGTGGCCCACGATGACGGCCTGCTTTTCGCCCAGGGCCTTCACCAGTTCGACCATGTCGCCCACCAGGTGCAGCATGGTGTACTGGGCGACATCCGGCGGCGCCTCGGTGGCGCCGTATCCGCGCATGTCGGGCGCCACTGCCCGGTAACCGGCCTGCGCCACCGCAGCGAGCTGGTGCCGCCAGGAATACCAGGACTCCGGGAATCCATGGCAGAACAACACCAGCGGGCCGCTGCCCTGTTCGGCCACCCGCATGGTGATGCTGTTGGCATGGTGCTCGGTGAACTTCAGTGCGTCCATGGTGTCAGGCCTTTCATGGTTTGCCCGTCAGCCGGTTGACTGTCTGCTCCCGGAAGGCGGCCCCGTCGCCTCCAGGACGGTCGCTACTTCAGCTGCCTGGCAAAAAACGCCATCGTCCGCGTCCATGCGAGTTCTGCCGCCGCCGGGTCGTATTTCAGCATCGCCAGGCCTTTGGAATCGGCGGTCTCGTTGGCAAACGCGTGTTTGGCCTGGTAGCGGTGGAATTCGAAGTCGACCTTGGCGTGTGCCAGTTTTTTCTCCAGATCGGCGACGCCGGCAATCGGGAACGGCACGTCCTCTATGGCCCAGTGGCCCAGCAACGGTGCGGTGATTTTGGATGCGTCGATGTAGTCAAGGGGCGGGTAGCCGTAGTAGGGCACGGCTGCGTCCACCTCGGGCACAAACACCGACGCCAGCAGCGTCAGTGCGCCACCCATGCAATAGCCCGATACGCCCACCTTGTTGCTGCCAGTGGCTTTGAGGTGCTGCACTGCGCCACGCACATCCTGACCAGCGGCGTCACCGAAGTTCAGCTCGTTCATCAGGTGCTCGGCCTCGTTGGCGGCCAGCGCGACCTTGCCGCGGTACAGGTCGGGCACCAGCGCGCGGTAACCAGCGGCGGCCATTTTGTCGGCCACGCCCTTGATCTGGTCGTTCAGGCCCCACCACTCCTGGATCACCACCACCCCCGGCGCGGGTTTGCCGTCTGCTGGTTCTGCCAGGTAGCCGTCGACATTTTGGCCGTCGGGGCGTTTGAAGCGGATCATTTTTCCCATGTTGTTTCCTTCCTGATGTGGGTGTCGCAATTTGGCGATTTTGCGCCTGATGCGGTCGGCGAGGCAAGCCGCAGCGTTGAAACGCGCCTACCATGGCCATCGGCCGGACCCGATGCCCTGTAACGTGCCTCTGTTTCGTTGACGTCAATTTGTGGGCGGATTACGATTGCGATGATGTGAAGAACACAGATACAACTTCCAGAACCCTTGTTTCAGCAGCTCAAGCGCATTGCCGAGCAACGCGACTGGTCGCTTGCCGAGTTGGTTCGCAGGGGCATGGAGGTCTATGTGCAGACCTGCCCCGGGCCGGTTGGAGAGCTCGGCTGGACGATGCCGGTCCTGCGGGGCAGTGGCGGCCATCTGTTGGACCCGGCCGGCGTCGGGCCGGAGGCCGACGCTGTTGCCGCACGGTCCACCAAGCGAGGCCAGACTGCATGAACCGGTCGACGGCCGATACCAAGCTCTTCCTCCACGCGCCAGACCCGGATTCGCCCCACCACGCCAGGGCGCGTGAATCGGCTGGTTATTGCCTGGCGCTCAAACAAAACCCGGTTTGGCGCTGTGTGGACTGTGACCCGGCCGTTTCCGGCAAATTGTGGCAATGGGCTACGGCGACCAAGGCCGGTTTTCATCGCGTCATCGACGCACGACTGGCTTGGACCCTGCGCCACCACGGGGTGAATCAACTGGCCACCGTCAACACCAAGGATTTTCAGGAGTTTGGCTTTCAGCGGGTCTGGAATCCGCTCAGCAGCGAACCCTGATACTTGTCAGCCAAAGGCACCGAGATGGCAAGGACGACGTTCACCACTGAACCAGCAGCGCCAGACAGCAATGGGCATGTTCGCGACCTCGCGGTGACTGGGCGGCACGCGGACGTGGCAGTCAACGGGCAACTGGCTTTGGAGCGCATCGAGCAGCAAATCCACGAAACGAACCGACTGATGCACGCTGCTGCGCCCCGTTCAGCTGACGATCAGCTCCACCTGGGGCAGGCGCGCGGCCTTGGCATCGAAGGTGAGCATTGGCGCCTGCCCTGCCGCGGCACACAAGCCGGCATGCAGGCAATCCGCAAACTCGGCACGACCCTGGCGGTACAAGTGCAGCGCCCGCTCCAGCGCAGGTTCGGACTGGATGTCGATTTCCTGCGTTTCCAGCAAGGCATTGAACGCCATAAGCATGGCCGGCTTTTCCAGCCCATACCTGCTAGCGCAGGACCCATTCGAGCTCCAGCAGCACGGTGCTCGGCACAAAGAACGGCTTGCTACCCCGGCGACCCGACTGGAGCAACGCCCGCGCCTGCGCCGTCTGCAATGGGTCGTCGGCTACCAGCCAACGCACCAATACGTTGGTGTCGAGGCCCGCCATCAGCGGCGCCCGATGTTCATGTCATCGACCGACACCTTGCGCTTCTTGACCGCATCCTTCAGCAGCCCTTCGAGTTCGAGGATCGCGCGCGTCTTGGCACGCATCACTGTCGTGCCATCGTCGAGCTGCGTGAAAACGACGCGTTCGCCTGCAGACAGGCCCATGGCTTTGCGAACCTCGGCCGGAATGGTGACCTGCCCCTCGCTGGTGAGGGTGGCTTCGGACATTTTGACTCCTTACATTGATGGTGAGTGTAAGGTGATCGACCGTGCCTGGCGAGTGGTCGTCACGCTGCCAGGGACCGCTGCCGCACCGCCGTCCCATACCATGGCGAACATCGGCCGACTCCTGCATCACCGGTACAACATGTCCGCCGACATGGACGATTGCGTGACCAAGCAGATACGGGTGGATGCGCTGGTGGCGGTCACCAGCCGGCAGGCTTGGTGACCCATGGCAGGCCCGTCTTGGCAAAGGCAAGACCGTGCGTTTAAACTGGTTATCTGACTACTCCTGATGGAGAGATAAACCATGAAAACCTGGCCGATTCAAGACGCTAAAGCGCGTTTCAGCGAGTTTTTGGAGGCCTGTATTGCCGAGGGCCCGCAGATGGTGACCAAACGCGGCGCCGAGGCGGCTGTGCTGGTGCCGGTGGAGCAGTGGCGCCGGCTGCAATCCGCAGCGCGGCCCACGCTCAAGCAATTGTTGCTGTCGGACGATGGGCGTGCCGAGGCGCTCACACCGCCGCGGCGTGTCGTGCGCCGTCGCACCCCGGTAGCCCTGGGGTAGGCCGGTGTACCTGCTTGACACCAACGTCGTGTCCGAGTTGCGAACGCCTTCAACGTCTTGCCCATGGACGCCAACACGTTCCGGGTGTGGGCACGGCTGCTGCACCGCAAGTCCGACACACTTTATGAAGATGCCATGATTGCGGCCACCGCCACCGTGCACGCCTTGACGGTGGTGACCCGCAACGTGCGCGACTTCACGGACTTTGGGGTCAAGCTGCTCAACCCGTTTGCACTAACCCCGCCCGGGGCATCGTGATGGCAAGGTCATTGCCCCTTGTGCAACCTGCGCTGCCCTATTTGACTTCAGCCAGTCACCTTGAGGCGACCCAAAGGCAGGATCAATTGTCTTGGCACCGCGCCATAACGCTCGAACCCATGGTGCGCATAGAAGCGTTCGGCCCACCCGTGCCACTGGCACCGAGGGGTACCGTGGAAGCCGCTGTGCGAGCGTCGCGGGCAGATCGGTCAGTGCAACGCCAGCGGCGGCGAGGGTGTAGTAGGCCGCCACTTGCGGGTTGTCGGGCGTGGGGCGCGCAAGCTGCTCGAGCGCCACGTAACAGGCGCTGGCGCGGCGTCGCATGTCCTGGTTGGCCTGCGTGCGGAGGTAGGCATCGAGTGCCGCAACACCACATGCGAATGCAGAGCTGTCTTGGGCCGGGCCGAACGGGCGCAGTGCTGCTTGCAACATGGTGGACCGACAAAATGACACGCCCAAGCACACGACCGACACCAGACAGCGCCCTGCAGATGGATCGGCTGCTTGATTTGGGTCTGCGCCTGGGGCGCATTGCCAGCGAATCCGAGTTGCGCAAAGCCATCGTTGCCGAAACCAAAACACTGCTCGGCGCGCAGCGGGCGCTGCTGGTGCTGCGCCCGGGCGACGAGGCCGCCGAGATTGCCGGCGCGTCTTTGCCCCGCAAGGAAGACGCCGACGTGTTGCTGTAGGCCGTCACACCCTGGTTGGACGAGGCGCGCGCCACGGGCGCGTGTCGCCTGCGCCACGGCCCCGAGGGCGCCGCGCCAGCCGCACAGCGCAGTTGCCTGGTCGTGCCGCTGGTAGGGTCGCACGGTCCACTGGGTTGTCTGTATGCCGATATCGACGGTTCGAAGGGGCGGTTCGAGGATGGCGACCGCATGCTGCTGGCGATGCTGGTATCGCAGGCCGCTCTGGCCCTGGCCAATCTGCGCCTGGCCATCAGCAAACGCCTGGCCGAGTTGATGGGCGGCAGCATGCGCGCCGAAAGTGCCGGGCTGGGGCACGGCACCACCTTTCCATCCGCTGCGCATCCTGCTGGCCGAAGACAACGTGGTCAATCAGAAACTCGCCATGCGCCTGCTGCAGCAGATGGGTTACCGTGCGGACCTGACCAGCAATGGCCTGGAGGCATCGCGCCAGATCACCGCCCGGTGGCCGGCGGGCAAACGCCCGCGCATCATCGCCATGACGGCCAATGCCATGCAGGGCGACCGCGAGATGTGCCTGGCCGCCGGCATGGACGACTACATCACCAAACCGATCCGTGTCCCCCATCTGGTGGACGCGCTGCAGAAAGCCCAAACACGCAAGGACTGACACGACTTCATGAGCGAACCGACAATTGACATGGCTGTTTTTTCAGAGCTCCAGGAGGCCGCCGGCGAGGAGTTCGTGGCCGAACTCGCGGGTACTTTTTTGAAGAAGCCCCGGTCATGCTGGCCGAGATGCGCGCGGCGCAGGCGGCCGGCAACGCAGACGGTTTCCGGCGCGCGGCGCATTCGCTCAAGTCCAACAGCAACACCTTTGGCGCCACACGCCTGGGCGAAATGGCGCGCGCCATCGAGCTTGGCGGGCTGGTCGCCGACGCAGCGCCCGCCTGCTGGTGGCCGACGACAACAAGGTCAAACGCCTGCTGCTCACCCGCAGCCTGGAGTTGCAGGGCCATGTGGTGGCAAGCGCCGAGAACGGACTGGTTGCGTTGCAGATGCTGCGTGCCGGCGCCTTCGACCTGATGCTGCTCGATATGGAGATGCCCGAACTCGACGGTTTCGGCGTGCTCGAGCAGATGGCGGCTGACGGCAAGTTGCGCGATCTGCCGGTGATCGTCACCAGTTCGCTCGAAGGCGTGGCCCACGTGGTGCGCTGCCTTGATCTGGGCGCCGACGACTACCTGCGCAAGCCGGTCAACCCGGTGCTGCTCAAGGCGCGTATCAACTCCAGCCTGGAGAAGAAGCGCCTGCGTGACCAGCAAAAGGCGCTGATCGCACGGTTTGCCACGTCCGAAGTGGCCGAGGACCTTCAGCAATCGGGTTTTGCACTCGGCGGGCGCAGGCTGCAATGCACGGTGATGTTCAGTGACATCCGCGGCTTCACCAGCCTGTGCGAAAAGCAGCCGCCCGAAGAAACCATCGAACTGCTCAACACCTACTACACGCTGATGTTCGACGCCATCAGCGGCCATGGGGGTGTGGTCAACCAGATGATTGGCGACGGCCTGATGGCCATCTTCGGCGCGCCGCTGCCGCTGCCCGAGCCCGAGCTGGCGGCCGTGCGCGCAGCCCTGGACATGCAGGAAATGATCGAGATGTTCAACTTCGAGCGCGTGGCGCTGGAGAAGGAGCCGATCCGCATTGGCATCGGCATTGCCTCCGGTGAGGTGGTGGCCGGTTACACCGGCACCCAGCAGCGCGCCACCTACACCTGCATCGGCGACACGGTGAACCTGGCGGCGCGGCTGGAGGCGCATACCAAGGTGGTGGGGCGGGGGATTCTGGTGGATGCTGCCACCCAGGCTGCCATCGGGGACCGGGTGGGGATGAAAGCGCTGGGGGAGGTGCAGTTCAAGGGGAAGGCGGCGGGGGTGGGGGTGTTTGGGGTGGGGTAACCGACCACCTGCTTGTGGCGCGAGCGCCAATGTTATAACATACAGACATTGCAGGTCCGTGTACTGTGGAGGTCCCCATGAGCGCCAGAATCTTCTCCAGCCGAGACTTTACCCGCGACGTTGCTGCTGCCAAGGCAGCTGCGCTCAGTGGCCCGGTTCTGATCACCGACCGTGGCCAGCCTGCGTTCGTGATGCTCAACATTGACGAATACCGCCGATTGCAGGGCAAGGCGCCGTCGCTATGATGGAGGAGGCCAGGAATTCCCAACAGGGAACGATCCTGCGCACCTGGTTCAACGCACTTCGCATCGCCTACTCGGGCCATGTGCTGCCGTTCAACGAAGGGGCTGCCATTCGGGCGGCTCACCTCGCAGGCGGCAACCGTCCGTCGGTGGACCTCATGATCGCGGCTATTGCGCTGGAATTCGGCTACGCTGTCGCGACGCGCAACGTGGCGCACTTCAACTTCTCCGGTCTTGCAGTCGTCGACCCATGGGCCTGATCCAAAACGCGGCTTCGCGCCGATGGCGGCGTTGCACAGCAGCACCCGGTCTTGCCCCCCTGCTATGGCCTCGACCGTGCGGTTGATGGCGTTGATCTGGTAGTAGCGGGGCGTCTTGCTGTGTGAGTAGTAGAAGCCGGCGATGCGTTCTACCTCCGGCGTCCAGCCCTTCCAGGTGCAATAACGCCGCCACAGCTCGGCCGGGCTGGGGAACTCGGCCAGCGCAATGGTCTGTTCCAGCATGCCGGTGGCCATGGTCGCGTCGCGGAACACAAACCCGTCGCCGTTGGATGAAAAGCTGAACGGCACCCCGAGCAGCCCGGCGTAGTTGATCGCCTGGGGCATGCCGGCGCCCAGGGCGTGGTTGTTGTCCTTGGCCTCCACCACCGCCAGGGGAATGTTGGGCTTGTGGAACAGCGCGTAGTCGGCCCGCACCACCGTGGTCTTGTCGCGGTAGGCCTTCTGGCCGCGCACCACCACGCGCCCGGCGCGCAGCGGGAACTCGCGGTAGATCTGGTCCATGCCATTCCAGCCAGCGGCCTCCATGGCCGGGCGGATGAACTTGTCGCAGATGTCGCTTTCGGAGAGGTGCTTTTTGTCCAAGGGGGGGCTTGGGCGGGTGGGGGTAGCGCGTTCAGCCGGACTTCTATTTGGCAGTGCGGCGTGGACTGGCTGCAGGCTTGCCCGTAGCGCCTGGGGGCGGGGCCGCCTTGCGGATCCGCCGAGCCGGCTTGGCTGGCGCCTGGGCGGCGCGTTCGGCCAAGGGTTTGTAGCCGTCGGGTAACTCGTCGCCTTCGCGCGGCGGCTCCCCAGTGGTGCGCGACAGCATTGCGTCCAGTGCCTTGCCCGTCGACTTCTGGCGGCGTTCCTCGAAGAATGCCGCCGTCTTCAGTACGGCGATCTTCTCGGCCACCGCGATCGCGACGAACTGGTTCAGGCTGGTGCCGTCGGCCTTGCTCAAGGCCTCGGCTTGCGCCTTGATCGACTTGGGCAGGCGTAGCGCATAGGTGGTGAGAGACGTCATGTTTGAAAGCTCCTGAGCAGGTCGGCAGGCGTGCTGAGCCGCACGCCAAAGCGGGCCGGCGCTGCGCCGAAATCGCGCCGGTTGAAGGAAACAAGATGATCCGCGCGGCCATTGATGGCCACATCCAGCACCAACTCATCGTCAGGATCACGCAGCTGCGGACGCCAGACGAAATGGCTCTCGACCTCTTCGGCGATGGCGGCGATATCTGTCAGCACCGCCAGCACCTGGCTTCGCGACATGCCGATGGCCCGCAATTGTTCCGGGCGGGTGGCGACGGCCTCGTATTCCAGTACCAGTGCAATGCTGGCCAGCAAGCGCAAATCACCCACCCTGGCCCGGCGAAGCACTTCCGCTGAGCCGCCGAAAGGGCTGCGCAGCGCCGCAATAACAATGTCGGTATCGAGGACGGCGCGGATCATGTCACGGATGATATCGCAGGCGATGCCACGGTACATCTCTCTGGATGAACTTGTCGCAGATGTCGCGTTCGGAGAGGTGCTATTTGTCCACGGGGGTGGCGGGATAGAAAAACGCGTCCTGCGGCTTACAGGATTGCAGCCAGGCCTTGCGTTCCAGCAGGTTCAGCAGCTTCAATGACGGCCCAATGGATGCTTCTCTCCGATTTCCCACTTGCGCACCGTGGACGGGCTGGTGTTCAGCACCGACGCCAGCACCGTCTGGCTGAGCTTCAACTGCTCGCGCAGGGCCCGAATGCGCTCGCTGTCGTACGGCGGGATGGGCTCCAGGCACAACACATCCAGTTTTTGCTGTTTGCGTTTGTCGATGAAGCCGAGTCGCTGGAGGTCCGACGCGGTCTCGTGGACTGCTTGCAGAATCCGGCTTCTGGCTTGCGGTTTGGGTTTGGTGCTCATGGCAGATCTCCAGCAATGTGCCGTCTGTGACGGCGTCGATCAGGCCTTCTGCCATCTCCGTGACCGCGGTACAGAGGGTCGGATCGGTAAGGCCTGACTTGCGCATCCAGCGCGCGAAGTGGCGGGTCTTGAATACGCGATGCATGGGAAAAGTGTGGCACTAAGTCGCATGATGATCAAGGCTTCGCCATGTGCTGTCGATGCCCATGGCGAGCAGCACCCGGTCTTGCCCGCCGGCGATGGCCATCTTCGGCGCGCCGCTGCCCCTTCCCGAGCCTGAACTGGCGGCCGTACGCGCCGCGCTGGACATGCAGGAAATGATCGAGATGTTCAACCATGAGCGTGTAGCACTGGAGAAGGAGCCGATCCGCACCGGCATCGGTATCGCATCCGGTGAAGTGGTGGCCGGTTACACCGGCACCCAGCAGCGCGCCACCTGCACCTGCATTGGCGACACGGTGAACCTGGCGGCGCGGCTGGAGGCGCCTACCAAGGTGGCGGGGGGGGGGGTGTTTGGGGTGGGGTAGGAAAGGTGGATGCAGCGTCAGTGACCTGTCGATTGCCGGCTCCATAGCTGCTGAGCCGCCGCTCTGATCGCGTCGATCGCGGTCTGCGCGCGATCAAGGTCTTCACTGACCGCGGCGCGGTCGAGCAGGAAATCGAAGAGCCGTTCCAGGTCAGCCTCGGCCGTAGGCGACAGCCCAACGACAAAGCTCATAGTCCAAGCGTCTTGCGCCTGGCGTCCAGCTTGGATTGGAGTTTGTCCAGGACGGTCGCAACGGACACCGAAACGCCCGTCCGGTGGTACTCCTCCGACTCCGCTTGCGCGCGCGCATGGAAGGTGGACTGGAAGCGCCGGAAAGCGATCGCGTTTCGCACCGTCGCTTCGATGAATTCGGTCAGCGTTTCGCCCGGCTTGAGCACGGACTCAAGTTCAGCTCGCAACTCTGGCTCGACGCGAATCTGGGGTATGACGGCGGACTTCGTGCCAGAAGTGTATTGCGTCTGGGTTACGCCCGCAACGGGCGTTGGGGGTCAGCAGTTGTCGTGCGTTGCCTGGAGCTGGGCGCCGACGGCTACCTGCGCAAGCCGGTGAACCCGGTGCTGCTCAAGGCGCGGGCTTGGGCCATGCCGGCGCCCAGGGCGTGGCTGTTGCCGTCGCGGCAGCCGCTGCCACCCTCACCGTCCGGCTTCGGTACCCACCACCCGCAGCCCCGGATACGACTCGAAGGCATCAAAATCACGATCGGCGTGGAGCAATTCGAGTCCATCTTCGATGCATCGTGTGGCAATGATCGTGTCGATGGTCTTGCGCACCGTGATGCCCAGGCCGCGCAACCGGCGGGCCTTCTCCTGCTGCGCCAGTTGGACCAGCGTGCGCAGTCCGAGCTCCACCACGTCCCGCTTGGTCTTGGCGCCACTGCTGCGCAATGCGTCTTTCATGGGTTTTTCGTCGATCACGATGTTGGTGCGCATGATGTGTGTATTTCAAAGTTTTCATACACACCATAGGGCGGTCGAAGGCACTGCCCAAGGGCCCTTTGAGAGGCCCGGGTTACCATCGTACCCAGCGCCACGCAGACCCTGCGCAAAATCTTGAACTACCGGAGCCACCGCATGCTTTTCAAACCCGCCTTGTTGCTGGCAGCCGCCAGCTTTTCCCTTGCCGCCTTCGGCCAGGTGTACCCCAACAAACCCATCAAGGCGATCGTGCCGTTTGCCGCCGGCAGTGCCACCGACCAGATCGGGCGTGCCTTTGTGGCCAAGATGTCCGAGGCCCTGGGGCAACCCATCGTGGTTGAAAACAAGGCCGGTGTGAATGGCATGCTCGGCGCCGATGCGGTGGCCAAGGCCGCGCCGGACGGCTACACGGTGCTGATCGGCACCAACAGCACCAATGCCGCACTCAAGAGCCTGATGGTGAAGCTGCCGTACGACCAGGACACCGCCTTCGCGCCGGTGGGCTACATGGGCTCGGTGCCGCTGATCATCGCGGTCAACAACGACGTGCCGGCCAAGACCTTGCGTGAGCTGGTGGCGCTTGGCAAGACCAAGGCGGGCCATGTGACGTTTGCCAGCGCCAGCACCTCGCAGCTGGTGTCATCCGAGATGTTCGCCAGCATGGCGGGCATCCAGATGACCCATGTTCCCTACAAGAGCGGCCCGGCCGCCATGACCGACCTGATCGGTGGCCAGGTGATGATGTTCAGCGCCGACTTCGCCGTGATGGTGCCGCAGGTCAAGGGCGGCAAGGTCCGCGGCCTGGCTGTCACTTCGACCCAGCGCTCGGCAGCGGTGCCCGAACTGCCCACGGTCAACGAGGCACTGGGCATCAAGGACTATGAACTGATCGCCTATTTCGCCATGTTCGCGCCGGCTGGCACGCCGCCGGACATCATCGCCAAGCTCAACCAGGCCATCAATGCGGCGGCGCAAAGCAAGGACCTGCAGGAGAAGTTCGCGCCGATCGGTTTTGCTGTGGAGCCCGGCACACCGGAAGCGCTGGCGCAGCGCAGCCGCCTGGAGACTGCCAAGTGGGCAAAAGCCATCCGCGAAGCGAAGATCGAGCCGCAATAGGCCGCACCAGGCCGCACCAGGCCGCAATGGGCCGCAATGGGCAGCAATGGGCAGCGTTGCAGCGTTGCAGCGAGCAACCGGCTCACCAACAGGGTGAGGCCGCCAGGTTACTTCGGTGGCCCCGAGCGCGATCCGGCCATCCTGGTACAAAATGTCACATACAAAGGGGGGCCGCTGCGCAGGCGGCGCCCTGCGGTTTGGTCAGCCCGGGCTTGATGCCCACCAAGCGGGAGCCGTGACGTGCCGATGACTTTCCTCTGGCCACAGTTCTTGTGGCTTTTGCTGGCGGTGCCCTTGCTGGTAGTGGTCTATGTGTGGCTGCTGCGGCGCAGGAAGAAGCTGGCGCTGCGGTACGCCAGCCTGGCCATCGTCAAGCAGGCCATGGGCCCGGGTATGGGGTGGCGCCGGCATGTGCCGCCAGCCCTCTTTTTGTTGGCCCTGTGCTTGATGCTTTTTGCGGCTTCGCGACCGCTGGCCGTGGTGCCGCTGCCGTCCGACCATGCCACGATCGTGTTGGCAATCGACGTGTCGCTGAGCATGCGCGCCACCGACATCAAGCCCAACCGCCTGGTCGCGGCCCAGGAAGCCGCCAAGGTCTTTCTCCAGGAGTTGCCCAAGGGCATCCGGGTCGCCCTTGTCACGTTCGCCGGCACCGCGCAGCTGGTGCAACCGGCCACGTTGAACCGCGAGGACCTGGTGGCGGCGATCGACAAGTTCCAGATGCAGCGCGGTACCGCAGTGGGGAGCGGCCTCGTGGTGTCGCTGCAGCAGTTGTTTCCCGACGAAGGCATCGACCTGAGCGAAATGATCTACGGTGGTGGCCAGAAGCGCGGCAAGAGCCTGGACGAGCCGGCCGCCGGCAAGAAGCCGAAAAAGGAGTTCGTCCCGGTGCCGCCGGGTTCGTTCGAGTCGGCCGCCATCGTGTTGCTGACCGACGGGCGGCGCACCACCGGCGTCGATACCCAGGAGGCGGCCAAGATGGCAGCTGACCATGGCGTGCGGGTGTACGCAGTGGGAATGGGCACAGTGGACGGCGAAGTGCCGGGGTTCGCGGGCTGGTCATCGATCTACATGAAACTCGACGAACCCAGCCTGAAGGCGGTGGCCTTTGCCACCCAGGGGGAGTACTACTACGCCGGCAACGCGGAAGACCTGAAAAAGGTCTACGCCAAACTCGGCACCCGGCTGCAGGTCGACAAGAAGGAAACCGAGATATCCAGCCTGCTGTCTCTGGTGGCGGCCGTGCTGTCCATCTCGGCCGCGGCCTTGTCGCTGTTGTGGTTCAACCGCATCCTGTAGCCGCCGCGGGCCCTTCGCCGGCGTCCATCAAGTTCATGGGCAGGCCCGCATCCGGCCTTCTTCCAGCTGGTAGGAGCCGGGTGTGTCGATCTGCTGGTGGGCGGACCGAATACCGTCGATCAGAACTTTCAGCTGGCGCTCCACGAGGTTCTCGACCCTCTGCGTCAGCAGTGCGCTGGCCTGGTTCGCGTCATCGAACACAGCAGCCTGGCCCAGCGCCTGCTGGAGCTGGGTGGTCAGCAGGCGTGCGCCGATCCGAAAATGGTTGCGCCACACGGCCACGTGCTCCTGTTCGTGGGCTTCGACGATCGCGCGGCGGCAACTCCCCTGCACCTCGCGTGCCAGGTAGACCGTCAGGTTGGAGAGCCCGAGCCGCAGCACGCGGTGGTAGGGGCTGGTGGCGGATTGCGACAGGCGCCGCAGTTCGTCCAGGCTGCGGCTGTCATCGCGGGCTGCCGGCCGGTCGTCGAACAGCACCTGGATACGGGTTTCCGATGCGAGTGTGTTGCAGCGCGCACCAAAGCCCTGGGCCATTGCCGTCGCGGCGCAAGAGCACAACACGAGCAGGGTGAACAGGGTTTTCATGGCAACGCATGTATTGCCTGCGCCCACCGGGCGGGTTGGAAAGCCAAGACAAATTACGTGGGGCCGTCTCGCAGTTGGCTCCCGTGCGTCAGCCGTCCCGGCTGTCGGCCGAGAACACCATGCTGGTGATCAGCCCGACGGCGGCCCCGATGGACACGGTCAGCCCGATCATCGCCAGCACGGGTGTGGCAGAAAACGCCAGTATCGCGAACGCGATGAAGGTCGACGCCGCAGCCAGCAGCACCGACAGGCTGGCACGTTGGCGCACCAGCGGCTGTGCTGACAGGGTCGAGAAGAACAGCGTGTAGTTCGATGCCACACCCACCACCAGCAGCAGCGACACGAGGTGGAACACCGTCAAGCGGCCGGCCACCAGCCACAGAAGCCCGCAGCTGATGGTGATGGTGGCCATGATGGTGGCTGCCATCGACGCCACGGCGCGCGCCTGGCGCAGCTGCCATGCCAGCGCCACAAAGATGGCGAACGTGCCGAGCAGCGCGGCCACCATGGCCCGCTGGCGGTATTGCGCCACCAGCAGTTCGACGTCGCCCTTCAGGTCGATCATGGTCACGCCGGGCAGTTGCGCCTGGGCCAGCCTAGCCCGGAGTTCGGCCACAGGCGGCGCCCCGCGCAACAGCACCAGCACCGTCACGCCATCGGCAGAGCGGACGATCTGTGCCTGCAACCAGTGCGCGAGGACCGTGCCGGAGTAATACGCCAGGTCAACCGGCGCCATGGCGCGGGCTGCGGTGACGTCGGCGACAAACGGCTCGAACGCTTCGGCCCGCAGCGTGCCGGCGCCCGCCGCCGCCAGCACACGGGAACGCAGTTGGTCCTCTGTCGGCAACGCGGCCTGGCGGCTTTTTTGCAGTGCGTGGCTGGGCAGCAGGTCGGTCGGGCTGTCGTAACCCTCCAGCACCTTGCCCGCAACCAGCGTGTCGAGCACCCTGGTGCTGGCTTCGGCGCGCTGCAGGGCTTGCTCCAGGTCGGCGCCCTGCACCGCGACCATGGTGCGCAGGTCGGGTACACCGACGTCCTGGCGCAGCCGGGCATCGCGCTGGTTGTCCTGTGGCGAACCTGCAGACAGGCTGTCCAGGTTGTCATCCCAGAGGCCTCCCTGGACTTGCGCCAGCAGGGCGACAAACACCAGCGCCACGGCAAGCACCGGCCAGCGCAAGGCGCGCATGCGCTGGCACAGGGCCGGAAGCCAACCGAACCGGTCGCGCTGCCCCTGACTCGCTGTGCGCGGCAAGAGGTCGGGCAGCAGCCAGCGCGTGCAGGCGACCGCGACCACCAGGCCGGTGATCGAGAACACGCCGAGCTGGCGCAGGCCGGCAAACCCGGAAAAAACCATGGCACCAAACCCGATCAGCGATGTGGCCGCCGCAAGGGTGACCTGGCGCCAGAAATGCGCACTCTGGTCGCCATTTTCGTCCGACTGTACAAAGGTATAGATGGCGTAGTCGACAGCTTCGCCGATCAGCGTCACGCCGAATGCCAGCGTGATGCCGTGGATGGCGTCGGCGGTCCATCCCACCACGGCAAAGCCGGCCAGTGCACCGGTGACCACTGGCACCACTGCCAGTGCAAGAAAGCGCGGGCTGCGCAATGCCCACAACAGCAATACCGCCACCATGGCGGCCGCCAGCAGGGCCAGCTTTTCCGCGTCCTGGCCAATGGCGTCGTGGGACAACACGTTGAAGTAGGCCGCACCGCCGAAGCCGGTGGTCGGGCGGGGCTCACCCGCTGGCCATTGCTGCAAGGCCGTGTCGGCATGGCGACGCACGGAGCGAATGGTTTCGCGCAGGCGATCGATGTCGTGGCCGCGGGTTGTGGTTTCGAGCAGCAGGATCGCGGTGCGGCCGTCCGATCCCAGCCACACCCCGTCACCGGCCTGCGGCGCCAGTTGCCGGGAGGCCTTGTCCAGCAACTGCAGGGCACTGAGTGTCGGGTCGGCCGCAGCAATCGGCCGGATCGCCGCACCCCGCGCTGACGCCAGCGTCTGCTCCAGCTGAGCAAACGCCTGGGTGAGCCCGGCCTGCGAGAACTCCTGTTCGCCCACGGCGGGGCTCAGCAGGTAACGCGCCGCGAAAAGCCGGTCGCGTTCGGACTCCAGGGCGTCGAGGTCGCCGTTGCTGACCCATGCCACAGCGGGGTCGGCGGCAAGCTTTGCACGCAGCGTCCGGCTGGCGGCGACCAGGCCTTGGCTCTGAAGCGCCGACGGTTTGGCTCCAGACACCGGTGCGTCGAGTTGCAGGCCCACCAGCAGGATGCGCGTCGACAGGCCGTCGCGCAGCTGGTCCACCAACAGGCGCTGTGCGGCGTTGGCCGGGCCGGGAAGGAACGAGGACACATCGGTCACCACCACGCTGCGCTGCACTTGCATGGCGCAGGCGACCACCAGCACCAGCCAGCACAACCAGGCCCAGCGTTTCATCGCGTGGTGATGGCCATGTCGAGCACATCGCCGTTGATTTCCGTGGTTTCGATTTGCCGCAGGTGGGCCCCGGCGCCGCTGACAACGATCTTGCGGATACCCCGGCGGGGCAACGGGCCCTTGGGCAGCAACTGCAGCGACCAGTTGTCGAAACTGCCGGTCAATCGGGTGTCGAAGACCTGGCGCAGCAGCCGGTCGTCTCCAGACAGGATGGCGCGCAGCCCGCTCACGTAGCTGGCCAGTTGACCTTGGCTGGCGTCGACCTTCACCACGGTCGGCGGCGCACCGGTTCCGGAATCGATCGTCACGGCGTCGGCAGTCATGCTCAGGGTTTCGCGGATCGGGCTGGTGGTGCGTTTCTCTACCGTGCCCGGAGGTCTGTAGCTCAGGGTGCCACGCGACTCCTGGGGCGTGGCGAACAACACCGATGTGCGCCGTTCAACAAAGGGCGCGGCGTTCAGGGGTTGCGCAGCCACTGCGCCCAGGACGCGGCGCAGGCGTTCTTCGCCGGCGTCCTCGGTGGTGCTGGTGGGCGATTGCGCGTTGACGGAAATTGCGCCGAGCGTCCCCAGCACGATCGCGCCGGCGGCGAGCACGGATCTACAAATCTTCATGGGCTGGCTTGTTGTGTGCCTCTGCGGGCGTGGTTGCAGCGGGCAAGTCTAATCCAGCGCCATGCCATCAAGGGACAGCAGCACGGACGGCGATTCGATGCGCGCTTTGCGCAGGTCGCTGAGGCTGGGCGTGAATGGCGCCAGCAGCACGGCGTACAGCGGCAGCGGCAGCGGTGGCAGCATGGCTGCGCGCACCGGGTGGCACCGCGCCAGTTTTATGCCTTGGCGGAACCACCGCGCGGTGGTGTCACCTGCGCGGCGAATGGCGGGGTGCATGCCCCGAGTCTACGCAGCGCCGGCCCGGGCGAACTCCAGCACCCCGTCGTCGATCTTGCCCATGCGCAGCAGCATGATGTCCTTGGGGTAGTTCTGGTACAGCCGCCATGGCGGGCGCGAACCCTGCTTGGGCAACATGTGCATGGCGCGCTGGAAGTACCCGGACGAAAAGTCGACCCAGGGCTGCTCGGTGATGCTCGGGTCGGTGTTGCGCGGCGTGCAGGTGGTCTGGCCGTGCCGTTGCATGTGATTGAGCAGCCGGCAGACGTATTCGCAGGTCAGATCGCACTTGAGCGTCCAGGAGGCATTGGTATAGCCAAAACTCGACGCCAGGTTGGGCACACCGCTGTACATCAGGCCCTTGTAGTTCATGGTGCGCGACATGTCCACGGCCCGGCCGTCGACCACGATTTCCAGGCCGCCGAGCACCTGCAGTTCGAGCCCGGTGGCTGTGACGACCAGGTCGGCATCGAGGTGCTGGCCAGACTCGAGTTGGATTCCGGTTTCGTCGAAGGCCTTGATCTGCTCGGTGACCACCTCGGCGCGGCCGGACTTGATGGCCGTGAACAGGTCGCCGTCGGGCACCAGGCACAGCCGCTGTTCCCAGGGGTTGTAACGAGGCGTGAAGTGTTTTTCGATGTCGTAGTCCGGGCCGAGCGCCTGGCGCACGCCGCCAAGCAGGAAGCGCTTCATCTTGGCAGGGTCGCGCCGGCACAGGCGAAAGACATACATGCCCAGCAGAACCCGTTTCCAGCGCGTGATGCCATAGGCCCACATGGCGGGCAGGTGGCGGCGCAACCACAGCGCCATCGCGTCCTCCGACGGGCGTGCCACCACGTAGGTGGGCGAGCGCTGCAGCATCGTCACGTGGGCCGCCGTCTTGGCGAGTTCGGGCAACAGCGTGACGGCGGTCGCACCGCTGCCGATGACCACCACGCGTTTGCCCGCATGGTCGATGTCGGCGGTCCATTTCTGCGGGTGCACAATGCGCCCGGCAAAACGCTCGATGCCGGGAAATTCAGGCGTGTAGCCATGGTCGTAGCGGTAATAACCGGCGCACATGAACAGGAAGTTGCAGCTGATCTGCACTGGCTCGCGCTTGTCGCCGCGTTCGGCCTCGACCGTCCAGCGTGCGTCAGGTGTCGACCACGAAGCGCGCCGAACCTGGTGCCCGAAGCGGATCTTGCTGTCGATGCCGCCGGCGCGGGCGGTGTCCTTCACGTACTGGAGGATCGACGGTCCGTCGGCGATGGCCTTGGCCTTTTCCCAAGGTCGGAACGAATAACCCAGGGTGTACATGTCGGAGTCCGAGCGGATGCCGGGGTATCGAAACAAGTCCCAGGTGCCGCCGATGCTGTCGCGCCCTTCCAGGATGGCGTAACTCTTGCCCGGGCAGTTGGCCTGCAGGTGGTGTGCAGCGCCTATGCCGGAGAGGCCGGCGCCGATGATGAGAACGTCGACGTGTTCGATGGTCATGCTGGAGGACTGTGTTGGCTTGTTCGATGCAGAATACCACCGCCACGGACGCCCGATGTCGCGCAGGTGCGCCTGCGCGCGAGTACCGGTATTTCCACTGGGCCTGTCTGGGGTCAGCTGTCTGGGGTCAGGTGCTGTCTGGGGTCAGTGCTGTCTGGGGTCAGCAGGCTGTCTGGGGTCAGGTCTTGTATTGCAACATGGCTGACCGCAAAAAGCCGTTCAGCGGCCCAACTGATGTTGAAATACAAGACCTGACCCCAAGGATGTGACCCCAAGGATGACCCAAGACCTGACCCCAAGGATGCGCCAAGGATGTTGCTGACCCCAAGGATGACCAGGATGACCCCAAGGATGACCCGCTCGGTTCGTTGGCCCTGTCAGGCAGTTGCCACAAGGTGCTCGGCCGGGTAGGGCTGCAGGAATTCCCGGCTGCGCTCCGGTGTGGCGTCGAGCCAGTCGCCGTAGTTGCCCTGCGCCAGGATTACGACCATGCGTTTTTCGTCTTCCGGCTTGTGGAAATTGCGCATCAGCGGGTGCTCGGCGGCCGCAATCGTGAGCATGGTGTAGCTGTTGACAAACTCCCCGGAGGGAGATTTCCAGCATGCCCACAAACCCGCAATGCCCATGGGTTCGCCATCCGCGCGCGCGATGCGCGTTGGCACTGCGCGGCCGGTACGCCAGTCGGGTTCGAAGATGGCGTCGGCGGCGATGACGCAATGCTGCGCCCTGCGCCAGGCATCGCGAAAGCTGGGTTTTTCATGCACTGTCTCGCTGCGGGCGTTGTAGGTGTGGCGCGCCAGCTTGGCGTCCCGGGCCCAATGGGGAAGCAGACCGAACATGCCGGTCAGCGCCTCGGGTGCTGCAACTGCTTCGTCGCTCGCGCCATGGCTGCTTGGGCGGCGCAGCATCAGGCCTTTGTACCCGGGCCAGACATCGTATTTGCCGCTGTCGTGCGGCGGGTGGACGCAGAATTGCCGGAAAAAGCGCTCGCGGTCCTTGACCGCCTGGTAGTGGCTGCACATGCGGGATGTCCTGGCGCGCTGACCTGAGCGGTGCTGCAGCCTATTGCTTGCGCATCATGATCGACTTGTCCCGGGCCGTCCCGCTGGCACCACCGAGGGTCTGGGCATGTGCAACAGGCATGGCAATAAGCAGCCCAATGGCCATGCAGGCGGCAGGCAACAGGTTCATGGATGGTTGTTGGGAATCGATTGACATGGGTTTCTCCACTTGTTTCGTTAGATCCGTTGGCTCCATCAGGTCAGAAAGTACAGGCACCCGCGGCCCGACCCCGCCGGCGCAGCCACCATGCTGCGCCGGTTGCGAGCGCGAGCAGCAGGCCGTCAAGGCCCCACGCTCCGCCGCCCGATCCACCTTTGGGTGCTGGTGTGATTTGCAACGTCAACGTGCTGGAACTGGTGGCGCCCAGGTTGTCGGTGACCACAAGCTGGATTTCGACGGCGCCTTCGGCGACGCCTGTCAGCGTCGCGGTGGACCCACTGGTCGAGCCGGTGAAACGCGCATATTGGGCGCCGGAAGCGACGCTCCAGGCATAAGCGGCGATGGTCCGGCCAAGGCTGGCGACGGAGCTGCTGCCGTCCAGGATGGCGGCCACGCCAACAGCCGTCTCGGGGGCGCTGCCCGTGATGTTGACCGCCGGTTCCTGGGCCTTGGCCACGGCCTGCGAGGTGTTCAGCATGCCCGCGCCGCAAGTGGCCGTGGTGCAGTAACACTCCAGTTGGTCCGCGTTGGTCGCGGCGCGGCAGCTGTTGACGTCGGAGGCGGCGCCCGTGGTGGGGAACGGCCTTGCGGTTGACTGCAGTGCGGCCTTGAGCTGCGCGGGCGAAAGTGCCGGGTTGATCGACAACATGAGCGCAGCCGTGCCGGCCACGAGTGGCGCCGAGAAGCTGGTACCAAGGGTGGGGTTGGTGTTGGTGCTGTAGGTTTGGTCCGTCGTGGCCACGCTGGTGCCTGCGTTTGTCGTCGTGACCAGCGGGTACAGGCAGGTTCCGGTTTCATTCACGCAATTGCCGGCCGGTGCCGCAATACTCACCTCCGGACCGAGGCTGGAGTAACCGACCTTGGTGCCGATATGCCGCAGGCCCGCCACGGCAATCGCGCCTGGGCAATTGGCGGGGGTGTTGACAGCCAGGCCGTTCTGGTTGCCGGCAGCCACCACCACCGATACGCTTGCGGCATTGAGTTCGGCGATCACCTCCTGGTAGGGTGCCTGGCAAGTGTCGCGGGAGCCCAGGCTCATGTTGATCACCCGCGCCGGATGGTCGTTCACCCGTGTCACCGACTCCCCGACGCCAACTTCGGCAGTCAGTCCCGCTGACCAGCGCATGGCGGCAATGATGTCGGAGTCGAAGCCGCCGCAGAGCCCCAACACACGCACTGGCAACACCATCACCCGGTGGCCAACACCGGCGATGCCCAGCCCGTTGTCGGTGGCCGCGCCGATCAAGCCCGCAACCTTGGTTCCATGCCAGCTGCTGTTTTGTGCCGCGCGGCCGGTACCGCACTCACCGGCGGTGGTGTGGTCGCCGGGATCGGTCGGGTCGGCATCGCGGCCCGAACCATCCCTGGCGGTGACGGCGTTCTGCACAAAGTCGTAACCCGGGTGCAACTTGCCAGCCAGGTCCGGATGGTCGGGCAGCACGCCTGTGTCAAGTATCGCCACAGTCATGGCCGGGGAGCCTTTGGTGATGTCCCAGGCGCCGGTTGCATTGATTGCCGCGATGAACGTGCTGTCGGGTGGGCGCAAATACCACTGGCCTGCCACAGGGGTGGTGGTGGTCTGGCCGTCGGACAGCAGCGGGTCGTTCGGCGGTGGCAGCGCAGCGATGGTGCGGCGCTTGTCCGGAACGGCCCATTCCACATCGGCCATGGTGGACAGCCGCGCCGCCAGTTGGTCGGACGACAAACCGCTGCCGCGCAAACTCTGCGTGCGCGGCCCAAGCACGCGGCCGTCTGTCAGTGGCAGGCGCAACCTTTGGCCCATGGCGCGCGCGTGCATAGGTTGCCGTCGCAAGGATCCGATCGTCGACGGCGTTTGCGCGATCACGGCGCCAGGCCGGTACTTGACGATGACGCGGGCCTCCTCGCCAGCATCTTCGATTCTGGCCCCCGCCGCCATGGCTGGCGCGCGCTCACCGTACACGGATTCGGGAATCAGGCTGCCTGTGAACGCTGCCAACGCCAGGGCCAGCGCCAACAGGCTGGAGAGTATTCGTTTGGGTTTGCCGGGACGCGATGGGCTGGATGGAGGCATGGGCTGGCCGGGTTGGTTCATCGCAGAGCATACCCATGCCCACTGCGGGAACTCTGCCCTGGCACATTTTTCAGTTCTTGCCGGGTGGGCGGGCCTTGCGGCGTCGCACGGCAGCCACAACTGCGAGCGCTGTGCCAAGCAAAAGCAGGCTGCCTGGCTCGGGGACGTCGTTTGCGGCAGGCGGGTCGGCGGTGATCATGTCCTGCTTGGTGCCGGATTCGAGTGTCATGACGAACTTGCCATCGATTGCTGTACGGTGGTCAATCTCGGTGCGGAATGCGTTCCAGGCAGCAAGCGTTGGTGTGTCAAGCGCGGTCGCCTGGAAGGTGCCTGCACCCAGGTCCCATGCAGTGTCTGTTTCGTACTTGCTTTCCCAGATGCCAATTTGAATTGCGGCGCCGATGTACCCGGTTGCCGGGTGAACCCAGGCGTATTTGTCGTAGGTGGTCTTGTCTTTATTGAGCACCTTGTTGACGGCGCCGAGAAAGTCAAGGGTGCGTGCCAGTTCGCCGTCGAAGTTCACGTTGTATTTCACATTGGAACCGTGGTTGATGTCCTGGTAGATGTCGTAGCAGTACATGTACAGGTCGTTGAGGCCATCGACGAAGACCGATGCATCCACGCCATTCAGCTGCGAACCAGTGCCCTGGAACCGCCCGGCAGATACATGTTCGCGCGTTATTTTCGACGCACCGGGTTTGAAGAAATTGATGTAGACGTTGTCGTAACCCTGCCCGGTGAATCCGGTGAAGAGGGGGCGGTCGAACTGGATTTGCACGGTGGGCAGTGGCTCGGCGGAACACACGCTGGCAACAGCACAGGTGAGAAGGGCGAGCGCGCGTTGGATGGACTTCATGGTGTTTTCTGGGAGTGGTACGCTCCCATACGCATGGGTTGTGCCATCGCCGTAAATCATTGATAAATAAGGAGTATTTGGATTTTTGTTGCCTTCAAAAAAGATTGTGTAAGTAATTTCGACAATTATGTCGAAAAATATTACATTGAATCCAACCCGTGGGTTTTGGGGACCCGAACAGGTCTGCAGCCGGAAACACTGTGGCGCCGATCTTTTCGCCACGCCAGCCTGTGCGCACCGCAGCGCAGGGGTTTGTCAGTAGTGGGGGGGCAGGTCGTCCGCCAGCCCACGACGACCCGAAGCCTCTGAAGCCTGTTCACGCAAAGACCGCAACTCCCGGACCAACATGTCGATTTGGGCCTGCTGCCGGAACACGGTCTGGTTCAAGGTGTCGAGAAGGTCCTCGGCGTAGCTGCTCTTGATTTCCAGGTCGGTGAGGCGTTTGTCGATGTACGTCAGGTTTTCCATCGCCGTATTGGACATGAAACCGTTGCCCACCCGAAGAACTGGCTGCCGCCGCGCGGCAATCTGGTCTACAGAACACCAGGCTTTCACCGATAACACTCCCATGTCCATCACAGTTCCGTCCGGGCCGACTGCACTGCCAGACGCACCGCAGCCCGCACGCACCGGCAGACTTGCAGCAGAGGTCGCCCTGTCAAATTGCACCGTCTTGTCCAAGGCCCGGGCCGGGGAATTTCTGGAGGCGGGTAAGGGCCTGTGGACGGTTGAGTGTGGCGATCGACACGGCGCCTTGTTCGGTGTACAGCACGGTCGGTTCTGTCATGGACGGTGCCTTGTGGTGGAAAGTGGAACTTACCACTGGTCCTACGCGACGGTTTTGCAAGAATTCCCTTAGCATCCAAGGCCAAACGCGCAACGAAGCGGCAAATGACACCGTCGCGGCATGGCGGTTGATTTCGTCAGGTCGCCCGGTGAGCATGGTCTCAAACTGACAAGGGAAACAACAGTGGGCAGTTCTTCGATCGCTTTGTCCGGTATGAACGCGGCGCAGCAGCAGCTGAACGCGTCGGCCGGCAACATAGCCAATCTGGGTACACCAGGGTACCAGCGCTGCCAGGGCGTACCATTCCAACATGCGCAACTACCTGCTTCCGCCGATTCTCCCGGCGCTTTTTCTGGCTGTAGCCAGCACGCCCTGTGCCGCCGAATGGGTCAAGATCGCCGACACGGACCAGTCCGTCATCTATCTCGACACGGCCATTTCCCAGAAGGTCGGCAACAACGTGATGGTCTGGCTGCTGCGTGACCACGCCAGTCCGCGGATCGGCGCGGCCGGGCCCTATTTGTCGTCCAGGGACCAGGTCGAGGTGAACTGCCGCGCACGCAAGGTGCGCAGGATCTATTCGTCGGACCATCCCAAAGCCATGGGGGAGGGGCGTTTTGTCCATTCAGAGCACGGCCCGATGAGTTGGAACGATGCCGCACCACGCACCATCATGGGCCGGGTTGTCGAGGTGGCATGTGTCGACGCCGGGGGCAAACGATGACGTGCCGGATCGACCACCTGGTGGTGGTGGCACAGACCCTGGACCAGGGTGTGCTGTGGTGCGAAGCAACCCTGGGCGTTGAGCCCGGCGCTGGCGGTGAGCATGCGCGTTACGGCACCCACAACCGCCTGCTCAAGATCGCCACGCCTGCGCATCCGCTGGCCTACCTGGAGATCATTGCGATCGACCCGCAGGCGGCGCGCGTTGCGCCGCCTGCGCACAAGCGCTGGTTTGACATGGACGATGCCGCGTTGCAGGCGGCGGTGGCAATGCAGCCGCGGCTGGTGCATTTCGTGGCCAACACCGATGACATCCTTGGTGCCTGTGCCGCATTGCAGGCGCAGGGCGTCGAGCGCGGGCCGGTGGTGGCGGCGAGCCGCCATTCGCGTCGTGGCCTGTTGCAGTGGCGGATCAGCGTGCGCGACGATGGGCATCGCCTCTTCGATGGTGCGTTGCCGAGTCTGATCGAATGGGGCAAACCGGGCGACGCCGAGCCGCTGCGGCTGCACCCCAGAAACAGCCTGCCGCGCTCAGGTGTTTCCTTGCAGGGCCTGAGCGTCACCCATCCCGAGGCCGGCCGGCTGCAGGCCGCGTATGCGGCCATTGGCCTGGACGGTGTCAAGGTGCAAGCCGGGGCTGCCAACCTCGTGGCGACGCTGCGAACACCCAAGGGTGAGATCCGCTTGGAGAGCCTGGGCGTGTGATCCGGGGGCGGCTGCTGCGCCCAACCCCGGCTGCCGGAACACCGCGGCAAGCATCCGGAACTGTGCTGGGTTACCACCCTGGCGAGAGGGCCCAGCGGCGGCCAATTCTTTGCGCCACATGACCTGAACACCATGACCCGAGGGTGCGGGCGCCGTCATGGCTGCCGGGGCAGGACCATCTTGGCGATCTGAAACAGCACCAGCATGCCTGCCCCGACCGACAAGGCCCCGATCCAGTGCAGGGCCGCCAGTGGCGCAAAACCGAAGGCATGTGCAACGGGCGTGATCGTGGTCACCGCCCACAGCGCCGCCAGCGTACCCAGCAGCACCCACTTGCTGACCGGTGTCAGCCCCTGCCAAAGGCTGCGCCAGTTTGTCCGGGGCGAACGGCTGGGCAGGATCAGCGCGGCATTGGCCGCCACCAGCACCACGAACGCGGCGGTGCCAGCCATCGGCGCCGCCATGCCCCGGTGCAGCGCCCATGCATACAGGCCCACCACCACCGCGGTGACCATGCCGCCCTGCAGCAGGCTTTGCATGACCTGGGCCGAGGACACCAGGGACTTGCCGGTACGCCGGGGCGGCTGCTCCATCAGCCGCGGATCACCGCCTTCGGCCTCGAAGACCATCGAACAGGCCGGGTCGATGACGAGCTCCAGAAACGCGATGTGCAGCGGCGCCAGCACCAGCGGCAGGCCCATCAGCACCGGCAGGATCGACAGGCCGATGATCGGCACGTGCACCGCCAGCGTGTAGACCATGGCCTGGCGCAGGTTGGCGTAAGTGCGCCGCCCCAGGTGGATGGCTCCGACGATGGACGAAAAATCATCCTGCAGCAGCACCAGCGATGCCGCTTCGCGTGCTACGTCCGTGCCGCGCTGGCCCATGGCGATGCCGATATGTGCGGCCTTGAGGGCCGGGGCATCGTTGACCCCGTCGCCGGTCATCGCCACAACCTCTCCCTGTGCCTTGAGGGTCTGGACGAGCAGCAGCTTTTGCTGCGGCCGCACCCGCGCAAACACATTCACTGCGGCCAGGCGCTGGGCCAGGGTGGCCGCATCCATGCCGGCCATGTCGTCGCCCGTGAGCACGCCGTCGCTCACAATACCCGCCTGCGCCGCAATGGCACGGGCGGTGCGAGGGTGGTCCCCGGTGATCATGATGACACGAATGCCTGCGCGGCGGCACAAGGCCATGGCCCCGGGCACCTCGGGGCGGATCGGGTCGGCCAGGCCGACCAGCCCCACCCATTCAAACCGGAAGTCGTGCTGGATTTGCGGCCAGTCCCGTGCTACCGGGTGGCGGGCCTTTGCCACCCCCAGCACCCGCAAGCCCCGATCGGCCAGGCGCGTGGCCTGTGCCAACACCCGCTCGCGCTGGTCTTGCGGCAGGTGGCACAGGTCCGCCACCGCCTCCGGGGCGCCCTTGTTGGACACCACGTCGTGGGCGATGCTGTCGCTGCGCCACAGGTGGCTCATCGCCAGCATCTCTGGCGACAGCTCGTATTCACGCGCAAGTGTCCACTGCGGGTGCAGGTGTTCGGTGTCGGCCAGCTGCTCGCCAGACAGGCGGTGAAGCGCCTGCTCCATCGGGTCGCGGGGATCGGTTTCGCTGGCCAGAATCGCAAACTCCAGCAACTCGTGAAAAGGCTCGGGCAATCCGGCGGCGGGCAGACCGACGACATCCAGTTCCGCGCCATCGACCGCCAAAACGGCAACCGCCATGCGGTTTTGGGTCAGCGTGCCGGTCTTGTCGACACACAGCACGGTGGCGGACCCCAGCGTCTCGATGGCGTTGAGCCGCCGCGTCAGCACCTGCTGGGCCGCCAACCGGCGTGCGCCAAGCGCCAGGAACACGATCAGGATGACCGGAAACTCCTGCGGCAGGATGCCCATGGCCAGGGTGATGCCCGCCAGCAGCGCGTCGAGCCAACCGCCACGCAGGGCCCAGAACAGCAGCACCAGCAGCGTGCACAACGCGGCCCCGACCAGCACCAGGCGGTGCGTCAGGCGGGCCATTTCATCGCGCAATGGCGAGGCCTGCAGGCCGATGGTTTCCAGCGAGCGCCCGATGCGGCCCAGTTCGGTCAGCGCGCCGGTTGCGTCGACCTGCAGCAGGCCCTGGCCGGACACCACCAGGGTGCCGGCAAAGGCCCGGTCTGCGGAGGCGTTCTTGGGCACGGCTTCGGATTCGCCGGTGAGCATGGATTCGTCGGTGGCAAGTTCGTGCGCCTGCAACAGCAGCCCGTCGGCGGGGATGCGGTCGCCCTCCGCGATCAGGAGCAAATCACCGCGCACCACCTCGCGCCCGGGTATACGCGTGGCAATGCCGCCCCGCAGCACCAGCGCCCGGGGGCTGGAGAGGTCGCGCAATTGTTCCAGCGCATTGTCGGAGCGGCGCTCCTGCAGTGCCGTCACCGCCATGATGACGACCACAAACCCGAGCAGGACCAGCGCCTCTCGGGTGTCACCCATCACCAGGTAGATGGCACCGGCACCCAGCAGGAGCAGGAACATCGGTTCGCGCACCACCTCCCAGGCGATGTCGCGCAAGGTGCGGCGCTGGCTGACCCCGAGTTCGTTGGGCCCTTCTTCGCGCAATCGCAAAGCCGCAACGGACGGGTCCAGCCCTGCGGGGGTGTCATTGGCCATGCGGTGGCCTGGCTGGCTGCTTGGGTTGTCGCATTGGCTGTCGAATCTACTCCCGGCGCCGGCGCTTGTCCTTGCGCTGGACCCGTGTTTTGGCGCAATTCCGTCAATCCTTGTCGTGGTCGAGGTCCTGGGCGGGCCCGGGCCCTCCATCCGTCCGCTCAGCATGGGCGCTGCCAGGTGCCAGGCTGCCGGACTGGTCTGTCGGTGCTTGCGCTCGAACCAGGCGGAACGGGTGATCCGGTCCTGCGGCGGCTCGATGCGCGGACCGCCCGGTTGATGCAGGCCAAACGCAAATGAGGCTGCTTCTTGTCGAGGACGACGGCCCTGGTATTGATGCCGACCGGCGCGATGGGGTGATGGCACGCGGTGCGCGGCTGGATCAGTCGGTCCCGGGCAGCGGTCTGGGTCTGGCGATCGTGCAGGAACTCGTCAACCTCTGCGGTGGCAGCCTGGCACTGGACGTTGCGCCAATGGGTGGTTTGCGGGTGGAACTTCGCTTGCCGGCCTGCTGAGCAGGTGGGGACGGCTTTGGAATGCGCCCAACCGAAACTGTTCTTGCGCCCGGTCAAGAGAAGGGGTCTGCCTCGTTCCAACAGATGCCTGTCGCGCACCCACATTGGCAGGATGGGCAAGTTTCTGAATCTAGGCAGGTGGCAGGCTGATGCGATGCCCCGATGACACCAGCTCGTCCACCAGCGTCATCACAAACGCTCCTGTGGCCGAATAAGGATCGAACTCTGGGTGCTTCATGCGGATCATCGGGTCCGCATCCGACAGGTTCACATGCGCCATGGACCAGTCCGGACAGCGGCGCTGGGCTACTTCCGCGAAGCTGATCATCTCCACATCCTTGTGACGACGGTCCATCAGGATGCGCGCATAAAGCTGATTGACGATGCTTCGATTGCCCTCGAGAACCTGCAGGTACAGCCCTTGGCCCTGGCACAGGATCCCGGTGATGCCGTTTTTTCGGTTGTGCGCCTGGGCCACTTCGAGGATCGACGCTGTGACCGTACTGGTCTGGGGGCCAACGGCCCGGCTGGCATAAAGAACGCGAACAAGCATGGTGGTTGTCTTTTCGTTGCTCGGCGGACGCCGACATCTTGACCGCATCATGACCGATAAATGCGTCGAGCACCGAGTGCCTTGCGCTGAGTGGCCCAATTTTTTCCGTGGACCAGGAATTGCCAGACCCGCGGTTTCGGCTAGCATGCTTCGCAAAGGAGTTGCCCATGCCACCACTGCCATCCAATCGCGAACCCTGGAGCGCAACGCGCGTCCAACTGACCTACCACGGCACCGCCGCCGTGGTGCGGTTCTTCAACCCCAACCAGGGTCTCATGGACGACGCCATGGAGGCCGAGTTGGGCCAGGTGCTCGAGCAGCTCGACAACCCCGCGACATGGCCCGAAGGGCGGGTCGTGATCCTGACCGGGCGCGACCCGGGCATGTTCGTTCGCCACTACGACGTGGGTGTGCTGCATGAGCGGGCCAGCCACATGCTGGCGCGCGGGAAGACGTTTTCGCTGGAGCGGCCGGTGCCTGAAGCCGGCATCCACCGCTGCACCGAACGCATGGACCGCAGCCCGCTCATCTTCATCGCTGCCATCAATGGGGTGGCCATGGGGGGAGGGTTCGAACTGGCGCTGGGTTGCGACATCCGCGTGGTGCAAACCGGTGATTTCCAGCTCGGGCTGCCCGAATTGAACCTGGGGCTGTTGCCCGGCGCCGGCGGCACACAGGCCCTGGCGCATCTTCTGGGCACCGGGCCGGCGCTGTTCTACCTGTTGACTGCCAAGGTGTTCCAGCCGCAGGAGCTGTTGCAACTGGGCGTGGTCTCGGCCTGCGTCGACGATGCCTTGTCGCATGCGCTGGGCCTGGCGCGGCAGATCGGGGCCGTGCCGGCGCGGGCCTGCGCGAATATCAAGAAGCTGGTGCGCCAGGCCCCGCGCTGGAGCCGCGCCGAGGGTCTGGCGGCGGAACGCACGCTGTTTTGCGACACCATGGTAGACCCGGCTGCGCAGCCCTTGATGGCCGCAGTGGCCCGGGGCGAGCGGACCATAACCGACAAACCGCCAACGGGATGAACCCTGCGCGGCTTCCCGAAAGGGCCCCTCAGCGCAGCGCGAGAGGGTTTGTAAGAGGGTCAGGGGCCCGGCGAGGCGTTGGACCCCGACCCATGCAAGTTAGGGTGATTGTTTAAAACTCCATCGCTAGCACTTAAATCGGTCATTGACAATACTTATAGCTACTCCATAGTTATTATGGTGACAAACGAATAGGAGTTCGACTTGAAATTGCCATCCGAAACCCAGCACATTTTGCTGATAACTTTAGCAACATGCCTGTTAGTTGCTTGTGGTGGTGGTGGCAGCTCTACTGCTACGTTAGGGAATTTTTCAATTACTGGTACAGCCGCCACTGGTGCCGCCATATCGAACGGCACAGTAGAGGCCAGATGCAAGAACGGCTCAGGCACTGCAACAACAAACTACGACGGGACTTTTACAGTCGGTATCAACAATGGCAGCCTGCCCTGCATTCTCAAAGCTGTTGATCCTGTATCTAATTTGCAACTTCACTCAGTCATCGAAGATGGCGCATCAAAGGCAAACATCTCTCCTCTAACTGAGTTGGTCTCTGCAAATTTACTAGGCGACTCCCCTTCGAATGCATTTGCCAATTTCACAAGCGATGCACAAGGAAAAATTTCTTCTGCTGGGATCTCGAATTCAGTTACCAAAATTCAAGCTGCTACCGCTGCCATTGGCTCTGACGCTGACATGACCGGCATAGACCTGATGAAAGGTGCGTTTCGTGCTGCAACAGAGTTGGCGGCAGGAGACACCACAGATAAGAAAATTGATGCGCTTATGGCAACGCTAGCTGCAGCAGATAAAAAAGTAAGCGATTTAACCAAGCTTTTAAAGGCTGCAAGATCCACCAATGAGGCTGCATCTGGATTGCTATCGGTTGTCGGGAACTCTGTTGATTCGCTTGCAAACTGTCCGAATGCAAGGTCTGGTGACGTTTGGGTTTTTGGCATCGTTGGTGGTGCGCCGCTTGCGTACACAGCAGATTTCAAGAATATGCGCTTAACCAAGAAAAGCACGAACACTGCTTACGCAATTAACCAAGTACTTGACAGCTCAGGCCGTACTATTTCGTGCGCCTTCTCTTCCACCATAAGCGGCGTCAATTACGAATATCGAATATCAGATGGTGGACTGGTCATTGCTTACACACCAACGGGTGGAATGCTCATCATTCCGGCACAAAAAAGCCACAAATTTACTGACGCAAGTTTTGCAGGAACATACCCAGCAATGGCTTTTATTCGAGACACAACGTCTAACCTTCGATTTGCACTTCCAATTCGGTTCGAACTAGATTCAAACGGCAAGTTAACAGGCTACTCCTGCGACTTGTCTAAAGCCATCCCAGACTGCTTAACTGCAGTCGATACCAGCAGCAGAGATGAAGTTAATTGCGTTGCAAACGCTGACGGAACTTATTCGTGCTCATCTTCAACGACAGGTCTGCAAGCTACTGCCGCCTTGTACTTGACAGGATCACAAGCGACCATGTTGATGTCAATCACAAACATGAATATTGGAAACTCTTCTTACGAGGGCATGATTGTGATGACGAAGGCTGGCAAAGTTAGCTTGCCAAGTGTTGGGATGAGCAGTCCCGCAGGGGCTGCTTGGAATATCGGCTCAAGCGGTTCCACGGTAACGACCAGCTATTCGTACGAGACGACAGTCTCTGCGATAAATGCAACCAACAACTCTTTCTCATCGACAACGTCAATTCCCGGCTATGACTCGGTCACCAGTGAACATTACTTGGATGCTCCAGCAAAAGGCTTCATCTATTCAGAGAGTAACGTTTCAAAAGCGATACAGCTTAGATCCCCCTCCGGCTGGTCTGTAGCAGCCAACAAAATGGCAGGCGCTACCTACTACTCTTACTGGAATGCATCCATCCGAGTATCACGATAATGATTTCTGAGGCGAGCTTTTTTAGTTGGGCGCTTTGTCGCCGACGCCTTAATGTTGTGCAGCGATTCAACAGCCATCGTCGGTGTGAGCCTGCTGGTTCATAACTTGTCCGGCGCTGCCCCCAACACTGGAAGGTCGTTGCCTGATGGCTGGCAGCAATTACATCCAGCGCGGGGCGGCTGGTCAGGAATCGTCACATGCACCGGTCCACTTGGCGCCTGTTCGCCCAGCAGGCAGCGCGCTACCATACTCCGCCATACTTGATGATTGATATGGGCACCCATATGAAAACCACTATGGAAATTTCGGATTCGCTGTTTGCCGATGCAAGGATGCTGGCGGCGGCTGAAGGAACAACACTTCGGCACCTTGTGGAAAGTGGCTTGCGCCACGCGATAACACAACGCAAACGCCAGGCGGAACCTTTCAGGTTGCGCGACGCCTCATTTGGTGGCCACGGCCTTGTGGAGGAACTGAAGGGTGCACCGTGGGACCAAATACGCGACCTGCGCGAACTCTGGTCCGCAGACCGAGACTTCCGGCGCTTTCCCAACCTGAAAGTCGTCAGTCCGTTGGGCGCAAAGTCAAAGAAGCCCGCTGGGTAACGGCTGGCTGTCACGGGCAGTCAAGCCAGCGCCTGTTCTGCGGGTTCGACCGACAACCGCATGGCGACCACCTTCAACACGGCAAAAAATCAAATGGATGTCCAGCCGCGCGCACCCGCCCTGCAGGGTGGCAGCGCGGTAGGCGGCCCCGTTGTCGACAATGATTTTTACGGGCACGCCACGGCGCAGCAGGGCCTGTTTGAGCACCCCCCTTTAGGTCGTCGAGAACTGGGTCAGCAGCCACTGAGAAGTTGCCCGGCCCTTGTCCAGCGCAGCCTCAGACCATGAAGCCGCGCAAGCTTTCTGCTGTCGGTTCTGGCAACTCTTCGGGTATGAAGTGGCCTGAAGCTACAGCATGGCCTGAAACCAGGCCGGCAGATTGCGCCTGCCACAGTTCCAGCGGCTTGAACATCCTGTGCACCACTGCGCGATCACCCCATAGAACCAGCAGGTCGCACTGAATCTTGAGACCCTGGTCGCGGCTTTCCTGGTCGTGAACCAAGTCTATGCCCGCACTCGCACGGTAATCTTCACACGCAGTGTGCACCGCAGGCATGAGGTCGCCAGCGTGCTCGGGTGCCAGGTTGAGGCTGCGCTCATAGGCAGCCATGGCCTCAGGCTCGATGAACGATGTCCCGCCAGAGCCCCAGCCGCCCAGCTTGGCATGCAGGTAGTTCAGAACATTGCCGCCAATCATTTGCTCGGGCAGGGGGCTGGGTTGAATGAGATGGAACCAGTGGTAATAGGCCCGTGCAAAATCCATGTCGGTGCGCGTGTACATGTCCAGTGTGGGCGCAATGTCGAGCACACACAATCGCCGCACGCGCGCCGGAAAATCAAGCGCCAGCCTGTGGGCAACACGACCACCGCGATCGTGGCCACACAAAAAGAATTCATCCACATGCAGTTGGTCGAGCAGGCCGACCACATCCTGCGCCATGGCGCGTTTGCTGTAGTTGCTGTGATCGGGCAAGCCCGGCGCATGGGATGAATCGCCGTAACCGCGCAGATCCGGCAATACCAGGCGGTAGTCGCTTTTCAAGGCTTGCGCCACGCGATGCCACATGGCATGGGTTTGCGGAAATCCATGCAGCAACACCAAAGCCGGTTTGTCGGTATTCGTTGACCAGTTGGTCGAGATGCGCGCGCAAGCCGCCACGCCGTTGACGGTGAACTGGCGTTTCTCGAAGCCATCGAACCAGACATTGGGCGGGTCGACGATGTTGGCGCGAGAACGGCCATTGGAGGATGTGGTCATGGCTGGATTCTCGGGGTTGTCGGCATTCCCGGCAATCAACGCTGCGCGCGTTCAGGGCGTCTTGTCGCCGCTGGTATAGTATTTTGACTTACTCAGTAAGCCAGCATACGATGGTTGCCACCTGTCTCGTTCGGGATCTCACATGTCGACGCTTCTAGTTTCCTCCAAAGGCCAGATCGTTTTGCCTGCCGCATTGCGGCGCCGGCTCGGTATGGGCGCAGGTGCAAAGCTCGAAGTGCTCGAGGAACAGGACGGTCTGAAGCTTCGTGTTGTGCGATCGGTAGCGACGGCCGATGTAGCCGGGTTGGCCGGCATGGTACAGGCGCCGGCGCGGGGCGTTCCCCGCCGCTTGGCAGACTTCGACCCGGCCTCGCTGGTGACCCGTGCGCGGCGCGGCGCGCCATGAGGGCCCTGGATACGAATGTCCTGGCTCGGTTCTTCATCGATGATGCCGACGATACCCAGGCTGCCAGACAGCGACCCGCCGCCATCGCGGCTCTTGCCGAACGCTGTTTCGTCTCCGTGACGGTTCTGCTGGAACTGGAGTGGGTCATGCGCGGGTTTTACGAACTGCCCCCGAAGGACGTTTCCCGCGTACTGCGGGCGCTTGCAAGCATCGAGCACGTCACACTCGAAGACCGCGCTGCGGTTCTGGTGGCGATTGATGTCCTTGACAAGGGTCTCGATTTCGCAGACGCGCTGCACTTGGCGCGCAGTTCGCGCGCCTCCGGGTTCGCGACGTTCGACCAGCGACTGGCGAAGCGGGCAAAAAGGCTCGCGCTGGCGCCACCTGTGGAGTTGCTGGCCAATGTTGCCGGGCCGCCGCAGACGGTGGGCCCGTCTTGAGCCCCCGTGCAAGTTTCTGGTTCGGGGTACTGCTATTGCTGCTGGCCGCTCTGTCCTGGAGCACGGCGGGGCTGTTTCCCAGACTGGTCAGTACCGACATGTTCACCACGCTGTTCTGGCGCGCGCTGCTGGGTGGTTTGACGGTTCTGGTGTCGCGCTGATCCTGCAGGGGCAACCGTCGCTGCACAAGCTGCTGGGTTCCCTGCTGAGTTTTATTGCAGTCGTGATGTTTGCCCTGGAAACCGTCGGCATCAAGCGGTATCCGCAGGCAGACATGGTCAAGGTCACCTGCATGGGCGCCTTTCTGGGCGCTCTCATGGTGCTTCCATTCGCCAGCTTCTCGAACACCAGCGGGCAGGACCTGGCCTGGCTCTGGCTTTACGGGTTCCTGAACATCGGGGTGGGGTTCGGCCTGTTCCTGCTGGGCGTGCAGCGTGTCAAGGCAGTGCTGGCCAATCTGGCCTGGACCGCCTGGCGCCGGCCGCAGGCGGCCAGCAAGCTCTGACCGAACCGCAGACCGACGGTGACGAAGCGCGCACCCTGCGGCCGCTGCAGGTGGCGGCCTGTGTCGATGACGCGCTGGAGCCGCACCGAGCGACTCTTGCAGAGCGTCGGCGCAAGGCCTCATTGGTCGATCGTGACCTTTGCCGTGCGGATGTATTCACCCCAGCGGTCGAACTCGCTGTTGTAGAAATTCTGGTAGGCGCGCTGGTCCATGCGTTCGATCACCATGGTCATCTTCTTCATGGTCTCGGCCACCTGCGGCTCTCCCAATGTGGCTTCGATGGCGTCGTGCAGGCGTGCCAGCACCTCTGGCGGAACCCCGGTTGGCGCAAGGAAGCCCAGCCACGGCCCCATGTCGATGGCGATGCCAAGCTCGCGCATGATCGGGATGTCGGGGAAACCGGGCATGCGTTCGCGTGCCGTGATCACCAGCATGCGCACCGTGCCGGCGCGTACATGCGGCTCGGCCACCGGGATCGGCACGATGGCGCTGTTGATCTGGTTGGCCAGCTGCGCCTGGATCAGCGGCGCCGTGCCGTTGTAGGGCACGTGCAGCAGGTTGATCTTGCCCACCTGCTTGAGCGCCTCCATCGTGATCTGGCCCGAGCTGCCCTGGCCCCAGGAGCCGAAGGTCAACGGCTCCTTGGCCTCCTTGGCCATCTGCAGGAACTGCGCGAAGGTCTTGGCGGGGTGCGCGTTGTGCACGATCAGCGCCAAGGGAGTGAATCCGATGGGCGCCACCGCAACGAAGTCTTTCTTGGAGTCGTAGGGCGCCTGCTTCATGATGTGCGGGGCGATCGAGTGCGAGTCGGCGGCGCCATAGACGATGGTGTATCCATCGGCCGGGCTGCGTGCAGCCACGGCACTGCCGATGGTGCCGATGGCGCCGGGACGGTTTTCCACCACCACCGGCTGGCCGAGCCGCGCCGACAGGCTGGGTACCATCGCGCGGACCAGCACGTCGCCACCACCACCGGCGGCCCAGGGCATGATGATCTTGATGGGGCGGTTCGGGAACGGGCCGGACTGGGCCAGGCCGGGCAGGGCCACGCCGCCCAGTGCTGCGGCGGCCAGGCCGGTCATGACCTGCCGGCGGGAAATTCGGGCTTGTTTCATGGTGTCTCCTTGGTGGTTGAAAGTGGTTGAAGAACGCTCGGGGGAAAAAATTCGGCTGGCGCCTCAGCGCAACAGGTTTTCGATCAGCAGGGCCATGCCCTGGCCGGCGCCGATGCACAGGGTGACGATGGCGTAACGCCCGCCGGTATCCTGCAGATGGTGCATCGCCGTCATGGTCATGCGCAGCCCAGTGGCGCCGGGCGGATGGCCGATGGAAATGCCGCCGCCGTAGAGGTTGGTGCGCTCTCGCGGCAGGCCGAGTTCGCGCTCGGCGTGCAGGTTGACCACTGCGAATGCTTCGTTGACCTCGAAATAATCGATGTCGCCCACGGCAAGGCCCACGCGCGCCAGCAGCTTGCGCACCGCAGGCACCGGGCCGATGCCCATCACCTGCGGGTCCACGCCAACCGTTGCCCAGTCCACCAGGCGCGCCTGCGCCTGCAGGCCGCGCGAACGTGCGGCTGCCGGGTCGGCCATCACGACGAAGGCTGCGCCGTCGGTGACACCGCTGGCATTGCCGGGGGTGACGGTGCCGTTTGTGTCGAACGAGGGCCGCAATTGGCGCAACCGTTCTGCCGTGATGTCTGGCCGTGGAAATTCGTCGGTGTCCATCAGGCGCGTCTTGCGGCCGTCTGCGACCTCGATCGGCACGATCTGGCGCGCCAGGAATCCGCTGCGCATCGCCGCGCCGGCGCGTTGCTGGCTCATCAGCGCCCAGGCGTCCATGGCCTCACGCGTGTAGCCGTGTTCGCGGGCGATGTTCTCGGCCGTTTGCCCCATGTACTCCAGCGAGAACGGGTCACGGTAGGTGTTCTCCAGCAGGTCCTGCAGGTTCTGGTCACCCCGCTTGTGGCCCCAGCGGCCGCTGCGCAGCACAAAGGGTGCGCGGCTGTAACTCTCTGCACCCCCGGCCAGGGCGATCTGCGAATGCCCGGTGATGATCTGCTCGGCTGCCGAGACCATGGCTTGCAGGCCGGCGCCGCAGCCGCGGCTGACGGTGAGTGCACTGACCGCATGCGGCAGGCCCATCTGCACCGAGATGACGCGTGCGCCGAACAGGCTGTCGGGGTCGACCGGAACCGTGTTGGCGTAGACCAGGTGGTCGATGTCGGCATCGGCCAGCCCGCTGCGTGCCAGGCTCGCGCGCGCCGCATGCACGGCCAGCTGCGCGAGGGGTGTGTCGCGCAGGCTGCCGCCGAAGTCGCCGAAGGGTGTGCGCGCGGGAGCGCTGATGATGATGTCATGGGGCATGGGGAAGTCCTGGTTTTATTGTGCGTGGGTCGCGCGTTTTTTGAGTCCACGCACGTCGAAGGCCCTGTCACGCGGGTCGTCGCCCGGTGCAAAGATGCGGTTCTTTTGCAACTTGTTGGTCGCCGTGACCGGCAGTTCGGCGACAAACAAGACCCAGCCCGGAGCCTTGTAGTAGGCCAGTTCGGCAAGGCAGTGCAAGGTGAGCGCATGCGCGGCGGTTTCGTCCTGCCCATGGCCATTGGCTGCCACCACCACGGCCAGCACTTCTTCGTCGCGCATCTCGTCGGGGACTGCCAGCACCGCCACCCGGGCCACGCCCGGATGTGCCGACAAGGCGGCTTCGACATCGGAGGCGGATATGTTCTCACCCGAGCGGCGGATCATGTCCTTGCGACGGTCCACAAAATACAACATGCCGCTGGCGTCGCGTTTCACGACATCGCCAGTATGGAACCAGCCACCGCGCCATGCCGATTGCGTGGCTGCATCGTCGTCGAGGTAGCCCGCAAAGAAGCCGCGCCGGGGATCGGCCCCTTCAGCCCGCAGGAGCAACTCGCCCGCACCGCCGTCAGCGACGTTGCAGTCCTGGTCGTCCACCACGCGCACCTCGAGCGGCGGCGCCTGGCGCCCGAAGGCCCGGGTGTCGGTCTGGCGGGGTTCATGCTGGTTGGCCAGAAAACGGCCGGTTTCGGTCATGCCCCAGACCTCGACGAAGGGAAAACCAAAACGCGTCTCGACCTGGGGATGCAAGCCGGGATCGCAGCCGGCGCCCAGCCCGAAGCGGACCTGGTGGCGCGCTTCCCAGGGCCCGGGGGGCTGCCTGAACAATGCCGGCGGCATGATGCCGAGGTAATGGACGGCCGTGGCCTGGGACAACACGCAGTCTTCCCACCAGCTGCTGGCATGGAAGCGGTCGGGCAGCACCAGGCAGTTGTCGGTCAGGCACATGGTGGCGATGCTGGTCATGCCGCAGTTCATGTGGAACACCGGCAAGGGGTTGAGCAGGCGCTCCCGGCCGTGGCGCAGCGTGAGCGCACCGCCCAGATCGCGGTACCAGGCGCCAGCGGTCAATACGTACCCGTTGTGCAGGACGCAGCCCTTGGGTGGGCCGGACGTACCGGAGGTGAACAGGATGGCCGCTTCGTGCTGCCAGGGGTCGGTTTCGGGCGCTGCCCGGCCGGCGGCCGGCGCCGGCCCCAACGCCTGCGCCAGGTCGTCCAGGCGCAGGTTCGGCACCTGGCGCAGCCGGGCATCGTCCTGAACGGCCTGCGCAATGGCAGCGTGGCGCGCGGGCAAGGCCACAACCAGATCGGCCCGGGACAGCGTCAGCGCGTGGCGGATCTCGCTGCCACGGTGGTCGGGGTTCAGTGGCACGATGGACGCACCCAGCCGGTTCAGCGCAAGGTAGTGGAAGAAGTGGCGCGGATGGTTGCCCACCGCCAGGGCAATACGGTGGCCATGGCCCCAGCCCTGGCGGCCGTAGATGTCTGTGAGGGCGTCGACCTCGTCGCCCGCTTGCGCGAAGCTCCACACACGTCCGCCAGCCAGGGCGGACTCGGCCACGAAAGGCAGCCCGGCAGCACGTCGCCGCGCCGCCGCGAAGGCATCGAACAGGGTGCGCGAGGTGTCGGCGGGGTAGGGCATGTCAGCAGCGCTGCAGCAGCGTGATGGCGCAGGCGGCTTCGTCAAAACCGATCACACCGCCGCCGTTTTCGGCCAGGGCGATGTCGGCGCCGGGCACTTGGCGCGGACCGCACTCGCCACGCAATTGCATGGCCAACTCGTAGACCATCGACAGGCCGGTGGCGCCCACCGGATGGCCCTTGGAGACCAGCCCTCCCGAGGTGTTGACAGGAATGCGCCCGCCCAGCGCGGTGGCGCCACTGCCAACGAACGGCCCGCCTTGGCCGATTTCGCAGAATCCGATCATCTCGGACTGGTAGATTTCGCAAAACGAGGTTGCGTCGTGCACCTCCGCGACATCGATGTCGCCCGGTTGCAGGCCGGCAGCAGCATAGGCGCGTTGCGCGGCGATACGTGACAGGCCGGGTTCGCCCAGCGTGCGGTACTTGCCACCGCTGAGCACACTGGCGCGCACCCGCACCGCGCGTTCGCGCACGGCTGCCGGCAAACCGGCCAGCGCCCGGGCCGAACACAGCAGCGCCGCCGCTGCGCCGTCACCAATGGGCGCGCACATGGCGCGTGTGAGTGGCCAACTGATCTCGCGGTCGGCCAGAACCTGTTCGGGGGAGACTTCGAAGCGGTACTGCGCCTTGGGGTTGAGTGCACCCATGGCGTGGTTCTTGGACGCGCCGAAGGCGATCTGGGCCTGGGTGGTGCCGTAGGTTCGCATGTGCCAGGCCGCCTGCATGGCGTAGGTGTCCATGAAGATCGTGCCACCCGCCGGGCTGGGCGCAAATGGCTTGCCCGACTGTTCGCCGGCCGCGCGGTAGTAGTCCATCCATTCCTGTGGGTCGAGCTGGTCAATGCCGCCTTCGAAGATCTCCTGGGTGCGCGCGGCATCACCGGGGACGTAGGTTTTCTCGACACCAACGGCGAGCGAGATGTCGGCCTGGCCGGACAGGATGTCTTTCCAGGCCCCATGGAAGGCCATCGAGGCGGTGGCGCAGCCTCCCTCGACATTGATCATGGGCACACGTTCGGGGAACAGGCCCTCGCGCACCAGCGGCGTGAAACACACCTGGCCACGGATGTTGCGCTGGCCAAACGTGCCCATGCCACAGTTGCCGAACCACGCCTGGTCGATGCGGTCGCCTGACGGCAGGCCGGCATCGGCCAGGACTTCCAGGTACGCCTGGCGGGTGAGATCCTTGAAACTGCTCTCCGGTTGTTTTCCAAAGGGCGTGCAGGCAACCCCGATCACATAGACATCATGCATGGCGCCCCCGGTTCAAGATCTGTGCGCCGTTCACGCCAGTACCAACGGCAGACGCGATGGCCCGCGCATGATAAGAGCGTCGATCCATTCGATCGGCGCCGTACCCTGGTGCATGTGCGGGAACCGTGTCACCATTTCCAGCAGACATACACGCGCTTCCAGCCGCGCCAGCGGCGCCCCGAGGCAGAAGTGGATGCCCTGGCCGAAGGTCAGGTGGCGATTGGGCAGCCGACCCAGGTCCAGATCGTGGGGACGTTCGAATTTGCGTCCATCGCGGTTGGCCGCATTGACCATCGCGAACACGCGTTCGCCCTTGCGAAGGCGCTTGCCATGCAGATCGTGGTCGTGGGCGACAACGCGCGCAATGCTGTTGCTGGGCCCGTCGTAACGCAGGAACTCCTCGACCGCGGTGTTGATGAGGCCGGGCTCGGCGCGCAGGCGCATGAACTGCTCCGGGTGCGCCAGCAGGGCCGCGATGGCGCTGCCGAGCAGGTTGGTGGTGGTTTCGTGCCCACCAAAAAGGAACAGCATGCAACAGGCGACGAGTTCGTCTTCGGAGAGGGCGCCGCCATCGTCACGTGCCGCGATCATGCGGCTGATGGCATCGCTGCCGGGCTCGGCGCGCCGCACTGCGATCACCTCGCGGAAGTAGGCGGACATCCGGTCGGCACCGTCCCTGGCCTTGCGGTATTTGTCGCCTTCGCCCTGCGCGGTTCCGATGAACAGGCGCAGGTCGTCTGACCAGCCCTTGATGTGCGGGAAGTCGTCGCGGGGCACGCCCAGCATGTCGAGGATCACGTAGGCTGGCAGCAGCACCGCCACGTCCGTCATGAATTCGATCTCGCCGCGCGGGTCGATGCCGGACAGGATGTGCGCGAAGGTGCTCCGGATGCCGGGCTCCATGGCCGCAACCAGGCCGGGGGTGAACACGAGGTTGAGCAGCCGGCGCAGCCGCGTGTGTTCGGGGGGTGACTTGAACACCAGCCACAGGTCGAGGTAACGCATGACACCCGAGAGGATGTCGCGGCGCTCGTCCTTGAGCGATTCGTAGAACGGACGCAGGCGGTCGGACGACATGGTCGGCGAGCTTGTAACGAGGCGCACATCGTCGTAGCGGGTGACGATCCAGGAACGCAGCGCGGGGCTCCAGTGCACGGGGTCGTGCTCCTGCAGCGCTTCGTACAACGGAAACGGGTTGTTTCGGGTGGCTGTGTCCCCGGGGTCGTAGACCGGGGTTTCGGAAAAACGCATCATGGTGGCAGGATACAACGGTTTCGTTTCATCCATCCGGGCGGCGGGACTATTGTCAACCAGCCGGCGTCTGGCGCGTGCCCTCGGGTTTCCTGCTCCACAATCGCCGGGTTGAACTGGAGCGAGGAAGGTTTGGGATGACATCAGATGCAGCGCAGTCGGCGCCGGCAGGCAAGCCTGACGCAGTGCTGCGCGTGAAGGAGATCGGCAGTGCCCATGTGGGTGGTCGGTCGGTCTCGCTGCATGGCCTGCCGGCGCGTGAGATCGTCTTCTCGCCCGGCAATCCGCCGGTGACGATCGACCCGAATGGTGATTTCGAGATCGAGCAGATGTACGTGCAATACGTGCGCCTCGAGTCGCCTCGCGCCCGCTACCCCTTGTTGCTGGTGCATGGTGGCGGCTTGTGCGGCGTGACCTACGAGACCAAGCCCGATGGTTTGCCCGGCTGGCAGGACTGGTTCCTGCGTGCAGGCCATGACGTGTATGTTGCCGATGCGGTGGAGCGTGGCCGCGCCTCATGGGCCCGCAGCCCCGAGTTCTTCCGGGGCGAGCCGGTGTTTCGAACCAAGGCAGAGGCGTGGGAACTGTTTCGCATTGGGCCGGATGGTTCTTGGCGCACCGCTGCCGAACAACGTCAGGCGCATGCGGACGGACGCTTTCCGGCGGATGCTTTCGATCAGTTCATGAAGCAGAGCATTCCGCGCTGGAGCAGCAACGACGCAGCCATCCAGGCGGCGTATGGTGAACTTGCGCAGCGTTATGGGCCCTTTGTTGTTGTTGCACACAGCCAGGGCTGCAATTTTGCATTTGCGATGGCACTGGCCCATCCCGGCATGGTGAAGGCCGTGGTGGCTGTGGAGCCGTCAGGGTTTCCGGATCGTTGCGGCCATGTGCTGGCACAGATACGGCATGTTCCGCATCTGTTTGTGTGGGGCGACCACATCGAAACAAGCGCGATGTGGGTGCGCGTGCGCCAGGGCCTGGATGCTTATCGGGACGCGCTGCGCGACGCGGGCGTGGTGGTGGACGAACTCGACCTGCCCGCCCTGGGCATTTGCGGCAACTCCCATATGCTGATGATGGACTCCAACTCGGATGCGGTGGCAGCCTTGTTGCACGGCTGGATGGCAAAGCAGGGTTTGACCAACGGCTGATCCATGGCGGTTGTTCATGGCGCTTACAACCAAGCCCAGATCGCCACCAGGATCTGGCGCCCGGGCAGGGCGTGCGGGTGAAAACGTGTGGATTCAGGCCGAGATGAACTCGCGCAGCACCTCGAAGTGCCGTTCGGGCGCATCGCGCACGATGCCGTGGCCGCAGTCCGAAAAACGCTCGAACCGCACCAGGGCCGGCGGCAGGCTGGCCACAATGGATTCGCTGAAGGCGCGCGGGGTGATGGGGTCGTTGTCGCCGGCCATCACCAGCGTGGGGCAGGTGATATGGGCGAGGGCGGCCCGGAAGTCCATTTGCGCAAAACCATTGGTCACGAAATGCAGGTTGACCGGGTCATGGACGATGGCGCGTTCGTTGGCGTCAGGGTCGGGAAGACCACGCGTGTAGTACAGCGGGTGGCACTTCTCGCGGTAGGCGACGCGGCGCTCGGGTGTCGGGGTCAGCCAATAGGCTTCGGCGAGCTGGCGCGCCCACAGGCCGCCAATGCGCTCGAAGGCATCGAACACGGCCGGCCAGTCGGGCCGCGCGGCGGTGCTCGCCAGCACCAGCTTGCCGGCATGCCCGGGATGGCGCGTGGCATAGGACTGCGCGACAAAGCCGCCGAACGAAACCCCATACACGATGGGTTTCTCGATGCCCAGCACGTCGCAGAATCCACGCACGTCGTCGCCCCATTGGGCGAGGTTCCAGGTGGCAGGATCGCCGCGCTCGCTGCGCCCGTTGCCACGGTGGTCGAGGTAGATCACCTGGGCGATGTCGGTCAGCGTCGAGAAGGCGGGCTTGAAGCCGGTATGGTCGAAGCCCGGCCCGCCGTGCAGCAGGATCAGGGTCGGCCGCTGGCGCATGGCCTTGCCGTCGGGCACCAGTCCCAGCCCTTCAACGTCGAAATACAGGCGTGCGCCGTTGACTGTGATGTGCATGTTGGTACCTACCGGGCGGGTGTTGTGCCTGCTGCGCTGCGCAGCACGGCGTCGATCAACTGGTGTGTGGCGAACGCGTCTTCGCCGCTTACCTTGGGGTCGCGGCCCTGCCGGATCGCCTGGGTGAAGTCGCCGAGCACCGCGCGGTGTGCGTCGTTCGGGAAATCCATGATGTTGGCGCCGCTGCCGGTGCCCCCTTCCGACGCCACGTGGTGTTCCTTGCCGTCCAGGTAGCGGATGCGCAATGTGCCACCCTCCAGCACCGCGGAGCCCAGCGTGCCGATGACCTCGATCGTCTCGGGCAGGCCCGGAACCATGGCGGTGGTGGCCATCAATTGGCCGGGCGCGCCATTGCCGAGGGTCAGCAGGGCGCTGGCGAAATCCTCGGTTTCCATCTGGTGCAGGTCGGTGCGAATCACCTGGGCCGCGACCACCGAACGCACACCCACCAGCGCGCGGAACAGGTCGATGCTGTGGATGGCCTGGGTGAGCAGTACACCGCCGCCGTCACGCGCCATGGTTCCGCGGCCGGCCTGGTCGTAATAACTCTGCGGCCGCCACCAAGGCACCCGCACCGATGCCGACTGGACCACCCCAAGGCTGCCGCTGGCCAGTGCGTCCTGCAATGCGACTGCGCCGGGCTTGAAGCGAAACTGCAGCACCACGCCCAGGCGCAATCGGGCCGCCCGCCCCAGGTCCACGATCGCCTTCGCGCGTTCCAGGGAAATGTCGAGCGGCTTTTCCAGCAGCACATGTTTGCCGCTGGCAAAACACTGGCGGGCAATCTCCAGGTGGCTGGCAGGTGGCGTGGCCACGATCACCGCCTGCACCAGCGGATCGGCCAGTGCGGCCTGCAGATCGGACGTTGCAGCCAGGAGGCCCTGGAATGGGCCCATGTCGGCAAGTGCCGGACGGCGCGTGATGGCATGGCGCAGGACGATCGTCTCGCGCAGGTCATGCAGGCTGCGCAAATGCGGTACGGCACCGGGGCCAATACCCACCAGGGCGACGCCCATCTTTTCAGTCATGGCGTGCGTCCGGCGGCAGCTGTCGGGGGGTCGGAGTCGGTGTAAACAGGGCCATCACTTACTTGCCGGCCATGCCGAGTCGTTCGATGGTGGCCTTCTCGGCCGCGAAAGTGTCGCGCGCAAACCGGCTGTAGGTGTCGGTGTTCATGTAGATTACCGACTGGTCGTATTTGTCGAAGACGCCGAGAACCGCCGGGTCGTCGAGCGTCTTCTTGAACGCGTCGTGCAGGCGGGCTGTCACTGCCGGGTCCATGCCCTTGGGCCCGCAAACGCCAAACGGGGAATCCGACACCGTCTGGTAGCCCAGTTCGTCCAGTGTGGGAACCTGTGACCAGCGCTTGGTGCGTTTGCTGCCATACGTCGCGAGCAGCCGAAGGGTGCCGGCGTCCACATGCGGGCCCCAGCCGGTGGCGTCGCTGGCGCCCATGATGTGCCCGCCGAGCACCGCCTGCATGTTGTCGGCGTTGCCCTTGAACGGCACGTTGGTGAGCTTGATACCGGCGCGCTGGGCGAACTCCTCCACGGCCAGGTGCGGGCTGGTGCCGATGCCGGTGTGGCCATAGGTGAATTTGTCCGGGTTGGCCTTTGCAAAGTCGACCAGGTCCTTGATGTTCTTGATAGGCGAATTGGCGGGCACCACCAGGCCGAAGGTGTAACCCGTCAGGCACGCGATCCAGGTGAAGTCCTTCAGGGTGTCGAACTGGACCTTCTGCATGTGCGGGATGCGGAAAACACCGTGCGGCAACTGCGCCAGGGTGTACCCGTCGGGCCTGGCATTGACCAACTCGTTGGCGCCGAGCATACCGCCGGCGCCGGGCTTGTTGTCCACGATGACCGACACGCCCAGCGCCTTGCCGGCGCTCTCGGCGATCGCACGCATCACGACGTCGGTGGAACCACCGGCAGGCCAGGGGCAGATGTAGCGGATGGTGCGCGAGGGAAAACTCTGGGCCGGGGCGATGGACGGTATGGCGATGCCGGCGGCGCCGACGCCAGCGAGCCTCAGAATGTGACGACGTTGGATCAAGGTGTGTCTCCGTGGGTTTGCTTGTGGCAATCTATTCTAGGGATGCACGCCGGGCTGTGGGATGTTTCATGGCATTTTCCGGCGCGCCTCGTTCCAGCGCAGCGGCTGATCCAGCCGCGACGCGCTTCAGCAGTAACATCGGCGACCAGACTCTCAGGGGACTTGCATGAATTGGTCAGTGTCGGAGCTTGTCCAGCCGCAGCATCTGCCCTTGCGGGGCAGCGCCTTTTTGGCCGACTGCAAACATACGCTCGACCGCGATGGTGTGCTGGTGTTGCCCGACTTCCTGACCCCGAAGGCGGTCGGTGCCGTGCGGCGCGAGGGCGAGGAGAGCCGCCAGCTGGCCTACTACACCGTCAGCAAGCACAACATCTACCTGAAGCCGTCGGACCCGGCATTTGCGCCGGAGCACCCGCGCAACCGGGAAGTGGCGTCCTCCAAAGGCTGCATCACGACCGACCAGATTCCGGCCGGCTCTGCGCTGCATGCCTTGTATGGCGCAGCGGAGTTCCGTGCCTTTGTCGGCGCTGTTCTCGGTGAACCGGAGCTGCATGAATACGCTGACGCGATGTCCTCGGTGAATTTGCATTTCGCCAGCGCGGGGCAGGAGCTTGGCTGGCATTTCGACAACTCGTCGTTCGCCATCACCCTGCTGATCGAGAAGCCCGAAGACGGCGGCGTGTTCGAGTATGTCAAGAATGTCCGCGATGCCGATCGTGGCGAATTCAACTATGCAGCCTGCGGCCAGGTGCTCGATGGGGTCTGGCCGGTGCAGACGCTGGCCATGGACCCCGGCACCTTGGTGTTGTTCCGCGGTCGAAACTCGATGCACCGGGTGACGCCGGTACGCGGTGGACGCACGAGGATGCTGGCCGTGCTGGCTTACAACACGCAACCTGGCATCGCGCTGTCCGAGTCGGCGCGGTTGACGTTCTACGGGCGACTTTAAAGTCCCGCCCGGCGAGGTCAGGCGTCGGATGTATTCATTCAAGGTTTTCCTGCGCAACCTGCGCATCGTTCAGCCTGTCACGTTGCATTCGCGGCACAGCAGTGCCAGCGCATCCTGGGCGGCGTGGCGCAGGTCGCTGCGCAGCGCCGGCTCGGCCTCTTCGGCAAAGCTGTCCCACAAGCGGAGGTAGTCGTCCCTCAGCGCTGCCGGTGCGTGTTGGCGGATAAACACCCGGGGCAGTTCCTGGTCCAGACCCGATTTCTGGATCTTGCGGACCAGGCTGGTGGCCGTGGCCTTGGTCAACAAGGTCGCGTGGCTGCTGCACGCGGCGATACGCAGGAACAGCGTCAGCAGGGAGCTGTCGTCCAGATGCCCACCTGTCGCTTTGTCCCAGGCGGCGGAATTTCTGCGCTCGAAATGGTCGACTTCGGCCAGTGCGTCCTCGCGCCAGAAATAGCGGCCCACAAAGGCCGGCGTTTGGGTGAACAGCCGGCGCACCGGCAGGGCCGGATCGCGCATCTTTGCAAGATCCGCCACGACGCCTTGGCGGATGGGCTCGACCACGCCGAGGTACTGGCTGGGCAGGTCGGTTGGTGAGTTCACTGCGCTCTTCAGCTCTTTGCCCGCCGATGGCCGCAGTTGTTTCTTGCGCAGCGTGAGCACCCAGCTTTCAAAAGTCGGCCAGTCGGGCAGGGCGCGGTGGCGGCCCAGTTGGGCCAGCAGGGCCGTGCGGATGACTGCCTCGGCATCGACACCGGCCTGTGCGAGTTCGTCGGCGTCCATGTCGAGCTTGCCCGCCAGCCAGGTCGCCGCACCAACCAGTTCAGACACCTGCATGCGCCGGGCTTTTTCGGCCTGGTAGTCGGCCAGGCTGCGCAACGACCATTTGGCCAACAGCGGGATATGTTCGTCCCGAAAGCCGGTGCCGTCCTGCATGCCGAAGTGCGTGTTCTGCGGCATCGCTATCAGGGCCTTGAGCATGTCGGAGCCACCCTTGGAGCGCGACAGCAGCGAGTGGTCGCGCAATGCCTGCGCGGCCAGATCGAGATCACCGGCGCAGGTTTCCTCCAGATACAGGCTGACGAGGTTGACCATGCGGGTCTTGGCAATTTCCAGGTCGGGGCGCAGGTATTCGGTGCCAAAGTAGCGGGCGATCTGCAGCATGCCCTTGGGGGCCTCCTGGCACATGCTGGCAAGGCGCTGCGCGGGGATGATGCCGTGCTGATGGCCATGTTGCAACGCCTTCTCGAAAAACGGACGGCGGTCGAACAGCGCGATGGCCTGGGGCGTTGGGTCTTGTTGGCTTGGCATGGGGAATCGGCGCACCGGTTGTCGGGATCGGCGGTCGCTCAGATTGCGGACTCTTCCTCGTCATCGCGTGCTGCCGGGGTGGCATGCCCGCGATCGGTGTCGCCGGTTTCGACCTTGCCGTCGTCTTCGGGCTGGTCTTCGTCCTGCTCCAGACCCAGGTCATGGGCACGCGCCTTGGCGCGCATGACCAGCAGCATCTCGATGAAAAGGTCGGGGCATTCGTAACGCAGCAACCAGGCAAGCTGCATCCAGTCCTGGTCGGCGACTTCTTCGAGCTCGACCCTGGCCTTGGCGTACGCCGACGCGAACAGGGCGGTCTCCGACAACATCTCGCCGTCTTCCTCGGCGGTATCGAAGGTGCCGGTGCGGGCGAACGCCTCGATACGGCCCCACTTGTCGGCGAAGTAGTTGGCCATGGCCTCGCTGCCACCTTCGAGGTTGGCGATCGCGTCCAGGAAAGCGACCGGGTCGGAGTCATCGCGGAATACGACCGAATTGACCATGCCGCGCAAGTGGGTGTGGGTGAGGTCGCGGTACTGCTTCTCGATCACCATGGCGCGCGCAAATTGGCCAGGCGTCACCAGCAGGTTGATGATCGATTCTTTCGACTGGTCGTACTCGCGGATCACCGCCAGGATGTCCTTGGGTGCCAACTGCTCGAGCACCACCACCAGCGCCCCATCACCATCGGTATCGGCAAGCGCCGTCAGGGCAGATTCGGCGCCGGCAATGTCGCCTGCGGCGATCAGGCTACGGGTTTTTTCGATCAGGGCAAGGTGGTTCATGGTGCGATGTCGGTCCAGTCGTTTCAGTCGTTTCAGTCTTTGCGGTCGAAGCCCTGCTCGACCATCCAGTCGGCGCCGGCATCTTCACGCGCCCGTGCGTCGCCAGAATCGTCGTCATCGGCCGACAGGTGGGCCTGCCCATCGGCGTGGTCCTCGCCATCCGTGTCACGTGCGTTCGCGTCGTCATCGTCATCCGCACGTTCGGCAGTGTGGCCGCCGGACATGCCCAGCATGTATTCCGATGCGGCCGCCACGGTCATGAACCAGTCGCCAGCGGCTTGGGCCCGGATGGTTTTGACCATGGCCTGCGCCCACGGGGCCACGGTGATCGAGCCGGCCAGGCTGTCCCAGGGGGGCAGGTCCTCCGGCTCGCAGCCCAGCACCTGCCCCATGGCCATGGGCGAACCGAAGGCGAATGCCTTGTGGAACACCACCGCAACCATTTCGGGGCTGAGCTCCAGCATGTGCACCAGGAACTCCAGTTCCCCGCGCCGTTGGGCGAGGCGTTTCTGCAGGACCAGCACGCCATCCGAGTCGTGGCTCATGTCCTCCAGTTCGGCAACGTAGGCTGAGCGCAACTGGTGAAAGAACGGGGAGAGATGCATCGGGTGGTTTTCAGAGCAGGCGGTTGAAATAGGCCGACCAGATTTCACTGGCGGTCTCGAGCGGGTTGTCCAGCAGGTTGCGTTTGCGGTTGTCGTCGTAGGTGGCGCGCCGTGCGTCGTCGGACAGCACTTCATAGGCTTCCTGCACGGCGCGAAATCGCGCGGCTGCGCCCTCCGCGGCGCTTCGGTCCGGGTGGTGCAGGGCCGCCTGCTGGCGAAACGCCTTCTTGATTTCGGCGGGTGTGGCCGCGCTGTTCAGGCCCAACGCGGCGTAGTGGTCTTTCAAGCTGGGCTCTCGTTGGACGCAACTGCCGCAGACGGCCGCTCGGGCAGGTCGGCGGCAATTGCACGCAAGGTCATGGGGCTGTGTCGCAGCTCCGCGCGGGCGGCGCGGATCTGTGAGGGGGAGGGGGATTGTATTCCCGGGGTGGAAAACACCTGGCGTGGCCATTGCGCACGGCCCCTGTCGCCACCAGCAGTCAACGTGGCTTGTCGAAACCGGAGGTTATCCAGGCCAGCGCGGTGTTCACATCCAGCCTGAACGCTGGCGCGACCGCAGCACGACCGAGTTCTTCGCCGAACTCGTCCTCGGCCACAAGGGACGCGGTGGCACCCTCCTCGTCGGGCACGATGTTCAGTGCAACCCGGATGCGGCGGCCATCACTTGTCACCGTGACGTTACGGTTGAGTTGCGCATGCAGTTGCTGCTCGTGCCGGCGCAGCACCTCGTTCGCGGTCTTGACAAGTGTGTGGAAGGCGGAAACATCCAGCGGTTTCGGGTTCTTCTTGTCGCGCCCCATGGTCCACGGGCCGACCAGGGCGGGCTCTGATTCGCCGTGCAGCAACATGGCAACCGCCCAGCCGTCGTCGTCTTCGTTCTTGATGACACGCGCGGTCCAGCGTTCATCGCTCCACACGCGCGCCTGGTGGATGGGCTCGGCGGTGTTGTCGGTCACGGCGGTCGGCGCTCGAAAGCCGGGACACCGTCCGGGATGTGATGGAACGCCTGCTTGTCGATCGTGAAGATGGCGACCTTTGCCTTGAACACCGAGGGATCGTCCAGTGTGCCCACCTTGACGACGAACGAGCCAGGGCGCTTCGGGGTACGGGTGCCGATGGCGGTGCCGCAACGCGCGCAGAACAGCCGGGTGACCGGGTTCTCGATGTCGTCCCGGGTAAATGCCTTCGGCGCGCCTTGCACAAACCGGAAGCCGCCCTCGGGCAGCACCATGATCACGTTCGGATTTCCACCGGTGATGTATTGGCACTCCCGGCAATGGCACTGGAGCGCGCCCTGGACCTCACCCTCGAACGCGTATTGGATATCGCCACAGTAGCAGCGGCCTGTCAGTTTCATGGTCAGCTCCGGAATATCGGTTTTGCGGATGATAGCCCGTCAAGCCCGCGCACCATGTTCTGCCGGCAACGCACCGATGCGCTTGTTCCGGGCCGGCGCATCGTTTGGCCGCAGACGCAGCAGGATGTTGGTGTCCGGGCCGCTCAATGCACCGGCATCAGATTGCCGCTGGCACGGTCTGCACAGCCCCGTTGGCGACGCCCAGCGCCCACGCCTGCCACTGCGCGGCATGGTTTCGGGTCGTTGCCGGTGCATCGACCGACAGGTGGCCTATGGTCAAGGCCACCATGGCCCGGATGTGCTCCGCGATTTGGGTGTCGTTGGCGTCAGCTGACAAGGCTGCAACCAAGGCGAGGTTCTCTGTCTTGGCCTGCTCCGATATGGCATGCAATGCGGCGGCGGCCTCTTGCGCCAGTGAGGCATGGGCCATGGTGGTGGAATCGGTGTTCATGTGTGGCCCTGGAAGATGGTTGCGGCATGGTTGCCACGGATGGCGAGCAAAAGTTGCTGCCGGAAAGTAGAAAACCCACCATCTCGCAACAGTGGGTTCTTCAAATTTGGCTCCCCGACCTGGGCTCGAACCAGAGGCCTATGGATTGACAGGCGGCAGGACGATCAGGCCAGGAAGCGGCATTGTCGCTCCCTTTCGGCCATGATCTGTCCAATACTTTCGCCGCATTTTCGCCAATCTGACCATGTATCCATGCGTGTTGCCGCTCGGTGACTACTGGATATTTGACATACCGGAGTCAGAGCAAGGCGCATGCAGCTTGCTGCACACCACAGGCCACTTGAGGGTCGGGGAAAGCGGTTCAGACAACCGGGGCCACTTCAGTCAAGCGGCCAGGCCAGAACCGAGGCGCTGCGGTTCGCCGTCATGCGACCATGGTTTCGAGGCCTTCGCTGGCGGCCTCGCCTCTCAGGCGCGCGGTGCGCAGAATCGGGGGGCGAGGGATGGCACCCGTCGACAGTGGGTCAGCCAAAAGTCGGCAGTTGGGTCTGATCCAGCCCGGTGTCAACAGGCGGTGTAATTTTGCCCGACCCTCTCCAAAGGTACATCCATGTACATACATCGCCGCCGCTTTGGGCTAACATCCATAGATACATTCAATCTGAGTTCTTCATGGCAAACACCAAACTTTTCAAGAACGGCAACTCGCAGGCCGTTCGCATTCCGGCGGAACTTGCCTACAACAATTGGGATGTGGAGTTGGTCATCGAGCGCCTGGGCGACGAGTTGCGTATCCGACCGGCGCAGAGGCGCATCGGTGATGTGCTGGCCAAACTCGCCAGATTTTCACCGGACTTCATGGCGCAAGGACGCGGCGAAAACTTGGAAGGCGAGCGCGAAGCCCTATGAAACCGAAATACATGCTCGACACCAACATCTGCATCTACTTGATGAAGCACCAGCCCCCCGAGGTGCGCGAGCGCTTTGCGTCATGTTTTGTGGGCGACGTGGTGATTTCTGCGGTGACGTTGGCTGAACTCGAATTCGGTATCGCCTGTTCGAGCGTCGCCGCGCAAGCTTCCAATCGGTCCGCCCTGGACAGCTTGCTGGAAGACATCCTGCTTGCGCCCTTCGAAGCACAGGCCGCCAGGGCTTATGGACCGATACGAGCCGCCTACAAAGACCGAAACAGGGATGCCCTGGACAAACTCATCGCGTCGCACGCGGTTGCCCTGGGGGTGACGCTGGTCACCAACAACGAGGCAGACTTTGTCAGCTACGCTGGCCTCGTTGTTGAAAACTGGGTCAACAGCCACTGAAGTGTGGAGACTTGCACTGCAGATGCCGGCGTCAGATTGCCCGAAGCTGCTGGCTGTTGTCGAACAGCAAGGCCTCGAAGTGTTGGCCTGAGCGTCAGACTGGCCCTCCGATGGCAACAGCCGCTGAACCAGTACCCCGGTGGCCACCTCAAATCAACGCGCCAGCGCCGAAAGGCACGATTGCATTTTGCGGCGGCACCGCCATCAACAAGCATTCTTGACGGCGACGGTGAGCGATGGCCGAGTGCACCACCGGCCCGTCTAATATGCCATCACCCAGGTCAATTGGACAAAGACGAAGGTGATCAGCGCCAGCACGCCGATCAGGAGCAGCAGTTCGACCAGAACCTCCCAAGCCCGCCGACGGTTGCGGCGGTGCAGGGCTTGGGCCTCGTCGGGGTACAGCCAACGGCCGTCAACCGGCAACAATCGGCGCGCCAGCCGGCGTGACATGGCCTCGCGCAGGCGTTGGCCGAGATCCTGCGCCTGGCGACGGCGTTCGACCTGGTACACCCTGCGATCGTGTTCCTGGCGGCGGCGTTCGGCCTGGTGCGTCCTGATATCCTGTGCTTGGCGGCGGCGTTCGACGTGCATCTTTGGGCCCTCAGACACCCAAGTAGCGGCTGAAGTCGATGTGCAGGATCATGCGCGTGACGACAAAGATCGAAAACACGCTGAACGATGCCACCAGCAGACCCAATTGCACGGCACCCAGCAATGCGAGCCATCTGCCCAGTGGCGACAGAACCGTGCGGTCGACGTCGGGCAGCGTGCCAAGGGCCAATTGCTCGGCTTGCACCGCCTGGTAGGTGCGCCACAGCACCTCCCTGCGGTCGGCATCATCGAGCGCCTGCATGCCCACCACGACCTGGCCCACCGCAGTTGCGCTTGCCGTGTTCTGCGCTGCCATGTTCGGATCCGGGACGGTAGGGCCTGGGATGACCGGGCCGCTCACGTTGGGGTCGGACGCGTTCGGTTCGGTCACGGGCTTACCTCGGACAGCAAGCTGTAGTCGAGCTGCCGGCGTGCCTTCGCAAGCCGGCGCAGGCGCAGGTATTCGAGCAGCAGCGCGTTGTAACAACCGGCGATGAAGCCCAGCAAGAGGCCGACGCCGCCGTTCAAGCCGGCGATGGGGAAGCCCGGCTGGCTGGGTGGCTGGGCGGTCTGCACCGTTACCACCAGGGCCTGCGCCGATTCACTCTGCAACCGGGCCTCGGCCAGACTGTTTTCGACGTTGGACAGCATCCCCCTGAGCAGGCTCCGGTCCGCCGTGAGCGACTGCAACTCGCTCACCTTGGAGATCGCGCCGCCCGAGCCGGCACGCAGCGCGCCGAGCTGTTCCGCCAGTGCCGCCTGCCGGGCCTCCAGCCCGCGCAGGGCCTCCCGGGGTGGGTTGCCGAGGGGCAGTGCCTCGGTGACTGGCTCGCCGTCGATCGGCAGCGGACGCTTCGATGCGATACCCAGCCGCGCCCGGGCCGCTTGCACCTCGATGCTGACCTCATCCAGCCGGCGCTCGACGTCTCGCACCTGGGCGCTGTAACGCCCCTCGGTTTCACCCTCGGACAGCAGTTGGTTGCGCACCTGGTAGTTGCGCGCGTCCAGGGTCTTCTTGTTCAGACGATCGGTCAGCGAGTTGTACTGGGCCTGCAGTGCCGCGGCCGCCTCCAGCGCATTGGCGCGCAGCTTGTCGGTATGGAAGTCACGGTAGGCCTGCATATAGGCGTTGGCAACCTCGGCTGCGAATTTCGGATCGCTGTCGCGCACATAGATGTCGATGAAGAATTGCGGACTGGCGGTAAAGTCGACGTTCTTGGTGAAGAACGCGGGATCCTTCTGGGGGAAAAGTTCGCGAACGCGCCGGCCCAGATCCTGTCCCTTGAGCACACCGATGACCAGGCCCGCTTCCTTTTCGTCCGGCGCGGGTTTCAGGATGGTCTGCAGCGGCCCCCGCGCAGAGCCGCTGGTGCCGCCGGGCGCCTGGGCATTGACCGGCACGTAGAACGAGGCCTTGGCCTCGTACACGGGGGGCAGATAGTGACTGAGCCAGATCGAGAAGGCCATCGACGACAGCGTGACGGCCAAGATGATCCACTTGCTGGAATACAGCGCAGTCCAGTAATCGCCGAGAGTTCCGTTTGGCTGCATGAGGGGCGAGTTTAGCGGCTATGCGGGTGGCTGAAGGTCCCCTGGCGACCGGTGTGCGCAGAGTGACTCATCTCAGAAAACGCCCAGGCTGCCGTCCCGCTTGGCCTTGTTGATGGCGGCGCTGGCGACCATGAAGGCCAGCGGCAGGCAGACGACGCTGAACACGGCGAGGATGGCAAGCTGACTGCGGATTTCGTACAGTCCGGCGCCGGCCAGCAGGGCCAGGCGCAGGCCCTCGTAGGCATAGGTCATGGGCAGGATGCCGGAGACGGCGCGCAACCAGCCTGGGAAGAGGTCGATTGGGAAAAACGCGCCGCCGACCAGTGCGGTGGCCGCACTGAACACGACGTTGACGATGTCGGCGCGCTTGAGCACCAGCGTCAGCGCAGCGCCTAACATGCCGAACACGGCATAGGACGTGACGACCAGCATCAACATCACCAGGCCACTGAGCAGGTCGGCCCGGTGCAGATCGGCGCCGAAGAATGCCACGCCCATGACCAGAATGAGCACCGCCTTCAGCGACTCGAAGACGTAAGACCAGAGACACGGCAGCACCAGGATCCAGGTCGGGCGCACCGGGCAGGCAAAGGTCATTTCGAGCGACCCTTCAGTCATGCCGTTGCGCATCTGTTCGGCAAAGCCGTTGAGCGAGGTCTGCATCATCCCGGCCGAGGCGATGCCCACCAGTATGAAGGAGAAGTAGCTGGCGTCATAACGCGCCAGGATCTGGCGCGCGGTGTCGTTGTCGGCCATTTTTGCGATGAAATAGAATGCCGCGACGATGAAGAAGCCGTACGTGAGTTGGAAGAAAAAGTTGAACTTGTAGCTGGTGGCGATGCGGAAATCACGCAGTACGAACGCGCCCAGCAGGCGCAGCACCCCGTTCATCGCGGTACCTGCCTGTCGGGCTCGATTCCGCCCAGGCTGGCGAGGTGGCTGAACACGTGGTGCAGCGGCTCTGCATGGCGCGCCACTTGCCGCACCCGGGCACCGGCGCCGATCAGGCGTACCAGCACGGACGACAGGTGAGATTCGTCACCGACACCGTCGATGTCGAAGTTGCCCTCGGGACCCGGCCGGCCGCAACGCAGCCCCATCTCCACCGCCAGCGCCTCGAAGCCTGCGCCATCCCCGGCGGGTGCCAGCACGTCGACAGTGAAGGCCATGTGGCGGCGACTGATGTCGAGAAAGGCCTCGGTCGGGCCATTGAAGTGCACCAAGCCATCGATCAGCACGATCACGTCGTCGCACAGGCGCTCGATTTCTTCGGTGCGGTGGGTGGCCCACAACACAGTCTTGTTCGAAGCATCGATCTGCTCGCGGACCATCACCAACAATTCCTCGGTGGAGCGGGCATCCAGGCCGTTGGTGGGCTCGTCGAGCAGAAGCACCGGTGGTTCGTGCAGGAAAGCGCGGGCCAGGCCAAGGCGCTTCTTCATGCCGGCAGAGTAAGAGTGGAAGAACTGGTCGGCATGGGTACTGAGGTCGAAGCGGCGCAACATGTCATCGGCCAGCATCCGCGCCCGCGCGCGCCCAAAGCCCTGCATCGAGGCGAAGAATTCGAGGTTGTGGCGGCCGCTGAGGCGCCAATGAAAACTGCGGTCGTTGGTCGAGGCATACCCCACCAGTCGCCGTGCTGCGAGGCCCGCCTCGGGGATGGGCAGGCCGGCGACGAAGACCTCGCCGCCGTCGGCCCGGCACAGGTCGCACAACACATTGATCAAAGTCGTCTTGCCGGCGCCGTTGGGGCCCAGCAGCGCGGTCACACGGCCAGCCTGCAACTCGAACGAGACATCGCGCAGGGCCGGCGACACACGTGCCGGCCGCATGCGCAGCACATCGCCCAGCGAGCGCGAGGTGTAGGACTTGCGGACGTGCCGCACCCGCAGCAGCGTGCTGCCGCCTGCGGGCGGGGCATCCCCCAGCGCAAGCTGTGGCAGGTCGTGCAGCTTCATGCCGCCTCCTTGACGTGGACCCGGGCCCAGGTGGCGGATTCGACCAGATCGGCGGCGAGTTGCAGGCCGTCCTCGGCTTCGACGCGGCGTTTCAGCAACCCGCATTGATGCGCCACGTCGGGAGAGTCGAGCTGGCGTTGCATCAGCGCGGCGATCTGCTCGCTGGTTGCCTCACCGGCCGCGAACATAGCGCCTGCGCCCAGGCGCTGCACCCGGTTGGCGTTGTCGAACTGGTCACCACGCATCGGGGTCATGAGCTGCGGCACGCCGGCCGCCAACGCATAGGCGATGGTGCCAATGCCGCCGTGGTGCACCAACAGCGCGGCGCGACCCAGCAACTCGCTGAAGGGCGCGTGGGCCACGTGCTGCACGCCTGCCGGTAGTTCAGCCGGCACGTTGTCGGCATGCGGCGTGACGAGCAGCCCGGGACGCCCCAGTATGGCGCAGGCTATTGCTGCGCGGGTCAGGTAGTCGCGTTGGCCGGTGGCGGTCGATCCGGTCGTGACGACGATCGGCCGCGGCGCGCCGTCGTTGGCGGTCGGCACGGGCCTGGGGTCGAGGGCGAACCCGGTGATGCTACAGCCGGCCGGCCAATCATGCTGGGCTGCGGCGAACCACTTTGGCCACATGCACAGGGTGTGGTCGGGGTTCAGACGCGGCTGGGGTGGCAGTCCGAGCGTAGCCCGGAATTGCATCGGCTTGGCGTGGGTTACCAGTGGGGAATCCTCCGCGCAAGGCCAGCGCACGCGGCCCGCGCGTAGAAAGCGCAGCCGGTAGTAAAGCGCCATGCCCAGGCCATGCCGTGCCAAGGGCCGCGCCCAGGCCGGCAGCATCCACTCGGGATGGGGCGGATCGCTGCGGCTGGCGATGTGGTGGTTGGAGCTGGGTGAACAGGCCACCATGATCCAGGGGAGATGGTGCTGTTCGGCCGCATTGATGGAGCCCAGTTCGCCCCCCAACAGGACCTGCGCGCCGTCGCGCATCGCTGCATCCGTCGCCGCGTGGAACAACACCATCTGCGGAAAGTAATAGTCGTCGAAGATCGACGAAGTGCTCTTCTTGCTGGCGTCGAAGAGCTCGACGTCGTCCATCATGCGGTGGTGGTCCTCGGCGCGGCCGACCGGGACCATGGTCATGCCTGCATCGTGCACCGGACGTTCAAACACTGGGTTGCCCACAAAACGCACGTCGTGGCCACGGCGCCGCAATGCGGCGCCAACGGCAATCGGCGGGAGAACATCACCGGTGCTGCCCCAGGCGGAGACCACGATTTTCAGGCGCTGCATCGCTAGACCGTCACAGCACACGCTCGAGGAAGCGCATCAGCCCGATGTTCAGCGATGAGAGTGGCCAAGGCAACGGGCGCACCACGTACATCAGCAGCACAGCGCGGTGGCTGTTGGTATCGTTCCAGACTTCGTGTTCCAGGCTGTCGTCGAAGGCCAGCAGTTTGCCTTCGTGCCATGAGACGGTGGTCTGGCCGACGCGCAACCGGCAGCGGTCAGGATCGGCCGGCACGCGCAGCCCGAGGTGGCAGTCGATCAACCCTGCATAGGGGCCGAAGTGCGCCGGCAGGCGCTTGCCGGGGGCGAGGATGGAGAACATGGCGTGTTCCAGCCCTGGTATCTGTTGCAGCGCCTGGTGCGTCTGGGGGCAGCGGCGGCAGTTCGATTCTTCCCACGCGCCGGCACCCCGCAGGAAGACGAAGGTCTTCCATTGGTCGTCGGTGGTCAGTGCCTCCTGGCCCTTGAAGGCATCCTGCGCGTTTGGCACCTCCTTCAAGCGCGACATCACGGAGTCGAGTTCGGCGCGTATGGCCGGGGTCCGGGCTTCCAGCGCGCCGGCCCAGGGCAGGCGGTCGAGCGGGTAATACTCTACGCGGCCGAATCGCGTGCTGCGCACCAGGCGGTTGAACGGTCGGATCAGCTTCAAGCCCAGCTTGAGCAACGGGCCCCGAAGCGGGCCCTGCAAGGCCTCGATGCGACGGGTTTCGATGGTCTCCAGGTCCATAGGGGCTCTCTCGGTAGACTCAGATCACTCGCGGCACGGGGCGCATGCTCCCCGTGTTGACACAGCCCAGGCGAGTCGCGACAAAGGCAAGCATTTAGACCGGCCATCCGGTGTGAAGCGCAGCAGCCAGTGAAACAGGGTTGTCAGCCGCCACGCAAGCTCCAGCTGATGCCGCCGAACTGGTGCCAGCAGAATTCGCCGCGCGGATCTGATCTTGTTGGATTCCAAAACCATGTTGCCAATGCTGCTCCTGACCGTGGATCGCACCGGTCTGTAAATAGCCAATCTGCAAAAACACCGTATCCCCGTGCGGGTCCTCGCCGCATCCCCGCGCGGGTCCTGATTACACGGGAGCCACTGCCTGGTTTCAGTATCGCCCAACGGCGACCCGGTATCGCGCCAAAAACTTGGATTAACGTGCAAATCACCATGAATCGACACTAACATTTCCCAAGAATTTGCGTGATTGCCTATATTGCTTCCAATCAATTAATCCGGAAATTTTCCGGGGACGAGACGGGTTAGTAGGTCGAAGAGATCCTTAGACTGGCGTTGGGTGAGGAATTGATATGAAGCTCCTTCTTGATGGTGGCGATAGGCAGGTAGGTGGTCACGCCACGCTACGCGCTCGGCGTTGCATTCGTCAATTCTGGAAACACTGTGTTGTTGGCTCCCGGGCGTCACAGCCGCAGTCGCCGGTACAGGTGCAATAGCATGGTCGCTGGTCTTGTTCATTTGCGGCTATGGAACCCCTCGCGGTAGACGTCCTTCTGAACGACCCTGCGCTTGCAGACTTCGCGCTGTCACGACCGCGTGATGCTGGTGCTGAGTCCGCTTCGGCGCTGTATGCCGTGCCTTGCAAGCCATGGCAGCCTGAGCGCTTGCAAGGCCTGCTGGATTCGAGGATGGGTGCTGCCGCGCCTCAGGTCGTGCCGTTGGCCACGATGCCGTTGACTGCCGAGGGCCACCCCGACGAAGCAGCGTTGGCGCGCCTGCCCCGGATCAACGCGGCATTGAACGCGCAGGCCGAGGCCGCGCTGGCCGGATTGCCCGGCATCGGCCGCGTGGCGGGGCTTGGTGCCGCGCCCGCCGCGGCGCTCCCGCCGTTGCATCTGGCCGATCTACTGCCCGGCTGGAAACGCCCGTCGACGGCTGCGCCATTGGCGTCCACCGGTGCGGCGCAGGCGACCCCAGGCGCCACCGGGCCCGCCGCGCTGAGCGATGGCGGTGCGCTGGCGCTGCCGGCGGGGGCATCGCGTGATGTCGCCGCGATGTTGTACGCGGCAGCGGCCCAGGGCGCGACCCGAGGTCTGGTTTGCATCGACGCCGATGGCCACGAGTGCCGCTTCACCTACGCGGAGCTGCTGGCGGCCGCGCAGCGCGTGCTCGGCGGCTTGCAGCGCGCCGGATTGCGGCGCGGTGATTTCGCGCTGTTGCACCTTCGGCACAACCGCGATTTCTTCGAAGCCTTCTGGGCTTGCGTGCTCGGTGGCGTAGTGCCAGTGCCAACGCCCATCGCGCCGACCTATGCCGACCTTAACGGCAATGTGCGCCGGCTGGGTGACGCGCTGGACATGCTCGGTGACGTGCCCATCATCTGCGGCGAACACCAGCCTGAAGAAGTGCACGCCGCGTTGCGACTGCTGGGCCGCGAGTCCGTTGCGGTGCTCAACCTGGCAGCGCTGCGTGCCGGCGCGCCGGTCACCGGGTTGACCGCCTTTGACGGCGACGAGTTGGCACTGATGATGCTGACCTCGGGCAGCACCGGCCAGCCCAAGGGTGTGCCGCTGGCGCACCGAAACCTCGTGGCGCGCAGCTTCGGCTCGTGCCAGGTCAACCGGCTCGACCGGTCCACGGTGTCGGTGAACTGGATGCCACTGGACCATGTCGGCGGCCTCATCCTGATGCACCTGCGCGACTTGTGGGCCGGCGCGCTGCAGGTGCACGTGGCCACAGAACTGGTTACGCGCGATCCCTTGTACTGGCTGGATCTGCTGGACCGCTACCGCGCCACCTCCACCTTCGCACCCAATTTCGCTTACGGTCTGGTCTGCGGCCAGGCCGAGGAGATTGCGCGCCGCAAGTGGGACCTGTCGGCGATGCGTTGCATCGTCAACGGTGGTGAAGTGATCGTTCCTGCCTCTGCTCGCCGCTTCCTGGCGTTGCTGGCCCAGCATGGCCTGCCGGGCGATGCGATGGTGCCGGCCTGGGGCATGTCCGAAACCTCCTCGGGCGTCACCTATTGGCATGGTTTTCGCCTCAATACCGTGAGCGACGGTGACGCCAGCGTACCGGTGGGTCCGCCGTTGCCGGGTGTGCGCCTGCGCATCGTCGACGATGCCGGCGCGCTGCTGCGTGAGGGCCAGGTGGGACACCTGCAGGTCACAGGGGCGACGCTTTTTGGTGGCTATTTCGGCGGTCGGCCGCCGCGCGAGGAGGTGTTCACGCCCGATGGCTGGTTCCGCACCGGCGACCTGGCCCGCCTCGACGACGGCGTGTTGTCAATTACCGGCCGCGACAAGGACGTGATCATCATCAACGGTGCCAACTACTCGGGCCCGGCGATCGAGAGCGCCGCCGAGGAGACTGGCTGCATCGAGCGATCGTTCACCGCGGCATGCGCGGTGGCCGATCCGCGCGCCGTGGGCGGCGAGGGTTTGGCCGTCTTCTTCGTGCCGCGGGACGACCATGATGCCGCGCTGGCTGAGACGCTGCGCGCGGTTCGCCAGCGCATCGTGCGCGATTTGGGCATCGGCCCGGCCTACCTGGTGCCGGTCAGCCCGCCCGAGATCCCCAAGACCTCGCTTGGCAAGATCCAGCGCCGCGCGCTGCAGGCGGCACTGGCGGCCGGCAAATTCGAGGCCACGCTGCGCCGCGTGGACCTTCTGACGGCTGGCGACAACACCGTTCCGCGCTGGTTTTTCCGCCGACTATGGCGGCCCCGTCCGCTGCAGCAGCCTGCCACCATCGCCTCCGGCCCGGCTTGGCTGCTGGGTGGCAACGATGCAGTTTCGGCCGCCCTGCAGCGGGCCTGGGCCCCAGACCCGCTGCGGTGTCTGGCGCGCATCGAAGACATCGACCTGCCCGACCCCGATCTGGCGATCAGTGGCGGCGTGGCGCTGCAGTTGCTTTGCCTGTGGCCGACCCGGCCGGTCGATGCCGGTGCCGACTTGGCCACCATGGTGGCGTCGGCCTGCGCGCGATTGGCTGCGCTTGTGGCATGGCTGACGGCGCTGTCCCGCCCGGTGCGGCTGACACTGGTCACGCGTGGCGCCCAGGCTGTGCTGCCCGGCGAGTGCGCTGATCCCTTGCAGGCGGCGTTGGCCGGCCTGCTGCGCTCGGCAGCGCGTGAGTCTGCATCATTGCAGTGCCTGCATATCGACTTGGCCGTGGCGATTGACGCCGAGGCCGATGCCCAGGCGATATCTGCCGAGCTCGGCGCCGCGCCCCGGGCGCCCGAGGTCGCCTGGCGTGGAATTCGGCGCCTGGTTCCGGTATTGCGGCCTTGGACCGGACCGTTGCCCTTGCCCGCCGACGCGGCAGCGGTACAGCGGTCAGCCCGACCGCTGCTACGCCGTGGTGGCCACTACCTGATCTCGGGCGGCACAGGTGGTGTCGGCGCAGTGCTGGCGATGTGGCTGGTGCGGGAGTTCGACGCCCGGGTGCTGGTGCTGGGCCGTCGAACCGGGCCCTCGATGCCGGGTACCGAGCGTGTGGCCGTCGATGTGGCCGACTCAGCGGCACTGCAGCTGGCAGTGGCTCCGGTGCTCTCCGGCTGGGGCGGCGGGCTTGACGCGGTTTTCCACCTCGCGGCGGTGCTGCACGAATCCACCGTGGCCGGCGAGACCGAAGCCGGCCTTCGTGCCCAGTTCGGTCCCAAGCTCGGCGGTGCAGTGGCACTCGCGCAACTGGCGCGGGCGCACGACGCCGCTGGCCTTGTGCTGTTCTCGTCGATCGTCGGCGAACTCGGTGGCGCACAATTCGGCGCTTACGCCGCCTCCAGCCGTGCGCTGGATGCACTGGCGGGAACCGGGACGCTCGATGTGCCGGTCTGGTCGATCGGCTGGAGCGCCTGGCGTGACACCGGCCTGAACCGCCAATACGGCGCCAGCGAGCCGCTGCGTGCCATGGGCGGCCTGCCGTTGGACCTCACGCCGGCCCTGGCCAGCCTGCGCGTGCTGCTGGCTGACGGGCCCGGCGCCACCTTGGTCGGGCTGGACGGCCAGCACCCCGCCATCGCCTGGCGGGGCGACACCGCGCCCGTCGCGCCCGCGCTGCAGATCGTGGCAGAGGGCGAGCCGGCGGCTGTGCGCGCGGCCGCAGCCACACTCTCATTGCGGGACCGTTTCGGCGCGCCGGTGGCGGTGCGGGCGAGGGCGGTGGCGGTGATGCCGCTGACCGCCGACGGCCAAATCGACCGCGATGCACTGGGCCAGCCCGGAACCGCTGCCATGGCTTTCCGGGTCCCGACCACCGCGACCGAGCTGGCTTTGGCCGAGATGTGGCGCCGTGTGCTTGGCGTCGACGGAATTGCCACCGATGCCAATTTCTTTGAACTGGGCGGTCAGTCGCTGCTCGCGACGCAGTTGCTCAGCGCGGTCGGCCGGCGGTTCGGCGTGCGCTGGCAGCTCCGCGACATCTTCGAACTGCCGACGATGGCCGAGCAGGCGGCCCGGCTCGACATCCGGCCCCCGTCCGTGGCGCGGGCGGGCAAGGCCGCTGAACCTGCCGCGTTGGCGCCGGTCGAGTCCGCGCCTGGCGCTGGCGGGGGCCTGGTGCGGCCCATCGGCTCGGGTCCGCGGCGGCTGTGGTTCCTCGACCGCATGGATCCACACAACCCGGCGTTCCACATCTCCTGCTCGGTCGACTTCGACAACGGTCCCGCGCTGGAGTCGGTGCGCGGCTGGTTGCAACAGCTGGTGGACCGCCACGAGGGACTGCGCAGCCGTTTCCCACTGGTCGAGGGCGTGCCCTGCCAATGGGTGGCGCAGCGCGCCGCCGTGGCCCTGGACGAGGTGGTGGTGGCGGATGAAACCGCCCTTGGCGCACTGGAAGAGGCGCGCGTGCAGGCGCCGTTCCATCTGGCCACCGGCCCGTTGCTGCGCGCCACGCTTTGGCGCCTGCCCCGCAATCGGGCTCGTTTGTTGCTGGCGATGCACCACGTCGTCGCGGACGGCTGGTCGTTCAAGATTCTGCTGGCCGAATTGCTGGTGTTGCGCCGCGGCGAGGCACTGCCGCCGATCGGGGCGCAGTTCGGCGACTTCTGCGATTGGCAGCGCCGTCGCCTCGAGGCCGGCGAGTTCGAGCCTCAAGTCGACTACTGGCGGCGGCAACTGGCCGGCAACCTCGACGGCCTGACACTGGCCGGCGATTTCCCGCGCCCGCCCGTGCTCGGCCACCGCGGCCTGCGCTTGCAACGCCTGTTGCCGCCGCCCCTGGTGCACGGCGTGCGGGCGCTGGCACGGGCACGCGGTGCCACGTTGTTCGTCACCCTGCTGTCGGGCTTCAAGGCGCTGCTGGCCTGGTACTCGCAGCAGGACGACATTGTCGTCGGCACCGTGGTGGCCAACCGCAACCGCGCCGAGTTCGAATCGTTGGTCGGCTTCGTCGTCAACATGCTGACGCTGCGCACCGATCTGGCCGACGACCCGCGCTTCGTCGACATCCTGCAGCGGGTGCAGCGCACCGTGCTCGATGCCCACGCGCACCAGGAAGTGCCTTTCGAAACGCTGGTCGACCGGCTGCAGCCGCCGCGCGACCCGGGCCGCTCGCCACTGTTCCAGATCGCCTTCGATTTCCGCGATCCGTCGATCACCCGCACCCAGGAGCCTGGCGTACGGCTGGGCGTGATGGAGGCCGACCTCGGCGCCGTGCAGTACGACCTGCACCTCACCTTTGAGGAGCGCGGCGATACGCTGACGGCGATCTGGCAGTTCAACACCGAGCTGTTCGCTCCCGCCACGATCGAGCGCCTGGCCGCCAACTTCGAATCCTTGCTCGCGGCGGCGGTGGCCGATCCGCAAACGCGTCTGTCACGCCTGCCGCTGCCCAGCGCCGCAGAGGTCGCATTGCTGGCGCGATGGAACGACACCGCGCGCGACTACCCGCGTGACAGCAGCGTGCAGGCGCTATTCGCCGCGCAGGCCGCGCGCACGCCCGATGCGGTGGCGGTGCAGCATGGCGCGGTCACGCTGCTTTATGCGGATCTGCAGGCGCAGGCCTACCAGCTGGCGCATCGGCTTCGCGCAAAAGGTGTCGGGCCCGGCGTTCTGGTTGGCCTGGCGATGGAGCGCACGCCGCTGCTGGTCGTCGCCCTGGTCGGCATCCTGGCCGCGGGTGGCGCCTATCTGCCGCTCGACCCGGAGTACCCGCCCGAGCGACTTGCCTTCATGCTTGCCGATGCCAAGCCGCTCGTAGTCGTGACCCAGTCCGCCGTCAAGCACCGTTTGCCAGCTGGTGAAACCACGGTGTTGGTGCTGGACGGGCAGATTGAAGCCCTGGCCGCGCAGCCCACCGGGGCGCCGGATGTGGAGGTGCCGGCCGACGCCATTGCTTACCTGATGTACACCTCTGGCTCCACCGGCGTACCAAAGGGCGTGCAGGTGATGCACCGCTCGATCAACCGGCTGGTTTTCAGCACCGACTATGTGCGGTTCCAGCCGGATGACCGCGTGGCCCAGGTGTCGGTCGTGTCGTTCGACGCGGCCACGTTCGAGATCTGGGGCGCGTTGCTGAATGGCGGGACGCTTGTTATCCTCGACCGCGAGGTGGTGCTGAGCCCGGCCGCGCTGGCGTCGGCCCTGGACTCCAATCGCATCAGCGTGATGTTCCTCACCGCCGTGCTGTTCGACCGTGTGGCGCGTGAGCGGCCTCGGGCCTTCGGGGGCATGCGCTACATGGTCTACGGCGGCGCGGCCGCGTCGATCGATGCGATCCGCGCCGTGCTCGACAGCGGCCACCCGCCGGCGCACCTGGTCAACGGCTATGGCCCGACCGAGGTCACCACCTTCGCCGTGACCCATGATGTGCAGTCGGTGGCACCGGGTGCCTCCTCAGTGCCGATCGGCTACCCGATCGCCAACACGACCGCGCACGTTGTGGGTCGCTTGGGCGAGCGCGTGCCGATCGGCGTGCGCGGTGAGTTGCTGTTGGGCGGCGATGGCGTGGCGCGCGGTTACCTGCGCCGGCCTGAGCTGACGGCCGAGCGTTTTGTGCCAGACCGGTTTTCGACACGGCCCGGCGCACGGCTCTACCGCACCGGGGACGTGGTGCGACAGCGCGGCGACGGGGCGATCGAGTTTCTCGGCCGCAACGACCAGCAGATCAAGCTGCGTGGGTTCCGCATCGAACTCGGTGAGATCGAGGCAACCCTGTGCGCCATCGACGGTGTGCACGAGGCGGTGGTCACCGTGCGGTCCGCTGCTGATGGCGATCAGTCGCTGGCGGCCTATGTCACCGCGCGTGGCGCTCAGCCGCCGCCCGATGTCGACGTGCTGCGCCAGCGGCTGCAGGCGCGGTTGCCGGGTTATATGGTTCCGGGCGCGATCATGCTGCTGCCCAGGCTTCCGCTGTCGCCCAACGGCAAGGTCGACCGTGCGGCATTGCCCGATCCGTCAGCCGTCGCTGCGCAGGTGGTGCCGGGCGAACTGCCGCAAGGCGAGGTCGAGAGGATCGTCGCCGACATCTGGCTCCAGCTGCTCGACACGCGGGGCTTCGACCGCCGCACGAATTTTTTCGATGCCGGTGGCCACTCGCTCAAAGTGGCGCAGATGCATGGGCTTTTGGTGGCCAGGCTCGACCGTGACATCGATCTGGTGGATCTGTTCCGCTACCCAACAATCGCCTCTCTGGCCGCTCACCTCGGCCGGCCCACATCCCACCCAACCTCCGCCGCCGCCGGCGGTTTGGCCTGAACATGCCCGCTGACCCACCGTCAATCCCCGCCGCCACCGCCACCACCGCCACCGACCCAGCCCGATTGGATGTGCTGCGCAGGCTCGTCGCGCAAGGGCGCATCTCGGCCGCCGACCTGCCGATTGTCCCGCGTGCACCAGGTATGCAACGGGTGCCACTGTCATTCGCGCAGGAGGAACTCTGGGTCATCGACCAGATCGACCCGGGCGGCATTGCATTCAACCTGGCGGTGCCGCCGGTGTTGTTCGAGGGGGTATTCGATCGCGACGCAATGCAGCGCGCCATTCTGGCAATGGTGGAGCGCCACGAGATCCTGCGCACGACGCTGCAGACAGTGGACGAGCAACCGGTGCAACAGGTGGCTGAAATCGGCAACGTGGTGGTCGAGTTCGACGACTTCCCGGCGCCCGATCCCACGGCCCGGGATGCCCTGGTGCGCGAGGCGATGCAGCGCGAAATGGAGCGCCCGTTCGACCTGCAGCGCGGCCCACTGCTGCGCGCCCGATTGCTGCGCCTGGGCGAGGCTGAGCATGTGTTGCTGTTGACCATGCACCACGTCGTTTTCGATGGGGCGTCGATGGGCTTGTTCCTCGGCGAACTGGGGCGTCTGTACACCGCTTTCGCTGCCGGCGAGCCGTCACCCCTGCCGCCGCTGACCATTCACTACGGTGATTTCGCGTTGCTGCAACGGCGCTGGAGCAAAGGCGCGGGTATGGACCGGCAGATTGCCTTTTGGCGCGAGACGCTGGCTGGCGCGGACGAACTGCGCCTGCCGATGGAGCGTGTCCGCGCCGAAGGCGACTCCTGGCGCACGATGCGCGACTCGGTAGTGCTGCCGCCCGACCTGAGCGATGCCTTCAAGGCGCTTGGCCGGCGCGAAGGGGTGACACCGTTCGCGCTGATGGCGGCCGCCTTTGCCACGCTGCTGCAGCGTTATGCCGCCCAGGACGACATTGTCATCGGCACCGCCAGCACCACGCGCACGCGCCCGGAGGTCGAGGGCGTGCTGGGCTTCTTCGTCAACATGGTGGTTCTGCGCACCTCGTTTGCCGGGCAGCCCGGCTTTCGCGAGGTGCTGCGCCGGATGAGGGATGTGACGCAGGGCGCGATGCAGCATGCCCAGGTGCCGTTCGACGCCGTGGTGCGCGCGCTCGGGGTGCACCGGCGCGCCGGGCGCAACCCGCTGTTCCAGGCTTCGTTCGCCTACGAGACCGATACCGCCGCGGTGCTGCGTTTTGGCCAACTGGCCACGCGGCTGATGCGCTTCCATTCCAGCGATGGCAGCGCTTCGGCGCTCGAGTCGGCGGTCTCGCGTTATGACGTGGAGGCCTATGCGCGCGACGAGGGCGGCTGCCTGAGCCTGGAGTTGAGCGTCACCGAGTTCCTGGGTCGCGAAACACTGCGCCAGATGCTGCTGGGGTTCGGCCGTCTGGTGGCCGGCATCGTGGCTGGACCGGACCGGCCGCTGCACCAGTTGCCTTTGCTCGGTGAGGCAGACCGCGACCGTATGCTGGGCGACTGGAACCGCACCTCCAGCCACTGTCCGCGCGAGGCGACGGTGCAGGCCCTGTTCGAGGAGCAGGCCCGACAGGCGCCCGATGCGGTGGCGGTGGAGCATGGCGCGGAGCAGCTGAGTTACGCCGAACTCGATGCGCGCGCCAACCAACTGGCCTACCGCCTGCAGGCTGCGGGCGTGGGTCCGCAGGTTCCCGTGGCCGTGTCGCTCGAACGCGGCGTGCCCCTGATCGTCGCCCTGCTTGGCATCCTGAAGGCGGGCGGAGCCTATGTGCCGCTCGACCCGGAGTACCCAGCCGAGCGCCAGATCTTCATGCTCGAGGATTCGGGCGCACCTGTTGTCGTCACGCAAAGCTCGCTGCAGCACAAACTGCCGGCTGGCGCCACGCTGCGCTTGCTGATCGACGGGCCGCAGAACGACGGCGCCGCCGCCGCGCAACGGGCACGCACACCGCCGGCGGCAGCGGTGGACGGGGGGTGCCTGGCCTACATGATCTACACCTCGGGCTCGACCGGCCGGCCCAAGGGCGTGCAGGTTCCGCACCGTGCGATCGCGCGCCTGGTGTGCAACACCGACTACCTGCAACTGCGCCCGGGGGACCGCGTGGCGCAGGTCAGCGTGGTGTCGTTCGACGCTGCGACATTCGAGATCTGGGGCGCGTTGCTCAACGGCGGTACGGTGGTGATCGTGCCGCGCGAGACGGCGCTCAGCCCGGTGGACTTCGCCAGCTTCCTGGCCGGCGCGCGGCTGGCCGCGCTGTTCCTCACCACCGCGCTGTTCAACCAGATGGCGCGCAGTGCGCCATCTGGTTTTGCCCAGGTGGGCTGTCTGCTGTTTGGCGGCGAAGCCTGCGATCCGGTATCCGTGCAAACCGTGCTGCGCGAGGGCGCGCCGGGCCGGCTGCTGCATGTCTACGGACCGACCGAGGTCACCACCTTCGCGACCGCGCATGAGGTCAGGGCGGTGGATGACCATGCCGCCACGGTGCCGATCGGCAGGCCGATCGCCAACACGACGGCCTATGTGCTCGACGAGCTCGAGGAGCCGGTGCCGTTTGGCATGATTGGCGAGTTGTACCTCGGTGGCGATGGCGTCGCCCTGGGCTACCTGAACCGGCCCGAATTGAGCCAGCGCGCCTTCGTGCCAGACCGCTTCGGCAACACACCCGGCGCCCGCCTCTACCGCACCGGTGACTTCGTGCGCCGGCTGGCCGATGGGGCGATCGTGTTTGTCGGCCGGCGCGACAGCCAGGTCAAGGTGCGGGGCTTTCGAATCGAACTGGGCGAGATCGAGGCCGCATTGCGCCGGGCCGCGCCATTGCGCGATGCGGTGGTGCTGGTGCGCGAGGATGCACCTGGCGACAAGCGCGTCGTCGCCTATATCGTGCCGCAGGACGGCGACGGCGCCGCGGTGCAGCCCGACGGCTTGCGCAGCGCGCTGCGCGCCCATCTGCCCGAGCACCTCGTGCCGTCGGCCTTTGTGGTGCTGGCGCAATTGCCGCTGAATGCCAATGGCAAGGTTGATCGCGCCGCGCTTCCCGCGCCGGGTGGTGCGCCAACTGGAGGCGACGAACCCGCCGCCGAGCCCCGCAGTGAGCTGGAGCGCCGCATCGCCGCGGTGTGGTGCGAGATGCTGCAGCGCGCTGCCGTCGGGGTGCGCGACAACTTCTTCGACCTGGGCGGCCACTCTCTGCTGCTGGTGCGCACACACGGCCGCTTGCGCAAGGAGCTGGGCCTGAACTGCAAGATGGTGGACCTGTTCACCTACCCGACGATCGAGTCCCTGGCCGCCTTCCTGCAAAGCGATGGAGCGACCGATCCATTGGCTGACCAGGCGCTCCAGCGCCAGCAGCGCCGCGCCGACGCAGCGGGAGCGGCCGAGCCAGTGGCCATCATCGGCATGGCCGGGCGTTTCCCTGGCGCTGGCAGCATCGACCAGTTCTGGGCCAATCTGCGCGCCGGCCGCGAAAGCATCCGCTTTTTCACCATCGACGAGATGCGCTCTGCCGGCGTGCCCGAGGAGCTGCTGGACAACCCGGCGCATGTACCGGCACGCGGTTACCTTGACGACGCCGACCTGTTCGACGCCGGTTTCTTCGGCTACTCCGCGCGTGAAGCCGAGGCCATTGATCCCCAGCAACGGCTGCTGCTGGAATGCGCCAGCGAGTTGCTGGACCATGCGGGTGTGGACCCGGAGCGCTGCGAGGGTCCGATAGGCGTGTATGCCGGTGCCAGCATGAACAGCTATATGGCGCACCTGCAGTCGCGCGGGCCACTGCCCGAATCGCTGTCGGGCCTGTCGCGTGTGCTGGCGAGCGGCCAGGATTTCCTGACAACCCGGATTTCATACAAGCTCAATCTGCGTGGCCCGAGCCTGAACGTACAGACCGCCTGCTCGACCTCGCTGGTGGCGGTGCACCAGGCTTGCCGCGCGCTGGCTGACCACGAATGCGACATGGCGCTGGCCGGTGGCGTTGCGGTGTCGGTGCCGCTGATGGCAGGCCATGTCTATGTGGAGGAGGGCATCGGCTCGCGCGATGGCCACTGCCGCGCTTTTGACGCCGGTGCCAATGGCACCGTGGGCGGCAACGGGGTGGCACTGGTGATGCTCAAGCGCCTGTCGGACGCGCTGCGTGACGGCGACCATGTGCACGCGGTCATCCGCGGCACGGCGGTCAACAACGACGGCTCGGCCAAGGTGGGCTACACCGCACCCAGTGTCGAGGGCCAGGCGCGCGCCATCGCGCTGGCCCAGGCGGCCGCAAACCTCGGGCCGCGGGACATCCAGTACATCGAGGCCCACGGCACAGGCACGCATCTGGGCGACCCGATCGAGATCTCGGCGCTCACGCGCGTTTTCGGCGACCGCCCGCGCGACGGTGAGCCGTGCTGGATCAGTGCGCTCAAGACCAATATCGGCCACCTCGACGCGGCCGCAGGAGTGGCCGGGCTGATCAAGGTCGCCCTGTCGATCGAACACGCGCGCATCGTGCCCAGCCTGCACTACGAATCGGCCAACCCGCAGATCGATTTCGCCCACAGCCCGTTTGCCGTCAACACCCAGTTGCGCGACTGGCAGCCGGCCGCCGGCGCGCCACGGCGCGCCGGCGTCAGCAGCTTCGGCCTGGGCGGCACCAACGCCCATGCGGTGCTGGAGCAGGCGCCGCCGGTGCCGCCCGGCGACGCCCCGGCGCGTGCCTGGCAGCTGCTGTGCCTGTCGGCGCGCAGCCCGAGCGCCTTGGCCCAGGCGGGCCAGGCTCTGGCGGCACACCTGCGGAACAACCCGCAGCTCGAGTTGGCCGACGTGGCCCACACGCTGCAGGTCGGACGCCGCGAGTTCGCACACCGCCGGGTATTGGCGGTGCGCAGCCTGGCCGACGCGGTGCCGCTGCTGGCCGCTGCACCGTCCGAGCGCGCCCCGGCCGGCCTCGCGCCCACGGGCCAGCGCCGGGTGGTGTTCCTCTTCAGCGGCCAGGGCAGTCAATATCCTGGCATGGGCGCCGGTTTGTATGCCGGCGAGCCGGTGTTCCGCGACGCCGTTGACGCCTGCTGCGACCGCCTGGCGGCTCCTCTGGGGCTGGACCTGCGTGCGCTGATGTTCCCGCCCGACCCGGCCGCCCCCGAAGCGGCCGATCAACTGCGTCAGACCCGTTTTGCCCAGGCCGCGCTGTTCACCATCGGTTACGCCACCGCCCAGTGGTGGATGGCGATGGGCGTGCAGCCGGCTGCGATGCTGGGCCACAGCATCGGTGAATTGGTGGCCGCGTGTCTGGCCGGCGTGATGGAGCTGGACGACGCGCTGGCCGTGGTGGCCGAGCGCGGCCGCCTTATGGGCGAGATGCCATCGGGTGCGATGCTGTCAGTGCCGCTGCCCGAATACGACCTGCGCACCTTGCTCACGCCCGGGCTGTCGATCGCCGGCATCAACGGGCCGTCGCTGTGCGTGGTCGCCGGGCCGGTGGACGAAGTGGATGCACTCGAGACGCGGCTGAATGCACAGGGCTGCGCGCCGCGCCGGCTGCATACCTCGCACGCCTTCCACTCGGCCATGATGGACGCCGCGCGCGAGCCGTTCCGGCGTTGCGTCGCCGGTGTCGCGCTGAAGCCACCGTCGCGGCCGCTGCTGTCCAACCTCACGGGTGACTGGATGAGCGTCGGGCAGGCTACCGACCCGGCCTACTGGGCGCGTCAGCTGCGTGCGCCGGTACAGTACGCGCAGGCGCTCGAGCGGCTGTTCGACGACCCCAGCCACCTGCTGCTGGAGGTAGGCCCCGGCAATACGCTCAGCGCTTTGGCACGCAGCCACCCGCAGCGGCCGGCCGGTCTGGCCTGCGTTGCGTCGATCCGCCATCCCAGCGACGCGCGCGACGACACCAGCGTGCTGCTGGAGGCCGCGGGCCGGCTGTGGTTGAACGGGCTAAGGCCCGACTGGGCAGCGCTGCATGCCCGGCAACGGCGTCTGCGCGTCGTGCTGCCGGCCACGCCGATGGAGCGCCGGCGCTATTGGATCGACACCCCGGCAGCGGCAGCCACTGCGGCCATTTCCGGCGCGGCACGCCGCACTGACGACCCGGCCGGCTGGCTCTATCTGCCATCTTGGAAGCAATCCCCGGTACCCCTGCCGCAGCAGTCATCGCGTGGCCAGCAGTGGCTGCTGCTGTGTGATGCCCATGGCCTGGGCGAGGCGCTCGCCGTCAGGCTGCGCGCCATTGGCTCGCACGTCGTCACCGCCACCGAGGGGCCGGCATTCAACCGGCGCGCAGGCGATCAATTCGAGCTGTGTCCGTCCGATGTCGGCCATTATGCGCGGCTGTTGCGCGAGCTGGCGGCCGAAGGCCGGCAACCGGCGGTGGTGGTGCACTTGTGGAGTCACGGGCTGGCTTTGGGCGCGCCGCTCGAACAGGGATTCTTCAGCACAGTGCATCTGATCCAGGCGTTGGCTGCCAGTCCTCAGCCGGTGCGGCTGGCTGTGGTGACCAGCCACGCACTGACGGTGCTGGACCGTGAGGCCATCGACCCTGACCGCGCCATGGTCTTGGCACCTTGCAAGGTGGTCACGATGGAGCACCCGCATATCCAGGCTCGGGCGCTTGATGTCGCCCCGCTGGCCGACGTGAAGTCCCAGGCGCGTGGCTTGGCCGCCGACCTGTGTGCAGCCTGGACGGAGCCGGTGGTGGCATGGCGCGGTCGCCAGCGCTGGGTGCAAGGCTTCGAACCGGTGGCTACTGAATCACCGGGGGCACGCTCACCCGCGCTGCGCGACGGTGCGGCCTACCTGATTACCGGCGGCCTGGGCGGTGTAGGGCTCGAGATCGCAACCCACCTGGCAAGGCGCGCCCGGGTCGGGCTCGTGCTGGTCGGCCGCAACGGCCTGCCGCCGCGTGAGGCCTGGGCGGCCTGGCGGACGGATCACCCAGCCGACGACCCGGTCGCTGCGCGCATCCGCCGTGTCGAGGCCATCGAGGCGCTCGGAGCGGCGGTGCTGGTCTGCCGGGCCGATGTCGCCGATGAAGCGCAGATGACCGCGGCGCTGGCCATCGCGCAGGCACGGTTCGGCCCTCTGGCCGGTGTGGTGCATGCCGCAGGCGCCGGGAAGCGCGGTGAGACCCTGCTCGAGCTGACCCGCGCGCAGTGCGAGGCGCAGTGGCGCCCCAAGCGCGAGGGCCTGCGCACGCTGGCCCGTGTGCTGGCCGGCCGGCCGCTGGATTTCGTGCTGCTGCATTCGTCGTTGGCCTCGGTGATGGGCGTGGCCGGCTTCGTCAGCTACACCGCATCGCATCTGGCGATGGATGCGTTTGCAGTGGCACAGCAAAATGCAGGCGAGGGAATGTGGCGCACCGTCGGATGGGACAACTGGGCTCTGGGCGCGACACCGTCAGCCGGGTTCTTCATGTCCCCGGTGGCGGCCTGCGAAGCGCTGGAACGCGTGTTGTCGTTGCCCGATGAGCCGCAGGTGCTGGTGTCCTGCGGCCCGCTCCAGGCGCGCATCGACCGTTGGCTGGTGCGCGACGACGCTACCGCCGACGCTTCGCTGACCGGCGCCGCCGACGCCACACCCCAGGGCCATCCGCGGCCGGCACTGTCGACCGAATACCTGCCACCGGCCACCGCCGCCCAGCGCACGCTGGCCGCCATCTGGCAGGCGGTGCTGGGCATCGACCGGGTCGGCATCCACGACAACTTCTTCGAACTCGGCGGCGACTCGGTGCTGAACATCCAGATCACCGGCAAGGCGCGTATCGCTGGCCTGGCGCTGACGCCCAAGCAGGTGTTCGAGCACCAGACCATTGCCGAACTGGCCGCCCAGGTGGTTGACGTGGTCAGCACCGAAGAAGCCGGCGTGGTGCCCGGGCCGTTGCCACTGACCCCCATACAGGCCTGGTTTCTCGGGCGCGGATTGGCGCGGCCCCAGCACTTCAATCTGCCGCTGCTGCTGGAAGTTCGCCGTCACCTGGACCTGCCCTTGTTGCAGCGTTGCCTGGGCCAGCTGGCGCAGCGCCATGAGGCCTTGCGACTGCGCTGGCAGCGGCAAGGCGCCGACTGGCAGCAAATGCTGCTGGCCGAAGTGCCGGTACCGGCGGTGGCCGCGCACGACCTGTCGGCCTTGGCTGTGGACGCGCAGGACCGGCGTATCGACGCGCTTGGCACAGGCCTGCAGGCAGGCCTGGACCTCGGCCTTGGCCCGACCTGGGCGCTGGCCTGGTTCAACCTGGGCGCGGCTCGGGCGCCGCGCCTGTTGTTCGTGATCCACCACCTGGCGGTGGACATGATCGGCTGGCGCATCCTGCTGGAGGACCTCCAGCAACTGGTCGAGGCCGCGGAGTCCGGTGTCGCTGCCCAACTCCCGCCGCGTACGGTCTCACTGCGCCGCTGGGCCGAGAGCTTGCGTGCCGAGGCGGCCGGCGCCGCTCAGCAGGAACTGCCCTTCTGGCTGGGCTTGGGCGATGGCGGCTTCGGCGAGCCGCTGCCGCTGGATCACCTGGACGGCGACGATAGCGTGGCCAGTGGCGCCCAGTGGGTGGAAACACTGGACGCCGCGGACACCCGGGCGCTGCTTACCGACCTGCCGCGTCTGCATGGCAGCCAGGTGAACGACGCGCTGCTGTCGGCTTTGGTCACCGCGCTGTGTGGCTGGACCGGTGGCCGTCATCTGCTGCTCGATCTGGAAGGCCACGGTCGTGACGCGGTGCAGGCCGACATCGACACTTCACGCACCGTGGGCTGGTTCACCACCCTGTACCCCGTGCGGCTGGCGCCATCGCCGGCCGATGCCACACCGGGTGAGCGGCTGGCTTCGATGCGCGGCCAACGCCAGGCGGTGCCGCGTGATGGCATGGGTTATGGGCTGTTGCGCCATCTCGCACCGCAGGCGGAGATCCGCGACGCGCTGGCTGCGCTGCCTGAGCCGGAGGTTTCGTTCCTGTACCTCGGGCAGTTCGACCAGGCCTTCGCGCCCGAAGCGCTGTTTGCCCCTGCGTTCGAGCCCTGCGGTCCTTTCCACGACCCGCAAGGCCCGCGTGCGCATCTGCTGGAAGTAAATTGCCTGGTCACGCAGGGTGTGCTGCGGATGGCATGGGGTTACAGCCGGGCGCTGCATGACGAGGCGACGGTGGCCGCGCTTGCGCGGGCCTGTATGTCGGCATTGCGCGCACTGCTGGCGCCGTCGACGAAGGCGGCGATGCCCGCAGCCTACAGCGACGCGGGTCTGAGTGCCAGCGACCTGGCCGAGATCGCGCGGCAGATGGGCGTGCAGTGATGTCGAACCCCATGGCTCAACAGAACGGCGCGGCAGCAGCTGCGACAGACGCATGAACCAGCTTGCCGGCATCGAGGACATCTACGAACTGACGGCCCTCCAGCAGGGCATGCTGTTCCACAGCCAGTACCAGCCGGCGTCGACCGTGTACGTGGTGCAGATCGATCTCGGGGTGAGTGGCGCGCTCGAGCGCCATCTGGTTGAAGGTGCCTGGGCGGCGGTGCTGTCGCGGCACACAGCCTTGCGCACCGGTTTCGTCTGGGAGCGCGTCCAGCGCCCTTCCCAGGTGGTGCACCGGACGCTGGCGGCGCCGGTCGCGTGGCTGGACTGGACCGCGCTCGACGCCGAACAGCAGGCCGGGCAGCGCCGCGCCTTCATCGTCGAAGACCATGCCCGCCCCTTCGATCTGCGCCGTCCACCGCTGGTGCGGCTGACGGTGCAGTGCCTGGGCCCAAGGTCCGCTCGCCTGGTGCTCACCTTCCACCACATCGTGCTGGAGGGTTGGTCCACCGCGGTTTTGCTGGGTGACTTCTGGCGCGCCTACGGCCAGCTCGCAGTCGGTCAGCCAGCGGCACTGCCGCCGGCACTGCCCTATGCCGAGTACCTGCGCTGGCTACGCCGGCAAGACGTGGCCGCCGACGAGGCTTACTGGCGCGCCGCCATGGCCGGGCTGTCCTCGCCGACCCGGCTACCTTTCGACAGTGGCGCCGACACCGGCCCGGCCTCGGTGCGTGATGTACAGATAGTCACCATGGCGCTGAGTCCGGACGAGCACCGCGGCCTGCAGAACTTCGCGCGCAGCCAGCGCCTGACGCTGAACACCGTGCTGCATGGCGTTTGGGCATTGGTGCTGGGGCGCTGCGCCGGCGAGCGCGACCTTGCCTTCGGCACGGTGGTGTCGGGACGACCAACCGATCTGCCGGGGGCCGAAGGCATCGTCGGCCTGTTCGTCAACACGCTGCCGGCGCGCGTAGTTGTCGATGATGAACTCAGTGCCGTGGCCTGGCTGCAGCGCCTGCAGTTGGCCCTGGCGGGGATGCGCGAGCACGGCCATTGCGGTCTGTCCGACGTCCAGGGCTGGAGCGACATCCGTCCTGGTCAGCCCTTGTTCCATTCGCTGCTGGCCTTCGAGAATTGGCTCGATACCCCGGCCGTGCCGGCCGCGGGCCTGTCGGTCACCGGGCGGGAGGTACGCGAGGCCAGCGACCAGCCGCTGACCGCCTTCGTCACCTTCGACCCGGCGCTGAACATCACGCTGATGTACGACACCGAGCGCTTCAAGCGACCGGCGATGGAACGTTTGCTCGGCCATGTGCACTCCGTGCTGATGGCCGTTGCGGCACGGCCTGAGGCGCGGCTGGGCGAGATCGGCATACTGACGGCGGCCGAGCAGCAGCAACTGCTCGTCGAGCGGAACCGCACCACCACCGCTTACCCGCGTGAGCGCGGTATCGGCGAGCTGTTCGCGGCACAGGCGGCGGCCACGCCGACTGCCGTGGCGCTGGAGCAGCAGGGCCGCACGATGCAGTATGCCGAGCTTGACGCGCGCAGCACGCGCCTGGCTGCGCACCTGCAGGCGCTGGGTGTCGGCCACGAGACTCCGGTGGCCTTGATGGTCGAGCGCAGCTTCGAGATGGTGGTCGGGCTGCTCGGCATCCTGAAGGCCGGCGGCGCCTACCTGCCCCTGGACCCGGCCAACACCCCCGTGCGGCTCGAATTCATGCTGGCCGACGCCGCGGCGCCCGTGCTGCTCACCCAGGAGGCGCTGCGACCGCGCCTGCCACCGTACACCGGCCGGGTGGTGGCCCTGGACAGCGACTGGCCGACGGTGGATGCAAGCTCCGCGTCGGTGCATTCATTCGCCACCGGGCGCAGCCTGGCCTACCTGATGTACACCTCCGGCTCCACCGGCCGGCCCAAGGGAACGGGCATCGAGCACCGCAGTGTGGTGCGGCTGGTCAAGGACACCCGGTTCATGGAAATGGGTCCAGAACTGGTGTTCCTGCAGTACGCGCCGATCAGCTTCGATGCCTCCACCCTTGAGTTGTGGGGCCCCTTGCTCAATGGTGGCCGGTTGGTGATCGCGCCGCCGGGGCTGCAGTCGCTGGCCGACCTGGGCCGCGTGATCCGCGAGTCCGGCGTCAATGCACTGTGGCTGACATCGGCGTTGTTCAACCAGATGGTGGCCACCCAGCTGGACAGCCTGGTCCAGGTGCGGCAGATCCTCGCCGGCGGCGAGGCGATCTCCGTCCAGCATGCGCGCCGCATGCTCGACGCGATGGCGCCAGGCGCTTGCCTGATCAATGGCTACGGCCCGACCGAGAACACCACCTTCACCTGCACCTACAGGATGACGCCCGAGACCGTGCTCGGCGATACCGTGCCGATCGGACGCCCGATCAGCAACACGACGGTCTATATCCTCGACCCGCGCCGCCAGCCGGTGCCGGTGGGGGTGTGGGGTGAGCTCTACATCGGGGGTGACGGCCTGTCGCGCGGCTACCTGCACCAGGCCGAATTGACCGAACGTGCCTTTGTGCCCGACCCCTTCGCCGGCACGCCAGGCGCGCGGATGTACCGCAGCGGCGACCAGGTGCGCTGGAACGAGGAAGGGCAGATCGAGTTTGGCGGCCGCATGGACCGCCAGGTCAAGCTGTTCGGCCTGCGGCTGGAACTGGGGGAGATCGAAGCTGCGCTGCGGCGCCATCCGCGGATCCAGGAGGCGACGGCCGGCGTGCTGGGCGAGCTGGCCGAGGCGCGGCGGCTGGTGGCATGGGTGGTAGGCCGCGACGGCATGCCGCCGCCGGCCGACCAGCTACGGACCTACCTGCGGGAGCTTCTGCCGGCCAATGCCGTCCCGTCGGCCTTCGTCGTTTTGCCCAGCCTGCCGCTCACCGCCAACGGCAAGGTCGACCACGGCGCACTGCCGGCGCCCGAAACGGTGGCCGCGGCCGGGCCGGCACAGCAGGCGTTGCCACGCGACGAGCGCGAGCAACGCATCGCCGCCGCCTGGTCAGAGTTGTTGAAGCGGCCCGTCATCGGTTTGGACGACAATTTTTTCGACCTGGGCGGCAACTCGCTGCTGGTGATGCGGGTGCACAGCCAACTGCATTCCAACGAGCCTGCACTGAAGGTGGTCGATTTGTTCCAGTACCCTACCGTGCGCGGTCTGGCGGCGCACCTGGGCAGCCTGGGCGTGGTCGACGCTGACGCCGCGCCGGGCAGCGAGACCGCCGCGGCGGACGCGCTGGAGGAGCGTGCCCGAAAGCGCCGCCAGGCACAGCGACGCCCAACGCGCCCTTGACCGTTCCCGAGTGCCGATTCATGACCCAGCTGCCATCAACCTCCATCGCGCCGCTGCCCAGGCGCACCCCGACCCCATGAGCATCAACGACGAACAACTGCATGACGCCCCTGAAGGCGTGGCCATCATCGGATTCGCCGGCCGTTATCCCGGTGCTGCCGACATCGAAGCGTTATGGGCCAACCTGCGCGACGGCGTCGAATCGATCCGCTTTTTCAGCCGGGACGAGTTGCTGGCCGCCGGCATCGACGCTGCGCTGATCGACCGCCCCGACTACGTGCCCGCCAAGGGCCGGCTGGATGGCGTGGAGATGTTCGACGCCTCGTTCTTCGGTTACACCCCGCGCGAGGCCACGGTGATGGACCCGCAGCAGCGCCTGTTCCTCGAAACGGCCTGGGCGGCCATGGAAAACGCCGGCCACGGCAGCGTGGCGCCGGGCGTTTCGGTGGGCGTGTATGCGGCCAGCAGCATCAATACGTACCTGCTGCGCAACTGGACCACCGACACCTTCCAGGCCCTCGACGGGCTGGAACTGCTGATCAGCAGCGACAAGGATTTTCTCGCCACCCGGGTGGCCTACAAGCTCGACCTGAAAGGCCCGGCGGTGGTGGTGCAGACGGCTTGCTCGTCGTCGCTGTCGGCGGTGTGCATGGCGGCTCAGGCGCTGCTGGACTACCAGTGCGACATGGCGATGGCCGGCGGCGTCTCGGTCAACAACCCGCGCGTCGGCGGTTATGTCTACCGCCAGGGCGCGATCATGTCGCCCGATGGCCATTGCCGCGCCTTCGACGCGAAGGCCCAGGGCACCGTGTCTGGCGAGGGCGTTGGCATTGTCGTGCTCAAACGGCTGTCCGAGGCGATCGCCGACCGCGACACCATCCACGCCGTGATCAAGGGTTTCGCCCTGAACAACGACGGCAGCAACAAGATCGGCTACACCGCGCCCAGCGTCGATGGCCAGGCCGAGGTGATCCGCATGGCGCAGGCTTTCGCTGGCGTGAAGGCCGACGACATCGGCTACATCGAGGCCCACGGCACCGGCACCGATCTGGGAGACCCGATCGAAGTCACCGCGCTGACGCAGGCATTCCGCGCCAGCACCGCGCACAGCGGCTTCTGCGGCATCGGCTCGGTCAAGACCAACTTCGGGCACACCGATGCCGCTGCCGGTGTCACCGGCCTGCTGAAAGCGGCGCTGAGCCTGGCCCGTGAGCAGATTCCGCCTACGCTGCATTTCACCGCCCCCAACCCGCACATCGATTTCGCCAACAGCCCGTTCTACGTTGTCGACCGGCTCAAGCCCTGGCCGCGCGGCGCCGTGCCGCGCCTGGCGGGGGTCAGTGCCTTTGGCATCGGCGGCACCAATGCCCATGTGGTGCTGGAGGAAGCGCCGCCCGCCGCGCCGTCAGGCCCGTCGCGGCCAATGCAGCTCCTGGTGCTCTCGGCGCGCAGCGAAGCCGCGTTGGGCGATGCCTGTGCCCAACTCGCGGCGCGGCTCGACGCCGAGCCCGACCAGGCCTTGGCTGACGTGGCCCACACCCTGCAGACCGGTCGGCGTGCCTTCGACTGGCGGGTGGTGGTAGCTTGTCACAGCGCCGCGGAGGCGAAGGACCGGCTGGTACTTCCGGGGCTGGCGCGGCAGATCGTTCAGCGTGAACGGCCCGTGGTCTTTGCCTTTAGCGGCCAGGGCACGCAGTACCCGGGCATGGGTTTCGGGCTGTACCAGGATGAACCCGCCTTTCGCGCCGCGATGGACGAGTGCCTGGCGCTGCTGCGCGAGCGCGCCGGGCTCGATCTGGCGCCGTTGCTGTACCCGGCGGTGGCCGACGAGGCTGCTGGCGCCGCGCTGCGCGACACCCGCCATGCGCAGCCGGCGCTATTTTGCACCGAGTACGCCCTGGCCCGGCTCTGGATGGCCTGGGGCGTCGTGCCCGAGGCGATGATCGGCCACAGCATCGGCGAATACGTCGCCGCCTGCCTGGCCGGCGTGCTGTCGCTGGGCGACGCGCTGGAACTGGTGGCCGCGCGAGGCCGGCTGGTGGCAGCGCTGCCCCCGGGCGCGATGCTGGCCGTGCCGATGGCCGAGAAGGCATTGCGCCCGCTGTTGCGGCCGGCGTTGTCGATAGCAGCGGTGAATGCGCCGGCAATGTGTGTCGTGGCGGGCGAGACGCTGGAGGTCGATGCGCTGGAGGCCGAGCTGCGCGCCAGTGGGCTGGAGCCAGTGCGGCTGCATACCTCGCACGCCTTTCACTCGCGCATGCTCGATCCCGTGCTCGACGAGTTCGGCCGGCTCGTCAAGCGCTTCCGGCTGGCGCCGCCGCAGCGGCCCTATCTGTCCAACCTCAGCGGAGACTGGATCCAGTCTCAGCAGGCCACCGACCCCGCCTATTGGGTGCGCCACCTGCGCGAATCAGTTTGCTTCAGCGCCGGCGTGCAGCGGCTGCTGGAGAACGAGAATCGAATTTTTCTCGAGCTGGGCCCCGGTGCCAGCCTTGGTGGCCTGGTGCGCCAGCACCTGGGTGGTTCCACGGGTGACCGGGTGCTGTCCTCGCTGCGCAGCCCGCGTGACGAGGTCAACGATCAGGCCTTCCTGTTGCAGGCACTGGGCCGACTCTGGCAGGGTGGGGTGGCGGTCGACTGGCGCGGCTTTGGCGCCGCCGAACAGCGTCGACGCGTCCCGCTGCCAGCCTACCCGTTCGAGCGGCGCCGGTTCTGGGTCGAGCCTGGCGACTTGCCCGCCGTGGCCGGGGCCGAGACGGCGCTGCGCAAGCTGAGCGATCCGAAAGACTGGCTGCACCTGCCGTCTTGGCGACAAGTGGGCCCGCCGCTGCCGGGCGCCGCGGCGCCGGCGCAGCGTTGGCTGGTGTTCGAGGACGTTGCCGGCCTCGGTGCGGTGCTGGCCCAGCGCCTTGCAGAGACCGGCGCGGCGGTGCAGCGCGTGGCCGCTGGTGTTGGTTTCTCAGCGCACGGCGAGGGCGTCTGGGTCATCGACCCGGCATCCGACACCGACCACGAATGCTTGTTCGACGCCTTGGCCGCTGGCCCCGGCCTGCCCGATGGCATCGTGCATCTGGGCGGCATGGGCGCACCGGTCGAAGCCGGGGCTGACCGCGCCGACCGATTGCCCTTCTGGGGCCCGCTGTGGACCGTGCGCAGCATCGGCCGGCGTCTTGCTGGCCAGGCGTTGCGGCTGGTGTTCGTCAGCCGGGGCGCGCAGGCTGTGCTGCCCAGCGACACAGTTGAGCCCGGGCGGGCGTTGATGGCTGGTCCGGCATTGGTGGCGGCGCGCGAGTACCCCAGCTTCGATGTGCGCTGGATCGACGTCAGCGATACCGGCACCGATACCGCACGGGTGCTGGCCGCCGAGTGCCAGGCGCAGCCGGCGGACGGCCCATTGGCTTGGCGCGGGCGCCAGCGCTGGCAGCGCGGCCACGAACCCCTGCCGCTGCCGGCGGTGTCAGGTCCGCTGGCGCAGCTCACCGCTGGCGCGAGCGTCGTGATCACCGGTGGCCTGGGTGGCATTGGCCTGGCGTTGGCGCGCGGCTTGGCGGCGGCGCTGCCAGGGGTCAAGCTGCTGCTGATCAGTCGCAGTGGCCTGGTGTCGCAGCCGGTCGACGATCGCAGCCGGCGCCGTTGTGCCGCGGTGCAGGCGTTGCGTGATGCCGGCGCGCAGGTCATGGTGGCCTGCGCCGACGTGGCCGACCGCGACGCGCTAGCGGCGGCGCTGGCCGAGGGCCGCGCGCGTTTTGGCCGTTTCAACGGCGTGTTGCACTGCGCCGGGCTGCCGGCCGGTGGTGTCATCGAGCTCAAGACCCGCGCCGCCGCCGAAGCCATCCTCGCGCCGAAGGTGCACGGCACGTGCCTGCTCGACGAACTGTTGGCCACCGACGCGCCGGACTTCTTCCTGCTTTGTTCGTCGCTGACCGCCTCGCTGGGCAGCGCCGGCCAGGTCGATTACACCGCCGCCAACGCATTCCAGGACGCTTTCGCGCAGGCCCGGTCGCTGCGCGCACCGGGGCTCACCGTGTCGGTTCAGTGGGACTCCTGGGCCGAGTCCGGCATGGCCTTGGAGGCCGAGTTGCCACCTGCGCTGGCCGAGTTGCGGCGCCAGGGCCTGGCCACTGGCTTGACCGATGGAGAAGGCATCGACGTATTCCGGCGCGTATTAAGCGCCGGGCAAGCGCAGGTGTTGGTGTCCACCCGCGACCTTCAACATCGCCTGCGCCCGGCCGCGCCACCGCAGTCGACCACGCTGGCCGTCACCGGCGAGGCGGCAGCCGCGGCACCCGCCGGCGCGTTGCGCCGCATGCTTTCAACGCCCTATGTCGAGCCGCGCAACGAGGTCGAACGCGTCGTCGCTGCGGCCTGGCAGGACCTGTTCGGCATTCAGGCTATGGGCGTGAACGACAATTTCTTCGAGGCTGACGGCCATTCGCTGCTGGCGATACAGATCGTCGCGCGGCTGGCCAAGGACACCGGCGTGAAGCTGCCCGTCAATGCCATGTTCGAGTCACCAACCATCGCGCAGATCGCCGAGCGCATAGCCGCCGCAAGCGCGCAGTCGACAGACGACGAGCGCGAACTCGCCGACGCGCTGGCGATGGTGGAGCGGCTGACCGACGAAGAAGTGGCACGCCTGCTGGACGACGGCGGCAAGGGGCCATGAGCGCGCCGGGCCGCCCCAAGGGCGAATTCCGAAGTGCGCAGCACGAAGGTAACCTGATGAGCGCGCCGGGCCGCCCCAAGGGCGAATTCCGAAGTGCGCAGCACGAAGGCACCCTGATGAGCCCGCCGCCGCCGCCGTCCCCGGGCGGCGCGCGCGAGCGCCTGGCTGCATTGCCGCCTGACAAACGCTCGGCGTTGGAGCTGCTGCTGCGTCGGCAGGGCCGTACCCTGAGCGAACCGGCAGCACCGGGGCCACAGCTGGTGGCGGGTCCGCGCCCGGCCGAGTTGCCGCTGTCATTCGACCAGCAGCGGGTGTGGTTCCTGCATCAGCTCGACCCGCAGGGCAGTGCGTTCAACCTGCAGTTGCGCACCATCGTCGATGCGCCGCCCGAGGTGCTGGCGCAGGCCGTCGAGGCGCTGGTCGACCGCCACGAGGTGCTGCGAACCACCTACAACATGGGCGCACGCGGGCCGCACCAACGGGTGCAGGCGCCGGCCTGGCAGGCGTTGACGGTGATCGACCTGCGCGAGGTGCCCGACGAGGGCCTCACCGCCGCCGCGCTGCCGCGTCTCGGTGCCGAGCGCGGGCAGCCTTTTGACTTGACCCTTGGTGTGTGGCGGGCGCTGCTGTTTCGCCTGTCGCGTGGGCGCAGCGCACTGTGCATGACGATCCACCATATCGCCACCGACGGCTGGTCGATCGATCGGCTGATCGCTGAGCTGCGCGAAATGTGCGCCGCGGGGCAAACCGGTCGCGAACCCCGGCTGCCGGAACTGCCGATCCAGTATGCCGACTACGCGGTCTGGCAACGTGCCTGGCTGCAGGGCAGCGTGCTGGCCGAACAACTGGGCTGGTGGCGCGAGCAGCTGGCCGGCATGCCCATGGTGCTGGATCTGCACACCGATCTGCCGCGCCCGCCGGTGGCCAGTGGCCGCGGTGCGGCGATCGCCATGGCGCTGCCCGCGCCGCTGGCCGAGGGCCTGCGGGCCATGGCGCAGCACCACCAAGCCACGATGTTCATGACGCTGCTGGCGCTGTTCAAGTGCCTGCTGGCGCGCCACACCGGCCAGACCGACGTGGTCGTTGGCACACCGGTTGCCGGTCGCAACCGGCCCGAGCTGGCCAATGTGCAGGGCCTGTTCTTGAACAGTCTGGTGCTGCGCACCGAGGTCGGCGGTGACATCGGCTTTAACGCCGTACTGGCGCGGGTTCGCGACACCGTCTCTGGCGCCTTCAATCATCCCGAGCTGCCTTTCGAGAAGCTGGTCACGGCGCTGCAGCCGCAACGTGACCTGAGCCGCAACCCGCTGTTCCAGGCGCTGTTCACCCAACCCATCCTCGACCGTTACGTGACGGGCGTCACGCGCCAGGCGCAGGGCGACGATCCGGTCGACCTGCCGCAGGGCCAGGGGGAATTCGACATCGGCCTGTGGTTCGAGGACTATGGCGGCGCGGCCACATTGACCTGGCACTACGCCGCCGACCTCTTCCTGCCGGCGACGGTACAGAGGCTGGCCCGACAGTTCCTGGTGCTGGCGCGCGCCGTGGTTGCCGACCCGGCAGTGCTGCCCTGCCAGGTGGACCTGCTCGAAGCCGCCGAACACGACCAGCTGCGCGCTTGCTGGCAGGCGGTGCAGGCGGCGCTGCCCACCGAGCCGCTCACGCGCGCAATCGAGGCCCAGGCGCGCCGCCGACCCGACGCACCTGCCCTGCGTTTCGACGGGCACGCCCTGGCCTATGCCGAGTTGAATCGCCGTGCCAATCGCCTGGCGCGCCACCTGCGCGCTGCCGGTGCAGGTGCAGACGTGATGGTGGCGGTGCACCTGGAGCGTGGCATCGACATGGTCGTGGCGGTGCTGGCGGTGCTGAAGGCCGGCGCCGCTTACGTGCCTATGGACCCGCGTTACCCGGTGGCGCGATTGGCGGCGATGTTGGACGACAGCGGTGCCGCCCTGCGTCTGACCCAGGCCTCGCTTCGCGATGCACTGCCGGTCGATGCCGCGCGGCCGGTGCTGGTCGATGCAGAGGCGGCGGACATCGCGGCGCGGTCGGGCGAAAACCTGCCCGAGACCCCCGGGATGCATGACCTGGCCTATGTGATCTACACCTCGGGCTCCACCGGCCGTCCCAAGGGGGTGATGATCGAGCACCTCGCGCTGGCCAATTTCATCGCCGCCATGGCCCGGCAACCCGGCTGCGCCGAGGACGATGTGGTGGTGGCATTGACCACCCTGTCGTTCGATATCGCCGGGCTGGAGCTGTACCTGCCGCTGGCCACCGGCGCCTGTATTGCACTCGCCAGCGCGGCCACCGCGGTCGATGGCGCGGCGCTGGCGCGTCTGATTGACGACACGCAGGCCACCATGGTGCAGGCCACGCCGGCCAGCTGGCGCCTGTTGCTGGCCGCAGGCTGGACCGGCCACCCGCGGTTGAAGCTGCTGTGCGGCGGCGAGGCGCTGCCGCGCGAGCTGGCCGAGCGCCTGCTGCCCTGCGGGGCTGGGCTGTGGAACCTGTACGGCCCCACTGAGACGACGATCTGGTCGGCCGCCGCGCGGGTGCTGCGCGGGCCGGGGCCCGTGCTGCTGGGCGGGCCGATCGCCAATACCCGGCTGCATGTGCTTGATCGCCACCGCCTCGTGGTGCCGGCCGGCGCAGTGGGTGAACTGGCCATCGGCGGGGCCGGCGTCGCACGCGGCTACTGGCGCCGGCCCGAGCTCACCGCCGAGCGCTTTGTGCCCGACCCCTTCGCCACCGAGCCCGGGGCGCGGCTCTACCTCACCGGCGACGCGGTGCGGCGCCTGGCCGACGGTGGCCTGGAGTTCATCGGTCGCAACGACGGCCAGATCAAATTGAGGGGTTTTCGCATCGAGCTGGGCGAGGTGCAGGCCGTGCTCGAGCGTGTGCCCGGCGTCGCACAGGCGGTGGCGCTGCTGCGCGAGGATCGGCCGGGTGAAGCACGTCTGGTGGCCTACGTGGTGAGCGCGCCGGATGCAACCCTGCAGCCGGCCGAGCTGCAGGGCGCCGCTGCGCGCGAGCTGCCGGCGCACATGGTGCCCACGGCCTGGGTGCTGCTGGCGGCGCTGCCACTCACGCCCAACGGCAAGGTCGACCGCCTTGCGCTGACCGCGCCGGCCACGTCTGCCACTGCCGCGGTGGCGCGCGAAACCGCGCCGCCGATGGCTGGGCTGGAGCAGCGGCTGGCGGCGATCTGGCAGCAGGTGCTGGGCATCGAGCGGGTCCGCCGGCGCGACAACTTCTTCGATCTGGGGGGCGACTCTCTTGGTTTCGTGATGGTGCAGTCGGCCCTGCGCGAGGCCCTGGGCATCGAGCTGCCGGTGGTCGAGCTGTTTGCCCATCCGACGCTGGAGTCGCTGGCGCGCCGCCTGGCCGATCAGGCGCCGCCGTCGGCCGGGCCCGGGCCGCAGCGTGGCCGGCAGTTGGGTGAACTGCGACGAGCCCGACACGCGGGCCACGCGGCCGGATTGGCCGGCGCGTCCACCGACGGCGACATCGCCGTGGTCGCCATGCACGGCCGCTTCCCCGGCGCACGCAATCTGGCCGAATTCTGGGCCATGTTGTGCGGCGCACGCGAGGGCCTGCGTTTCTTCACCGACGACGAGTTGATCGCGGCGGGCCACGATGCGCAACTGGTGCGCCATCCCGACTATGTCAAATCAAAAGGCGTGGCGCCCGAGGTCGACCTGTTCGACGCCGGTTTCTTCGGTTACTCACCCTCGGACGCCGCGGCGCTGGACCCTCAGCAGCGGCTGTTCCTCGAGCATGCCTGGTCAGCCCTGGAGGCGGCTGGCATCGACGCGCAGCGCCACCCGGGGGCGATCGGTGTATACGCTTCCACCAGCCTGAACAGCTACTCGCTGCACGAGGCGCTGTCCGGCGGCGATGCTGGCCGAATGTTCCTCAACGACAAGGACTACCTCGCCACGCGGGTGGCCTACAAGCTCGACCTGCACGGCCCGAGCCTGACAGTGCAGACCGCCTGTTCATCTTCGCTGGTGGCGGTGGTCGAGGCCTGCGAATCGCTTGTGGCGCGGCGCTGCGACGTGGCGCTGGCCGGCGGCGTATCGGTCAGCGTGCCGCTGGCGAGCGGCCACCTGTGGCAGGACGGCGGCGTCGCCTCGCGCGATGGCCATTGCCGGGCTTTCGACGCCGCGGCGAGCGGCTGTGTTGCGGGCAATGGCGTCGGCGTGGTGGTGTTGATGCGGCTGGCCGATGCCCGGGAAGGCGGCCACCCGGTGCTGGCGGTGGTGAAGGGCGTGGCGGTCAACAACGACGGTGCGGCCAAGGCCGGCTTCACCGCACCCAGCGTCGCCGGCCAGGCCGAGGTCATCAGCACCGCGCAAGCCCTGGCCGGTGTGGCGCCGGCCACCGTGGGTTATGTCGAGACCCATGGCACCGGCACCGTCTTGGGCGACCCGATAGAACTCGCCGCATTGACGCAGGCTTTCCGTGCCGGTGGCGACACGCGGCGCCAGGCCTGTGCCATCGGCTCGCTGAAGACCAACATCGGCCACCTCGACGCCGCCGCCGGCGTGGCCGGCTTCATCAAGGCGGTGCTCTGTGTGTCGCACGGGCAACTGCCGCCGAGCCTGAATTTCGACCAACCCAACCCCAAGATCGGTTTTGGCGACAGCCCGTTCCACGTGCAGACCGTGCTCGCCGATTGGCCGGTGCCCGAAGGCCACCCGCGGCGCGCCGGCGTCAGCAGTTTCGGCATCGGCGGTACCAATGCCCACGTGGTGTTGGAGCAGGCACCGCCGGACGCCCCGGCGCCCGCGACTGGATGCCCGCAGCTGCTGCTGCTGTCGGCGCGCAGTGCCAGCGCGCTCGACACCGCCAGCACGCAGCTGGCCGACTTCCTGGACGCCGAACCGGGCGTCGACCTGTGTGCCGCCGCCGCCACGCTGCAGCTGGGTCGGCGCGCCTTCGAGCACCGGCGCATGCTGGTCGCCGGCAGCGTGGCTGAGGCGGTGCAACAGCTGCGCGATGGCCGTGCGGCGTCGGCGCTGACGCCGCCACAGGCCGTTGGCACCGCCTTCCTGTTCAGCGGCCAGGGCACTCAGCATCTCGACATGGCGCGCGGGCTGCTTGAGCGGTACGCCGGCTTTCGCGCCGACGTGGAGGATGCGGCGCGGCGCCTGCGCGGCCCGATGGGGCTGGACCTCATGGACCTGCTGGCCCCGACCGACGCGGGCGGCGCGGCCGTGGCCACCGAGCTGCTGAGCCAGACGCGTTATGCGCAGCCCGCGTTGTTCGTTGTCGAATGGGCGCTGGCCCGACTTTGGCGCCAGTTGGGCGTCGAGCCCGACGCGATGCTGGGCCACAGCCTGGGCGAATGGGTGGCGGCCTGTCTGGCCGAGGTGTTCACACTTGACGACACGCTTGCACTGGTGGCGCTGCGCGGCCAGTTGATGCAGGCCCAGCCCAGCGGTGCGATGCTGGCCGTGCCGCTGTCGGCGGGCAGGGCGCAAGCCCAGCTCGCGGGCGGGCTGAGCCTGGCGGCTGACAACGCCGACGGCCTGTGTGTGGTGGCCGGCCCGCACGACGAGATCGACGCCCTGCAGGCGCGCTGGGCCGCAGACGGCATCGCGGGCACGCGGCTGCACACATCGCACGCGTTCCACTCCGCGGCGATGGACGCGGTGGTCCCGGCGTTCACCAGCGCCGTGGCGGCGGTGCCGCGGCGAGCGCCCAAGCTGCGATTTGTCTCGAATCTCACCGGCACCTGGATCACCGCGGAGCAAGCCACCGACCCGGCCTACTGGGGTCGCCAGGTGCGCGACACGGTGCGCTTCCGTGAGGGCCTGACCACGCTGTTGGCCACACCGCATCGCCTGCTGGAAGTGGGCCCCGGGCGCACCCTGTGTGCCTTCGCCGAGGCCCATGGGCTGCGGGCCAACGCTGCGGCGGTGGTGAACAGCTTGCGCCGCCCGCGCGAGCAGCGGCCCGACGACGAACAGCTGCTGGCCGCGCTGGGCCAGCTCTGGCTGGCCGGCCAGCCGGTTGATTTCGCCGCGTTGTATTCGCCGGGCCGGCCGCGCCGCCTGTCGATGCCGACCTACCCGTTCGAGCGCCAGCGTTACTGGGCATCGCGCGGTGGCCATGCGCAAGCCCCCGTCTTGCCCGGGCGACTGGCTGACCTGGCCGATTGGCTGCACATGCCGTCGTGGCGGCAGCTGCCGTCGCCGGCCGCATTGGCCGAGCTGCCCTTGCCGCAGGGGCGTTGGCTGCTGTTGGGCGATGACGACGGTCTGAGCCAGGCGCTGCTGCAGCGGCTGCATGAAGCCGGAGCGGACGCCATTCTCGCGGTGCCGGGTGATGGCTTTGCACGACTCGACAAGCAAAGGGTGCGCTTCGACCCTGCGAGCGAGGCAGACCACGAGCGGTTGTTCGACCTGCTGGCCGCTGAGGGTGGATTGCCGTCGCACGTGCTGCACCTGGGAGCAGTGGGCGAGGCCGGCCGCCGCAGCGAGCGCTGCTTTTGGAGCCCCACCTGCACGGTGCGCGCCGCGGGCCGCCGTGCCGCGGCCGGCGAGACGGTGGAATTGCTGTTTGTCAGCGATGGTGCGCAGGCCGTGCTGCCGGGCGATATGGTGTGCGCGGAAAAGGCCCAGCTTGCCGGCCCGGTGCTGGTGGCGCCGCACGAATACCCGGCCTTGCGCTGTCGCCAGGTCGACCTGCCCGTCGGCGCTGCGGAGCAGGCCGCCCCGTGGCTGCTGACCGAAGCATTGGCGCCGGCGCCGCCGGTGCCGGGTTTGGCGCTGGCCTGGCGCGGTGGCCAGCGCTGGCAACGGGGGTTCGAGCCGGCCCGATTGCCGCCTGCCGGCGGTCGGCCGGCGCGCCTGCCCGACGGCGCGGTGGTGCTGGTCACCGGCGGGCTGGGCGGCATCGGCCAGGTGCTGGCGCTGGGCCTTGCCGCTGCGGTGCCTGGTCTGCGGCTCGGTCTTCTGGGCCGCACGGCGCTTCCGGCATCGGCCGCATGGGCCGGCTGGTTGGCCGACCATCCGCAGGACGACCGTATCAGCCAGCGCATTCGTGCCGTGCTGGCTTTGCGCGCCGCTGGCGCCGAGGTCGAGTTGCTGGTCGCCGACGTGCAGGACGGCGCCGCCCTGGCCCGGGCGCTGGACCAGTTGCGCCAGCGTTTCGGGCCGGTGCAGGCCGTGCTGCATGCGGCCGGGCTGCCGGGCGGCGGCATCATCGCGCTGAAGACCCTGGCCGCCGCGCAGGCCGTCCTGGCGCCCAAGGTGCAGGGCACGCGGCTGCTGGACGCCTTGCTCGCCAACGACCCGGTCGAAGCCTTCGTGCTGTGCTCGTCGATCAATGCCACGCTGGGCAGCGCCGGGCAGGTCGACTACACGGCGGCCAACGCCTTCCTGGACGCCTTCGCCCTGGAGCGGCAGGCGCGCCGGGGCGGCCTCACCGTGGCCATCGCCTGGGACACCTGGCGCGAGGCCGGCATGGCACTGGACACCAGCCTGCCGGCGGCGCTGGCCGAGGGCCGCCGCCAGGCGCTGCGCGATGGCATCGGCAATGCCGAGGGCACGCAGTTGCTGCGGCGCGCACTGGCGGGCCGGCTGCCGCAGCTGGTGGTGTCCACCCGGCCCTTGGCGGCGCGCCTGCAACCGCCGCCTGCGGCACCGGTGGTGGATACATCCGGCGCGCTCGCTGGCGCCGTCGCGCCGCCGTCCGCGCATGCCCGGCCCGCGGTCTCCAGTGCCTACCGGGCACCGTCCACCGACACCGAGCGCGCGATAGTGCTGGCTTGGCAGGCCGCGCTCGCAATTGACGGCATCGGCGTCGACGATGATTTCTTCGACCTGGGCGGTCACTCGCTGATGGCGATCCAACTGGTTGCGCGCCTGCGCTCCGAGCTGGGTGTGCCGCTGCCGATCGAGCGTTTCCTCGAGTTGCCGACGGTGGCGCAACTGGCCGGGCACGTGGAAGCTCTGGCCTGGACGCAAGGCACGCCAACGGCGGTGGCCGATGATGCGCGGGACGAGTATGCGCTCTGAGCCCCCGATCGAGCAATTCCTGCTGGCCTTGAAGGCGCAGGATGTTCGCGTCTGGCTCGACGGAGAGGCGTTGCGCGTCAGCGCGCCCAGTCAGGGCCTTGACCCGGCCTTGAAGGCCCGGCTGGCGGCGCGCCGTGACGAGGTGGTGGGCTTCCTGCGCCGCTCGGCCCGCGCCGAGGACGGCGCCATCCTGCCGCGCCCTGCCGGGGCCGTCGCGGGCAGGCTGCCACTGTCCTTCGACCAGCAGCGCATCTGGTTCCTCCAGCGCCTGAACCCGCGCGGCGTGGCGTTCCACCTGCAGACGCACCTGGTGCTGCAGGCCAGGCCGGGTGATGTGGCCGCGGCCTGGGGCCGGTTGCTGGCGCGCCACGAGGTGCTGCGCACCATCTACCCGGAGGGCGACGACGGCCCGTACCAGTTGGTGGGAACTGCCGGCCCGGTCGATCTGCGGCCGGTAGACCTCACGGCGCTGCCCGATGCCGAACTCGGTGCGGCATTGCGCGGACCGGCACGCCAGGCATTGGCCGAGCCGTTCGACCTGGCCCATGGGCCGGTCTGGCGCTTGCGGCTGTTCCAGCTCTCGGGTGGGCGATGTGCGGTGTTTGTTTTCGTGCACCACATCGCCACCGACGGCTGGGCCATGGCGCGGCTGAATGCCGAATTGGCCGAGGCGGTGGCCGCCCAGCGCGAGGGCCGAGAGCCGCGCCTGGCCAGCCTGCCGATCCAGTATGCCGATTTTGCGCTGTGGCAGCGCCAGCATTTGCACGGCGAGCGCCTGCGCGAGCAACTGACCTGGTGGTGCGAGCGGCTGGCCGGCATGCCGCAGGTACTGGAACTGCCGACCGACCTGCCACGCCCACCACAGCACTCGGGCAACGGCAGCGTGCTGACGCTGACGCTGACACCCGCGCTGTCGCTGGCGCTGCGCACGCTGGCCCAGCGCCAGCAGGTCACGCCCTACATGCTGCTGCTCGCATTGTTCAAGCTGCTGCTGGCGCGCCAAACCGGCCAGTGGGACGTGGTGGTGGGTTCGCCCATCGCCGGCCGTGCCCGGCCGGAGCTGGAGCATTTGCAAGGCGTGTTGGTCAACAGCCTGGTGCTGCGCACCGAACTGGCGCCAGCGATGCCGTTCACCGACCTGTTGGCGCGGGTGCGCGAAACCGCGCTGGGCGCCTTTGCACACCAGGGCCTGCCGTTCCAGATGCTGGTCGATGAACTGCGCCCACCGCGTGACCTGAGCCGCAATCCGCTGTTCCAGGCCATGTTCAACATGCTGGTGCAAGGCGCGTCAGGCGCCCTGGCCGGATTGCCGTCCGACGATGACGCGTCGGACGGTTCGGCCACCGACGTCGGCGACGCCGCCGACGCGGCGCTGGCCGGCAGCGTGCAGGTCGACCTGGCGCTGGACGTACTCGACACCGGGGCAGCGTTCATACTGGCCTTCAACTACTGTACCGACCTGTTCGAGCGCGCCAGCGTCGTGCGTCTGGCAGCACAGTACCGCCGAGCGGCGGAGGCAGTGGTGGCCGCGCCCGCGGTGACCGGAGGCGCGGTGGACCTGCTGGGTGACGAGGGGCGCGATGAATTGCTGCAGCGCTGGAACGACACCGCCCAGGCCTTCGACGAGACGCCCATCACGCGCCGGCTCGAGCAGCAGGCGGCCCGGCACGGCGAGGCCGTGGCGCTGGCCTTCGAGGGCCGCACGCTCAGCTACGGCGCGCTGGACGCCCAGGCCAACCGCCTGGCCCGCCACCTGCGGGTGCAGCTGGGTCTGGCCGCTGCGGCGCCGGCGCGCGTCGGCATCCACCTGCAGCGCGGCCCGGCGATGCTGGTGGCCGTGCTGGCGGTGATGAAGGCCGGCGCTGCCTACCTGCCGCTGGACCCGGCCTACCCGGCCGGCCGGCTGGCCTTCATGCTGCAGGACAGCGGCGCGGCGCTGCTGCTGACCGAGGAAGCCCTGCGGGGCAGCCTGGACGCCGGCGCGGCCAGAATCGTCAGCGTGGACGGTGACGCCGCTGCCATCGCCGCCCACGAGGCAACGCCGCTGGCCAGCGGCCCGGCGCCGGATGACCTGGCCTACCTGCTCTACACCTCCGGCTCCACCGGCCAGCCCAAGGGCGTGATGGTGCATCACCGCGCGCTGGCCAGCTTCCTGCACGCGATGACGCTGGCGCCCGGCCTTCGCGCCCAGGACGTGCTGCTGGCGGTCACCACGCTGTCCTTTGACATCGCCGGCCTGGAACTCTACCTGCCGCTGATGGTGGGCGCGCGCATCGAGCTGGCCAGCCGGGAGGTGGCACAGGATGGCGCGGCGCTGGCCCGTCTGATCGAGACCTCAGGCGCCACGGTGATGCAGGCGACCCCCGCCACCTGGCGCCTGCTGCTGGCCGCGGGCTGGTCGGGACGGCCGGGCCTGACGCTGCTGTGCGGCGGCGAGGCCCTGGCGCGTGACCTGGCCGATGCGCTGCTCACGCGTTGCAGCGCGCTGTGGAACCTGTACGGCCCGACCGAGACGACGATCTGGTCCACCGCCGAGCGGGTCGGTCCCGGCCGCGGCGCGGTGCCAATCGGCCGGCCGATTGCCAACACCCGGGTCTACCTGCTCGACGCTGCGGGTGCACCCGTGCCGGTGGGGGTGACCGGCCGGCTGTTCATCGGCGGTGCTGGTGTGGCGCGCGGCTACTGGGGCCGCGAAGCGTTGACCGCCGAACGCTTCGTGGCCGATCCGTTCCGCGGCCCCTCCATCGGCCAGCCCGGCGCCCGCATGTACGACACCGGCGACTTGGCACGCTGGCGAGCCGACGGCCGGCTTGAATACCTCGGACGTGGTGACACCCAGGTCAAGCTGCGCGGCTACCGCATCGAGCTTGGTGAAATCGAGGCCGTGATCGCCCGCGCGCCTGGGGTGGCGCAGGCCGTGGTGCTGGTGCGCGAGGACCGGCCGGGCGACCAGCGCCTGGTCGCCTACCTGGTGCCGCAGCCCGGCGCAGTACCCACTGAAGAAGGCCTGCGCGCCACCGCCGCGCAACTGCTGCCGGCCTTCATGGTGCCTGCCGCATGGGTGATGCTGCCCGCGCTGCCCCTGACACCCAATGGCAAAGTCGACCGCCAGGCGCTGCCGCCGCCGCGCGCCGCCGCTCCCTTGGTCGCTACCGATCCCGTGCCACCACGCAGCGAAACCGAGCAACGGCTGGCCGCGATCTGGCGCGCGCTGCTGCATGTGAATCAGATCGGTGTGCACGACAACTTCTTCGACATCGGTGGCCATTCGCTGCTGGTGGTGGCGTTGCAGGGCCGCCTTCTCGAGGCCTTCGGCATCGAGCTGCCGGTGGTGGCGCTCTTCGAGCATCCCACCATCGCCGCGCTGGCAAGCCGCCTGGCCGGTCAGGGCCCGACAGACGTGGCACCCGATCCGGCGGCGGCGCGGTACGCAGCCGGGGCTGCCGGCCAGGGCAGGGGCGACGGGGGCGATGCGATCGCGGTCATCGGCCTGGCCGGCCGATTCCCTGGCGCTGACGATCTGGACGCCTTCTGGCAACTGTTGTGCGATGGCCGTGAAGCCATCAGCTTCTTCGATGAAGCGACCTTGCTGGCCGAAGGCAGCGACCCGTCCGTGCTGCGCCACCCCGACTTCGTGCCCGCCAAGGGGGTGATCCGCGAGCCGGGGCATTTCGACGCCGGCTTCTTCAAGTATTCGCCTGCCGATGCCGAGGCGATGGATCCGCAGCAACGGCTGTTCCTGCAGTGCGCCTGGCATGCGCTGGAAGATGCCGGCCATGACAGCGCGCGCTTCGCCGGCGCGGTCGGTGTCTACGCCGCCACCAGCCTCAACAGCTACACGCTGCGCAGCGTGATGGCGATGGGCGACCCGGGCCAGGCTTTCCTCAACGACAAGGACTTTTTGGCCACGCGCGTGGCCTACAAGCTCGACCTGCGCGGCCCGGCCTTGACGGTTCAGACCGCCTGCTCGGCCTCGCTGGTCGCCCTGGCCGAGGCCTGCGAGAGCCTGGCCGCCGGCCGATGCGACATGGCACTGGCCGGCGGCGTGTCGGTCGGCGTGCCGGTGATCACCGGTTACGTCTACCAGGAGGGTGGCATCCGTACGCGCGACGGCCACTGCCGCCCGTTCGACGCCAAGGCCGACGGCTGCGTCGGTGGCGACGGCCTCGCGGTGGTGGTGCTCAAGCGCCTGGCCGACGCGCTGGCCGACGGCGACACGGTGCACGCCGTGGTGCGCGGCTGGGCGGTCAACAACGACGGCGCCAACAAGGTGGGCTTCACTGCGCCCAGCGTGGCCGGGCAGGCTGCCTGCATCGTCCAGGCATTGCGCCGCGCCGGCGCGGCACCTGGCAGCATCGGGTATGTCGAGACCCACGGCACCGGCACCGTGCTGGGCGACCCGATCGAGTTGGCCGCGCTGAACCAGGCCTATGGCGCCGGAGTGGCCAGGCGATCGGTGGCACTGGGCACGCTCAAACCCAACATCGGTCACCTGGATGCCGCCGCCGGCATTGCCGGTTTCGTCAAGGCGGTGTTGTGCCTGCGTGAAAGGCGGCTACCGCCCAGCCTGTTCTTCGAGACCCCGAACCCCAAGCTGGCCTTCGATGACGGGCCGTTCTACGTCAATGCGAGCTTGACGGACTGGCTGGCGCCGGCCGGCGGCCAGCCCCGGCGCGCCGGCGTCAGCGCCTTCGGCATTGGTGGTACCAATGCGCATGTGGTGTTGGAGGAGGCGCCGCCGGCAACGGCCTTGCCAGTGCAGTCCGCGCAGCCTGCCATGCCGAGCCTGCTCGTGGTGTCGGCGCGAACACCGGCAGCGCTGGACGCGGCCACCAGCCGCCTCGGGGCCCACCTGGCCGCGCGGCCGCGCACGGCGCTTGCCGACGTCGCATTCACACTGCTGGCCGGCCGACGATTGTTCGAGCAGCGGCGCTTCGCGGTCTGCCGCAACACGTCCGATGCGGCCGACGTTTTTGCCGGTACTGCGCCGCAGCGCCTGGTCACCGGCACCGGTTCGGGCTCGCGGCCCGAGGTGGTTTTCATGTTCAGCGGCCAGGGCGCGCAATACCCGGGCATGACCCGCGGCCTGTACGTCGCGTACCAGGTCTTCCGCGACGAGGTCGACCGCTGTGCGGCCCTGCTGCAGCCGCACCTGGGCTTGGACCTGCGCGAGCTGCTCTACCCCGACGACGGCACTGACGGCGACAGCGAGGCCGGCGCTGCCGCCCGCCTGCAGCGCACCGAGCATGCACAGCCGGCGCTGTTTGTGGTCGAGTACGCGCTGGCGCGGCTGTGGATGCACTGGGGTGTGGTGCCGCAGGCGATGATTGGCCACAGTCTGGGTGAATACGTGGCAGCCTGCCTGTCCGGCGTCATCACACTGCCGGATGCGCTGGCCGCGGTGGCCTTGCGCGGCCGGTTGATGCAGGCCCAGCCCGGCGGCGCGATGCTGGCCGTGCCGCTGGCCGGCGTTGACCTGGCGACGATGCTGGCCGGCGCCGGCCTCGGCATCGCCGCCGAGAACACCGCGGGCCTGACCGTGGTGTCGGGCCCGCACGATTCCATCGCGGAGCTGGGCCGGCGCCTGGCAGCAGCCGGCCACGAGGCACGGCCGCTGCAAACCTCGCATGCCTTTCACTCGCCCATGATGATGCCGGCGGTGGCCCCGCTGGTCGACTTCCTGCGCAGTGTCGCGTTGCGACCGCCCAAAATCCCTTACCTGTCCAACCTCAGCGGCGACTGGGTCACCGATGCTGACGCCACCGATCCGCAGGCCTGGGGTCGCCACATCGTGGCTCCGGTGCAGTTCGCCTCGGCGCTGGAACGCCTGCACGCCCGGCGGCCGGTGTTTGTCGAGGTCGGGCCTGGCAATGCGCTGTGCACCTTTGCCAAGGCCAGCGCACCCACTGGCGACCCGGCTGTGGTGGTGGCCAGCACCCGCCACCCGCGCGAGCGCCGCGACGACACCGAGGTGCTGCTGCACGCGCTCGGACAGCTGTGGCTGGCCGGCGTGACGATCGATGCCGCTGCTCTTTCTGGCACGCCGCCGCGCCGTGTGTCGCTGCCGGGCTACCCCTTCGAGGGTCAGCATTACTGGTTGCGGATGCAGGCCCCGCCCGGTGCGCCGGCAGCGCTGTCCGGCCTGCTGGACAAGCGGGCCGACACCGACCAATGGTGCTACCTGCCGGCCTGGCTGGCCGGCCAGCCGCTGCCGGTGCCACCGGCGCACGAGGCGTGGGACGGGCCCTGGCTGGTGCTGCACCATGGCCATGGTCCGGGCGCCGCGCTGGTGGCCGAATTGCGGGCGCGCGGCGCGTCGGTGGTGCAAGTGACGCCGTCCGACCGGCTGCGCGAACCCGGCCCCGGCCATTACGCGCTCGAACCCACCGAGCCCGACAGCTATCGCAAGGTACTGGACGCGCTGCAGGCCGCTGGCACGACACCGCGCCGGGTGGTGCATGCCTTTGGCCTGAGCGATGCCGGCGCGGCTGCCGAGGCCCGCACGTTCGACCTGGCTTTCTACAGCCTGCTCTACCTGATGCAGGCCCTGGCCGCGCGGTTCAGCGACGCCATGCCGCGCCTGGAGGTGCTCAGTGACAGGCTGCATGCCGTCATCGGCGACGAAGCGCTGCGTCCCGAGGCAGCGACTGCGCTGGGCTTGGCCCGCGTGCTGCCCCAGGAGTGGCCGGGAGCGGTGTGCCGCGTCGTCGATATCGACGTCGGCTTTCACGGCACGCCGGTCGGGCTGCCGATGCTGCTGGGCGAGCTGGCCGATGCTGGGACCGAGCCGGTGGTGGCGCTGCGCGGGCGGCGGCGCTGGCGTCCGTGCATGGAGGCGGCGGGTGCGCCGGTGCCGGGGGCGGGCATGGCGCTGCGCGCGCGCGGTGTCTACGTCATCACCGGGGGACTGGGCGGCGTGGGACTGGCGCTGGCAGCGCATCTGGCGCACCGCGTGCAAGCCCGGCTGGTGCTGGTGGGACGCAGTGCCTTCCCGGCACCGCAAACCTGGGATGCCTGGTTGGCCGGCCATGCCGCGGACGACCCGACCTGCCGCCGCATAGCGGCGCTGCGCGCGATGCAGGCCGATGGTGCCGAGCTCTTGCTGGCCAGCGCAGACGTGGCCGATGAGGCCGCCCTGCGCGCGGTCGCGGCGCAGGCCCGCAAGCATTTTGGCCCGGTGCATGGCGTGCTGCATGCCGCTGGCGTGCTCAGCGGTCCGTCGCTGGCTCCGATAGCCAAGCTCACGCGGGCCGAATGCGAAGCCCAGTTGCGACCCAAACAAGTCGGCCTGCGCGCCCTGGAGGCGGCGTTTGACAGCCCGGCGCTGGAACTGATGATGGTGGTGTCGTCGATCTCCACCGTGCTTGGTGGGCTGGGCCTGGCGGCTTACGCCGCGGCCAACCAGTTCATGGACACGCTGGTGCAGCAGCGGCGCGGCGCTGACCGCAGGGCCTGGGTCAGCGTCAACTGGGACGCCTGGCATTTCGGGCCGGCGCCAGTCGGCGCGCGGCGCGGTTCGGTGGCGGCGCTGGCGCTGACGCCAGAAGAGGGAGTGCGGGTCTTTGATCGCGTGCTGGCGCTGGGCGCTCCGCCACAGCTGGTCGTGTCCACCGCCGATCTGGACCGTCGCATCGAGCGCAATCGCCAGGCCCTGGCCGAGCGCGATGCGCCGGCGGAAACGCCGCCACCGGCCGGTCACACGCGGCCTGCCCTGGCTTCGGCCTATGTGGCACCCCGAACCGAACTGGAACGGGCCATCGCCGAGGTGTGGCAGGAGTTGCTGGGCATCGATCAGGTCGGCATCTACGACAACTTCTTCGATCTCGGTGGCCACTCGCTGCTGGCTGTACGCGCGGCCGCCCGGCTGCGTGAGAAGCTGGGCGTGTCGCTGTCGATGGAACGTTTCCTCGAACTGGGCACGGTCGACCAGGTTGCCTGGCAATCGCTGGGGCAGGTGGCCGCCGGGCTGCAGCAGGCGGGCGCCGCCGCACCGGCAGCTGAGGGCGGTGCGTCAAGCAGCCCCGATGATCCGACGTTGAACGCCGTCCCTGATGCGGTGGTGCAGGCCTCTGCATCTGCATCTGCGGCCGCTGGCGCCGAGGGGGATGCATCACGGGGGTCGTCCCCGGCCGATGCGCGAACGCCGCCCATGCCGCGGCTCGAGCCGTTCTTCTTCGGCCCAGGCGACCGACAGCTGTTCGGCCTGCTGCGCCGGCCCCCGGCGCCGCGCGGCGCTGGCGTGGTGCTGTGCGCCCCGCACGGGCACGAGTTCATCCGCTGCCACCGGGCGCTGCGCGAACTCGGCCACCAACTGGCGCTGGCCGGTTTCGACGTACTCAGCTTCGACTACCACGGCACCGGCGATTCCGACGGCGACTACGAGGACGCCACGCTGCCAGGCTGCGTGCAGGACACCGGCGCGGCGATCGATGCACTGGTGGCACGCGCGGCGCCGCGCTTCATCGCGGTGCTGGGCTTGCGTGTCGGCGGCGCGGTGGCCTTGGCCGCTGTCGATGGCCGCAGCGACGTGCAGGCGCTGGCGCTGTGGGACCCGGTGGTCGCAGGTGCCGACCTGGCGGACGACATCGCGCGCATCGCTGCGCTGCAGGCGCTGCCGCCGCTGGCGCAGCAGGATGTCGAGCAGTCCGACGTGCTGGCGTGGTCGGTGTCCACCGAACTGGTGCGTGGCATCGAAGGCATCGATCTGTGCCGTGCATTGCCGCCGGTGCTGCCGCCCTTGCTGGTGCTGGAGACTGGCACCGAAGGCGGTGGTCGACGGCTGGCCGATCTGGCGCGGGCGCAGGGGCAACGCGCCGAGCACTGCCGCATCGACGAGGCCCGCGTGTGGACGCGCGAGCCCTATGAAGCCGTCGCGCCGCGCCAGACCCAGGCCGCACTGCTGGCCTGGCTGCAAGGGGTGGTGCCATGCGCCGCACGGCCGCCCGAAGGTGCTCGTACCGAAGTGCGCAGCACGGAGGTTGCCTGATGAGCCCCGGTACTGACGTTTTAAAGGGGGCTCGAAGCGCCACCGCAGGCGAAGCAAATCCAGCGAGCGGCCTGGGCTACCGGGAGGAGGCGCTGGTGATCGGCCCGCGCGGTGCCTTGCTGGGCGTGTTGACGCGGCCCAACGGGCCAGCAGACCCGTCGCGGCCGGTGGTGATAGCGGTCAACGCCGGCCTGGTGCACCGGGTAGGGCCGCAGCGCATGCATGTCACGCTGCTGCGCCGGCTGGCCAGCCAGGGCTTCACCAGTCTGCGCTTCGATTTCTCGGGCATCGGCGACAGCCTGCCACGCGCCGACCTGCTGCCTTACACGCTCAGCACGTTGGAAGAACTGCGCGAGGCGATGGACGCGGTGACCGAGCGCACCGGGCTGGCGCGTTTCTGCGTCGCGGGACTCTCCAGCGGCGCCCTGGTGGCGATGGCCAGCGCCAGCGCCGATACACGCGTGGCCTGCGTGTGTATGCTCAACCCGCACGGCTTCGGTGCCAGCTCGGTCTGGGGCGAACATGTGGAGGCGATCCACACCCACCGTGTCTACCTCAGCAACCTGGCCAGCCTGGCGAGTTGGCGCAAACTGCTGACCGGACGCACCGACTACCGTCGCCTGCTGCGAACCCTGCGCTACCGGTTCGGCCTGGGCCTTGCCCAGGATGCTGCCGCCACCGAATTGGCTGCCACGGTACAAGGCGCCCGGCCACAACTGATGGCCTTTTTCCAGCGCGGATTACCTACGCTGATGGTTTTCTCACAACGTGACCGCAGCCTGCAAAATCTGGAAGAGATTCTCGGCCCGGGCTGGCGTCGGCGCCTCGGCACGCAGGTAAAATTGATCGAAATTCCCGAAGCGAACCATACCTTCGCAAGCCCCCGGCACCTCCAGCAGGCGCTGCAGGCGATTGAGGGCTGGCTCGCGCAGTGCTGGCCAGCGCAGCCAGCGGCACGCCAGTCATCCGTCGCAGCGCAACCGATGCGGCCGTCCAATGCTACGTCCGGAGGCCCCGATGGCTTTTGAGTTCAGCGCAACACACATCAACGAGTACCACGCACAGGGCTACACCGTCCTGCGCGACCTGATCCCCGCGACCCTGCTGAGCGACCTGCGGCGCGTGGCCGATCCGGGGCGGCCGATCGCGCGCCGGCTCAGCGGCGGCAATGCGCAGCGGCTGCAACCGTTCCAGGACCACCTCGACCGGCGTCCATTCGACACGCTGTTCCAACTGCCCGCGCTGCACGCGGCCTTGTTCGAGATCTTCGGCGGACTGCCCGGCAGCATGGACGGGGTCGAGGTCGACGGTGACGCCATCCTCTACGAGCCCGGTGACTCGCCGTACTGCATGGCCTGGCACCGCGACTACCGCGACCTGTGGCCCGGCGTGGACCTGGCCAAGTGGCAGCGGATGATGCATGACCCGCGCATGTTCAACCAGAGCAACGCTGCGCTGTACGACGACGGCGCGTTGTGGGTGGTGCCGGGCAGCCACCTGCGGCGCGATACACCGGACGAGATCCGCCGCTTTCCGGTCCGGCCCATCCCGTTCCCGGACGTCGGCCGCATGACGCCCGAAGAGGCCGAATACGCCGGCCGTGCCTATTGCCAGAGCATGCCCGGCGCAGTGCAGGCCTGGCTCAATGCGGGCGACTTCATGGTCTACCGCAACACCCTGTGGCACATCGGCAACTACGTACCCTACATGAAACGGGCCACGGTGCACGGCTCGCTGATGACGCCCGAGTACCGCGATTTCGTGCTCCAGGACTTCTTGCCTTTTGTCAAACCGCCGCGGCCGATATCGGAGTTCAAGAACCTCAACGTCGGCACCCGGGCCTACCGCGAAGCCTACCCGGGCACCGTGGCGCGCCGGTGGCTGGGCACGCTGAAGCAGGCGCCACGGCGCTTCGCGCGCAAGATCAAGCGCGGCCTGCTTCTGGCCATCGGCCGGGCTTGAGCCCCGGCGAACTGGAGCCCGCATGACCTTCGAATTCAACGACCAGCACATCGTCGACTACCACACCCTGGGCTACACGGTCTTTCGCGACCTGATCCCGCCGGCGCTGCTGGCAGAACTGCGGCGCCAGGCTGACCTCGGCCGGCCGATCGCGCGCCGCGTGGCCGGCGGCAATGCGCAGCGTCTGCAGCCGATCATCAAGTACCCCGAGCTCGACATGCGGCCGTTCGACCAGCTCGACCGGTTGCCGGTGCTCGACCGCGCGCTGCATGCGCTGTTCGCCAACGAGCCCGGCATGGTGGTCGACCTGTCTTTGGCGCGCGAATTGCTGGGCATCCTTTACGAGCCTGGCGAGTCGCCTTACTGCATGAGCTGGCACCGCGACTACCGCGACCTGCACCCGGGGGTGGACCTGCAAAAGTGGCAGCGCCTGCTGCACGATCCCCGTCTGTTCAACCAGACCAACGTGGCTTTGTACGATGACGGGTGCCTGTGGGCGGTGCCGGGCAGCCATCTGCGGTGCGACACGCCGCAGGAGATCCGCCGCTTTCCTGACCGACCGATCCCGAACCCCGACGTGGCGCGCCTGGACGCCGAGCAGGCCGAGACCGTCTGCCGCGGCTACGTACAGAGCATGCCCGGCGCCGTGCAGGTGCGGCTGAATGCTGGCGACTTCATGCTCTACCGCAATACGCTCTGGCACACCGGCAATTACGTGCCTTACATCAAGCGCGCGACCATCCATGGCGCGCTGCTGACGCCTGAGTACCACGACTTCTACCTCAACGACTTCATGCCCGTGTTCGACCCGGCGAAGGGCCCCCGGCACTGGGAGAACGCCAACGCTGGCACGCCGACCTACCGCGAGCAGGTTCCGCGGATGCTCGCGCGGCGCTGGTGGGGCCGCGCTCGGCGCTTCCCGGCCTGGCTGGTGCCGCGGCTGAAACGGCGGCTGGGGCTTTAGGCGCATCCGGGCGCCGGCGAACCCAAGACATCGCCGGTTGGCAGTCTTTGATGACCACAACTTCATATTCCTTCGGCCACAGCCGGGAGTTCGACGGTCTTCGTGGGATGTCGATCATTCTCGTGATGCTCAGCCACATGGGAATTCCCGCCATCGCTGGCGGCTTCTTCGGGGTGGATATCTTCTTCGTGCTCAGCGGTTTTCTGATCACCACGCTGCTGGTGACCGAGTTCGACAGCAACGGGTCACGCGTCTCGTTCAAGCACTTCTATATCCGGCGTGCCCTGCGGCTGGGGCCCGCGCTGGCCTTTTTGCTGGTGACCTACCTGATGCTGGGAACCTTGATCGTCAACGATACAGCCGGGTTTGGCTTGCGCGCTCTGGTTGCATTGTGCTACCTGAGCAACTGGGTGCAGGCCTTTGAATTGCTCGACATGCGGGCGCTGTCGCACACCTGGTCGCTATCGATCGAGGAGCAGTTCTATATCGTCTGGCCCGTGATTCTGGTGGGGCTGCTGCGGTGGGTGAAAGACCGGCGAAGGATCATGCTGCTCGTCTTTGCGGTGGTGCTCGGCGAGATGGTGGCCCGCGCCATGGCATCGATGCGCGGCTTGCCATGGGTGCGTATCCACCTTGGCCTCGATTTCCACGCCGATCCGCTGCTGTGCGGCTGTCTGCTCGGGCTGATGCTGGCTTGTCCACCGGTCCGAGAGGCTCTGTCACGCAAAGCCGTCCCGATCGCCGTCGCGGCCATGCTGGGTGCGCTGTTTCTGGCGACGCAGGTATTCATTCCCGACAACCTGCAAGCCCACATCCGGCGTTACCACCTGTGGGGTCTGAGCGGCACTGAACTGGCTGCGACTGCCATTCTCATGCATGCCGTTCTTCCGGGCACGAGCACACTGAAGCGCCTTCTGGCGTGGCGTCCGCTGGTCGGCCTGGGCCAGATTTCCTACGGACTGTACCTGTGGCACCACGCGATCCTCTTTACGCTGGGCGCCCGGCTCCCCGGGTATGTCGATCCAACGCAGCCGCTGCAGTTTGCCGCCGCGATAGGCGCTGCGATGTTATTGACCATCCTGGTCGTCATGATCTCCTATCGGTTCGTCGAGCAGCCCGCGCTGCGCCTGAAGGCGCGCTTTGCGGGCAGGCCGCTGCCGGCTCAGAGCCCGTGAGTTTTTGATCCGCCGCTGCGCAGGGCGCAATGGGGCGGTGGCTGGGCCATATGGCTCAGCCGGCGGCCTGGCCAAACCAGGCCAGCGTCGGTGGGCCGCCTTCGCTGACCAAGGCCGCACAGTGGCCGGGCGGCGCCGGTAGATCTTGCAGGGTCCACGGCTGCCCACTGGCGGTCAGGCCGGGTGGTGGCTGCAGTGCGCACGGGCTGGCGCCGTTGGGCGTCACATCGAAGCAATCCAGTGCAAGCGAAAGCCCGGTGCCCCAGGCCTTGATGGCGGCCTCCTTGCGCGACCAGGCCTCGAAGAAGGTGGTCGTGCGCGATGCGCCATCGTGGCTGCTTATCCAGGCCTTTTCCCGGGCGGTGAAGCTCAGGCCGGGCAACAGTTCGTCGGCCAGGCCGGGACGTTGGCGCTCCACGTCGATGCCTACCTCGGCACCGTGCGCCAGCGCGATGAACAGCCAGTCGCCCGCATGCGAAAGGTTGAAGCGCAGGTCGATCGGTGCGCCGGCCGCCAGCGCCGGCTTGCCCTGGGCACCGACCGTGAAGACCAGCGCCGCCGGCATGCTGCCGAGTGCGGCTGCCAACAAGTGGCGCAACACACCATGTGCCAGCACATGGCGCTGGCGGTCGGGCTCGAAGTAGAAGCGGTCGGCGCGGTCTCGCTCGGCGGCATCGAGCAGCGCCTCGCATTCGCGCCGGTGCCCGGCCAGCTGCGGCAGGTGCAGCCGCCAGACCTGTACCTGGCCCATGGCGGGTGGGCCAGGGCTGGGCAAGGCCAGCGCCAGAGCCAGAGCCACGCTGAGGCCTGCGGCGGCGCGTCAGGTCAGGCGCCGCAGCGCCTGGCCCAAGGTGGCGAGCAACTCGTCGCGGCGCGACTGCTGGTAGAAGTGGCCGCCCTCGAACATGCGGGTCTCGAAGCCGGGCCCGCTCAGGCCCTGCCACTGCGCCATCGCGTCGGTACCGCCTTCGATGTCGTCCACGCCGCCGTAGGCGGTGATGGGGCAGGGCAGCGGCGAGCGATCGACGAGGCGGTACTGGTCGCACATCTGGCAGTCGGCGCGCAGGATCGGCAGGATAAATTCCATCAGTTCGGGTGAATCCAGGGCCTCCTTGGGCGTGCCTTCAAGCTCGCGCAGCCGCTGCGTGAACTCGTCGGTGGGCAAGTCGAACGGCAGCAGCGTGTGGTAGGGAAGCAGTGGCGACCGAGAGGCCGAGACAAACAGCCGCGACGGGGTGGGCCCGCCCTCGCGCTGAAGCGCGCGCGTCAGCTCGAAGGCCACCAGCGCGCCCATGCTGTGGCCGAAAAGGGCGAACGGCCGGTCGAGCAGCGGCCTCAGGCCCTCGGCGGCGGCGCGCACCAGGCTTGACATTGCCGTGTGCACTGTTTCGGCGATGCGCGTCTCGTGGCCGGGGTACTGCACCGGGCAGACCTCCACCTGCGGCGGCAGGTCTTTGTCCCAGCCGCGGTAGGCCGACGCGCCACCACCGGCGTAGGGAAAACAGAACAGGCGCAGCGTGGCACCGGCGCGGGGCTGGCTGTAGGCGGTCCACTTGGGAGCCGAAGATGCGTTGGTGCTCATGGCAACTTTCGGTACGGCGCCGGCCTGGGGTGCTTCAACGGGGGATCAATTGATGACGACCGATGTGGCGGCAGCGCCTATACCAAGCAGCGGTACCGCTTGCCGGAAAGTCCGCTCCCAGTCGGTCAGGCCGGTGGCGGGCACGAACAACCGGTCACCCGGAACCAGTGGAACGTCGCGCGAGGCGATGATCTCTTGCATGCTGAGCCGGTAGATGCGCGGCTGGTCGCTGTTGGGCCGCACCAGGAAGATGCTCTGCTGGTTGGCGTTGGGGGCCACTGGCCCCTTGGCCAGGGCCAGGGCCTGCAGCAGTGTGACGCCGCTGAGCGGAATAGGGAAGCTCCCCGGGTTGACGACCTCGCCGAATACATAGAAGACGCCACTTTGCTGCTGGGGAAAGTACACCCGGTCACCTGGCTGCAACGCGATGCGTTGCAAGTCACCGCCGCTTTGCTGCGACTGCCGGTAGTCGAGCAGGAAGGTCTGCCCGTTGCGCAGCAGCAAGCCGCGGTGTGGGTCGGCCGAATCGGTGAGGCCACCGGCCGCGCCACTGACCACCTCGCCCAGGGTCAGCAGGTCGGGGCCGAGGTAGGCCATGCCAGGCCGCGCAACCGCGCCTTCGATCAATACTGCCTTGGAGCGCTGTCGCGTCAGGCTGCCGTCAACCTGGAAGCGCGACCCGACGACGCCGCGGTAGCCCTCGGCGATGCGGGCCAGTGCTTCGTCAACCGTCAGGCCCAGTACGTTCACCTTGCGCAGGAGCGGCAGCAAGAGGGTGCCGTCGTCTTGTACGGTGAGCGACCGCGGAATCTGGCCGGCTTGTACCGTGACCTCGGACCACACCTCGCGCGGCCCCCAGACCGTGATGGCCAACTCGTCCTGCGGACCCAGGCGATAGGCCGGTCGGTCGCCTGGCTCCAGCCGCAGCAGGATGGCTGGGTCGGCTGTGGCTGTGGCCGCCACCGGGTTGGCCGGCGCGGACAACAACTCGCTGATACCGGTGTTGACCTCCCACCGCGGTGCAGTGCTGCAGCCGGCCAACAGGGTCAGTGTGGCCAGCAGGGTCGGCAACGAGCAACGTAGGCGCATGCTTTGGCAAGAAGTTCCGGGTGGGCAATGGGCTCGCGATTCAGTATACCTGCCCGCTTCACGGCGCAGGGGCCGGGACGCGGGCAAACCGGACATCTGGATGGAACACCTGATCGTACTCAATAAACACTGCTTCGCAGCCGTATTCGGCCTCGAATACAGCCAGGGCGGCCAGTGACACGGCCTGGTTGAGGGCGGGGTCACGCAGTCTGCGCATCGGCTCGGCAAACAGGTCGATGCGGTTCTCCAGCAACATGCTTTGGCCGTCGACCAGCGGGATGCCGTGCACCCCTTCGCCCGTGGTGATGATGGGCAGGCCGTGGTGCATCGCGGTCACCGCCTTCAGGCGCAGGCCACCGCCCGCGAGCGACGGCACCAGCAGCGCGCAGGCACGCGCGAACAGCGGTGCGATGTCATCGACGAAGCCGGTAAGTTCAACCGCTTCGCCCAGCCGTGCACAGGCGGCGCGCACGGCATCGTCGGCACCCTCGCCGACAATGCGCAAGCGCAGATCCGGCATCGCCGCGACCAGCCCGGGCACTACCTGATCGAGGAAGCACAGCACCGATGCGCGGTGCAGCGGGTGGCGCAGCGAGCCGAACAGCACGTACTCGGCATTGCCATCGTAGTGGCGCGGCAGCGGGGAAGCCGATGGGAACAGCAGCGGGCGCACCGCAGCGACCCGGCCCTGCCGACCGTTTTGACGCAACAACTCGGCTTCGTGCGGGTTGATCAGCAGGCAGGTATCGAAGTGCAGCGGCGCATCCAGTTCCCGCTGGCGCACCCGCTTGACCTCGAAGCGGTAAAGCGCATTGCGCAGCGCTGGCCATTCCAGAAGCGCCCGCGCCGGGCCGGGCAACAAGCGGCCGAAAGTACCCGCCGCGGCAAACGTGCGTTGTCCGTCGGCTGCCATCGCGAGCATGCGCTCGAAGCGCAGATGGAACAGGTCGTCCATGTACAGCACACGATGCTGGTCTGGCGCCGTGCCGGTGAGACATTGGCCGATGCGAATCGTGTCCATCAGAACCAGGCAGGGCGCTCGCTCGTCGCAGAGTGCCCGCAAGCTCCCCGCCAGAGACGGCGAATAGGTCACCGCCTCCTGCAGGCTGCCCTGGCTGAGGCCGAGTACGCAGCGCAAAGCATTTGAAACCTGGTCCAGGCGTGATGGCGGCGGCACCCAGATGGTGGTGCACGGCAGGTTCGGGCGTTCCGCCGGTGCGTGGCCGACCACGACATAGGTGACATTGGCCGAACCAAAGCGCTTGATCAGGTAGGCCAGAAAGCCGGCCAGCACGGCCTTTTTGCCGTCGTCGGCCGGCCAGGGCAGCTTGTGGCTGATCAAGAGGGCGTGTGGCATTGACTCCACCTTGCCTGAGGCATTCGCTGGTTCGATGACAGCTTGGCTCATGGGTGGGCCGCAACCACGACGTCGCGTATGTGGCGGGCTAGCCGGCGGTAGTTCGTTGGCCCGTCGAAATGGCTGCACGCGCGTGCGCGTGCAGCGCGCCCCATGGCGTCCAGCCGCGCGCGGTCGGCGGCCAGCGCCAGCACGGCGCCGGCCAGCGCCCGCGCGTCACCTGCCGGGATCAGCAGGCCGGTGTTGCCATCGTCGACCATTTCGTCGAGCGCACCGACCCGGGTGGCTACCACGGGCAGGCCGCTGGCCATCGCCTCCAGCACCGCGAACGGGCTGGCGTCGCCGCGGCTGGGCAGCACGAACAGATCGGCCTGCGCATACAGCCGCTTCAGATCCGGACAGTTGGGCGTCAGCCCGCGGTGCAGGCGAATCCCTTCGGAGGCGGCGAGCGAACTGTCGCGTGTGACGATATCGAGCTCGCAGGTGGCGGACAGGCCGGCGCGCCAGGCCTGCAGCAACAGGCCACCGCCTTTGCGCTCAAAATCAGCGCCGACAAACAACAGCCGCAGCCGCGCGCGCTGCGGCGCTCCCACCAGCCCTGCCGCGCCGGGTGTCCAGGCGACGGTATCCACGCCTTGCGGCAAGACCACGACCTTGTCGGACGGCACGCCGTAGTCGCTCAACAAGCTGCGCCGCACCCAGTCGGAAAATGCCACGAGGGAACGCGCGCGGGCGAAGATCTGACGGAACCATGCGGCCTTGAGGTGGCCGACCATGCCGGTGGCCGGGCGCTCGCCGTAGGCAGTGGCGATCTCTGAGAAGTTGTTGGGTGTGGCGTCCAGAGAGACCAGCGTCGGCAGGCGTGACATCAAGGGCAGGCAGGCCGGTGTCAGTCCCTGGGTGTGAAAAAACAGGCCGTCCAGCGCCGGACCAACACGCAGTCGGCGCAGCACCGCTGAGCGCGCGCGCAGGCTGATCTTCAAGGAGAACGGCAGCCGCGGCAGACGTTCCAGCGTGTCGTCGGCATGGTAGGGCACAGGCAGCCAGTCAGCGTGTAACGGTGCATTGGCGTCGAGCACCGATCGCAGGCCCTGCGCATGCGTGACATGTCCCAGCGCGTCCTCCATCACGAAGCCGATGCGCGGGCGGTGGTCGGTCATCTGGTTTCTGAGGCAGTACAAGTGCTGGGCAGCGGGCGCAGGATACTATAACGGCATGAGGAACTCCAAGACGGCACGACCGCCGAGCGACTGCGCGGTGAGCCCTGGGCAGCGCCGATGAGAGGCCTCGGCTTTGCTGAGCGCATGCTGCGTCGGGTGGTGCCACGCGCGATGCGCAACGCGCTGGATCGCGCGATCGTGGATCTGGAGCGCTACCACCCACCGCAGGTGGCCGCCGACCCGCCAGGCATTCGTCCGCTGGTGCTGGCGCCGCATCCGGACGACGAGTCCATAGGTTGTGGCGGCACGCTGGCGCTTTACGCCCGGCTGGGCGTGCCCGTGCAGGTGGTGTTCATGACCGACGGCCGACTCGGCGACCCCGCATTGCGGCGTCTCCCGGTACGGTCGCCGCGGCGCGAGACGCTGGAGGCGGCGCTGGTCGAGCGGCGCATGGCCGAGGCGCGGGCGGCGCTGCAGGCGCTGGGTGCCACCGGGGGACACTTCCTCGGCGCACCCGACGGAGCGCTCGGACTGGCCGTTGATCAAGTCGCGCCCAGGCTGGCCGACCTGTTGCGCGAATTGCGGCCCGACGTGGTGCTGCTGCCTTTCGTCACTGACCGGCACGCCGACCATGCAGCCACGGGTCGCTGCCTGCTGGTGGCGGCCCGGCAGTTGGGGCCGGGTTGGGGCGATGCGGTCGATTGCCTGGGTTATGAGGTCTGGTCGCCGATATACGCCAATCTGGCGATCGACATCAGCGCGGTCATGAACGTCAAGCGACGCGCTATCGCGTGCCATGCGAGCCAGTTGCAAGACGCAGACTTCCTGGCCGGCGTCGAGGGACTGAACCGCTATCGGGCGGTCTCGGGCATGGTAGGCGGCGAGTACGCCGAGGCTTTCTTTCGCGCGCCCTTTCCCTTGTTCCGTACGCTGCACGAGCGTCTGTCGCATGCTGTTTGACAGCTTGCGTCCAGGCGTGCCGGTGGCGACGTCGGGGCGTTGAGGTGCGCATCCTGCAGGTGCTCGACAAGGCACCCCACGGCGGTGGTGTGGCCGTGCACGTGGCCGAACTGTCGGCCAGCTTGCGCGCACGCGGTCACGAGGTGGAAACCTTGCGCATACACGACCCTGCTGGCGAAGCTCCGGCCGTGGCGCCCGGCGACAGCCTGCGGCTGCCCTGGACCTACGGCCCGTTGACGACGTTGCGGTACGGTGGCGAGTTGGTTCGCCAATTGCAGCGGTTCGCGCCGGCCCTGGTGCATGTGCACGGGGCGTTCTCGGTCTTTTCGGCCGGTTCATTGCGCCGTGTGGCGGCTGCGGCGCCGGTGCTGGGCACATTGCACGACACGCGCGCCTTCTGTTTTCACATGACGCGGCGCTTCGTGCCCACCGGTGAGCCATGCCAACGCTTCTGTGGTGCGGGCTGCCTGGCCAGCGGATGTGTGCGCCCGCGCGACATGGTGGACGGCGTACGCATGGCGCGGCGCTGGTGGGTTGACCGCGTGAACCTGCACCACTGGGCCACCCTGGATCGAATCGTCGTGCCCAGCGCGTACCTTGGCCAGCTTGCGTTGCAGCATGGCGTGCCGGCCGAACGCCTGCGCATCGTGCCGCACGGCACCCGACTGGTTGGCAGCGGCGACGTCGAAGCGGCGGGCGCCACCCGGCAGCGTCCGCCGCTGATAGCCTTCGTCGGTGAGCTGGTCGACTACAAGGGGGTGCGCGAGCTGGTGCAGGCGCTGGCACTGGTGCGCGACCGGCCGTGGCAGGCGGTGCTGGCTGGTGATGGCGCGCTGGCCTCCGAACTGCCGCGCTGGCTGGCCGCCGCCGGCCTGACCGACCGTGTACGCCTGCCCGGTTGGCTGGCCGACCGCACTGCGGTGAACGACTTGTTGGGCAGCGCACGTCTGCTGGTGATGCCTTCGGTGGTGCCGGAGTCCTTCGGCCTGGCTGGCATCGAGGCGCTCGCTGTCGGCACACCCGTGGTCAGCTTTGGCCTGGGCGGTGTGCAGGAGTGGTTGCATGACGGTGAAGAGGGTCTGCTGGCCCGGCCTTTCGATGTGGCCGATCTGGCGCGCCAGATCGCCCGGCTGCTGGACGATGCGCCGCTCGCGGCGCAATTGGGGCGCTGCGGGCAGCAGCGGGTGCGGGAGCGTTTCGAGGCCGGACAGGCCTTCGAGCGGCTGCTGGCCGTTTACCTGGAACTGCTGGGTAAAGCGGCATGAGTGCGCCGGCCGAAAAGCCCGCAAGCCAGGGCCGCGGCCCCGATCTGGTCTATGCGCTTTACGGCGGTGTGCTGTATGGCACCGAGCGCATGGCGCTGGCGACTGCACAGGCCCTTGCAGACCGGGCGGAGGTGTTGCTGATCGCGCCGCCCGGCCTGGTCCATACCGAGGCTTCGAAGTTGGGCGTGAAGATGCACGTATACCGAGGTCTCATCGGGCTCCTGGTCACCGTGTTTGCCTTGTTGCGCGCGTCCGACGGTTTCGTGTTCCTGGCCACCCGGATGGAGCATTCGGTGGCGCTTTGCCTGGCCAACCTGGTGCTGCGTCGTCGGGTCACGCATCGGCTGGTGGTACACGGCGGTGGGGGCAAGAATGTCTACCGCCGCAACCGCTGGATCCAGCGCCTTCCGCTTCGTTTCATCGCCGTGTCTCACTATGTGCGGGACTGTCTGGTGGAAAACGGCATCGACGCGGCGCGCATCGATGTGGCGCCCAACTTCCTGGCCGACGATCTGGTAGGCCGCATCCCACGCCGTGGTCCTTTCACGGTCGACGGCGTGCACAGCGTGGTGCTGGTCGCGCGCACCGAGCCGGTCAAGCGTGTTGACCTGCTGCTCGAGGCACTTGACCTGGAGCCGCGGCTGGCTGGCATGGCCTTCCATGTCTACGGGGATGGCAGCGATCTGGCATCACTGCGGGAGCGGGCGCGTCGCCACCCGGGCGTGGTGTTCCATGGCTTCGTTGCCGATGTGGTGCAGCATCTGGCCGTACACGACCTGCTGCTGCACACCGCCCCCAGGGAGCCGTTTGGCCTGGTGCTGCTGGAGGCCATGGCCGCCGGCTTGCCTGCGCTGGTGCCCGACCGCGGTGGACCCGCGTCGATCGTCGAATCTGGCGTGGGGGGCTGGTGTTATGCCGCCGAGGACGCGTCGGCGCTGGCGCAAGCCCTGCTCCTCCTGCGCACGCTGCCCGCAGCCCGGTTGCAGGCAGCGTCCGATGCCGCGCGCCACAGCCTTGTCACGCGGTATTCACAGACCGCCGGCCGCACGGCTTACCTTGACTTGATAAGCGAACGCGAGCAGCCAATTGTTTGATACCCGGTCGCGCTCTTCTTTTCGATGTGCATTGATCCGAGGCAAATTGTGGTGTGAAAAAAGCAGGAAGTAATTCACAAAGCGACAAGGTGACTGCGAGAGCCAGGCGAAAATCGACGTTCGTAACCGCTAGACTGGTTATTCAACACAACAACGGTTTTCTCACCGCAAGGGGGCGCTCTTGGGTTCTGACAGCTCGACTACGCGGCAGCATGCTCCCAATTCTTGGTCAAGCGTGACGGGCGCTGGTACCGTGCATCGCCCGGGCGGCCGTATTCGTCCGTACAGCGCCCGCCTGGTGGAACTGGCGCGCATGCTGGATGCGGGACTGATCCTCGGCGTCCTGTGGCTGCTGACAATGTCGATCGACGACGCCTGGGGCCAGCGCACAGCGATGATCGGGGCCGTGGCGGCGCTGCTGTTCATTCTGATTGCCGGCTCCAACGAGCTTTACCGGTCGTGGCGGGCCGAGTCGCTGTGGCATGAGTTGTGGCGCATCGTGGCCAGCTCCGTCTTCGCCTCGGCCGGCACCTTGTTGGTGGTGTTCCTGTTCGGGGTGGAAACCGCGCTTTCGCGCACGGTGGCGATTGCCTGGTTTGTTGCGGCGCCCGTGGCCGTCGCCGGCAGCAGGCTGGCTCTGCGCCTGGTGCTGCGCCAGGGTCGGTTGCGAGGCCACAATTTCCAGCGGACGGCGATCGTAGGCAGCACGGTCTCCGGGATTCGCATTGCCGACGAGATTGCGCTGTCTCCCTGGATGGGTTTGAAGTTTGTCGGCTATTACGATGACCGCAAACCCAATGACCAAAGGGTGGCCGAGGCAATTTCCGGCCAGATCCGCGGCACGGTGGACGATCTTGTGGTTGAAGCACTGCGGGGTGAAATCGACCGCGTTTACGTCACACTGCCTCTGCGCGCCGAGTTGCGTATTGTCGAACTCATCAATCGCCTTGCCGAACTGCCGGTGACAGTGCACTATGTGCCCGATTTCTTCCTCTTCAGCATGTTGCGTGCGCAGTGGGAGCATGTCGGCGAGACGCCGGTCGTCAACGTCGTTGCCAACCCGTTCCTTGGCGTCAGTGGCATGACCAAACGGCTGGAGGACGTCGTGTTGTCCAGCCTGATCCTGCTGCTGATCGCGGTACCACTGTTGCTCATCGCCGCGGCGATACGCGTCAGTTCGCGTGGACCGGTGATTTTCCGCCAGCGACGTTATGGACTGAACGGCAAGGAGTTCAAGATCTGGAAGTTCCGAACGATGACCGTCACGGAAGATGGCTCGCAGTTCGTCCAGGCGCGTGCCGGCGACGCTCGGGTCACCCGGTTGGGTGGCTTCCTGCGCCGGACCTCGATGGACGAGTTGCCGCAGTTCATCAACGTGTTGCGTGGCGACATGTCCATCGTCGGGCCGCGGCCGCACCCGGTGGCGCTGGACGACGAGCATCGCAAGCTGATACCGTACTACTTTTTCCGCCACAAGATCCGGCCGGGAATCACCGGGCTGGCCCAGATCAACGGTTTTCGCGGTCCGACCGATACACTCGACAAGATGCGCGGGCGCATCGAGTACGACATCCAGTACATCGAACATTGGTCGCTGGGTTTGGACCTGCGCATCATCTTGGTCACGATCGCGCGCGGGTTCGTGAGCAAGAACGCCCTGTGACACCGTGCGCCACCACGTCTCCAGATGAAGACCCCTGCCGGGATCGGGCCGTCCAATTCGCCCTGGGTTGCCGCCACATTCATTCTGGCGCTTGCATTCGCGGTGGTATTGGCCGTGGGCGACGGCTACCTGTCGACGTTGCTATCGCCCAGGTTGTGGCAGCGCCTTCGGCTGGAACATGCGCCGGTGCGGGCCACCTTGCTGGTACTGCCGCTGGTTGCGCTGGCCACGGCCTGCATGCTGGGGCTGATGCGGCTGAATGATGGCCATGCTCGCCTGATTGTGCTCTTGACCGTGTCGATGCAAAGCAATGGCGCGCGCCTTGCAGGCGTGGACTTGCAGACCGTGATTCCGTTCGTCGTGCTGGCGTTCATCGCCGCCGAATCGCTGTTGCGCCCCGAGATGCCGCTGCACCTGACGGCGGTCAGCTTCGCGGCGCTGCTGCTGGTGCTGCTGGACCTGCCCCACATGGCCAACACCAACCTCTTTGGCCCCGGCCGCTTCATCATCAATCTGATCTCGATCACCAAATCCGTGTTGATAGGAGTCTGCATTGTGCTGTTGCTGCGCGACGAGCGCGACTTGTCGCTGGCGCTCAAGGCGATGCTGGTGGTAGGCTTGATCAGCGCGGCCATTGGTGTCGGTCAACTTGCGTTGAATCGATTGACTGGGGCGACTTTGACGCTGGCGCTCGAGACTGGCGAGGTCAAGCCCACCTTCCTGGGCACGGTGTTGCGAGCTTCAGGCTTGACGAGTTGGGCGCAACATCTGGCCGATTTCTCGATCATCACGTTCTCGTTCGTGTTTTACTCCTGCCTGCGCTCCCGCAACTGGCGCCATGTGCTGTACTGGGGGTTGGCCAGCGCGGTGGTGGTGGGTGCGGTGTTCTTTACCTTCACCTACGCGGCTTACATCGCGGTGTCGCTGATAGCGCTGCTCGCCATTTTCCTGGCCTGGCCGCGTTACCTGTTTCATTTGCTGCTGCTACTGGCACTGGTCGTCACCTTGGGGTACATGGCTGGCGGCTGGCAATGGGTCGCCGAGCGCGGCGTGCAGCGCGTGACTTCATCCAGCGGATTCGTCGAACGCCGGGTTTACCTGCAATCCGCCGCCGACGAACTGGTGCGCGAGCCTTGGCTCGGTCGTGGTGCTTATGCCGACGAGGAGTCCTCGGGCAACTTCTACCGCAAGCGCGTGCACAACAGCGGACTTCAGGCCTGGGTCTATTTCGGCTTGCCGGGTTTCGTGCTGTTCATCGGCATCTGCCTGTGGGTCTGGACCCAGGTCTGGCTGCTGGCACTGGCGCGTGACGGTCCGGTCCAGCCGATGTTCGTCAGTTTCGGCCTGGCGCTGACCGGCATGTTCACCAGCATGTTGGCGCAGCCCAACCTCACTCTGCCCGTCACCTGGTACCTGCTCGGCCTGGCTTCGGCGGCGGTTCGAATTCACTCGGCAGCGCAACCTGGCAGCACCTTCGCACGAGCATATGAAAACCGTCGATCCAACTGAACACCTTCGCGGCGTGGCCTTGCCCGCCCGTGAGTTCGCGCGCAGGCATGTACCTGTTGCGTGGCCATTTGTCGCGCTGTTGGTGGCACTGATCTCTGGTTTGCTCTTGGGCCGGGCAGCGCTAGCCGCCACCCCGGTCAAGGTGGAGGTGAGCGTCCGCGACGTGATTGGCAGTGGCGGCGTGCCACGCGTGTTCGGTTTCAGCGGCAACGTCTGGTATACCCCCGAGGCTTTCGGGGCTGGCCTGGACCAGCGCATCCTGGGCATGCCGCGCCCCGGCCTGCTTCGTTTAAGCCTGGGTGACCAGGTACTGCAGCACGCCACAAGTTTTGAGGACTTGCAACGGCGGCTCGAGACCCTGGGTCTGAATGACTTTCTGCGCAAGTTCCACGCGAACGGCGGCCGCGTCCTGATCGGCATCGATGGCATGCCGCGCTGGGCCAGTTCCAATCCTTCCACCGATGTCCGCAAGGGCACGAACTTGCCGATGTTCCGTGGCAGCGCGCCGGCAGATTACGCGTTGTGGAGCCGTATCGTCGAGGCGGCAGTACAGCACTTCAACAACAAGCTCAAGCTCAACGCCTACTTCGAGGCCTGGAACGAGCCCAACTTCTACTACTCGGGCACGAACGAACAGTTCATGCGCCAGTACACGGCCACGGTCCTGGGTGCGCGCCGCGCCGACCCGAATGCACTGGTCGGCGGCCCTGCGGTGTCCGAGCTGGTCGGTGCCACCACGGGTGGCGAAAGTACGCAGACCGAAGCGGACAAGCTGCGCATCGTCGGACAGATGTTGGACCATCGCTATCTGATGACCCAGTTCCTGCAACACGCCGCACGCACGCCGTTGCCTGCGCTGGGATTGGCACGCCTGCCAGTGGACTTCTTTTCCTGGCACAGCTTCTACGTTGATCCGACCCGCCATTACGAGCTGGTGGTCCCCTACATCCGCAAGGCCTTGAAGGCCAACGGCTACAGCGCCAACACACCCATCTTCAATACCGAGTGGAACATTGCCCCGGATCTGCCCTATCCCGAGGGCGACCTCAATGCTACCGAAGTCGGCGCGGCTTATGCCGCCAGCACGCTGATCGCCATGCACGAGGCCGGGGTCGCTGCGCAGACCTACCAGATGATCGTGGACCCTGGGGTGGCCGGCCACTATGGCGGCATGTTCACCAACTGGGGCGTACCGCGTGCCAGCTTTCAGGCCTTTCGCATGTTCTCGATGCTGCGCGGCCAGCAGGTGCGCACCCGAAGCACCGATCGCTGGGTCAAGACGGTGGCCTTCGCGGACGGCGACACGCTGTATCTCCTGGTGGCGAGCCTGGTACCTTCGGCCAAGATGCTGGTCAGCGATGATGCCACCCTGAAGAGCCTGCCCAACGAGGAGTTCACACGTTCCCTGGTGCGCGATGGCCTGGTCGGGCAGGTGGCGCGGGGTGCGGGGCTGCCGGCGTCCGCAGCGGGCCGGGTGCGTGAGATCGAGAGCGACGCCGAGCAACGCGTGAAGTCGGACACCAGCCGCGCCAACGAACGCCGGCGCGGGCTGGCGCTTGAGATCGATGTCGGCGACTTCGGCCGGCCGAGATCGGCAACCCGCTACCTGATTGACGCAACCCACGGCAATGTGTACCCGCAACTGGCAAAGGCGAAAGGCCTGCTGGAGGCACAGGAAAAGAGCGGCGCCGTCAGCCCGTCGCGCCTGCGCGATGCGCTGGGAAAAGCCGGGCTGAGCGTAATCGCGGCCGACGAATTGCTGGCAGCCTTGGGCCGGGGCCTCGGTTTCGAAGAGGCGCAGCAGGTGTTGCCGTCGGTGCAACGCGCTCCCGCGCGCGAGGCAGTGTCGCAGACCATGCGGGATGCGGTTGCGAGGCGCCAAGCCTTGCTGCAGGAGATCGAGGGTTGGCCGGGGGCGGGCTTGAGCGCCGAACCCTTGGATTGGCCCCGCAGCGGTGGACTGAAGCTTGACCTGCAAGGCAACAGCGTGCTGCTGCTGGTGCTGCGCAAGTGAGGGCCGTGCGTGTATGAACGGCGGATCTCGCGGTTGGGGCTGGGTTGCAGCCGCATCGGTTCATTCAACAACCCCTTGTCTGACCGCGACGCGTTGCGGCTGGTGCAGTCGGCGCTCGACATGGGCGTGCGCGTTCTCGACACCGCCAATGTCTACGGCCAGGGTGACAGCGAGCGGGTGATCGGCCGTGCACTCAAGGGCCGGCGCGATGACGCCTTTGTGGTCACCAAGTGCGGTATGTCATTCTCGCCACGCATGCGCCTGCTGCTGCCGCTCAAGCCTTTGCTGAGGCCGTTGCTGGCACGCCGCAATGAAGCAGGCGGTGCGGTCGCCGGTGTGGCCACGGCGCAGCGTGCCGCGGCGCTGCGCTACAGTTTTGCGCCGGCCGCATTGACCGACAGCCTGGAGGGCTCGCTTCGCCGGCTCGGGCTGGAAGAGGTCGACGCATTGTTGTTGCACAGCCCGGATGCCGCTGCGCTGGCCGACCCCAGTGTCGCGGCAACGCTGGCGCAATTGAAGCACGCCGGACGCGTGCGGCATTTTGGCGTGTCTTGCGACGACGCCGACAGTCTGCATGCGGCACTGGCGATACCTGGGCTGACGATGTTGCAGTTGCCCTGGCCGCTGCTCGCCGGCGGCCAGGCCCGTGCGCTGGCTGGGCGAGGCCTGATGGTGCAGGTGCGCGAGGTGATCCGGTTGCAGTCGGGACTGGCACCGGAGCTGGCCGTGGCGCGGGCCCTTGGCATGGCAGGTGTCGATACGGTGCTGGTCGGCACCCATTCGCAGGCGCACCTCAGCGCCTTGGCAACGATCGCGGCCCGGTGATTCTCGACCTGCAACAAGGCCTGCCCGGTGAGGGCGCTTTGGTCGCCGACGTGGTGATCGTCGGTGCGGGCGCGGCGGGCATCACCCTGGCGCTGGAGTTGGCTGATTCCGGCCTGGAGGTGGTGCTGGTGGAAGCTGGTGGTGCAAGTTATGGCGCCCGGAGCCAGGAACATTACCGCGCGACCCGCGTCGACCCCCCCAGCCACGGTCCGGCGCAGATGTACCGCCGGCGCAATCTGGGCGGCACGACTGCGCTGTGGGGCGGGCGCTGCATCCCATTCGACCCGATTGACTTCGAGGTCCGGCCCTGGATGCCGCACTCGGGTTGGCCAATCGCCTACGACGATATGGCTCGCCACTACCCGCGCGCGCTGGACTGGTGCGATGCGGGGCCGGCGCATTTCGATGCCACGGCCGCGTTGCCCGGCGCCACAGCGCCGCTGGTGGATGGCGTGGCCCAGGTCGAACTGGTGCTGGACCGGCTGGAGCGCTTCAGCCCGCCGGTCAATTTTGGCCTGCGCTACCGGGCGCGGCTGGCGGCAGCACCCCGTCTGCGGGTGCTGCTGAACGCGCCGGTGCAGCAAGTGCTGTGCAAGGCCGGCGGTACTGCGGCGGCTGGTGTGGAGTTGCGTGCTGGTGCGGTGAAGCTGCGTGTGGCCGCGCCGCGGGTGGTGCTGGCCGCAGGCGGCATCGAGACGGCGCGGCTGCTGCTGGCGTCTGACCAGGACTGTCCGGGTGGCTTGGGCAACAGACACGATCTCGTCGGCCGCTTCTATCAGTGCCATCTCGAGGGTGAGATCGGGCGTATCCGATTCACCGCGCGGCCGGACCAGGTGCGTGCCGGTTATGCCAGGTCTCCCGAGGGTGTCTACTGTCGCCGTTATGTGTGGTTGTCGCCAGAGGCGCAGCGCCGTGAAGCTTTGGCCGGACTGGTGGTGCGCCCCAACCATGCCAACATCGTCAATCCTGACCACCGGAACGCAGTGTTGTCGGCGATGTACCTCGTCAAACACCTGATCGCGCCCGAATACGCACGCAAACTCACGGCGCTGGAAGAGCAGGCGCTGGCGCAGCGGCGCAGTGCCGCGCTGCGCTTTCATGCCGAGCACCTGCGCAATGTGCTGCTGGGCGCGCCTGGGCTGGCCGCTTTTGCGGCGACGTGGGTACGCAAGCGCGTGTTCGCGCAGCGAAAGCTGCCTTCCGTGTTCCTGCATGACCCGCGAGGCGTCTACCCGCTGGAGGTCAACGCCGAGCAGGAACCAAATCCCGAAAGCCGCATCACGCTGGCAAACGAAACCGATGCCCTCGGCCAACGCCGGGTCTGCATCGACTGGCGCACCACCAAGGCAGACCACGAACGACTGGCGCGCGGCCTGCACGTGTTGCAGGCTGCCTTCGCCGCGCATGGGGGTGCCCGGCTCGAGTTCGACGGCATCGACCTGCACCAGGCCGCGGCACGCCGCATCCCGGTGGGGGGCCACCACATCGGCACCGCGCGCATGGGCGCAAGCCCGGCTACCGGCGTCTGCGACGTGAATGGCGAATTGTTCGGTACCCGCGGTGTCTACATAGCCGGTGCCGCGGCCTTTCCGACATCAGGCTTTGCCAATCCGACGCTGACACTGGTTGCGCTGTCGGTGCGGCTGGCACAGCATCTGGCCGCCGTTGCCCGGCATGGCTGAGCGGCGGGGCCGCCCATGCCAACAGTTGCAAGCGCTTCAGGCGGTAGAGCTCAAACGATGGTCTTGAAGTACTCAATGGTACGTATCAACCCGTCGCGCAATTGAACCGCAGGTGTCCATCCCAGTTCGGTTCTGATCAGTGTGATGTCGGGGCAACGCTGCTTTGGGTCGTCTG